>NZ_BAAATS010000028.1:394190-523526 GCF_039533535.1 Streptomyces kunmingensis
ATGGCACCGCGCTCCGAGTTCGAGAAAACCCGGTCACCAGGTCGACGATGCCACTTCATAGTCGACAGCGAGACCGTAGTGGTCGCTGACGATCTCCGTCCCGACGTCGAACACGCGCCTGCACGACGTCGCCAGCAGTGTCGGCCCTGCGGTTGCGCATCGGACCATGACGTGATCGATGCCGTGGAACGGCCAGTCGGGCTCCTGCCGGTAGGGATTCAACGACGAATACGTCGTCAGCGGTTCGTGAGGGCGGACTGCTTCCCAGGCGTTGCGATAACAGACGCTGAAACCATCGATGACATGCCGACCGGTGAGGAAACGGACGCTGTCGGCATCGGCCTCGGCGTCCAGGTCACCTGCAATGACGACGTGACCGGGTGACTCCTTCACCAACTCCTCCAACTTGCGAGCCACCGCTGCTGCTTGAAGGCAGCGCTCAAGTTCATGGTCGAGCTGATAATCGGGAAAGTGATGTGCCACCCAGATCCGGCCGAGTGGGTGAGGCGCCAGAATCTCGGTGATGAGACACGTGCAGGCGAAATCCCCCGTTCGATCGGTCAGGTTGAGGTCGACCTCGACAACGCGTCCGAAAGGCCAGCGGGAGGCAGTCGTGATCCCTTGGCCTTGGGGTGCGCCCGGTCGGCCCGATTCTCGCTCCTGCCCGTCGGCGATATGGAACTGCTCACCGAGCATCCTCAGCGCTTGATGCGTGCCGGGCGCATGGACCGTTTCCTGCAACGTCAAGATGTCCGGCGCGAGCTGCTCGACGCAATCACGGAACCTGGCCTCGCGCTCCCTCCAGTCGCCCCGGGTTCCCCAAGTGTTGAGTGTCAGGATTCGCATCCACCTATGATGCCCTCCGGCCCAGCACAAGTGACCGCGAGGCAATCACCAAGACCACCGACGGGCTGCTGTTGCGGGCCGGCCCCGACACCGTCGACCTGACAGCCCTCGCCTCCCGGCTGACCGAGCAATACCCCCTCAACGAACGTCCGTTGACGCTCACCTGCGACAGCACCGCCCCCGCACACGCACGCGGAAACCCCGACGAATACGAACGGCTGCTGCGCAACCCAACGACAACGCCGGCGACCTGGCCCACCGTCACCGAGGCACCCGACCCCCTCACCCCGGCCGACATCTGGTCCGTACCAGCGTCTTGACTCCCCCTTACTTCACTCCTTAAATCAACAGGCGAACGCTTTCACCTCCACCTCGGTCGGCCCCTTTCGTGCCCGACCGCCCAGGAAGGACTGAGACGTGACCTCCCATCGCCTGCTTCGCAGATGTCTGCTCGCCGCTCTGTCCGCCACGCTGGTCGCCTCCGCCGCGACGGGCGTGGCTCGCGCGGAACCATCGGATGTCGCCGCCGCCGCGGTGACGTTCTCCGACACCTTCGACGGCGCTGCGGGTAGCGCGGTCAACTCGTCGAGGTGGACGCTGGAGACCGGTGACAACGTCAACAATCATGAGCGCCAGTACTACACATCCGGTACCAACAACGCCGCCCTGGACGGCCAGGGCCACCTGGTGATCACGGCAAAGAAGGAGAACCCGGCCAACTACCAGTGCTGGTACGGCACATGCCAGTACACCTCGGCCCGGCTGAACACCTCGGGGAAGTTCAGCGCCCAGTACGGGCACGTCGAGGCGCGGATGAAGATCCCGCGTGGCCAGGGCATGTGGCCGGCCTTCTGGATGCTCGGCACGGACATCGGGTCGGTCGGCTGGCCCAACTCGGGTGAGATCGACGTGATGGAGAACGTCGGCTTCGAGCCCTCCACGGTCCACGGCACCCTCCACGGCCCCGGATACTCCGGGTCGGCCGGTGTAGGCGCCGGCTACTCGCTGCCCGGCGGTCAGGCCTTCGCGGACGCGTTCCACACCTTCGCAGTCGACTGGGCGCCCAACTCGATCAAGTGGTCGGTCGACGGCGTCGTCTACCAGACACGCACACCCGCCGACGTGAGTGGCAAGACCTGGGCCTTCAACAAGCCGTTCTTCCTGATCCTCAACCTGGCGGTCGGCGGCTACTGGCCGGGCGACCCCAACAGTTCCACGGCCTTCCCCGCCCAACTGGTGGTGGACTCGGTGACGGTGACCACGGGCGACGCGCCCACCGGCGGCGCGATCAGGGGCCTCGCGGGCAAGTGTGTCGACGTCGCCGCGGCGAACTCCGCCAACGGCACCCCCGTACAGCTCTACGACTGCAACGGCACCTCGGCCCAGAACTGGACCGTCGGCTCCGACGGCACGATCCGCGCGCTCGGCAAATGCCTGGACGTGACCGGCGGAGGCACCGCGGACGGCACCACGGTCCAGCTCTACGACTGCAACGGGACGGCCGCGCAGAAATGGGCGGTCAGCTCAGCGAACGACATCGTCAACCCACAGGCCAACAAGTGCCTGGACGTGACCGGCAACAGTTCGGCCAACGGCACTCGGCTTCAGATCTGGACCTGCTCGGGCGGCGCCAACCAGAAATGGACCGTGGGCTGACCCGCGCCCGGTGACGCTCCGCCACCGCTTGCCAAGATCTGCGCCAGAGGCGCAACACGTCCGTGGCTACGCGGATCGCGATCCACACCTGGTGGGGTCCCCGCGGTGCGATCGGCCGATCGCAGACGCCGCATCGATGCACGGCGATGACTCCCCACCGCCGTGCATCGAGGTGCGCCGGTAGGGGGAGATCTCCGCGGCGTGCCGGACCGCGGAGGTCAAGCCTGCATCCATGTACAGCCCGATCAGCCCGATCAGCCCGATCAGCCCGATCAGCCCGACGCCGACCATCCGCCCGACGCGGCGACCGCGCCTGAGGGCATGCTCAGTCCTGCTCCTCGACGATGCGCTTCAGCACGCTCGTCGCTCCCATGCCGTTGGGCCAGCCGGAGTAGAACGCCAGGTGCAGCAGGGCCTCCCGCAGCTCCTCGTCGGTGACGCCGTTCTGGCGGGCATAGCCGAGGTGGAACTGCAGCTGGTCCATCTTCCCGAGCGCGGTCAGCGCGGAGATGGTGACGAGGCTGCGGTCGCGCTTGGACAGGCCCTCGCGCTCCCAGACCTCGTCGAAGAGGACCCGGTCGGTGTAATGGACCATCCCCGGAGCGAAGTCGCCGAACGCGTTCTTCCCGCCGGTCCATCCGGTGCCTGTGTTCTCAGCCATGATCTCTCCCTGCCTGCGTCGACGTCCGTCGGCCGCTCTCCGAAGGTGCGATGTCAATGACACCGCCGCACCTGCAGGGCGAGGGAGTCCCTGGTGAAGGACGTACTGGCAGGGCATCCCTCACCGGCGCTCAGCGCCTTAGCGTGGGACACATGGACGCCAGGAACGAAGCACGGGAATTCCGCGTGTCCCGTCGAGCGAACCTCACTCCCGAGCGGGCCGCACCACCGGTCTCCGGGCACCGGAGCATGGCGGGCCTGCGCCGCGGCGAGGTGGCGATGCTCGCGGACATGAGCCGGGAGTGCTGCGCCAAGATCGAGCGCGGCCACCTGGCCGGCGTCTCCGATGCCGTGCTGGAGTCGGTGGCCCGGCCGCTGCGGCTGGACGACGCCGAGCGCGAGCACCTCTTCGACGTCGCCCGGGCTGTCAATGGCGCGGCCCGGCCCGTGCGCAGGCGCAGGCCGAAGAAGCGGGTGCCCAGGGACCGCCTGACTCGTGCGCTGGACACCATCGACCACGGGCCGACGTCCACCACGCGGCCACCCGATCACGATCCAAGAGGGATGACCATGCACACCAGAACACTCGGACAAGGCCTGGAGGTCTCCGCGATCGGGCTCGGCGCGATGGGCATGTCCCAGAGCTACGGGCCCAACCCCGGCAGCCGCGACGACATGATCGCGGTACTGCGCTCCGCGGTCGACGAGAAAGTGACCTTCTTCGACACCGCCGAGGTCTACGGACCCTACGTGAACGAGGAGCTGGTCGGCGAGGCGCTGGAGCCGGTCCGCGACCAGGTCGTGATCGCCACCAAGTTCGGATGGGACATCCAGAACGGCCGGAGCGTCGGCCTCAACAGCCGTCCCGCGCAGATCCGCCGCGTCGCGGAGGAGTCCCTGAAGCGGCTCCGTACCGACGCGATCGACCTGTTCTACCAGCACCGCGTCGACCCCGATGTACCGATCGAGGACGTCGCCGGGACGGTCGGCGAGCTGATCGCCGAGGGGAAAGTCAGGCACTTCGGGCTCTCCGAGGCTTCGGCCGCCACGATCCGCGCCGCACACGCCGTCCACCCGGTGACCGCGGTCCAGAGCGAGTACTCACTCTGGACCCGGGATCCCGAGGCCGAGGTGCTGCCCACGCTCGCCGAGCTCGGCATCGGGTTCGTGCCGTTCAGCCCCCTCGGCAAGGGCTTCCTCACCGGCACCGTCGACACATCCACGACCTTCGCCGACGGAGACATCCGCCGCCGGGTCCCGCGCTTCGAAGAGGAGAACAGGGCCGCGAACCAGGCTCTCGTCGACCACGTCCGGCAGCTCGCCGGCGTGAAGGGTGCGACGCCGGGTCAGATCGCCCTGGCCTGGCTGCTCGCGCAGCAGCCGTGGATCGTGCCCATCCCCGGCACCCGCCGCACGGCCCGAATCCAGGAGAACAACGCCGCCACGGCCCTCGCGCTGTCCGCGGACGAGGTCGCCGACCTCGACAGCCTGGCCCAGCGGGTCGGCGTCAGCGGCGACCGCTACAACGCCGAGCACATGGCCTATGTCAACCGCTAGGGCGGACGCTCGGAAACAGAAGGAAAGAACGAAATGACTGTCAACGGATTTGACCAGATCTTCCCGCTCGGGGAGAAGAACGACGCCTTCGCACAGTACTTCATCGGCCAGAGCTACCTGGCACCGCTCGCCTCGGGGAGCGTCCCCGTCAGCAATGTCTCCTTCGAGCCGGGCTGCCGCAACAACTGGCACATCCACCACGGCACGGGCGGTGGCGGAGACCAGATCCTGCTGTGCACGGCGGGCAGCGGCTGGTACCAGGCCGAAGGCGCGGACCCCGTCAGCATGGAGCCGGGAACGGTGATCCGTGTTCCGGCGGGCACGAAGCACTGGCACGGCGCGAAGGCCGACTCGTGGTTCTCCCACGTCGCCCTCATCACCCCGGGCGAAGACGTCAGCAACGAATGGCTCGAGCCCGTCACCGACGAGGCGTACGGCGAGCTGCCGAGGAACGGAGCGAACGCATGACCATCCTGGACGAGACCTACACCCTCTCCAACAGCGTCGAGATCCCCAAGCTGGGGCTCGGCACCTGGTTCATCGACGACGTTAAGGCGGCTGCCGCGGTCCGCGCAGCCGTGGAGATCGGCTACCGCAACATCGACACCGCGCAGGCCTACGGCAATGAGCGCGGCGTCGGCGAAGGCGTGCGCACCGCCGGCGTGCCCCGCGACGAGCTGTTCGTCTCGACCAAACTCGCAGCGGAGATCAAGGACTACGACCAGGCGGCCGACGCGATCGACAGGTCACTGGAGAAACTCGGGATCGAGTACATCGACCTGATGCTCATCCACAGTCCGCAGCCCTGGGACGATTTCCGCGGCGGCGACTACGCCAAGGGCAACCGCGAAGCATGGCGCGCGCTCGAAGAGGCGCATCAGGCCGGCACGATCCGCTCCATCGGGGTGTCCAACTTCCAGCAGCAGGACCTGGAGAACATCCTGCAGGGCGCGACCGTCGTGCCGCACGTGAACCAGTTGCTCGTCCACGCCGGCAACACTCCCTCAGAACTCCTGGCCTACTGCGAGGGCAAGCAGATCCTCGTCGAGGCATACTCGCCGATCGCGCACGGAGCCATCCTGCAGAACGCCGAGGTCCAGGCGATGGCAGAGAAGTACGGTGTGTCCGTCCCGCAGCTGTGCATCCGATACACCCTGCAGCTGGGCACGGTGTCGCTGCCCAAGACGGCGAACCCCGAGCACATGCGCTCCAATGCCGCGGTCGACTTCGAGATCTCCGGCGCTGACATGGACGCCCTGCGCAACCTGCGCGACGTGGACTACGGCGAACACAGCGCGTTCCCCGTCTACAGCGGCAAGTGACGCCGGACGAGCGCCGCCCATGAGTCACACCACGGCGGGGATGAGGTGGGGCAGTGTGCTTCGAACCCGGTGACGCGGACCGTGCCGACGGAGATCATCGACAGCGCGCGGAGAGCGGCGGCACGGGACGCGGCACTTCGGGGAACGGCGTCCTGACCACTTGAACCGGCGCCGCCGGTATCCGCTCAAGAACCCCGCCCGCGAAGACGTCGTAGAGCGGCAGCGTCTCCAGATGGACGTAGCCGATGTGACAGTCGCAGACCGCCAGAGGGCATGCCCGGGGCGCGAGCGCCGCGCGCCAGGAACCGTCGTACAGGTTGCCCAGCTCGGCCGGGACGAAGTGACAGCGGCGCACCGTGCCCTCGCCGTCCACCGAGACGACCGAGGAACCGGTCCGGCAGGGCAGTCCGGCCGAGCGGTGCGGGTGCCTGCTGTACGGGAAGAGGGGGTCGACGGCCGTCCAGGCCGCGGCCTCCTCGTCCGTGTACGTGCGGCCCTCCGCCGCGTTCACCCACAGGTACACCTCGGACGGCAGCGCCTTGCGCAGTGCGCGGGCCTGCGCCAGATGCTCCGGGAAGCCGACCACGCCGACGCTGAACCGCACACCCTGCCGCGCCAACTCCCGCGTCTTGCCGAGGAACCGCTCGTAGGGCGTCTGTCCCGGGTGGAACGTGCACCACAGGGCCAGCGTGTCCAGGTCGGCGTCGGCGAGCCACTCGGTGCGGCAGCTCAGATTGGTCTGGATGGCGACGCGTGCGACGTGCTCGTGGTGCGAGAGCTCGACCATCGCTCTGCGATACCAGGAGCGCACCAGCCCTTCGCCCCACGGCGTGAACAGGACGGACAACCGGTCCTCGTGCTGCCCGGCCGCCCAGCCGGTGAACCGTTCCAGAGCCGCGCGGTCCGCCCGCAACTGCGCCGTGGAGTCGCGGCGCTTGGCGAACGGGCAGTACGGACAGTCGTAGTCGCACGAGGACAGCGGCCCCCGGTACAGGAGTGTCAGATCCATCGGCCGTTCACCTCGGTTCGTAGGCGGCCATCGCGGCGCGCACCTCGGGGGAGAACAGCTCAGGACCGAGCGCGTCCGAGTGCGCCAGCCCCTCCGGCGTCAGCCGCAGCCGCGCCCCGTCGTCGTACGGCTCCAGCCAGCCGCGCGCGGCGAACACGGCGAGTTCGGCCGGGAAGTCGTCGAACGGGCCCGCGTCGAACCGCATCCGGTAGTCGTTCAGCGGCATGCCCTCGGCCTGCAGCAGCGACTGCAGCAGATGACGGCGGCGCGCCTCTCGCCCGTCGACGCGGCGCCCGTGCCGCGCCCGCGCGAACTCCTCGGACGGGGTGGCCGTGTAGTCGTCGATGATCGCGCGGATCTCCCGCATGTCGACGGCGTACTCGAAGGAGTAGTGCAGCGACGAGGTGTACGAGCGGGCGCCGCAGCCCAGGCCGATCATGCCGTCGGTCTGGCAGGCGTAGTCGTCCGGGCCTTGCACGGGGGCGTCCGCGCGCCGGAACATACGCATCGACACCTGCTCGTAGCCGTGCTCCATTAGGTGGTCGCGGCCTTGGCGGTACAGGCGAAGGCGCTGTTCGTCCCAGGCCTCGTCGGTGAGAGGGGCGGCGCTGCGGCCCAGGCCGGTCAGCGGCCGGACGTAGAGCGGGTAGAGGTACAGCTCCTCGGGACGCCAGGCGAGCGCCGCGTCGAGGGAGGTGCGCCAGCTCGCCGGGGTCTGGCCGTCGATGCCGTAGATCAGGTCGATGTTCAGGACCGGGATGTCCGTGTCCCGGATGCGGGTGAGTGCCGCCTCCACGTCCGCGCGGCGCTGCGGCCGGACAGCGGCGCGGGCCTCCGCGTCGACGAAACTCTGCACGCCGATGCTGAGGCGGGTCGTGCCGCGCTCGGCGAGGACCGCGAGCCGGTCCGCGGTGGCCGTCGCGGGGGAGGTCTCCACGGACAGTGGCACCGCCCTGAGGTCCGCGCCCGTCCGGAGCTCCGCGATGTCGCAGAGTCGTGCCAGCTCGTCCGCGTCGAGGAAGGTGGGGGTGCCGCCGCCGAACGCCGCGTTGGCGAACCGCACGTCCGGACCGTCGCCGAGCGCCTCGCGCACCGCCACGGCCTGGCGCTCCAGGGCGTCCAGATAGCGACCCGTCAGTTCGTCCGGGGCGCCGATGCGCGTGAACAGATTGCAGAAGCCGCAGCGGACCTCGCAGAACGGTATGTGGAGATAGAGGGAGAGTGCGCCCTTGGGCTCGTCGCGCCACAGGTCGCGCAGCGCGGGACGCTCGGGCAGCGGCCGGTAGGCGGTCTTGTGCGGGTACGCGTAGACGTAACTCTGGTACGGGCGTGAGGTGTTGACGGGGCCGGGCCCGATGTGTCCGGCCGCTTCGGCGGTGGTGGCGGTCATGCGGTCGGCTCCAGGAAGAAGTGGGCGTAGGGCACGGTCCAGACCGCTTCGTGGCCGAGGCGGTGGCCGGTGTAGCCGTCGTCCCCGTAGGTCGTGCCGTGGTCGGAGCAGACGATGGCGAAGCAGCGGCGGCGCGCGCTCATCGCCGCGAACAGCCGCCCCACGTGCCGGTCGATGTACTCCAGAGCGGCGGCATGGGTCTCGCGGGTGTCGCCCGACGCGCGCGCGCCGCCCGGCAGGTGGAACCAGTTGGGCTGGTGCAGAGCCGCCGCGTTCACGAACAGGAACAGCTTTCGCTCGTGCGGGAGTTCGGCGACGACCCGCTCCGCGCGCGCGACCTGCATTTCGAACGACGTGGGTGAGGCGACCCCGAACTCGGGCTCCCAGTGACTCTCCTGGAACAGGCCCGGCAGGACGTTCCCCAGGGCGCCCTGTCGGTTGAAGAAGCCGACGCCGCCGACGCACAC
The DNA here is from genome assembly GCF_039533535.1 of Streptomyces kunmingensis. Lineage (NCBI taxonomy): Bacteria > Bacillati > Actinomycetota > Actinomycetes > Kitasatosporales > Streptomycetaceae > Streptomyces > Streptomyces kunmingensis. The sequence goes on from NZ_BAAATS010000028.1 coordinate 403,098, forward strand.
GGTCCGGTAGCCGGCGGCGGCCAGACCCGACACCAGGTCCGGGGTGTCGAAGACATAGGTGCGGCCCGCCGTGGTCTCACTGCCCGCGAACCGCGCCGCGAACAGCCGCGGGTGCGGGCCGGGCGTCGCGGGGGTCGGCAGGAAACCGGCGAACATCGCTTGGTGGGAGGCGTACGTGAAGCTGCCCGGCGCATGCCGCTTCTCCCAGGCGCCGCCCGGCAGATGACGTGCCAGATGGGGGATGCGGCCCGCCGCGGCCAGCTCGACCGCCACGTCGTGGCGCAGCGTGTCGAGGGTGAGCAGCAGGAGGTCGTCGCGGCCCACGACCTCGTTCATGTCGGGATCGGCCGTCGCGCCGCTCGTGTCGGTCGCAGCAGTCGGTGCAGTCGGTGCAGTCGGTGCAGTCGGTGCAGTCGGTGCGGCCGGTGCGGCCGGTGCGGTCGGCGGTGGCGAGGTGGTGTCAGGTACGGGCATCGGGGGTCCTTGCGAGCGGGTGTGCGGCGGCGGGAGCCCACCGGTGCGGAGCGCCGAAAACGGCCGGGGCCCGCGCGGGGTGCTCCGTGTCGGGGAAATGACGGAGCACGGCGGCGACCTGGGCCGCGTAGGTGTCCTCTCCCTCGGCGCCGCTGCCGGGCAGCCCGGTCAGGCGCGGCAGCAGATCGCCGAAGGCGTTGACCTCGCCGACGGTGAAGCGCCGCCAGCCCACGGAGGGCAGCAGGTCGACGCCGACGCAGAGGGTGCGGGGGAAGCAAGCGGCGGCGCGTTCGCACAGGTCGAGGGCGTGCGCCCAGGACGCGCCCGCGGCGTGCCGGGCGGCGGCCCACTCGCCGCGCAGCCCGCCGAGATGGAGGTTCGTGAGAGGGGTCCGGCTGGTGCGCACGACGGCGTGCGTGGCGCGGCCGGCGACCACGACGACGCGCAGGTCGGCCGCGCGTCCGTGCAGCGACGCCTTCGGCAGCCAGCGTTCGATGTGCAGCCCGTCCGGGGCCAGCGCGTCCACGATCGCCGCGATGACGCACTCGCGCGTGTAGCGCCGTACCCGCAGGGAGTTGTGCAGTGCGCCGTCCGCCAGTTCCACGGATGTGGTGGCGCGGATCCGGCCGGGTCCGGCCGTCTCCACGGCGAGTACGCCGGAGGCCGAGGAGCCGTGGGCCGGTTTGACGAACACCCGGGGCATCCTGTGCTCCGCCATCAGCGCCCGCACGTCGTCCCAGCCGCGCACCTCGGCGGCGCCGCCGGACGTGGGGGAGGCCGGGACGGCCACCCCCGCGTCGGCGAGGACACGATGGCAGCTGCGCTTGTCGAAGAGCACGGCGACGTCGTCGGGATCGTCGAGCCGGACTCCACCGTCGAGCGAACGCACGGCGGCCAGGAACCGCCGGTACCACCGGGCGCCGCCTTCGACGCGCGTCGGATCGGACACACCCCGCAGAATGCGCTCGACCTCCTTGTCCTCGCCCGCCGAGTCGATCCGCACGATCTCGTCGTCGGCGAACGAGGCCCCGCCGTCGCGCAGTACGTCGCGCCACGCGACCACGCGCGGCGCCGGCAGTCCGGCGTCCCGTACGGCGGCCGTGAACAGGTCCACCCGGCGGTTCCCGGGGTTGCCGACGACCGCGAGACGCAACGGGGCGGGGTGGGGTGCGGACACGGCCGCCGTGTCCCGCGCGCCGTCCGGCCCCGCCGGTGTGGGCCGCCCGGTCATTCGCCGACCGAGACGTACCGCCACACGGTGTCCCCGTCCTGGTCCTCGTCCGCGTCGTCGGCGTCGAGGTCGACCTCGACGCCCGCGGGCACCAGGGAGTCCAGGAAACGCTGACGCAGCCCGTCACTCAGGTAGTTGTGACGCAGGTCGAGCTTGCTCAGGTGCGTGAGCGGCTGGCCGGCGAGGAGCGCGGTGGCGCCGTCGTCGGTGAGGACGCCCATCGACAGGTCGAGCGTGTCGAGCCGGGCCACCACCGGGGCGGCGGCCACGGCCGCCGCGATCTCGTCCTGGATCTCGCTGTTGCACAGGGCCAGGTGCTTCAGCGACGGCAGCCGACTGCCCGTCAGGAGGGGCTCGACGTCGGCGACGGTGGAGTCACCGCCATAGTCCGAGGTGCCCAGCCACAGGGCAAGACGGGTCAGGGCGGGCAGGTCGCTCGCCGCGATGCCGCGCACCACCTCGGCGGGCAGACCGCCCGTCTCCACGGTCAGGGAGCGCAACCGCTCGTGGCGCACCGCGGGGAACGCCAGGCTGGTGCCGCCGCGCACCGCGAACTCCGTCAGCTCCGGGAACCCGTTCAGCAGCGGGGTCACGTCGCCCTGCGTGATCCAGGAGATCTCGCACTCCTCGAAGACCATGTCGCCCAGGAACAGCGCGCGCAACGCCGTCAGCCGGTCCCGCGCCTCGAGGAGCGCAGCGACGATCTCCTCCGGCCCGTTCTCGTACGGGTCGCTCCACGAGCCGACCACGATCGCCTTGACGCGGCCGAGGTCCACCGCCTTGGCGAACCGGGCGAACGCCTCCGGCCACGCCTCCTCGCTGTCGTACGACTCGACGGAGATCCGCCACGCGACGGAGTCTGCGGCGGGCAGCGTCGCCGCCTGCTTCGCGTCCGCCGCCGGAAAGTCGAAGGTGGGCAGGCCGTACAGCTCCTGCAAGTGGTTCCCGATGGCCATGTCCGCCCCGTTCCCGATCTGTTCGCGCCGTCCGCGATCTCCGCTGGAACTGAAGTTGTACCAACCGGCACTGACAACGGCCGCCCCGGGGGCGCCCGGCCGCCGTTGTCAGACCCTGCGCCTACCGTCGGCAACGACGCGGTCGCACTCGGCGGACCGCGGGACGGGAGAACCATGTACCGGCAGGGAGACGTGCTGATAGTGCCGCTCGCGGAGGGTGCGGTGCCCCCGCACGTCGCGGACGCCCCGGACGAGCCGCGGGACGCCCGCGGGCGCCTGGTGCTCGCGCTGGGCGAGGTCACGGGCCACGCCCACGCGGTCGTCGGCCCCGGCCGGCTGGTGCGTGAGCCGGGCCCGTTCGGGCCGCTGCTCCTCCAACTGCCCGACGGCGGACGGGTGGTGCACGAGGAGCACGCGGCGATACCGCTGCCCAAGGGCTGGTTCCGAGTGATCCGGCAGCGCGAGTACGTGCCGGGTTCGGTGCGGATCGTGGCGGACTGAGCGGTCGGGACGCGGCGGGGCGGGACAAGTACAGGTACAGGACGACGAGTGAGCGCGGACGGGGAGATGCGGGGGATGAGCGACACGATGAGGGCACAGCAGATGACGTCAACGGCGGGGACGGGCGCACCGGTCGGGGCGGGGGCGCAGGAGGATTCGGGGAACGCCGCGGCGGACCTGGCGCACTGGCGGGCGGTCGCCGCCGCCACCGGACCCGCCGACCGGGAAGCGGCCGAGGCCGGTGTGCGGCGCGCCTATCGCCGGGTGGGGCTTGCCGAGCCCACGCGCATCCTGTGGGCGGACTCGCCACGCGCTGCCGTGGTGCTGCTCGTGCAGCTGGCCGAGGCGGGAGAACAGGGCGCATGTGTAAGGGATTTGGTGCGTAACGGGCCTTGGGCACAGGCCCGTGAGCGGTTGCACACGCGGCTCGGCCCCGGCGGCTGGGGCGCGCACTGGAGCGCCACGGGAGGCCGCCTGTGGGACACCACGCAGATGCTGGTCGACCGCATCAGAACGGGCATCGTGGAGGAACTGGCCGCGCCGTCCCGCACGGTCGCGGGCGCCCGGGACCGGAGGAGCGAGACGGCGATCCGGCTGATGCTCCTGGACGCGGTGCTCGGCCAGCACGAGGCCGCTTGGCTGAGCGCTTTCGGTTCGTCCGGCGCGGGGCCGGACTCCCGCCTCGACGGGTTGGCGCAGGTCGCCCGGTCGGCCGGCTGGTGGTGGCCGTACGAGCGGGTGGCCGTGGTCTGCGAGCGGCCCACGGAGCTGCACCGCGACGAGGCCGGCCGCCTCGACAGCGCCACCGGACCCGCCCTGGCCTTCCCCGACGGATTCGCGCTGCACGCCTGGCGCGGCATGCCGGTGCCCGCCGACTTCCTGGCCGGGCTCGCCGGGCTGACCCCGCAGCGCATCCGCGACGAGGCGAACGCGGAACTGCGCCGTGTGATGCTGGAGCACTTCGGCTACGACCGCTATCTGACGGAGTCCGGCGCGGAGCCCGTGCACCGGGACGCCACCGGTGTCCTGTGGCGGGTCCAGCTCCCCGGCGACGAGGACGTGGTGATGGTCGAGGTCGTCAACTCCACCCCGGAGCCCGACGGCACCCACCGCACCTACTGGCTGCGCGTGCCGCCGCGCACCAGAACCGCGCGCGAGGGCGTCGCCTGGACGTTCGGGCTACAAGCCGACGCGTACGAGCCGCAGCGCGAGACGTGAGCGGCGGGCGGAAGAGGGGAGGGTCGAACCTTCTGGTGCCACTGGCGAGCCGCGCTACCTGTCAGTCCATTCGTCACTGTTCCACAGGACGGGCATGGCTCCGACGGGTTCGAACCGGATGTCCGGGTCGTTGCTGTGGACCAGGGCGAAGAAGCGGTGGTGTCGTACCGAGGCCCTGCGGGCCTGGGCGGCGATGATCTCCAACACGATGTGGGCCGTTCTGGGCCACGCGGCGGCGAAGCGTTCGTAATCCGTGAAGGCCAACACGAGTCCGGCGCCTTGGAGGGTGTCGTCGTAGCCGCCGTAGCAGGCGACGTCGCCGAGGCAGTCGTTGAGGGCGTCCAGGTTGCGGCCGTAGTAGTCGGGGAAATGGAGCGCGGCGGCGATCGCACGGTGCATCTCCTGTTCCGTGGTCCACTGGCCTGCCGCGAGGTGCACGACGCGGAAACCGAGTCCTTCAAGCTCTGTCACGGCCTGTGTGAGGAGTCGTCGGCGCCAGAAGAGAGTGACGAACGTGTCGTGCATGTACTCGATGCCGGGGAACCGGTGGGTTGCGGTGGTTGACGCCGCATCGTGCGCCACGTCGCCTCTATAGGCGTCGAGGAGACGGAAGAACTCGTCGACGGGAGTTGAGCCGTCGGGGGTGCTGTGCTCGATGGTGGCTGCCCAACCGAGCGCGCTGCTGCCGTCGAGGCGTGTCGCGAGCCATTGGCTGAAGGCTCCGCCGGGCCAGAAGTCGCAGGGCTCTTCGATGGAGTGCGCGCCGAGGGCTACCTGGTAGCCGATCAGCATGGACTGCAGATGATGCAGCGACCCTCCGAGCAGCCAAACACCGGGCCGCAGGCGGATCTGGTCAAGGAAGTCGTACACATCTGAGCAGTCCTGCCAGTGCTTGGCAGTGATGTCTCGGCTGTCTCCGGTCGGCATGAAGTGACTCTACGGTGCGAACGGGTGCCGTCGTCTTCGAAGGGGTGGGTTCTTTGCGATCAAGTGCGCGCCTGGCAGGCAGGGTTGATGCGGTTTCTTCCAGGGCCGCGATCTCCTCGTCGGAGGCGCCGGGTCTCAGGGCCGCGTACGACGGCGGGGCGTACTCGGCCAGCCATGCCACGATCTGGCCCCACACCCGGGTGACTCGTGCAGCTGCCGGTGTGTCAGTAGTCATGAGCGTCACGCTGGCATTGCACCCCGACCCATCACACAGCGGGGCCCGCACGGTGGTGAGTGGCTAGGTCCGTCCTGGCCTTGCATCATGACCGCACTCCGCAACGGAAGGAGGATCAGAGCTGGTGGGAACGAGCGGTATGTGTCTGTCGGGCTGCGCCAGGACGGCGTGGGACGATCGCGGGTGGGTCGCTGACGTGGGTGAGCGCCACGAGGGCGGTGTGGTCGGGGGAGAGGGAGCAGGCGGGGTCGGTGCGGGCGGCATCGCCGGTGAGTGCGAAGGCCTGGCAGCGGCAGCCGCCGAAGTCTTCGGTCTTGCGGTCGCAGGTGCGGCACGGCGTAGGCATCCACTCTGTGCCGCGGTAGCGGGTGAAGGCGGGGGAGTCCTCCCAGATCCATCTCAGGGAGTGGTCCCGCACGTTCGGCGCGTCGAGGTCGGGGATGGATGCCGCGGCGGGGCAGGGCAGTACCGTGCCGTCGGGTGTGACGGTGAGGGAAACCGCTCCCCAGCCGCCCATGCACGGCTTGGGCGTTCCGGTGAAGTAGTCGGGTTCCACCCAGGTGATGTCCAGTGCGGTGTCGGCTCGCTCGTGCCAGTGCGCGATTGTCGTGCGGGCGCGGGCGAGTTGGCCGCGGGTGGGCATGAGGGCGGTCCGGTTGAGCAGGCCCCAGCCGTAGAACTGGGTGTTCGCGAGTTCGATCCGGTCGGCTTCCCAGGCCACGGCGAGTCGCAGGAGGTCGTCGAGTGCGTCGAGGTTGTGCCGGTGCAGGACCACGTTGATGCCGAGCGGCAGGCCGCGTTCCCTGACCAGGCGGGCGGCTGCGCGCTTGGCCTCGAAGGAGCGGCGGCCGCCGATCTCGTCGGACGTGACGGGGTCGGCGTGTTGGACGGAGAGCTGCACGCTGTGCAGGCCGGCGTCGACCAGTGCGTCGAGCCGCTTCGCCGTCAGGCCGACGCCGCTGGTCACCAACTGCGTGTACAGGCCTACGCGGACGGCAGCCTGGGTGATGTCCTCCAGGTCCCGGCGGAGCAGGGGCTCGCCGCCGGACAGGTGGGTGTGCAGCACGCCGAGCTCTGCCGCCTGGGCGAAGACAGCGGCCCACTGCTCGTCCGCCAGCTCGTGGGAGCGGCGGGTCAGCTCGAGCGGGTTGGAGCAGTAGCCGCAGTGCAGAGGGCAGGAGTGGGTGAGCTCGGACAGCAGCGCCCACGGCGGTGCAGGGGTGTTCATCGCAGGCAGCCTTCCGTGCGCAGCCGTTCCAGGAACGAGGCGATCTCACGTTGTGCGCGCCCCGCGCCGGCCTCGGCAGTGAACGTTTCGGCGATCTCCGCCACGGTCCGCCGGCCGTCGCAGCGCTCCAGCACGGCGCGGCCCGTGCCGTGCAGCACGATGACGCGCTCGGGCAGCAGCAGGACGTCGACCCGCCGCGTGGGGTCGTGGCGCAGCACCGCGGCCGAGTGCACTCGCGGGCGCCAGGGCCCGGAGCCGTTCATCGGACGTCCTCCGGCCCGGTCCCGGCCCCTTGCACGCTGTCGAGCAGGCTCCACAGCACCTCGCACTTGAAGGAGACGGCGTCCAGGGCTTGTTGCTGCTGTTCACGTGTGGTGGCCCACTGTGTGACCCAGGACAGTGCCTCACTGCCGTCCCTGCGCCCCTGAGGGACACGGCTTTGGAAGTAGGCCAGACCGTCCGCCTCGATCCATGGGTAGTGGACGGGGAAAGTGTCGAGCCGGGTCAGCATGATGGAGGGCGCGCACAGTTCCGTCAGGGACGAGGCGACCGCCTCGAGGGCGCTCTTGTTGCGGCAGAAGTTGACATAGCCGTCCACGGCCAGGCGCACCCCGGGCAACAGGTGCCGGTGCGAGGTGAGTTCCTCGCGGGAGAGGCCGACGGCGTCGCCGAGGCGCAGCCAGCGTTCGAGTCCGCCTTCGCCGTCCGTGGTTCCGTCGTGGTCCTGGATGCGCCGGATCCAGGAGCGCCGGTGGGCGGGCGAGGGCAGCTTGCTGAGAATCAGTGCGTCCTTGACGGGGATGCCGCACTGGTAGTAAAAGCGGTTGGCGACCCAGGTGCGCAGTTCGGCAGGGCCCAGTTCACCGCGGTGCATGCGCTGGTTGAACGGGTGCCGGTCGTGGTACCGCGCCGCGACCAGGCTGCGCAGGCGCAGCTCCAGTCCGGCCGCGTCCCAGGGCTGAGCATCCGGCCCGCGATCGCTCGACGGAAGGCCGGTAGCGCGTAGGGCGGTCGTGGTCACAGCGTCACCACCATTCTTTCCTCGGCTACGCGCAGACCGAGAGCCGCGAGCCGGTCGTGTGCGCGGGCCTGCGGATCGCCCAGCGCGTTGGTGTTGTTGAGGTGGGTGTACAGGATCTGTGCGTGGGTGTGGCGAAGGCGGGGTGCCGTGCCTCCGGGTCCTTCGATGGGCAGGTGTCCCATCTCGGAGGCTGTGCGCTGTGAGATGCCGGTGCGCCGGGGCTCGTCCTCGTCGAGGAACGTGCCGTCGAGCAGGACGCAGTCGGATCCGGCGACCGCGTCGTCGAGGCGGTCGCTCCAGGCGGCGATCGCCGGAGCGTACAGGGCGCTCGTGCCCGTTGCGGGGTCGCGCACCTTCAGTGCGGAACTCCAGGCCGGGTGGGATGCCTCGTCGGCCGCGTAGCGCGGTCGTTTGTCCGACAGTGGCACGGTGCTCACCTCCAGGCCCGCGATCTCGGCCGGTCGGCCGACACCGGCCGCAGGGAGGTCGTGCCAGGCCAGTGTGGTGTAGGGGGAGAGGATGCCGGTGAGGGGCAGTCGTGCGGTGAGTGCCTTGTATACGGGTTCGGTGCACCAGATGTCGATGCGGGCGGCCTCGCGCAGCCGCAACAGGCCCAGGGTGTGGTCGAGTTCGGCGTCGGTGAGTACGACGCGGACCACGGGGGTGCGGCCGTGACCGGCGGCCGGCCGCAGGCTGGGATGGCTTTCCAGTTGCTCGGCGACGTCGGGGGAGGCGTTGGCGAGGAACCAGGTGTCGGGCCGGGGGCCGTGGAAGGCGAGGGAGTCGTGCAGGCGTCGGCGCGAGGGGTGCCGGCGTGCCCCGGCGCAACCGGGGCACGCACAGTTCCACTGGGGGAGGCCGCCGCCCGCTGCGGTTCCGAGGACGCGCAGCAGCACGGCGGGCGCCTACTTCTTGGTCAGGGCGTAGGCGGTGATCTCCATCGCCGTGTCGACGACGGTGAAGTCCGGTGCCTGCCAGCCGGTGGGCTCGGCGGGCTGTGCCTGGGTCTCGGGTGTGGGGAGGGTCTGCTCCTGCATGGTGACTGCCTTTCTGTGGAGTGAATGCCGGTTGTCCCGGCCGGTGCCGGGCGGCTTCGGGGTGTGCGCGCCGTGGTCGGGGGCTACTTGCAGAAGGGCGCCTTGCCCATGGCGGACTCGATGCCGCCCAGGAGGAGCTTCTGGAATTCGGCGGCGCCGGGGAAGGAGCCGTCGGTGGTGAAGTCCTTGGCGTCGTGGCCGAGGGTGGTGAGCCAGGCGCGGCCGCCGTCGTAGTACTGGCACCAGGCGACGGGATGGTTGTTGCCGTGGCCGGGGTGGTTGTAGTTGCCGGTCACGCCTTTGGCCAGGGTGGACTCGTCGACCTTTGCCAGGACGCGCACCTTGGTGGGGGCGGGCACGAGGTTGTACCACTCGTCGGAGATGGACCAGGTGGGTGGCAGCTTCTTGGTGGAGGTGTCCTTGCGGTTGACCGTGTGTACGGTGCCGGGCTGGTTGGCGCCGTGGTCGTAGAAGTTCGCGTTGCCCAGCAGGCCCTCGTACCAGGGCCAGTTGTACTCGGTGCCGAAGGCGTTGTGGACGCCGACGAAGCCGCCGCCGCCGCGGATGTACTGGCGCAGTGAGGTCTGGGCGGCGTCGTCGAGGGCGTCGCGGCTCGTGGAGTAGAAGATGACCGCGTTGTATTTGAACAGGGTTGCCGGTGAGGCGAGTTGGCCGGCGTCCTCGGTGTAGTCGACCTGGAAGCCGTTGTCGGATCCCATTTTGAGCAGGCCCTTTTGGACGGTGTTGGCGTCGGTCAGGGGCGGGTTCATGCCGGGCGTCAGGGCGGGGCCGAGGTTGGCGTGGCGCGGTCCCGCGGTGCGGGTGTAGAGCAGCACCTTGTAGCCCTTGGACGTGTCGAAGTTGCCCCAGCCGTGGTAGCAGCGTGCGTCGGTGCCCCGGCACACGCCGTAGTCCGGGTCGCCGAGTTCCTCGGCGCCCTGGCCGATGCGGCCCTGGGCGACACTGAGGGTGCCGGTGGCGAGCAGGGCGATGGTGATGCCGAGTGTGCCGGCGGCGCCGCTCAGGGCTGCGGTCAGGGGGCGGATGCGGCGTCTTTGGCCAACAGGTGTCGTCATGTCGGTGTCCTCGCGAAGCGTGGTGGCGGGGTGAGGTGCTGCCGGGGTCCGTGCCTGCCGGAGGCGGCCCTCGGGGCGGGGGAGGGGCCCGTCACGTGACGACGATCTTGCCGGTGCTCTGCGGGGCGACCGGGTCGTTGTAGAAGTACTCGCCCGGGGTGTTGAAGGTGTAGGTGAAGGATCGGCCCGGCATGAGCAGCCCGGTGTCGAACTCGGCCTCGAAGAACGAGACGGCGCCGTGCGCGGACTTGTTGTCGGCCGGGTTGGTGAAGGTGACCGTGGTGCCCTTGGCGATGTTCAGGTGCTGGGGTGCCATGGCGTTCTGGGACACGAGGCTCTCAGTGGTGCCCGGAGCGTTCTTGGTGCTGTCCCAGGTCCGGCCCAGGGTGATGGTGTTGTTCGCGGTGTCGCCGCTGACGGCGGCGGCGCGGATCTGGTTGCGCCGGGAGGGCGGGGTCGGCGCGGCGGCGGGCTTGACCTTGCCGCCGAGTTTGAAGGCCCAGAGGTGGTCGCCCTTGGGGATGTCCGGGTAGGGCAGTCCGTTGCCGCCGGCGAGGACGGCGAGGTACTGCTCGCCGTCGATCTCGTAGGTGAGCGGGCTGGTGTTGACGCCGGCACCGCACTGCCACGTCCACAGTTCACTGCCGTCGCGGTCGTCGAGCGCGGTGAGTACGCCGTCGGGCCGGCCCTGGAAGAGGAGGCCGCCGGCGGTGCTGAGGATGCCGTTGCCGTGGGCGAGGGACCAGTCGCCCTCCTGGCGCCAGGCGACGGTGTTGGTACGGGGGTCGACGGCGGCGAGGCCTCCGGCGAAGTACTCGCCCAGCGGGCGGGCGGTGTTGACGCGGCCCCCGTGGGTGTTGGAGTACGCGGAGTTGATCAGTCCGTAGCCGACGTAGACCAGACCGGTGCGGTGGCTGAAGGAGGGGAAGGACCAGTCGGCGCCGCCGCCCGCGCCGGGGAAGATGATCGTGGCGCGGTCCCAGTGCGCCTCGAACAGACCACCGGTGGGATAGAAGGGGACGGGCCGGGTGGCCTTGTCCAGGCGGGGTTCGGTGTCGACGAAGGGCTCGCCGCCGGGGAACGGCTGGGTGGGGGAGGTCTTCTGCGCGGCGTGCTGGGGGACCGGGCGCTCCTCCATGCCGTGGATCGGCTTCCCGTCGGCCCGGTCCAGGATGTAGTACATGCCGGTCTTGCTGCCGTAGACCACGACGCGCTTCTTCTTGCCCTTGATCAGCACGTCGGCCAGGACGGGGGACATGACCCCGTCGTAGTCCCAGATGTCGTGGTGCACGGACTGGAAGTGCCAGCGCCGCTTGCCGGTCTTGGCGTCCATGGCGACCAGGCAGTTGGCGAAGAGGTTGTCGCCGCCGCGGGTGGAGCCGTCGGTGCGAGGGTAGGGGTTGCCGAACGTCCAGTAGACCAGGCCCAGTTCGGGGTCGACGGCCGGGTGGATCCAGCACACCGCGCCGCCGGTCTTCCAGGAGTCGCCCTCCCAGGTGTCGTGGCCGAACTGGCCCGGCCCGGGAGTGCCCCAGAAGGTCCAGGCGACTTCACCGGTGGAGGCCTTGAGGGCGTAGGCGCGGCCGCGGGCGCCGGCGGTGCTGCCCTGGGTACCGATGTAGAGCAGGCCGTCCCAGTAGACGGCGGCGCCGGCCAGGCCGCCCTTGCTGCCGCCGCACTGGCCGCCGGCGGGGTCGCAGTCCGGGTCGCCCTGGTCCTCGACGAGCAGTTCGCGGGTCCAGGCGACGGCGCCGGTCTTCTGGTCGAGGGCGACGACGCTGTTGTCGCCGGTGATGGTGAAGGCCAGGCCGTGGCCGAGCGCCAGGCCGCGCATGTTGGCCGTGTCGGAGCCGACCTTGGTCTTCCATTTGATGCTGCCGGTGCGTCCGTCGACGGCGAAGACGTTCTGCTGGGTGGTGGCGAGGTAGAGGATGCCGTCCTGGGCGATGACGGCGCATTGCTGGTGGGAGGAGGTGGAGCCGCCTTCCAGGTTGATGTGCCAGGCGCCGCCCAGCTTGCGCACGTTGTCGCTGTGGATGCGCTTGAGGGAGGAGTAGTTCTGGTTGCCGAGGTTGCCGCCGGCCTTGGGGAAGTCGCGCCCGGTGGCGGCGTGCGCCTGGGCGGGCACGGGGCGGGCAAGTGTGCCGGAGGCGGAAGCGGCCTGGGCGGGGCCCGCGTTGAGCACGGCGACGGTGCCGGCGGTGGAGGCCGCGGTGGTGGTGAGGAAGCTGCGTCTGTCCATGGTCCCTCTTTCGAGAAGGTGCCTGACGGGCCGTCAGCGGTCGGCGTCGTGTGTCAGGTGGGGAGGGAGGAGAGCGAAACGAATCATGGTCCGCCAGGCGGTTCGGTCGATCCGTTGGATGGTTGCCGTTCGGCGGAAAGCTACGTTAGGGACGGGGCAGGGGTGTGACAAGGGGTCGGCAGCGACTTGTTCAGCCCTGCGGCTTGTCGGTGAGCCGCGCGGGGAGGACGGAGCGGGGCAGCGGGCCCTTGTTGCGCCGCCCCTGGCCGGTCTCCTCCCAGGCGTGGGCGAGGACTCCGACCGACCGGCTGAGGACGAACAGGCCACGCGCAAGCGGCGGTTGAAAGCCCAGCTCGGCGTAGATGACGGCGGTGGCGCCATCGATGTTCATCGGGACGGGCCGGGCCCCTTCCCGGCGGCGTGCAAGAACCGTCTCGACGGTCTGGGCGGCTTGCAGGAAGTCGCCGCCGACGACGCCGTCGGCGACGGCCCGGTCCACCAGACGCAGCAGCGGGTCGCGCCGGGGGTCGCGAGGGTGGAAGCGGTGGCCGAAGCCGGGCAGGTAGCGCGAGCGGCGCTGCCAGGCGTCCATGGTCTGCCGGGCCGCCTCGTCCCAGCCGGCCCCGGCGCCGTGCAGGGTACGGATGTCGGTGAGCATCTCCACGCACTGCTGGCCCGCCCCGCCGTGGGCGTCGCCGAGCATGTTCACCCCGGTGGCGATGGCGTTGTTCAGGCCGACCCCGCAGGTGGCGGCCATGCGGGCGGCGGCGATCGAGGGCGCCTGCGGGCCGTGGTCGACGCCGGCGACGAGGGCTGCTTCAAGGAGGGCCGACTGGCGGGGCAAGGGCAGGTCGCCGCGCAGCAGGAGCCAGATGACATCGACGAAACCGATCTCGCCGATCAGCTGCTGGATGGGCCGGTCGCGCAGCTCGATGCTGCCGGGCTCGATATGGCTGACCGCGGTGGCCCACCACTGCGCCGCCTCGTCGTGGGCGCTGGTCATGAGGCGGTCGCCTCTTCGGCTGTGGCCGCGGCCCAGGTCCGCGCCAGCTCGGCGCGTTCGCCGTTGTGCTCGCCCAGCAGCGGCGGTGGGGAAGGCGGGGCGAAAGCCTCGCCGTCGAAGAGCACGCCGTTGCCCACCACCCGCAGGGCGCGCTCCGGGCGGCCGGGGTGCGGCAAAGTGCTGACGAACCCGCGGTGCTCCAGCTGGGGTTGTTCGAGGGCCTGCGGGACGGTCAGTACGCGGGCCGCGGGCACCCCGGCGGCGTTCAGGTCGCGTTCCCAGTCGGCGGCCGGGCGCAGCGAGAGCGCGGCATTGAGCGCGGTGTTCAGTTCCTCGCGGTGGGACTTGCGGCCCTCCCGCTCGGCGAAGCGGGGATCTGTCACCAGGTGGGGTGCGCCGACGAGACGGCACAGCGTCTCGAACTGCCGTTGCTGGTTGGCGGCGATGTTCAGCGGTCCGTCGAGCGTGCGGAAGGTGCCCGAGGGGGCCGCGGTCGGGTTCTGGTCGCCCAGCGGCTGCGGAGGGATGCCGCTGACCAGATAGTTGGACACCGCCCACCCCATGGTCGACATCGACGCCTCCAGCATGGAGACGTCGAGTCTGGTGCCCTGGCCGGTGCGCTCACGTTGCAGCAGCGCGGAGGTGATGGCGAGCGCGGCCATCAGCCCACCGGTGGTGTCGCACACCGGGAAGCCGATGCGCTGGGGTGCGCTCTCCCGCGTCCCGGTCACGCTCATCATGCCGGTCAGCCCCTGGATGATCTGGTCGTAGGCGGGCGCCTCGCTCATCGGCCCGGTGTGGCCGAATCCGGAGATCGAGCAGTACACGAGCCGGGAGTTGAGCGCGGTCAGCCGTTCCGGATCGAAGCCCATCCGCGCCAGCACACCGGCGCGGAAGTTCTCCAGCAGCACGTCGGCACCCGTCAGAAGAGTCTCGAAGACGGTGCGGTCGGCGGTGTCCTTGAGGTCGAGCTCCAGCGACTTCTTGCCGGCGTTCTGGGCCAGGAAGGAGGCCCCGACGCGGTCCCGGTTGAGCGCCGCGTCGGGGCCGAGGTTGCGTGCGAGATCCCCCTGGCCCGGTCGTTCGATCTTGACGACTTCGGCGCCCAGAAGCATGAGCTGGTAACTGCAGTAGGGTCCGGCCAGCACATTCGTCAGGTCCAGAACGCGTATGCCGTCCAGTGGTCGTCCGTGCATGTACGTCTCCTTCCGGGCGCCGGTACGGCGCGCGTGGGTTAGGTGCGCGGCCCCAGGGGGTGGGTGAATCCCTGGGAGGCGATCCGCGCGGCGACCTCCGCGAGGTCGCGGGCGAACTCCTCGATCGCGCTGTCGGGGATACGGGCGCTGGGACCGCTGAGGGACAGGGAAGCGACCACCACCCCCGACTGGGAACGGATGGGCACGGCCACAGCGGTGAGGCCGATGTCGCGCTCGCCGTGACTGGCCGCGAAACCGTGCTCGGCGGTCTCGTCGGCCCACAGCCGCAGCTGCTCGGCGTGGGCCGCCCCGTGCGGTGAGGCGGCCGCGACGCGCTGCAGCAGTCCGTCGGTGGCGCCGACCAGCAGCACCTTCGACGAGGCGCCCGCCCACAGCGGGAGCTCGTCGCCCACGCGCACGACGTGGCGCAACGGCTGCGGGCTCTCCTGCTGGGCGACGCACACCCTGTGGATGTCGCGCCGGATCATCAGGTTGGCCGTCTCGCCGCGCCGGTCCGACAGCTCCCGTAGCAGCTTCTGGGTGTCGGGGGGCAACTCCCAGCTGGTGTGGGCCAGATGCGCCCAGCGCCACAGGCCGGGACCGGCGGTGTAGCCGCCGGGTGTCGCCCACAGCAGCCCGTACTGCTCCAGGGTCTGCACCAGGCGGACCACCGTCGTCTTGGGCAGACCGGTGGCCTCGACCATGTCCCGCAGCGGGACCGTGGGCTGATCTTCAGTCAGCAGCGACAGGATGTCCAGAGCGCGCCGCACACTGCGTACCCCGCCCGCTCCTTGCTCCGCGTCCATGTCTCCTCCGTGTGTCAGGGGCGAACCGCCGTCCGATCGGTGACGGCGGTAGTGCGCCAGCTTCCAACAGCGGTGCTGTCAGGGGAAATCGGCGTTCTGAACTTCCTTGCGCTGACCTCTTGCCACGGCCTCTCGGCGCCCGTACGTTACACGCCAGTCCACAGAGCAGTCCACGGAAACCGCTACATGGTTTTTCTCTGGAGATGTGATGCTGCAAGACCTCCTCAAAGCAGCCGAGACGACCGATGTGGTCGGCGCCCTGCCTCTCATCGCCGGAACCTGGGGCGGAGAAGGTCCGCCACTGGAACGCACCGGTCCCTACCTCAGACGCACCGTCAGTCAGGCCCCCACTGCCACCGAGGCCGACATCGCCCGGGCCCTGCACCACAGCAACCGGTACGCCGACGCCGTCGCCTCGCTGGCGCCCGCCGCCCGCGCCGACATCCTCCAGGCAGCGTCCCGCGCCGCGACCGTCCACCGTGACCGGCTCGCCCGGCTGCTCGCCCTGGAACTGGGCAAGCCCCTCAAGGACAGCCGCACCGAGATCGACCGGGTCGCCTCCACCTTCGCCGTCTGCGCCGCCGAGGCCCGCCGGATCGACGGCGAGAACCTTCCGGTCGCAGGCTGGGACACCGGCATCGGCAACACGGCCCTGACCTACCGGGCCCCGGCCGGCGTCGCCCTCGCCATCACCCCGTTCAACGCACCGGCCAACCTCCTCGCCCACAAGCTCGGCGCCTCCTTCGCCGCGGGCAACACCACCCTCGTCAAGGCCCCGCCCCAGGCCCCCGCGATCTCCACCGCGATCGTGGCCCTTCTGCTGGAGTCCGGCATGCCGCACCAGGCGGTCCAACTCCTGCACGGCGGCGGGGACATCGGCGCGGCCCTGTGCGCCGCCGAGGAGGTGAGCGTCATCAGCTTCACCGGCAGCGCCGCCACCGGCGCCGCCGTGGCCCGCGCCGCCGGATCCAAACGCCTCGCCCTCGAACTCGGCGGCAACGCCGCCACCGTCGTCTGCGAGGACGCCGACGTCGAGACGGCCGCCGCCCTGTGCGCCAAGAACGGCTACAGCAACAGCGGCCAGAGCTGCGTCTCCGTGCAGCGCGTCTACGTGCACCGCAGCCGCTTCGACACCTTCCTCGACGCCTTCACCGCCGCCGTCGACACCCTCACCATCGGCGACCCCCTCGACGAGGGCACCGACATCGGATCGATGGTCGACGAGAACGCCGCCGAACGCGTCGTGCAATGGTCCAAGGAGGCCGCAGGGCTCGGCGCCAGTGTGGTCCGCGGAGGCACGCGCGACGGTGCCACCGCCGCCCCCACCATCATCGCCGCACCACCCGCACACGCCTCCGTCGTCGTGCACGAGGTGTTCGGCGCACTCGTCGCCGTCATCCCCTACGACGACTTCGACACGGTCGTCGACGCCTGCAACGCCAGCCGCTACGGACTCCAGGCCGGCCTGTTCACCCATGACATCCGCCGGATCCTCACCGCCTGGCGGCGCCTGCAGGTCGGCGCCCTGATCGTCAACGGCTCCTCCAACTACCGCCTCGACCACATCCCGTTCGGCGGTGTCAAGGACTCCGGCTTCGGCCGTGAGGCACCCCGCTGGCTCATCGACGACTACACCGTCGTCAAGACCCTCATGCTGCGCGGCCTGTCCGTCTGGGGCGAGCACCGCGAACTGCCCAAGGAGACCTCGTGAGGACCGTCACCGCTGCCGAAGCCCTCGTCGCCCAGCTCGAGTCCTACGGCGTCGAGTACGTCTTCGGGACCTGCGGGCACACCAACATCGCCCTCCTGGACGCGCTCGGCCCCAGCTCCATCGAGTTCGTCATCGCCCGCCACGAACAGGCCGCCGCCCACGCCGCGGACGGCTACGCCCGCGCCACCGGCCGCCCCGGCGTCCTGCTCACCCACGTCGGGCCCGGCATGATGAACGCCGTCACCGGAGTCGCCACCGCCGCCCTCGACTCCGTGCCCCTGGTCGTCATCACCGGCGACGTCCCCTCCTACTACTACGGCCGCCACCCCCACCAGGAGGTCAACCTCCACGCGGACGCCGACCAGACCGCGATCTACCAGCCGTTCTGCAAGCGCACCTGGCAGGTGCAGCGCGTCCAGGACCTGCCCCGCACCACCGAGCGCGCCTTCTGGACCGCCACCAGCGGCCGCCCCGGCACCGTTCTGATCAACATCCCCATGGACCTGCTCAGCCGACCGGTCACGCCCTACGACGGCAGCCACCCGCTGCCCGAACACCTGGGCGCCACCGGCCTGGACGAGGCGACCGCCGACCGGATCGCCGAGGCACTGCTGCGGGCCGAGCGTCCCCTCCTCTACTTCGGCGGCGGACTGCGCAGCCCCCGCGCCCGCACCGCACTCCTGAACCTGGCCGAGCACCTCGACATCCCCCTGGCCCACTCCCTGATGGGCAAGGGCGCCATCGCCGACCAGCACCCCCTGCTCCTTGGCATGCCTGGCTTCTGGGGCCTGGAGACCACCCACGCACACACCAAGGGCGCCGACCTCGTCCTCGCCCTCGCCACGCGCTTCGCCGAGACCGACGCCAGCTCCTGGGACGCCACCCACACCTGGAACTTCCCGCCCAGCAAACTCATCCAGATCGACATCGACCCCGCCGAGATCGGCCGCAACTACCCGGTCCACATCGGCGCCGTCGCCGACGTCGCACTGGCCCTGGAAGCCGTCGGCGCCGCCGTCCACGCCCGGCAGACCAGCCCCGTCATCCGCCCCGGTCTGCGCGACACCATCGCTGCCGCCCGGCGCAGCGTGTTCGACGCGGCCATGGACGCCGGCCGCAGCGACACCTTCCCGCTGCGCCCCCAGCGCATCCTCACCGACCTGCGCGAGTCGCTCCCCGCCGACGCCGTACTGGTCACCGACGTCGGCTGGAACAAGAACGGCGTCGCCCAGTGCTACGAGCTGCCCGAGCAGGGCCGCTTCATCACCCCCGGCGGCGCCTCCACCATGGGCTTCGGCCCGGCCGCCGCGGTCGGAGTGCAGATAGCCAAGCCCGACAAGGTCGTCGTCGCCCTGATCGGGGACGGCGGCATGAGCGCCCAACTGCCCGCCGTTCCCATGGCCGTCGAACAGGGCGCCCCGGTCATCTTCGTCGTGATGAACAACCGCGCCCATGGCACCATCGCCGACCTGCAGGCCTCCTCCTTCGGCCGCTCCTACGGATGCGAGTTCACCGACGCCGACGGGCAGTCCTACAGCCCCGACTTCGCCCAGTACGGGCAGGCCTGCGGCGCCGACGGTTACAGCGTCACCAGCCCCGCCGAACTGCGCAAGGCGCTGGAGAACGCCATCGAGCGCCGCCGCCCCGCCGTTCTCGACGTACCGATGGTCAACGAACCGGTGCCCACCCCCGGCCACTGGAACATCAAGGACATCTACGCCGGGCACTTCCCGGCCGACACGCTCTGAGCCCCGCGCCCCGCGCCCCGCGCTCGCATCACCCCTGCCCGCCGCGACAGGGCCGGCGGGGGAACGAGTCGCCTCCCCCCACTTCCTGTCCAGCATTCCGCCTGATTACGAGGTGACCGCATGAACCGCTCCGCCCGCCCCCTCGCGCCACGTCCCCTGCTCATCGGGGCCATCGCCCTCGCGGCAGCCGTGACCGCCTGCAGCGCGCCCGGAGAGTCGACCGACACATCGGACTCCGACTCCGGCCCCATCAAGATCGCCGTCGTCGACGCGCGCAGCGGCCAGCTCTCCTCGCTGGGGGAGTGGGAGTACAAGGGAGCCAAGCTCGCCATCGACGAGTGGAACAAGAAGGGCGGCATCAACGGCCGCAAGATCCAGATGAAGTCGTTCGACTCCCAGGGCGACCCCACCACCGGCACCAACCTGGCCCGCAAGATAGCCGGCGAGAAGTACATCGCCATGATCGGTACCGCGGAGAGCGCCGTCACCGTAGCCATGGCCCCGGTGCTCAAGCAGTCCCAGATCCCCAACATCACCTCCGGGCAGGCCGACGCCCTCGTCGCGCAGAAGAGCCCGTTCCTGTTCCTCAACGGGCCCACCAGCACCACCTACGACAGCACCCTCGCCAAGTTCCTCATCCAGGGCCAGAAGTTCAAGAAGATCGCGATGATCACCAACAACGGCTCCTTCGGCAAGGGCGAGCACGACGCCTTCGCCAAGGCCGCCAAGGGCCTCGGTGTCACCCCGGTCTCCGATCAGGTCGTCACCACCGACCAGAAGGACTTCAGCGCCGCCCTCACCAAGATCCGCTCCGCCGGGCCGGACGTCATCTTCATCGGATCCGAAGAGGTCGAGGCCGGCCTCATCGTCAAACAGGCCCGCGACCTGGGCATCGACGCGCCCTTCGCGGGAGCGGCCCCGCAGGGAACCCCGGTCTTCATCGACACCGCCGGAAAGAAGGCCGTCGAGGGCACCTTCGTCAGCTCCCCCTACCTCAGCAACGAGATCAGCCCCGCCGCCCAGAAGTTCGCCGCCGCCTACAAAGCCGCGTACGGCGAGGAGGCGGAACTGCACGGCGCCAAGGCCTACGACGGCACCAACATCGTGCTCACCGCGCTGAAGAACAGCGACGTCGCCACCGGCAAGAAGCTCGCCGACGCCATCCGCGCCACGCAGTACGACGGTCTCCTCGGCGAGTTCCGCTTCGGCGAGGACGGTGTCGGCATCACCAGGACCACCATCGGCGTCATACGTGACGGCAAGCTCGTCGAACACAAGTGAGGCCGCTGTGCAGGACACCTTCCAAACCCTCGTCAGCGGGCTCAGCCTCGGCGCCGTCTACGCCCTGGTCGCCATGGGCTTCTCGCTCGTCTACCGCACCATGGGGCTGGTCAACTTCGCCCACGCCGACATCGCGATGATCGGCGCGTACGCCGCGTCCACCTTCTACCTCACCTCCAAGCTGCCCTTCGCCGTCGCCATGATCGTGGCCATCCTCGTCACCGGCGCCATCGGCCTGGTCATCGAACGCGTCCTGCGGCCCTTGGAGAACAAGGACTTCGACCTGATGCTGATCGGCACGATCGGCTTCGGCATCGTCCTCCAGGCCGTCGCCATCCTCATCTGGGGCACCACAGGACGCGCCGTCCCCTCACCCCTGGCCTCCGCACCCCTGGACGTCTTCGGCATCCGCATCCGCACCTACGACCTGCTGGTCATGGGCGTCGCCGCACTCGCCGTCGTCGCCCTGAGCTTCTTCCTGTCACGCACCAAGCGCGGCGCCGCCATGCAGGCCGTCGCCATGGACCACGAAGCCGCCACCGCCGTCGGCATCGACGTCGGCCGCAGCAACGCGCTCGCCTTCGCCATCGGCGCGGGCCTCGCCGCCCTCGCCGGCGGCCTGGTCGGCCCCATGCTCTACGTGGACGCCACCCTGGGCGGCGCCCTGGGCATCAAGGGCTTCGCCGCCGCCATGCTCGGCGGCTTCGGCTCCATCAACGGCGCCGTCGTCGGCGGTATCGCCATCGGCGTCCTCGACTCCTACGCCGCCGGCCACTTCCAGGGCTACTCGGTCCTCGTGACGTTCCTGGTGTTCACGGTGGCGATCATGATCCGGCCCACCGGCATCTTCGGCGAAAGGACGGTCAGCCGCGCATGAGAACACGCCTCGCCGGCCTCGCCGCGATCCTGATCGCGGCCTGGGCCCTGCCGTACGGCCTGGGCACCTACACCATCCACGTCGTCAACATCGCCCTCATCTACGCCCTGCTGGCCATCGGCATGGGCCTGGCCATGGGCATCTCCGGCCAGATCAATCTCGCCCAGGTCGCCTTCTTCGGCGTCGGCGCCTACGGCGTCGCCATTCTCACCACCCACTCCGGCCACGGATTCTGGGCGGCCGCCGTCCTCGCCCTGCTCGCCTCCCTCGCCATCGGCCTGTTCGTCGGCATCCCCGCCCTGCGCATGCAGTCGCACTACCTGGGCATCGTCACCCTCGGACTGGCTCTCGGCTTCATCAACTGGATCACCAACGCCCACATCACCGGCGGCGCCGACGGCATCTCCGGCATCCCCGTGCCCACCCTGCCCGGCATCGACCTGTCCAGCGAATACCTCTACTACTACCTCGAAGTCATCGTCTTCGCCCTCGGCCTGCTCTTCGGACTCTTCGTCGTGCACACCTCGCTCGGCCGCCGTCTGCGCGCCATGCGCGACGACTCCCTCGCAGCGGGCGCGATGGGCGCCGAGATCCCGCTGCTGCGCATGACCGCCTTCCTCCTCGCCAGCCTCTACGGCGGACTCGCCGGCATCCTCTACAGCGGCCTCATCCGCTACGTCGCACCCGAGACCTTCTCCATCAGCAACATGTTCATCCTGCTCGCCATGGTCGTCATCGGCGGGCGCCGCTCCCTGGTCGGCTGCGTCATCGGCGCCATCGGACTCACCCTCGTGCGTGAATGGCTCTCCGACTTCTCCACCTACGCCCAACTCGGCTACGGCGTCGTCGTCGTCCTCATGGTCGTCTTCGCCCCCACCGGACTCGCCGGCATCCCCGCCCGGATCCGAGCCCAGTACCGACACCGGCGCGGCCGTCGCGGCACGCGGGCCGAACTCCGCCCCTTCACTCCCTACGAACCCGCACCGATCGCCCCGCAGAGCGCACTGCTGCGCATCGACAACATCAGCAAGCACTTCCGGGGTCTGCGGGCTCTGGACGACGTCTCCCTCACCGTCGACTCGGGCGAGATCCGTGGCATCGTCGGCCCCAACGGCTCCGGCAAGACCACCCTGTTCAATGTCATCAGCGGCTTTTATCGGGCCACTTCGGGCGCGGTCCACTTCGCCGACTCCGACACCACCACCGCCCGCCCGTACGCCCTGTCGCTGGCCGGCATGGCCCGTACCTTCCAGAACCTGCGTCTGTTCGGCCAGCTCACCGTCCGCGAGAACGTCCTGGTGGCCCTCGACCGCTCGCGCACCCGCACCATCTGGCGTTACGCCGTATGGCAGCCCGGCATCATGCGGCAGGAACGCCGCCTGCGCGCCCAGGCGGACGCCATCCTGGAACGCTACGGCCTGACCGACTTCGCCGGCGCGGCCCCCACCTCCCTGCCCTACGGCATCCAGCGCCGCATCGAGATCGCACGGGCCATGGCCGGCAGCCCACGTCTGCTGCTGCTCGACGAACCGGCCGCCGGCCTCAACGGCGAAGAGGTCCAGCAGCTCGTCCGCATCGTCCGCTCCATCCGCGACAGCGGCACCACAGTCATTCTCATCGAGCACAACATGGGTCTGGTCATGTCGCTGTGCGAAAAGATCACGGTGCTCTCCAGCGGCAAGGTCATCGCGGAAGGCACGCCGCAGGAGGTCGTCGCCACCCCCGAGGTCATCGAGGCCTACCTGGGCGACTCCGACCTGAACGACCTCGAGGCGGAGCAGGCCGCGGACACCGGCCGGCCCCGGCTCACCAAGGAGGCCACCTCGTGAACACCACCCCCGGCTCGGCGCCCCGCCTCACCGTAGAAGATCTCAGCGTCCACTACGGGGGCGTCTGCGCGGTGAGCGGCATCGGATTCACCGTGGAACCCGGCCAGTCCGTCGGCGTCATCGGAGCCAACGGCGCCGGCAAGACCTCCACCCTCAAAGCGCTCATGGGGCTCGTGCCGCGCACCAGCGGCCGCATCACGCTGGGCGACACGGACCTGTCCAGGGCCAAGGCCCGCGACATGGTCCGCCACGGGATCGGATACGTCCCCGAGGGACGCCACGTCTTCTCCGGCCTGCCCGTGGAGAAGAACCTTCTGCTCGGAGCCTACGCACGGACCTGGAACAAGGAGGTCCACCAGCAACTCGACGAGATCTACGACCTGTTCCCGGTCCTGGGGGAGATGCGCCACCGGCTCGCCGGCGCCCTCTCCGGCGGCCAGCAGCAGATGCTCGCCATGGGCCGCGCCCTGATGAGCCGGCCTCGCCTGCTGATCCTGGACGAACCGTCGATGGGACTGTCCCCCAAACTCGTCGGCAGCATCCTCGACGTGCTGCTCCGGCTGCGCACCGAGGGCCTGAGCCTGCTGCTGGTGGAACAGAACGCCAAACTCACCTTCGGTGTCACCAGCCACTGCATCGTCATGGAGAACGGCGAGGCCGCCATGGCGGGCAGCTCCGCCGAGCTCAGCCACGACCACCGCGTCCGCGAGGTCTATCTCGGCCTGTAGAGCGCCGAAATCCGAGCACGACGGCTTCACGCGCCAAGCTCGACCTGATATTGATAACGAACTGGTTAGTCCATAGCGTGCGCGCGGAGCTGCCGTGACTCAGAACTCCTATTTGCTGGCCCTCGTCGGTACGGGCATCGAGCAGTCCCTCAGCCCTGAACTTCATGAACGTGAAGCCCGCCGGCACGGCCTCAGGTGCCTCTACCGTCTCCAGGACCTGAACCCGCCCCCCGACGAGGCGGGCGACCGCCTGGGCGAGCACATCGGCCACGCCCGCCTGGTCGGTTTCTCAGGGCTGAACATCACCCACCCCTACAAGCAGCTCGTCATCCCCCACCTCGATCAACTGTCCCCCGCGGCAACCCGGGTGGGCGCGGTCAACACCGTCGTCTTCACCCGGGACGCGGGAGCCGTCGGCCACAACACCGACATCGCGGGCTTCGCAGCGGCATTCACCCGCAACATGCCCGACGCCCGCACCGAGAGCGTCGTGCAACTGGGAGCCGGCGGCGCCGGTGCGGCCGTGGGAAACGCACTGCTCGACCTCGGCGTCCGTCATCTCGTGATCACGGATCCGAACCGGGACCGGGCACACACCCTCGCCAAGGCCCTCAACGAACAGGCCGGCGCCGAGCGGGCACGGGCCTGCACCGCGGCGGAGGCCGACGAGCAACTGTCACACGCCGATGGTCTGGTCAACGCCTCACCCGTAGGCACGGAACACCACCTGCAACTGCCTGTGCCCGCCCGGTCGCTGCATCCCGGTCTCTGGGTCGCGGACGTGAACTACCACCCGCTGTGGACGCCGCTCCTGCACACCGCCCACGCCCTGGGATGCACCGTCCTCCACGGTGGAGGCATGCTCGTCCACCAGGCAGCAGACGCGTTCCGCCTCTTCACCGGACGGGACCCCTCCACCTCCCACATGCTCGCCGACTTCGCCGAGATCACCGCTGACGTCCAGGCCCACACCTGACCCGCCAGAAGGGCCACCTGGACAAGAGCCACCTGGACATAGGCCACTTGGACAAGAAGGGCACGCACCGCATGACGGACCACTGGCATCACGAGACCGATCTCCTTGTCCTCGGCTCCGGCGCGGGCGGGCTCGGCGCGGCAGTCGTCGGTGCCCAGGAAGGCCTCCGCGTCCTCGTACTGGAGAAGACCGAGTGGCTCGGCGGCACCACCGCCTACTCGGCCGGCACCGCCTGGATCCCGGGCCACCGCCACCAGCCCGATCCCGCCGCCGACACCGAAGCGGCCCGCCAGTACCTCGACGCCCTGATCCAAGACCGCGCCCCGCGAGCGCTGCGCGAGAAGTACCTCGCACACGGACCAAAGGTGCTCGATTACCTGGAGAAGCAACTCGGCGTGGGCTTCCGGCACTCCAGGACCGTCGTCGACTACCACCCCGAGATACCCGGCTACGGAGTCGGCCGCGCCCTGGAACCGCACACCTTCGACGGGCGCAGGCTCGGCCGGACACACTTCGCCCGCATCCGGCGCCCGGTCCTGGAGTTCGCCCTCTTCCGCGGCACCCTCATGGTCCGCCGTGCCGAGGCCGACGAACTGCTCGGCATCTTCCGCGGTTCGGCGCGCGGCATCGGCGTGGCCCTGCGCCTCGGTCTGCGATGGGCCGGGGACCGGGCCGCCGGCCGGCCCCGCGGCACCCGCCTCACCATGGGCAACGCCCTCGTCGCACACCTCTACCACCAACTGCTGCGCCGCCGCGGCGAGGTCTGGTTCACCGCCCGCACCACCGAACTGATCACCGATCACACCGGCCGCGTGGTCGGGGCGGCCGTCTCGCACCGGGGCCGCGCCGTCCGGGTAACCGCACGCAGGGGCGTCGTCCTGGCCACGGGCGGATTCCCCGCCGACGCCGCGCTGCGCGCCGCCCATCTGCCCACGCCGACACCGCAGTTCACCCCGGCGGCCGAGAGTGCCACCGGCGACTCGCTGGCCCTCGCCCGCGCGGTGGGCGGCGCCTCGGGCGCCCCGCATGACGACAACGCCCTGTGGTTCCCCAGCTCCATCGGCCGTCGCCGGGACGGCTCCACCGCGGTGTTCCCGCACATCTGGGACCGAGGCAGACCCGGCATCATCGCGGTCGACGCGGCCGGCCGCCGCTTCACCGACGAGTCCGTCTCCTACCACCGCTTCGTGCGCGCCATGTACACCGGACACATCCGCACACCTTCGATACCGGCCTGGCTGGTGACGGACTCTCACACACTGGCGAGATACGGCCTCGGCATGGTCCGCCCGCACACCCTCGGCCCCTTTCTCAAACGTCACATCAGCTCCGGCTACCTGCGCACAGGGCGCACGCTCCAAGATCTCGCTGCCATCACCGGTATCGACGCGCGCGGCCTGGCGGCTACGGTCGCCGACAGCAATCGTGCCGCGTACAAGGGCGCCGAGGATCCGTTCGGCAAAGGGGAGAGCCCTTACGGACGCCAGTACGGGGACCCGGACCACATCCCGAACGTCAACCTCGGCCCGATCGAGAAGGGTCCCTTCTACGCGATCGAGGTCGTTCCCACCCCCTTGGCCACCTCCCTGGGCCTGCGCACGAACACCGATGCGCAAGTCCTCGGCGACGACGACGTACCGGTCCCGGGCCTCTACGCCTGCGGCAACGACGCCCACTCCATGGCGGCATCGGAGTATCCGGGCCCCGGTTGCCAGATCGGTTCCGCACTGGTCTTCGGCTACCTCGCCGCACGCCACGCTGCGCGGAGCGGCGGTGAGAAGGAACCCGTATGAGGTGTGGGCCGCCGGTGAATCCGTACAACCTTCATCCACTCCGCGAAGTCTCCTGTGCGTCACCTGTTCACCCGTGTGTCACCTGTTCGTGTGCGCGGGGGTTCACAGCTCGCCAGAAACTCCGGAGACTTCTCGTGCATCAACGCTTGCGTATCGCTCTCGCCACCGGCGCCGTCGTCGCCCTGACCGGAGGGCTGCTCGTCGGCGCCGCCGGGGCGGGGTCCGCCGCCACGCCGAAGGTGGAGAGCGACTTCAACGGCGACGGCTTCCGCGACGTCGTGGTCTCCGCACCCGGCGCCCGGGTCGCGGGCCTTCCCCGGCCCGGGACCGTCTCCGTGCTGTACGGGTCGGCGAACGGCGCCGGCGCCGCCCGGCACCAGACCCTCGACCAGAACACCCCGGGCATCCCGGGCGTGGCCGAGGCCGGGGACTACTTCGGCACCGCGACCGCCGCCGGCGACTTCAACTCCGACGGGTACGCGGACCTCGCGATCGGCGTCACGAAGGAGGACGTCGGCAGCGACAAGGACAACGGCCTCGTCGAGATCGTGTGGGGCTCGCCGTCCGGGCTGACCGGCGGCGCCGACGTCGTCGACCCGGCACCGACGCAGCACGACCGCTACGGCCAGTCCCTCGCGGCCGGCGACTTCGACGGCGACGGCCGCACCGACCTGGCCGTCGGCACGTCCTCCGGCACCCTGCACGTCTTCTCCAAGGGCATCTCCCGGACCGGCAAGCCCGGCGCCCGGGCCGCCCTCGCTCTGCCCCTGTACTCCAACACCCACGCCGGCATCCTCAACCTCACGGCGGGCAACGTGAACAGGGACGGCCGCACCGACCTCTTCGTCACCGGCCAGAGCCGCAACGTCTCCGGTGGCAAGCACCACGAGGTCAACTACTACCTGCCCGGCGCGAGCGGCGGCCCCAAGGCGTCCTCCGCCAAGCTGATGCCCAGCGGCTCCAACAGCGCGATAGGCGACATCGACGGCGACGGCTACGGCGACATCGCCACCGGCACATGGTGGGCCACGGTCGGCCCGGACAAGCTCCCCGCCGGCAAGGTGGTCGTCACGTACGGCGGGAAGAACGGCCCCTCCTCGCGCACCCAGACCATCACCCAGGCGTCCGGGGCGATCCCCGGCGACCCGGAGAAGTGGGAGAAGTTCGGCGCGGACGTCGCGCTCGGCGACGTCAACGGCGACGGCAAGATGGAGCTGGCGGTCGGCACCCCGCAGGAGAACCTGAGGGTGGCCCCCGGCGGCTCAGGCGTGATCTACGGGGCCGGCACCGTGACCGTGCTGCGCGGCTCGGCGTCCGGCGTCGACACCACGAACTCCGTGCAGTGGATGTGGCAGGGCACCGCCGGCGTCCCCGACAACGGCTGGCGCTCCGGGCGGTTCGGCGGCGAGGTCTACCTGGCCGACCTGAACAAGGACGGGAAGGCCGACCTGCTCTCCGGCGCGCGCGGCGACAACAACTCGGACGGCTCGCTCACCACACTGCCCTCCGACGGCACGGCGATCGGTACGGCCGGCGCTCAGTACATCGGCCCGAAGGACCTCGGCATGGACTGGGTCGGCATCCCGCAGCTCGGTACGGCCGTGAACGGCTCGCGCCCGGTGGACACCGTCTACTGATCTGAGCCGGGCGGCACCGTGGCTCGACCCGGGGCGTGAATGCGGGGGCCACCGCCTTCACCTCCGGGGCCAGCGAGTGCGAGTTGACCCTCCCCTTACGTCAGGCTTGAGGCTGAGTACTGACGAAAGGGCAGGTGGATGAGTTACTCCGTGGGGCAGGTCTCGGCGTTCGCCGGGGTGACGGTGCGGACACTGCACCACTACGACAAGGCGGGGCTGCTCTCGCCCAGTGACCGCAGCCCCGCCGGATACCGGCTCTACGGTGAGGCCGACCTGGTCCGTCTCCAGCAGATCCTCTTCTACCGTGAGCTCGGCTTCCCCCTCGAAGAGATCGCCGCGATCTTCAAGGATCCGCAGGTGAACCCCTTGGAGCGGCTTCAGGCCCGGCAGCGGCAGCTGAGCGAGGAGATAGCCAGGCTGCAGCGGCTGGTCGAGGTGGCGGAACGGGCGATGGAGGTCCAGAGGACCGGGGTGTCCCTGACTCCGCAGGAACGCTTCGAGGTCTTCGGCGAGATCACCTTCGATTTGAGCTACGCCACCGAGGCAGAGCTGAAGTGGGCGCGCTCGGAGGGACAGCGCGAGGCGATGGCGCGCGCGGCCGCTCACACCAAAGAGGACTGGCGCCGGCTCATGGGCGAGGCCGCCGTCTGGCGCGCGGAGTTGCTCGCGGCCTTCGACGAGGGGGAGCCGAGCACCGGCGAGCGGGCCATGGACCTCGCCGAGGAGCACCGCTTGCACATCTCACGATGGTTCACCTCCTGCCCGCCCGACAGGCACCGGCGCATCGCGGACGACTTCGTCGCCGACCCGCGCGCCTTCGCCCTGGTCGTACCGCCGTCGCAGCAACGCCCGGGCCTGGCCGCCTATACGCGCAAGGCGGTGCACGCCAACGCGGCCCGCCACCCAGCCGGCCCCGCCGCTTCCGATTCCGAGGAGAATCGATGAGGATCCTGATCGCCGCGGCCGGATCGCGCGGCGACGTCGCGCCCTACACAGGTCTGGGCGCCGAACTGCGCCGGGCCGGATACGACGTCGCCCTCGCCACCACCGACACCTTCGCACCCCTAGTGCGCGACGCAGGGCTGAAATTTCGCAGCCTCCCCGCCGACACACGAGCGCGCGGCGGCGTCACAGGCAAACGGGAACTGATGCGCACCGCCGCCGCGTTCATCACCGACCTGGGTCAGGGCTTCGCCGACGTGGTGGACGACGGCACGGACCTGCTCCTGCTGTCGACCACCACGGCTCCGCTCGGCTGGCACCTCACCGAGGCCACCGGCACACCGAGCCTCGGGGTGTACCTTCAACCCACCGCACCTACCGGCGACTTCCCGCCCGTCGTCACAGGCTCCCGC
Organism: Streptomyces kunmingensis; assembly: GCF_039533535.1. NCBI lineage: Bacteria > Bacillati > Actinomycetota > Actinomycetes > Kitasatosporales > Streptomycetaceae > Streptomyces > Streptomyces kunmingensis. The sequence continues at coordinate 432,184 of NZ_BAAATS010000028.1, forward strand.
TCACTGGGCCGTCTCGCCAACCGGGCAACCGGACGCTTCGCACTGCGGATGGCCGACCGCGTCTACGAACAGGCCGTCGCACAGCTGCGCCACCGCCTCCAGCTACCCCCGGCCTCACCTTCCGCAATGCGTCGACGCCAGGAACAGGCGAACTGGCCCATCGTGCACGGCTTCAGCACGGCCCTGGTGCCCCGCCCCTCCGACTGGCGCCCGGGCCTGGAGATCGTGGGCAACTGGTGGCCCCACCACGCCGCGACCGAGCAACTGCCCACCGAACTCGAGGACTTCCTGACGGCCGGACCCCGGCCCGTCCTCATCGGCTTCGGGAGCATGGCGTCCGGCGACGGGGAACGGCTGAGCGAGATCGCCGTGCGAGCCCTGCGCCGCGCAGGACTGCGCGGCATCCTCCAGGCCGGCAGTGCCCAGCTCGCCGCCGACGGGGACGACGTGCTCACCATCGGGGACGTACCGCACGCCTTGCTGTTTCCACGGCTGGCTGCGGTGGTCCACCATGGCGGGGCCGGCACCTCGGCCGCCGCGTTGCGCGCCGGAGTGCCCGCGGTCACCGTACCGGTCACCGCGGACCAGCCGTTCTGGGCGGGGCGGCTTGCCGCCATCGGCGCCGCCACGGACCCGATCCCCTTCCGATCCCTCACCGCCGAACGGCTTGCCGACTCACTTCACCGAGTAGTGAAACAGCAGGCATACAGTCGAGCCGCCGCAGAGGCGGCGCACCACCTGATGACCGAGGACGGAGCGGGTCAGGCACTCAAGGTCGTCCAGCAACTGACCGAGGGATGACACCGATCCGTTTCTCCCGCGTGGGCGGTGCCAGTTCGCCTGTCATGCCGCCGGCCGCGACGAGCCGTTCGCGCACTTCGTCGGGCCGGTGATCAGCCCAGGAACCGCTACGAAGTCCTCCCCGCCCTCCTCGGGGCCTCGGCTTTGACAAATCGGAGAGCGTCTCCGTATCGTCGAGCGCAATGAAGCGGACGCACTCTCCGCTTTTTCAACGCGTCGGAGAAGCGATCATGACAAGCCGACAGATGCTTCTGTGCATGCAGTTCACCAGCGGCTACGGAGCCGAACCCGGGGCGTGGCGGCTGCCCGGGGCGAACCTGTCCAGCTACACGGACATGGACCAGTTCGTGCGGTACGCGCAGGCAGCCGAGCGCGGCAGGATCCAGCTCCTGTTCTTCGCGGACACCCCGGCCCTGGATGTGGATCTCGACGGTCAGACCGCCTCCACCACCTTCACGCCGTGGCCGCGGAACGCGACGAGGGAAGCCTGAACCCGCTCACGTATCAGCGGCGCTCCCGCCCCCGCGGCGCCCGCCTGACCGCGAAGCTACGAGCGACCACCACCCGACCACCGGGTTCGGGACAGAACGAAGCGACACAGGAACCAAGGAGCGACACAGCGATGCAGACCCTGGGAATCATCGGAAGCGGCGCCATCGGATCCGCGGTGGCCCGGCTGGCGGTGGCGGCGGACATCGAGGTCGTGATCGCCAACTCGCGCGGCCCGCAGAGCCTGGGCGGCCTGGTCGAGGAGCTGGGGCCGCGTGCCCGCGCGGGTACCGTCGATCAGGCCGCGAGCGCCGGGGAGGCGAGCTTGCTCAGCATCCCGATGACCGCGTACCGCGCCCTGCCCGACGGCCTGCTGGAAGGGCGGATCGTGCTGGATACCGGTAACTACTACCCCTACCGCGACGGCCGGGTCGCCGAAATCGACTCCGAGGAGGTCACCACCGCCGAGCTGATCCAGCAACTGCTGCCCGGAGCCCGGCTGGTGAAGGCCTTCAACAACATTTTGGCCCACCACATCCCCCAGCTCGCTCGGCCCGCCGGGGCCCCGGACCGCAGTGCCCTGCCCGTCGCGGGCGACGACTCCGCCGCGAAGGTGCGGGCGGCGGAGCTGGTCGGCCGGCTCGGTTTCGACACCGTGGATGCCGGAACCCTGGCCGAGAGCTGGCGCTTCGATCCCGAGTCCGACGCCTACACCCGGCTCTACTGCGCCGACCCCGCCGTGCCGGTCGAGCAGATTCTCGAGGCCCCCGCCGCGCCGCTGGCGGCCGACAAGCTGCGCGCCGCGCTGCGGACCGGCCGGCGGGTGAAGGTGGCCGAGCGCACCTTCTGAACGCTCTGGGCGCAGGCGATGCCGCGGCGACTTTCACGCCGTACGCGCCGCCCGCCTTGGGCCTGCGTCGGCGGGGCTACGAGGCCCCGGGTGTTGTTCCGTCCACCGATTTCTCCCACCCGGACCGCATGAGGGTACTGAGCCCTTCGGACGAGGACTCGTCGGCCAGGGCGGCGCTGCGGGCCCAGGCCGTCGCCAGGGTGCTGAGGAACAGGTCGCGTGCCCGCACCCATGGATGAGCGCCGCCGTCGCGCTGCGCCGCGCCGAGGAACTCCTCGGTGGTCGTGATGAAGCCCTGACAGGTGATCGTCAGGGGGGACGTGTCTTCGGTCAGCGCGACCCGCAAGGGTTCGGGCAGGCCGTCGAAGGCGGTCACCCACTCACCCAGCGCGTCCAGCCACTGGGCGAGTGCGTCGCTGGAGTCGCTCTCCTCGCGCCGGATGGCGTCGCGACGGGCCTCCAACTCCTCGTTGCGGGCCTGGAGCAGAGCGGCTAGCAGTGCCTCCCGGTTGGGAAAGTGCCGGTAGAGGGTGCCCGCGCCGACACCGGCCCGCTTGGCGATGGCGTCCATGGAACCGGAGATGCCCTGCTCGGCGAAGAACTGCTCCGCGACCTCGAGGATGTGCACGCGGTTGCGTTGCTTGTCCGTCCGTACCCGGCGCCCGTCGGTACCCGCCTCGCTCATGTGCGCTCTCACCTCTCATTGACAAAGCGGAGACTGTCTCCGTATCGTCGCCCTACGAAACGGAGACTATCTCCATATTCGCGCCGCCGCCACTGCCGACGATCGAACGGTATTCGAGGCGGCCCGCACAGCCCCGGTCAGCGCCGCACCGCACGGAGCCGCCCCCGACGAGGCCCCGCGTGAGCGAGACCGCCGGACGGAACGCTCTGCCGCTCCCGCCCCGGTGCTCACGCCGGCGCAGCCCCCTGAACCGAACCGCTCCCTGCACCGCCGACACGCCCGGCCCCGGTGATCCGCACCGAACGCCCAGAAAAGGAACCGCCTTGTCCAGCACCGCCTCCCTCTTCTCCGACCTCGTACGCGCCCGGCACTCGCCCCGACAGTTCCTGCCGACCCCGCTGTCCCCGGCGGACATCCGGGGCGTACTGGAAGACGCGCAGACCGCCCCCTCCAACAGCAACACCCAGCCCTGGACTGTGCACATCGTCTCGGGCGCGGCACGAAACGCGCTGAGCAAGGAACTGCTCAAGGCGTACGAGGACGGCCGGACCTCGCCCGACTTCACCGGCGACTACGGCGACGGCGTCCACCACGAGCGGTCGTTCCAGCACGCCGCCCTCGTCTACGGGGCACGGGGCGTAGCGCGCTCGGACGTGGAAGGCCGGAAGGAAGTGATCCGCGAGAACCTGCGTTTCTACGATGCGCCCCACGTCGCCCTCCTCTTCATGCCTCAACTCGGCGACGGGGTACGCGCAGGCGGTGACATCGGCATGTACGCCCAGAACTTCCTGCTCTCCCTCACCGCCAGGGGCCTGCACGGCATCCCGCAGGCCGTCCTCGGCGTCTACGCCGACACGGTCCGCGAGTCGCTCGGCGTTCCCGGCGACCTCAAGCTGGCGTTCGGCATCGCCTTCGGCACGGGGGATCAGAACTCACCGATGTACGACATCGGCATGGGACGCATTCCGCTGCACCAGAGCGTGGTCCTGCACGACACCCCCGGTGTCCTCGACGAACATCGACCGCTTGCCTGACGATCAGGCCCTGCGAGTCACGTGCCGTTACCAGCGCTGGTGCACCTGGCCGCGGATCTTGTCGTCGTACAGGGCCCGGACGGCGTCGAGCGCCGACTGCGGCAGCGGAGCCAAGGCGGCGGCCCGGGCGTTGCCACGGACCTGCTCAGGGTTGCGGGCGCCGGGGATGACGGAGGTGACGCCCGGCTGCTGGATGATCCAGCGCAGTGCCGTCTGTGCCGGGCTGGCACCTTCGGGCGCCAGTGCGGAGAACTCGGCGGCGGCCTCGACGCCCGTCGCGAAGTCGACGCCCGCGAAGGTCTCTCCCTGGTCGAAGGCTTCGCCGTGCCGGTTGAAGGTGCGATGGTCGTTCGCGGCGAAGACCGTGTCCTTGGTGTACCGGCCGGACAGGAGCCCGCTGGCGAGCGGCACTCGGGCGATGATGCCGACCCCGGCCTGTGCCGCGGCGGGCAGCACCTCCTCCAGGGGCTTGAGCCGGAACGGGTTGAAGATGATCTGTACGCTCGCGGTGCCGGGGCGGGAGATAGCGGTCATCGCCTCCGCGCAGGTCTCCACGCTCACTCCGTACGCCGCGATCCGGCCCTCCTCCACGAGGGTGTCCAGGGCATCGAAGGCGGCGTCGGAGGAGAACACCGGCGTGGGCGGGCAGTGCAGCTGCACCAGGTCCAACCGGTCCACACCGAGATTGCGGCGCGAACGGTCCGTCCAGGCGCGGAAGTTGTCCAGCGTGTACAGCGCCGGGTCCAGCTCCACGCGGCGGCCCATCTTCGTCGCCACCAGGACGTCCGCGTCCGGGCGCCGGCGCAGGTACTGGCCGATGAGCTGCTCGCTGCGGCCGTCCCCGTACACGTCGGCGGTGTCGAAGAAGGTCACCCCGGACTCGACGGCGGCATCCAGCACCTCCAGGGCGTCCTCCTCCTTCACATCGCCCCAGTCGGCCCCCAGTTGCCAGGTGCCCAAGCCGACCACGGACACCTGCTGCTTGCTCCTGCCGAAGGCCCGCTGCTCCATGTTCCCCATCCTCTTCAGTCCTGCTGCTGTACGTATGTGACTGGTGGGCGACGGTTCAGTGCCGAGGCCTCTGCGCCTCCAGCCAGGTCATGGTGCGAGACAGTAACTCACACGTCCAGTAGGGGCGCCGGGCGGCCGATCAGTGGAAGGCGCTGACGGAAGTGACGCGTTCTCGGGGGTGTAGGCCGCCACCGCAACGCCCGTGTGTTTTATGCGTGTTGCCAAGCTGCTGCCGATACTTCGGGGTCTTCCCGAGATCGACTTCGAGGCATAGATTTCCGGCGGCCTGAACATTCATTCAAGTCGAGGGGATCCTTTGACTCTCCATTCGTCCGGAAGAAGGCGCCGCCTGCTCGTGCTCGCGGCCGCCCTCCTGGTCACCGCGGCGACCCCGCAGGTGACCGCATCCGCAGACATCCCGCACAGCGGTGGCGCGAAGGGTGCGACCCGCTCCGCTGACAACGTTGCCACGTCGGTCGTCACCCTGATCACCGGCGACAAGGTCACCATCACCCCCACCGCCGGCGGCGGCCCCGGCACACTCACGGTGCAGGGGCCCGACGGTGAGCCGGGCGCGGCCCGCGTGCTGACGGTGGGCGGAGACACGTATGTCTATCCCGACTCCGCCCGCTCCTACCTGGCCTCCGGTGTGCTGGACGACCAGCTCTTCAACGTCACCCGGTTGGTGGCCGACGGCTACGACGACGCCTCGCTCGACCACCTGCCCCTCATAGTCACCTACGGCGGCAAGGACGCCTCCGCGTCCACACTGCGAAGACGCGCGGTCGCGATGCCCGCCGGTGTCACCGGAGTGAGACCGCTGACCAGCGTCAACGGCGTGGCCCTCGCCGCGGACCGCAAGGACACCGGCGCGCTGTGGAACGAACTCACCGGCACACGTGTCGAGGCCCGAGGAGCCCCCGGCGGCAATGCCGGGTTAGCGGGCGGAGTCGCCAAGGTGTGGCTCGACGGCAAGGTCGAGGCCACCCTCAGCGACTCGGTCGCCCAGATCGGCGCACCCGAGGTGTGGGCGGGTGGCAACACCGGCGACGGCGTCGATGTCGCCGTCCTGGACACCGGCTACGACCAGGCCCATCCCGACCTCGAGGACGTGGTCGAGGACAGCGACAGCTTCGTCCCCGGGCAGGACGTCACCGACCGCAACGGCCACGGCACGCACGTCGCCTCCACCATCGCGGGCAGCGGCGCGGCATCCGACGGCACCGAGAAGGGGGTGGCCCCGGGCGTGGATCTGCACGTCGGCAAGGTCCTCTCCGACGAGGGGTTCGGGTACGACTCGTGGATTCTCGAAGGTATGGAGTGGGCCGCCCGTGACGAAGGCGCCCGTGTCGTCAGCATGAGCCTGGGCAGCAGCGTGAACGCCGACGGTGAGACCGTCCTCGCCGAGGCTGTCAACGCCCTCAGCGCCGAGACCGGCGCGCTGTTCACGATCGCGGCGGGCAACGACGGCCCGGGCGCCCAGACCGTCAGATCGCCCGGCACCGCCGACGCGGCTCTGACCGTCGGCGCGGTCGACTCCTCCGACGCCCTCGCCGACTTCTCCAGCCGCGGGCCCCGCTACGGCGACGACGCCCTCAAACCGGAGATCACGGCACCCGGCGTCGGCATCCTGGCCGCGCGTTCGCAGTACTTCAGCGAAGGCTCCGGCGCCTACATCAGTCTCAGCGGCACCTCCATGGCGACCCCGCACGCGGCGGGCGTCGCGGCGCTGGTGGCCGCCGCCCACCCCGACTGGACCGGCAGCCGCATCAAGGACGCCCTGGTCAGCACCGTGAAGGCCACACCCGACATCTCGGCGGACGACGGCGGCAACGGTCGTGTGAACGCCGCGAAGGCCGCCACCGCGCCCCTCACCGCGACCGGCACGGTCGACGCCGGCATCCACTCGCCCGGCGACGCCACGGGCAGTGTGGAAAAGACGGTGACCTGGACCAACACCGGCAACGAGGCCGTCACCGTCGACCTCGCCGTGGACGCACCGGGCGTACCCGCGGGCGTCTTCACCGTCTCCGACGACCGCCTGGAAGTCCCCGCGCACGGCACGGCGAGCGTCACCGTCACCACCGACCCGGCCAAGGCGGGCCAACTCAAGCGCTGGACCGGCAGGTTGACCGCGTCCGCCGAAGGAGCCGTGCTGACCCGGACGCTCCTCGGCGTCAGCACCCGCCAGCAGCTCTTCCACGTCCGCAGCACGATCACCGGACGCTCCGGCGAACCCGCCGCGGGCGCCCTCACCTTCTTCCGCGAAGGCGACGAGTACGCGGGCTACCAGCTCTTCGACGGAGGCAGCTCGGACGAGCTCCTGCCGCCCGGCCGCTACACCGTCTACGCCGACTTCCGCGTCGAGGGCACCCACGGCGCCTCCTCGGCCGGATACGCCCGCGTGGTCATCCCGCAGGTGGACATCACAGGCGCCACCGACCTGGTCCTCGACGGCACCGAGCTGCGGGAGATCTCCGCGGTCACACCGCGCAGCACCGAGAACTCCTCCCGGCGCCTGGACTACTACCGCGCGTTCGACGACGGCACCTCCGTCCTGGACAGCACCCTGATCGGGGACGGCTGGGACAGCATGTGGACAGCCCCCACCCCGAAGGCGAGCGACGGAGAGCAGTACGTCACCGCCCGCTGGCGCAACCAGGAACCGCTGCTGACGGTCACCTCCGGCAAGCAGAGGTTCGACGACCTGTGGATCATGCCGGGGTCCTCGAAGCTCCCCGAGGACGACTACGACCTCGATCTCATCCACCCAGGTGACGGCCTGGCAGAGGACTACGAGGACATCGACGCCGCCGGCAAGGCCGCCGTCGTGCCCTGGGACTCCGACGACGAGGACACCGCGGACGACCAGATCAGAGCCGCGCAGAAGGCCGGCGTCAGACTGCTGCTGTTCGTCAACGACCTCGACGGACGCCTGCGCGAGGCCATCATCAAATCGTCCATCGAAGTGGTGGGCCTGTCCCGCACCGAGGGCGAGAAACTCCTCGCACGCGTCGACGCCAGCCCCACGAAAAGCGTCCCGCTGAAAGCCGTGTCCCGCCCCGACACCGACTACCTCTACGACCTCGTCCACACCTGGAAAGGCCGCACACCGACGAACCTCGTCTACGCCCCCAGGGACGGCCAACTGGCCCGCGTCAACACCACGTACAACAACCCCACCGGCCGCGAGATCTACGAGAACCGCTACGACGGCCACCCCTGGACCGCCTACCGGGTCGGCAGCAACCGGCTCAGCACCGCGGGCGCGCACCGCACCGACTACGTCAGCACGGACAAGTCCTTCTCATGGAGCGAGGAGGGCGAGCTCCAGTCGCTGGCGTACAGCGCCTCCGGGGCCGTCACCTATCCGGCGGGCGGAACCACGGACGTGGAGTGGTTCGGGCCCGTCGTCAGACCGCGCATCAACGGCAGTGTCGCGGCGCCCACCCGCACGGAGAACCAGATCGACGTCACCCTGCCCTCGTGGGGCGACTCGGGCGGCGATCACGTCAACTGGACGCCGTTCGGCAGCAGCGACACGACCCAGGAGACCACGCTGTACCGCGACAGAACCCTGGTCGCCGAAGGCGGCGCCGGACTGACGGCGACCGTGCCGGCGAAGAAGAACACCTACCGGCTGGTGCACGAGGCGAAACGGACCGCCACGGCCGCCTTCCCCTACTCGACCGCCACCCGCACCGAGTGGACCTTCACCTCGGCCCAGCCCCGCGACAAGGAGGACAGCGCACCACTCCCGCTGGTCCAGATCGACTACGCGCTCCCCACATCCGCCGACGGCAAGGCGGCGGGCGACGCTTCGCTGCTCATCACGCCGGCACACCTGGACGGCGCCTCGAACGCGGCGCTGCGCACCTCCAAGGTCCAGCTGTCCTACGACGACGGCGCGACCTGGACCACGGCCCGGCTCAGCGGCTGGGGCAACGGCAGGGTGAGCGTCGCCCTGCACGCCCCCGCCTCGGCCCAGTACCTCACGCTGCGCGTGCAGGCCGGAGACAGCCGCGGCAACACCGTGACGCAGACCGTCGTACGCGCCGCGGGCATCACCGGGTGACCCCGGAATGAAGTGCGCCGCCGGCGGCCGCTTCGGTGCCGCCGGCGGTTCGGAGCCGCACGTTCGCGCGAGCCATCGCTGGGATCGCACGCGCGACTTCGTCGCACCGGGCCGGTGCTCGCCTCAGGACTGGTTCCCATGCACGCGGCCGTCCGGGGCCAGTAGGCGGTCCGGGGCGCCGGGTAGTAGGAGAGACTCTGTGTACGTCGCAGCCATACGGCGTACCAGCCACCCCTGGAGTTGACGCATGCCCTTCGACATAGCCGCGATCCGCGCACAGATCCCCGCGCTCGCGTCCGGCTCCGCCCGGTTCGACGCGCCGGGCGGTACGCAGACGCCGCAACCGGTCATCGACGCCATGGTCGCGGCGCTGACCGCCCCTCTCGCCAACCGCGGACACACCACCGAGGGCGAGCGCAACACGGAGCGCGTCGTGGCCGGTGCGCGCGCCGCCCTGGGCGACCTGCTCGGAACCGCGCCCGAAACCGTGGTCTTCGGCCGCAGCGCCACGCAGCTCACCTACGACCTGTCGCGGACGCTGGCCAAGACCTGGGCTCCCGGCGACGAGGTCGTGGTGACCCGGCTCGACCACGACTCCAACATCCGGCCGTGGGTGCAGGCCGCGGAGTCGGCCGGCGCGGTCGTGCGGTGGGCGGACTTCGACCCGTCGACGAGCGAGCTGCGCCCCGAGCACATCGAGGCGCAGCTGTCCGGGCGCACCCGGCTCGTCGCCGTCACGGCCGCTTCCAACCTCACCGGCGCGCGTCCCGACCTGCCCGCCATCGCCGCCCTCGTCCACGGGACGGGCGCCCTGTTCCACGTCGACGCCGTGGGCTACGCCTCGCATGCCCTCGTCGACCTGGCCGCGATGGGCGCCGACACGCTCGTCTGCTCGCCGTACAAGTTCCTCGGCCCGCACCTGGGCGTGCTGACCGGTCGGGCCGGACTCCTCGAGTCCCTGCGCCCGGACAAGCTGCTCCCGTCCAGTGACCGGGTGCCCGAGCGCTTCGAACTGGGCACGCTGCCCTACGAGTTGCTGGCCGGCGCGCACGCCGCGGTGGACTTCCTCGCGGACCTCGACCCGGACGCGCGGGGGCGGAGCCGCCGCGAGCGGCTGACCGCCTCGTTCGCGGCCCTGGAGGAGCACGAGCACGCCCTGTCGAAGCGCCTGGAGGACGGACTCGCGGGCCTGGACGGCATCACCGTGCACGGCCGCCCCGCGTCAGCTACCCCGATCCTGCTGTTCACGGTGGAGGGCCACCGCCCGGCCGACATCGCCCGGCACCTGGCCGCCCACGGCGTCGACGCCCCTGCCGGTTCCTTCTACGCCGTGCATGCCGCGGAGGACCTCGGCCTGGGCGCCGAAGGCGGCGTACGGGTCGGGTTCGCTCCCTACACCAGCGAGGAGGACGTGGACCGGCTCGTCGCGGCCCTGCGGCTGCCGGTCGCGGGTTCCCGGGCTGAGTGACGTCCGGGAACCCGCATCAGGCCGGTCGCGGCCGGTGAACCGGTAGGGGCTGGGGGTCAGGTGGTGCTGCAGGAGACGGTCGGCCAGGTGGTGTTGCCGTTGTGCTGGATGGTGACGCCGAAGGTGTTGCCGTTGCCGTTGGGTTTGGCGGTCAGAACCTGGGCGCTGGGGTAGCTGGCGCTGGTGTTCCAGGTGGAGAGGACCTTGGCGGGGGAGGGGACGTTCATGGTGACGGTCCAGTTGCTGGAGCCGCTGACGGCGACGTTGAGGTTGTAGCGGTCGCTCCACGACTGCCCGGCGGTGAGAGCCGCGGTGCACCCGCCACCGCCGTTGCCGCCGCCCCCGTCGGAGCCGCCGTCGGGGGCGACGGCGCGGCCCGTGGTCGGCGAGATCATTCCGGCGCACAGACCGCGCGCGGCCAGCCCCTGGGCGATCCGCGGGATCGCGGCGAGGGTGTTGGCGGGCCAGTCGTGCATCAGGATGACCTGGCCGTTGGTGAGCCGGCCCGCGGCCGCCACGATCGCGTCGGCACTGGTGTTGTTCCAGTCCTGCGAGTCCACGTCCCAGATGATCTCCTTCAGGCCGTACTTGGCCTCGACCGCCTTCACCGTCGCGTTGGTCTCGCCGTACGGCGGCCGGAACAGCTTCGGCGTCCCGCCGCCCGCGCCGGCGATGGCCTGCTGGGTCCGGGAGATCTCCGAGTCGATCTGCGCCTGCCCGAGCGTGGTCAGGTGCGGATGCGTGTAGCTGTGGTTGCCGACCCACATCCCGGCGCTGACCTGCGCCCGCACCTGTGCCGGGTTGGCGGCGGCGTACTGGCCCTGGTTGAACATCGTGGCCCGCAGCCCGTTCTGCTTCAGCGCGTTGAGCAGGGCCGGGGTGGAGCCGGACGGGCCGTCGTCGAAGGTGAGCCCGACGTACCCGGTGCAGGCGGCGGCCTGCGCGGGAGCGCCGGCATGAAGGGTGAGGGTGCTCGCGGCGGCCATGGCGACGACAGCCGATCTCGCGATCAGGGAACGGGCACGCATGGTGTGTGCTCCTTCGGCATCGAGGGGGCGGGGGTCAGGTGGTGCTGCAGGAGACGGTCGGCCAGGTGGTGTTGCCGTTGTGCTGGATGGTGACGCCGAAGGTGTTGCCGTTGCCGTTGGGTTTGGCGGTCAGGACTTGGGCGCTGGGGTAGCTGGCGCTGGTGTTCCAGGTGGAGAGGATCTTGGCGGGGGAGGGGACGTTCATGGTGACGGTCCAGTTGCTGGAGCCGCTGACGGTGACGTTGAGGTTGTAGCGGTCGCTCCACGACTGCCCGGCGGAGAGAGCCGCACTGCACCCGCCGCCACCCCCGCCTCCGCCACCGCCCGAACTCGTCCCGCCCACGTTGATGTTGGAGTTGCCGCTGCTCTGGTAGCCCTCGGTCGCCATGATCATGTAGTAGTTGAAGCTGCCCATCGGCATTCCGGCGCGGGCCCACGCGTCGAAGTGGTTGCCGGTGGTGATGGTGCCGCCCGTCCGCTTCGACTGCCGCACACTCCAGTACTGGTCGAAGGTCTTGGTGCCCTCGACGGACGGTGCGTTGTACCGCGTCGTCTTGTAGATGTCGTACGTACCGCCGTCGGTGGTGACGGTGCCCTTGTACGTGCCCGTGGGCCGGTAGGTCCCCCAGTTGTCGACGATGTAGTACTCGACGAGCGGGTTCGAGGTCCAGCCGTAAAGGGCCAGGTAGGCGTTGCCGGACGGGTTGAACGTCCCGGAGTACGTCACGGTCCTGCGCCCGCCGTTGGCCCAGCCCTTGCCGGCGACGAAGTTTCCCGTGTTGCTCCATGAGGTGCTGTAGCCGCCGCCGGAGCCCAGGTTCATGGAGACCGTGCCGGGGGCGTCGGTCCAGAACGAGTAGTAGTACCCGTTGTTGGTCCCGGTCTGGTTCGTGGTGACGACCGTGTCGGCGTGCGCGCTGCCGGGCAGGGCCAGCGCGGCGACAGCGACCAGCAGTGCGGCGCAGAGACTGCTGACGAGCCACCTGAACCGGTGTACGGGGGTGTCCTTCATGTGTGCCTCCTCCTGTACCTCGTGACGGCGACAGCTTTGATCTGACCCTGCCAACTGTCAAGAGTTTCGGTACGAATCCCGAAACAATTGCCGTCGCAGTTACCAGTGATATACCCGCAAGTAGGCTGTCTCGCGTGGGGCGCAGTCCTGACCCAGAACCCCGTAACAGTCGAAAGTTTCGAAAAAGTTTCGCGCGTTTTCGGACATGCGTTCAGGTGTCCTTCGGCGCCATGAGCGGATGTCGTTCATGCCTCCGCGATGTCCGGCCGGTGGGCGCCCGCGGCGGGCGCCCACGGACACGCGCGGCGGCGCAGATAGGCTCCTGCGATGCGCCTGGTACCCGACGACCCGTTCCCCGAGATCGGCCACCCGTTCACCACCGACGTAAGTGCGGACGGCCGCTGGATCGCCGTCAGTTGCATCACGGGAGGACGCGGCGAGCGGGGCCGGATCGCCGTCTACCGGACGAGTGATCTCGCCCTGTGGGATCAGCTCGTGCTGGAGTACGGCGTCGAAACGCTCGCCTTCCATCCGGTGCTGCCCGTGCTCGCCGTGGGCACGGAGGAGTCCGACGACGAGTTCGACCGCCGCGGCGGGCTCCACCTGTACGAGCCGGAGGTACGGCGCCGCACCGACGTGGTCGTCGCCGGAGCAAGCGTCACCGGTCTGCGCTGGCGGGACGCGTGCCGCCTGGAGGTGATGTTCGCCCGGCCCGTGATCGATGACGATGACGAGGGCCGGGAGACGTACACGCGAGCCGTCGCGGAGCACGACGACTGGGCCGCCATCACGGCCGGCCGGCTGGCGGCGCTCGTCTCCTGGCCACAGGTGCCCGTGGAGATCGACTGGCCCACCGTCGAGGAACCGCGGATCCGCCGGCCCCGGGAACTCCTCGCCGCCACAGCCGCCGAGCGCGGCCTGGTCTGGTCCCACCGGACTGCGACGGCCCTGGTGAAGACAGTGCGGGACGGCCGCGTGCTCGCCGCGGCAAAGAGCGGCGGCCCCCTGCTGGAGTGCTGGTCCCCGGACGGCACCCTGCAGTGGTCCGTGCCGGAACCGGAGGACACCTTCGAGCGCAGCGGCTGCCGCTGGTACGTCACCCCCGACGAGGAGAGCGTCTGGATCACCGTCCTCGTCGGCACCAGTGACCACCGGCGCACCCGGCTGTGCCGGTTCGCCCTCGCCGACGGTGCTCAACTGGCCGAACTCCGGCTCGACTTCCCGGTGGCCCTCGCAGCGCGCACGGACGGCGCCTGGGTGGCCCGGGACTCCAGGGAACTGTTCCCCGACGCACGGTGGCCCCCGTACGAGAGCGTCGTGCTCACACCGTCCGGGCGGCAACTGGCCACCCTGGCGCTGGGGGAGAGCGGCAGTGACTACGACTTCCCGGTGGGGCGCTCGCCCCATCTGCTCTTCCTCTACGGCGTCGGCGAAGCGGATGTGCGGCCGGAGGTGCTGGAGAAGTGGGTCGTGCGCGCCTGCCCCGACGGCGTTGAGCGGCTGTTCCGGTTCGCCTGGGACGACTCTCTCGGCCGTCGCCTGGACGGCGGCCCGGCCGTGTACGTCGACGACGACGCCGGGCCGGGACTGGTCCACACGTGCACGACGACCGACGGCACCCATCTCGTACGCCGCTCCTACCCGGACGGCGCCGTGGTCTGGGCGCACCGCTTCGACGCTCGGATCGCTGGGCTCGATGTGCACGGCGGTCTCGTCCACGCCGTGACCGGGGCCCGCGAGCTGCTCACGCTGCAAGCCGATGCGGGCACGGTGGTACGGCGCAGTCCGCTGGCCCTGGGCGGGCACGTCTACACACCGACCTGCTTGAGCGTGGGCCCGGACGGTGACCTGGTCATCGGCACGGTCGAGGGGCGGCTGATCAGGACGCGGGCGGGCGAGGAGACGCGGCCCGCGCCCGCAGCGTAGGGACCGTGACGTGCACTCCGGCCTCTTGCACGGCCATCCGCTTCCACGCCCCTTCCACACCGTACGAACGCCGAGCGACAGGTCTTGGCGACGCCTACAACAAGTGCTTCAGTTCAGGGGAGCCCGCCAGGTCACCAGTCCCGGCCGGTCCGCCTCCGCGAAACCCACCGCGAACGGCTTGTCGTCGTCGTCCGTCACCAGGTGGATGCTGCATTCCGTCACGCTGTCGCCCGGCGGGACCGTTCGGGCGACCCAGTCGGACGGGCAGCCCGGGATCTTCGTGTCGCGGACGAAGGGGGTCTTGCCCGGTATCTGCCGGCCGCCCTCGGTGAGGAGGCGGACGTGGTCGGCCCGGTCGGCGTAGAGGTCCTTCGGCCCGGTGTTGGTGTAGGTGACCGACACGTAGTACGGGACGCCGCGCCGCTCGTTCTCGTTGAGGTCGAGGTCCAGGCCCGTGAGGTCGGCCGCGTTGCCCCGGCGTACGGAGACCAGCGTGGCGGGCAGTTCGAGGACACCGTCCTCGGGGTCGTCCCACCGGACGCGGACGCTGTCGCCCGGCTCCGCCAGGTGGGCGGACGCCGCCTTGAGGCCGCCATCGACGGGCCAGGTGGCGACCGGGCCGCCCTCGTCGAGGTAGCCGTCGGGGTTGTGCGCCAGCGACAGCACGCCGACGCCCTCGGGCAGCGCGTAGGTCACGCAGGTGTCGTACGAGTCGCCGGGTGTCAGCGCCTTCGGCGCGCTGTCCTCGCAGGGCAGGCCGTCCCCGCCCGGACTGCCGCCGGTGACGTAGACCTCCTCCCCGCGCGTCCAGTCGGTGCCGTTCAGGGCGAGTTCGCTGTCTGCCATGTAGGCGGCGGGGATCTTCTTCCGGCCGGTGTTGGTGACTTCGAAGCTGAGGTAATGGGGGACCATGCCCTTCAGCCCCTTGTCCACGCGTGCCCCCCGCATGTCCTCCTGTGAACCTCGGACCAGGCTCTTGACCGTGATCCTGACCTTGTACGACCGGTGCTGGGTGTCTGTGTGGACGACATCGCGTGCGCCGGTCCGCACCGGCAGGTCCGTCCACGAGGCAGGCCTCTCCGCGGCTCGCTCCACGCTCCCGCCCGCGCCCTGTTGTCCCGCGCACCCGGCGAGAAGGGGGATCGACGCCGCGCCCAGGGCGGCAGTTCTGACGTAGCTGGACAGGCGCATGGATTCCCTTTGCCGCACGGTGATCCGGTTCCACCGGAGGACCGACGTATCGTAAGACGTCATAACGGGGGTGAAGGCGGCGGGTGGGGCCCGGGCGGCCGCGTGCGTTGAGCCGTGGCCGTACACGCTCCGCGCGGGCGCGTTCCGGATTCCGTTGCACCGACCCATGCTGTCGACCGACGGGCCGCCCGGGCTACTTGTGGCCTCCCTACGGCAAGCAGTGATCCAGGTCGCATGCCAATCCCGACGGGACCGCGGTGTCGACCACAGTGCCCACCACCACTGTTGTGACTGAGCGCGGTCGTCGCTGGCCCGGCTGAGCGTACTGCCGGCCCGTGGAGGGGACGTTGATCGTTTGGCTGACAGGGGGTGGTGACATGCGGCAGGATGCGGGCGCATGTCTCTGTCGTCGTGTATTGCCATGCCCGGCCAGATATGGTCCGTGGCCTCGCCCGATCCGTCCGGCCCGCTGTACGTGACCAGTTACGGTGCGAGCCCTTCGGAGACGGTCGTGACGGTGGTCGACCTCGCGGGCTCGGTGGCTTGGCAGCGGACTTTCGCCGGGACGGGACGGCCGCGTTCGCGCCTGTCCACGGACGGCGTGCTCTGGGTCGCATACCCGGATCAGGCAGGCCGGGTCCTGGAGGGCGTCCTTCCGGACGGATCCACCGGCAGGACGGTCGCCCCGGAGTGTGGGCCCGACGACGAGGTCGGCGCGTTCGTCCTGCTCGACGACGGGTTCTGTATCGCCTGGGCCGGCGCCTCCCGCCTGCTACGCGGGTTGGGAACCCAGCAGACTCCCCGGCCGCAGCCTCGCGTAGCCCGGTACACGCAAGAGGGAACGTGTCTGTGGTCGACGCCGATCGTGCTCGGCGCCGTGTCGCATCCGGGTGTGGTCGGGATGGGCGTGGAGACCGGCTGGGAAAAGCGCCCGCTCCGGCCCTGGGTGCCGGAAGAGGTCGGTGTCGATCGCTGGGACCCGCTGCTTGTGTCGGGCGACAGGGTTGCTGCCGGCTTCACCGACACACGAAGCGGGATCGGAAGGACCTTCTTCCTCGACCTGGACAGCGGCGAGATCGTCTCGGTCACTTCTCCCGCGCCTACGGGCCGGAAGGCGATAGCGGGGCCGGGCGAGTTCTTGATCGGTTCCCAGGGATACGGGGCGTTCACAACGAGCCGCTACGACCGGGAGGGTGGCGAGACCGCCCGGTGGGCCAGTCATGGAGCGATGCTCGTCAACGAACAGGGCACCATCTGCGGCCCTGAACTGGAAAATGTTCTGCCGTCGACGTCGCGGTTCCGGCGACTGGCCCAGGGCAACACGCTGGTGGACGGACCCTCGCTGACGGGGTACTACACGTCGTGTCCCGCGATGGACCGCGAGGGCACCACGGTGTTCTGGCGCGACGGCAAACTCCTCGCCGTCGACGCGGATTTGGCGTTGCACGAGTTGTTCGCGATGGGCGACGACCGGAACGTGATGGGCCGCACGCTGCTGTTGGCTGACGGCCGCGTGGTCGTCTCCCTGAACAGTGAGGTGCTCGTCTTCCACAGCCCGCTGGGCCACCTGGCTGAGGGCCCCTGGCCATGCGGGGATGCGAATCTCCGGGGAAATCCCGTGACGGACCACTCCGCCCGGCATGTTGAGCAGCGGACGAACAGGAGCCCCTGACCGGACTGACCGGCAGCCGCGGCTTTAGAAGTACATGGGCCTGCGAGACCTGAGCACCGTGCCTGGCCGGACCGGCCAGGCACGGTGCTCGGACGGCGTCAGCGGCCAGACGCTCCGAGGGCCTGGCCGGCCGCCACGAAACGGTGCTCCGTCGGCTTTCGCACGTCGCGGAGATGGCCGAAGTACTCCGTCTCCGCCGTTCCTGTGAGCACCGCCAGCAACAAGGCCGAGCACCCCATGTCGTGGTGTTCCCACAGGGGTCCGCGGCCCTCGTTGTAGAGCACGGTCCACTCGTCGGGGTGCCGGCCGGGCCGAACCAGCCAGTACAGGAAGGCCCCTGTGCCCTCCTCGAAAGCCCACGGCAGGACCCGCGCCCCCGCTTCCAGCAGGCCGGCAGGCTTCGCTTCGAACTCCCACAAGTCGGCCAACACCTCGTCCCGCTCCGTCGTCTGCGCGCGCAGGTCGCAGTCGCTGTAGGCGGAGTCGGGAACGAGTAGCCAGATCGTGTCGTCGAAGATGCCGTCGCCGTATGCCTCGACGAGCTGCTTGTAGTCAGCCGGCAGACCCGTACCCATGGTGCGTTCGGCCTGTGCCCAGTTCACTGCCGGCCGCGGTTCGACAGGCGGCGGGCAGAGGCGCACGAGGGCTTCGAGAGCGATCATGGAGCGGACGCTACGGGTACTCCGGCCGGTGCCCGTGCGCGGGTGGCCGGCGCGGGAAGGGGGCCCGCCCCCGAGTGAGTGCCTCGGGACGTTCGGAGCCCGGCTCCTCGGTCGCCCGGAGGGATGCCAGGTCTCATCATGGGCAGGCGGGACGGGGGATCGCGGACCGGGCCCCGGAGCGGGAAGGGGTATTACGTGTTCGAGGAGTTCGCCACCAGGACGGTGCGCACCGACGCGGCCTCCGTCTTCGTTCGGTACGGGGGCGAGGGCCCGCCTCTCCTGCTGTTGCACGGCCATCCGCGCACGTCGGCGACCTGGCACCGGGTCGCGCCCGTCCTGGTGCGGCGCGGCTTCACCGTCGTCTGCCCCGACCTCCGCGGTTACGGGCGCTCCCGCGGCCCGGCGCCCGCTTCCGATCATGCACCCCACTCCAAGCGTGCCGTGGCCAAGGACATGGTCGAGGTCATGCAGGCGCTCGGGCACCAGCGCTTCGGGCTCGTCGGCCACGATCGCGGAGCCGCCGTGGCGCTCCGGCTGGTGCTGGACCGCCCCTCCGCGGTGACTCGAGTGTCGTTTATGGACGGTCTGCCCCTGAGCGAGCACCTGACCCGTGCGGATGCCCGGTTCGCCACCGCGTTATGGCACTGGTTCTTCTTCGCCCAGCCGGAGATCCCCGAACGCGTCATCAACGCCGATCCCGACGCCTGGTACCAGGCGACCCCAAGGTCCTGGGGCAGGAGAATCACGACGAGTGGCGGGCCGCCGCCAGGAATCCGGATGTCGTCCGCGCCATGCTGGAGGATTACCGCGCCGGGCTCACCGTGGACCGCCGACACGAGGAGTCCGACCGCGCCCGTGGTGCACGGATCGACTGCCCCGTCCTGGTCCTGTGGTCGCTGCGCGACGACCTTGAGGACCTCTACGGCGACCCGCGCACCATCTGGCGCGACTGGGCCGATGACGTCCGGGATCATGAGGCATGCCCACAGATGCCTGGCACCTCACTCAAGACGTCGACGAATTCCTCGCCTGTGCCGGGGACTTCCTGCGCTCGCGCCCCGCTCTCCACAACACGCCGCTGACGGAGATCGCGAAACTGCGCGTACGCGGGGCCGATGGACGTGACGCCGAAGCCACCGTCTTCGGCCGACTGGAGTCACAAGGAGAGATCTGCGCGATCTTCTATCTCACTCCCCGCGGCCGCCTGAGCCTCACCTCCCTTTCCGTCGAGCAGACTCACGCCCTCGCTGCTCACCTGGCAGGCCTCGGCCACTCGCCGTCCGATGTGATGGGGGAGCACGACACTGCCGACGCCTTCGCCACGTCATGGCAGCGGCACACGGGGGCGACGCCGGCACTCTTCTGGCGGACGCATCTCTACCGTCTGGGCACGCTCACCCCGCCGCAGCCGCGCCCGGAGGGCCGGGGCCGCATGACGAGCGGGCTGGATCGTGAGCAAGTCGTGCGCTGGTGCCGCGAGTTCTGCGTCGATGTCGGGGAGCAGCCCTCCATCGACTTGATAGACGCCGGATCCTGGGACGACTCACGCTTCGGCGACAGGCACTTCACGTTCTGGGAAACCCCGGACGGCACCCCCGTCGCGATGGCGGCCGCGACCTCGGTCGTCGGCGGCATGGTCCGGGTGGACCCCGTCTACACCCCGGCTCACCTGCGCGGGCGCGGCTACGCGGGCGCCGTCACGGTCGAAGCGAGCCGGGCCGCGCTGGACGCAGGCGCAACGGACGTCGTCCTGTACACGGACCCGGCCAACCCCACCAGCAACGCCCTATACCAACGCATCGGGTACACCCACATCGCCGACTTCGCCGGATACAAGTTCACCACCGGCGCACCACAGGTCGGGTAAGAGAGCGATCGCTCCGTTGATGGAAGGCTTGGTGGAAGGCCCGTTGTGCGGTCCGCTCCGGAGCGGAGGGCACGCTCAACAGATTCGCCCACCGGCACGGCATGTGGCGCTGCCGCTACCGAGGACAGTCGAAAGCCCATCTGCGTCACGTGTTCACGGCCATCGCCGTGAACACCGAACGCCTCGGCAACCTCAACCTCAGCGCGCCCGCAGGCTGTTGATCGCGGCGTCGACCGCGGACAGGGCCGCCTCCTTGTCGAGGCCTGCCCGCGATACGAGCGAGAGTCCTTGGACGACGTAGAGCAGGAGCTGGGCCTGGGCCTCGGGGGTGGCGCTGTCGGTGACTTCCCCGGTGGTCTGGGCCCGGCGCAGTGCTTCGGTGGCGATGTCGGTGAAGCGGCGGTACGAGCGGGTGACGATCTCCGTGGCTTCGCTGTCCCCGGGGACGAGTTCGGCGGTCGTGTTGCCGATCAGGCAGCCCTGCGGCACGCCCATGTCGGAGATGAGTTCGTCCAGCCGCGCCGGGTGGGTCAGGATCTCGCGCAGCGCCGGCAGGAGCGGGGCGGTGTCGAGCGCGGCCGTCAGGTGCCGTTCGTACACGTCCCAGTAGAGCTTGACGGCGTCCAGGTAGAAGCGGCGCTTGTCGCCGAATGCGCCGTAGAGGCTGCCGCGTTCGACGGCCAGCGCGTCGACCAGGTCCTGGATCGACGTCGCCCCGTATCCCCGGGACCAGAACAGTTCGAGTGCGCGCTCCAGCGTCTTGTCCTTGTCGAACTCACGGGGGCGTCCGGTTCGTGTCACGTGGCCAAGACTACGACTTCTTGACTCGACGTTCAAGAAGTCGTAGCTTCCGTGCTGTTACTTCTTGAACGGACGCACAGAAGTCGGCCGCTCGCTGGTCGGCACGAAGGGCAAAGCCATGGAATTTGCAGGTAAGACGGCGCTCATCACCGGATCCGGCGCGATCGGAGGACTCGGGCATGCGACGGCCGGGGTGCTGGCCGCAGGCGGAGCCGACCTGGTCCTGACCGGCACCGATCCGGAGCGCGGCGCCCGGGTCGTGGAAGACCTCCGCGCGGCCGGTGGCGGGTCCGCTGCCGGGACGGTGCGCTTCGTCGCAGCCGATCTGGCCGATGCGGAGGCTGTGCGAAGGCTGGCCGAGGACGCCGGAGCCGTCGATATTTTGATCAACAACGCGAGCGTGATGGCGTTCTCCCCGACCACCGGGCAGGACCTCGCGGGCTATGACGCGGCCTTCGCGGTGAATGCGCGTGCCCCGTTCCTGCTCACCGCCCTGCTGGCGGAGAAGATGGCCGCGGGCGGCGGCGGCAGCATCGTCAACGTCAGCTCCACCGCGGCCGGCCTCGGCATGCCGGGCATGGCCGTCTACGGCGCCACCAAGGCGGCGCTCGAATCGCTGACCCGCACATGGGCGGCGGAGTTCGCCGCATCGAACGTGCGGGTCAACGCCGTCTCCCCGGGCCCGATGCGCACCTCGAAGGTGGTCGCGGCGATGGGCCCGGACATGGGCGGCATGGGCCTGTCCACCGCGCTCAAGCGCACCTCCGACCCGGCCGAGGTGGCCCAAGTGATCGCTTTTCTCGCCAGTGACCGAGCCAGCTACATGACCGGAGCGATCGTCGCCGCCGACGGTGGCCGTTCCGCAATCTGAGGAGACAGAACAATGGATCGTCTTGCGGGAAAACACGCACTGATCACAGGCGGGACAAGCGGCATCGGCCTGGAAACGGCCCGCCAGTTCCTCGCCGAGGGAGCGACTGTCGCCATCACCGGCCGCTCACAGGAAAGGCTGGACGAGGCGGCCCGGCAGTTGGAGGGCCCGCTCCTGACCATCGCCAGCGACGCCGGCGACGTGCCCGGCCAGGCGACGCTCGCCGCGCGGCTGCGCGAGGAGTGGCCGAAGCTCGACATTCTGATGAGCAACGCCGCCGACATCACCCACCTCCCCATCGAGGCATGGACCGAGGAGGCGTTCGACAGGATTCTCACAACCAACCTCAAGTCGCCGTTCTTCCTGATCAGAGACCTGCTGCCACTCTTCTCGCAGCAGTCCTCGGTCATCCTCGTCGGCTCGGTCTCCGCGTACATCGGACACGAGAACGCGACGGTCTACGGCGCGGCCAAGGCGGGCCTGCTCTCCTATACGCGCGGGCTGACCTACGAGCTGAGGGACCGGGGCATCCGCGTCAACGGACTGAGTCCGGGCCCGACGATCACCAACGCGTTCGCGCCCCTCGGCCCCGAGCACCAGGCAGCCCTGTACGAGGAACTCCGGCAGACCGTGCCTCTGCATCGCCTGGGAACCGCCACCGAGCTGGCGAAGGCGGCGGTCTATCTCGCCTCGGACGAGTCCGCCTATACCGCGGGGACCGTGCTGCGCGTCGACGGAGGCATCGGACAGCTCGCGTACTGATGGACACGATCCGGCCTACCCGCTGCTACTGACCGTCAGCGCTGTGCGCCGCTGAACGCCAACCGCTGTGCTCAGACCATCCCCTGGGGCAGTCGTCCGTTTCGATCCTTGCTGCGGTTGACGAGGAGCCGGATGGAGCAGACAACGGCGCAGGCCAGACCCGCGTAGAGCAGAAGGGAACTCCAGAACCACACCACTTCAGTGCTGTAGCCACTGCTCCACTGACAGCTGATGGACGGCGGGAAACTCTTCACGTCAACTGATGTGAGCGTGTAGTCCCGGCCCGCGTCCATGTACACGCCATCGCCGGTCTCGTCCGCGCACACGTCGAGTGGGTTCGTGAAGGCAAGCCCGTAAACGGATCCGGCCCCGTAGGCGGCGATCGCTGCCACGCTGCCGATCACAGCCCAGCGGACCAGCCGCGAGGGCTTCCTCCTGGACACCCACAGGGCATACGGGATCGCGCCCACGGCGAAGAGAAAGATCGTGATCACCGGCGGACCGAACAACGCGAACAAAGACACCATGGACGCTGACGCTACGTCGAATGGACATGCCCTTGCAGCCAGTCCCAGCACACACCGATCAGGACGACTAAATGGGCGTTCGATGAGAATTTGAAGGCATTGACTGGGCTTCAGGCGCGGCTCCGCTCCGCTCCGAGAACCTGTCCGTGAACCATTGATCGTGTACTTATGTCGCCGGCCCCATTCTTGAGTCCTCCATGTCCGCCAGCCCTGCCCAGGGCCATGGCCCTGGCACGGAGTGAAAACGGGGAGTGGGGGACATGACGATCGGCGCATGGTCAGGGGCAGGGCAGGGGCCCGGGGAACAGCCCGAACCATCCGATGACGCGACGAGACCGGCGGTCACGGAGCACGCGCCCGAGGGCCACGGCATGATGACGTCTTCCGCCGGCGAGGGGGCGAGCGAAGGCAGGGCGAGGAGGAGGCAGAAGAAGCCCCGCTCCTTCTGGAAGGAGGTGCCGCTCCTCATCGTCATCGCGCTCGTCCTTGCTCTGGTGATCAAAACGTTTCTGGTCCAGGCGTTCTCGATCCCCTCGGGCTCGATGGAGAACACGCTGCGGATCAGCGACCGCGTGCTGGTCGACAAGCTGACCCCGTGGTTCGGATCGGAGCCCGAGCGCGGCGAAGTCATCGTCTTCCACGACCCGGACAAGTGGCTGGGAGGCGAACCGACGGCGGAGCCGAACGCGGTACAGCAGGTCCTGAGCCGGGTCGGTCTGATGCCGTCGGCGAACGAGAAGGACCTCATCAAGCGCGTCATCGGCGTCGGCGGCGACACCATCGAGTGCAAGGGCACCGGCCCGCTCAAGGTCAACGGCAAGGCGCTTCACGAACCGTATATTTATCCGGGGGGCACGCCTTGTACCGACAGCGGGCAGCCCGGAAGCCAGTTCAAGGTGACAGTCCCCGAAGACACGGTCTGGGTAATGGGCGATCACCGGCAGGACTCGGCCGACTCCCGGTACCACCAGAACGACAAGAATCACGGCTTCGTGCCTGTGAACAACGTGGTGGGGCGCGCCATCGTGGTGGCCTGGCCGTTCAACCACTGGCGGACGCTGCCCGTACCCAACACTTTCGATCAGTAAGGAATTTTGGCCCGCACCAGGTGATGGTGACCAGATGAGTGGTGGGGGCGAGGAGTGCTACAGACAGCCAGGCCCGCCGCCTGAATCGAGTACGCCTCCCGGAAGAGCTCCAGCCGGATGTCAGGTGCCGGGCCCAACGGCGGCCGGTGCGAACGCCCCGTTGAACGCCGTCAACCAGCGAGCCGAATTGCGGCTGTTGGTAGCTCGCCCATGGACTTCAAGAGCGTCGAGGGCTTCGGGTCTTGTCGATCGGGCAGAGAATTTGGTCAGCAGGGCACCGCCTCGAGCCGACGCCCGGATGTCGCCGACCGCACGGTGACGGTTGCAGCGGCCTCCTTCAGGATCTTGGTACTCTCCGCGCATCTATGGCGAGGCGGGGGAGATCGTGGGAGCAGAGCCGTCGAGTCCTGAGACCCGCCGGTTCAGAGGATTTGGCTCCGGAGCCCTCTTCGGTGGGCTGACCGCGGTGGTGACCACTGCTGCCATTGGTAAGGCATGGGCCGCTTGTGCCATCGGCGGCAACGCGGCGGCCAACAGCTTGACGTTGCTGTTTCTTGCGCCTCTTATATGGATCGCCGCCGCGGTTCCGTGGGTGATCCTCCACAGCACCCTCGGGAAGCGTCACCGCAGGACAGCCCAGATTGCAGGGCTCGTCTCCACCCTGTGGCTCGCCTGGTTCCTTGTAACGTGGCTCGGCATGCCGGACTCCTACCCCGCCGCGTTGTGCCCCGCGAACGTTCCACCCTGGTGGCCGAGCTTCATCCCGGCATGACTCCAGCGAAGCCCTCCATGCCTGTGCCCACGCGGCATGACGCGGCGTAAGGGTCAAGCACTTTGTCCATGGCGGCGGGCAACGTGTTGTACGGGTCCATCGGGTCCGCCTATCCGGCGACGCGGCGCACCGAGCCGCGGATCGCCGCGAGGATCTGGGAGGCTCTCGGAGACGCCCGGACGGTACTGAACGTCGGGGGCCGGCACCGGCTCCTACGAACCCGCCGACCGCGAGGTCACGGCAGTGGAACCGTCGGCGAAGGTGAGGGCCCGGCGTCCCGCAGGTGCGGCGCCGCGGCCGCCGGGGCGGAGCGCCTGCCGTTCGCCGACCAGTCCTTCGACGCCGGCACGACCGGTTGGCTTGAGCGGTTCTGGCCCACTCGCGACTACCTCCCTGAATTCGCCGACCTTCTCTACCTCGACGAGCAGGTGCACCGCGCGGGATCGGTATGGACCCGAGTCGGTCCGCAGGCCGAGCAGCGGGCGGTGGACAGCCTCCGCGACGACCTTCCCTCGGGCCGGTGGGCCGAGTGCAACCGGGACCTCGTCGCCCCGGGACGGAAGCAGCATCCGGACCGCGCGGCCAGGCGGGGTGGATCCGTTCTCGCATGTCCTTGCGCGGGCCGTCGTGGCTTCAGGGCAGGAATCGCTTCACCGCTCGCGAAAGTCCTTGGCGGTGGGGTACACGACGTGGGTGCATCCGCGGCGGGTGGTGATGTCGTCGACATAGGCGCGGAAGAGGGAGCTGAGCGCCTTCTCTCCCAGGACGTCGGCGTAGATGTGGTCGGCAACGAGGGTGTGCAGGGCGGGCTTGCCGTCACAGATGGAGGAAGCCCACCAGGCGCCGGATGCGCCTCCCGCCGTCCCCGGCTTGAGCAGGACGGTGTCGGGGCCGCTGTCGTAGCCCACAGAATGGGTTTCGGCGCCGAAGTAGGACACGGTGCGCAGCCACCAGGGCGAGTACGTGAGTGCGCCTTCGACGTAGTCGTGCTGGTCGGCGTCCAGGTCGACCGCGATGGCTTTGACCTGGCGGGGGCCGACAGCCAGCAGGCAGCTTTCCACGGGGGTCGTGGTGCGGGCCGGGTGCGCCAGAGCGCGGTCGGGCAGTCGGCCCTGTCCTTCCTTGGCCAGCCGGCCGGCCCAGCGGCAGGAGCCGGCGGCTGAGGACAGTGAGCGCAGTGCCGTGCGATTGGGTGCCATCGACTCGGGCAGGGACGGCAGTTGTGTCTTGCAGCCGGTCCGTCGGGTGAGCTGCTGCGTCGCCGCGCGGGCGATACGGGCCAGGCGCTGACGGTCCTCGGCGGAGACGTCTGTGTACCGGGCCACGGCGGTGACGTGCAGCAGCTTCGGCGCCGTACGGGCGCTGCCGGGGCGGCATACGGCGCGGATGGTGGTGCGGAAGTTCGTGTAGGAGCCCAGTGAGCCGTCGCCCAGCGGCCACTCCTCAAGCTCCCGGTCTGCGGCCGCGGTGACGTCGTCCTTCAGGCGGTAGCCATTGGTCGTGCTGAGGAACGGGGACGCCTGGTCGCCGATCAAGTTCAGCGGCTCGGAGTCGTCGCTGCTCTTGACGATCAGCCGGAACAGGTCCGTGCTCTTGTGGGAGTTGACCTCCTTGTAGATGGTGCAGGCGCTGGGAAGCTTCCGTGCATCGAGCCGGTACTCGTCGTCTTGGTCGGACCGCGCTCGGACCATGCCGCCCTGCAGATCCATCACGTCCGTGCCCGACACCAGGTGATCGCACGCGGCGGCAATGTCGCGTTCACTGCCTGCCCGGTCGCGGACGTCGTCGACGGTCAACCAGCCTGCATACAGGCTCAGTCCGATTCCGCCCCAGGCCGTAGCCCGCCACAACCCGCGCCAGCCGGCACCCATCACGCTCTCCCCCTCAACCCAGTTCACGGCAGCCGCCGCATCGTGCACTGAGGGTAGAGGGAACCGTAACTGCGCACCTAGGCGGCCCGTGTGGCCGCTGGGGCATGGTTTGCCAGTCGGGGCAGCCGTCCGCCAGTGTTGCGCCTGGTCAAGCAGGGTGAGTTGAACGGTGGCTTCGTAGCGGACGGCGCGGCGCGTGGCGTGTTGCGAGGAACTGTCAGATTCGTGGACCGACCGGACAGCCCCAGCCCGACGACCGGTCGATCAAGCGAGCGGCTTGCGGTATCGGACGTACTCGTTCCGTCGACGGAACCCCACATGCTCGTAAAGATCATAGGACCGGTGCGGATTTGCCGTGCCCGTGTACAGCCTGGCGGTTGTTGCACCCTGCTTGCGAAGGCTGCGCAGCCCGTCCAGCAGCAGGGCCCGGCCGATTCCCAGGCGTCGCCTGTCCGTTCGGACACTCAGCTCTTCGACCTCGCCCACGGTGTGGTCGTGACGGCGGATGGAGCAGAGGGCCACGCCGAGCATGTCCTGCCCGTTCCAGGCAGCCCTCCAGCATGCCGGGTCGGCAGTGTCGACGAAGTCCTGGAAGGGCCACTTCTGGGTGAAACCGGTGTCCGCATACGAGTCGACGACCGTCTTCCAGGCCGCACGGTAGTGACTGGCCCGGATCGGCCCCGTCCGTACCCCAGCCGGCAGTTCGCTGCCCGGCTCGGGCAACTGCCGCAGATCGCCCAGCTCCAGCTCGACCAGGCTGAAGACACGTCGGTAGCCGGCCGCGAGCAGAAGCGCCGTGGCGTCCTGCTCGGAAGCCGTGGCGTTCGCGCCGATCACTGCCGTCCGCGCCGTCCCATGTTCTTCGACGAGCCGGCGGATCCGCTCTTCGGCCCAGCTGAGCATGGCGGAGCCGATGCCCTGGTGGCGGTGCTCGGGCAAGAGGTAGCCGCGGTGCAGGTAGAGCCATGTATCGTCCCGCTCCTGCCACCACCGGATCGTCGCGTAGCCGACGACGCTCCCGTCGCGCACCACCAGGATCTGGTTCTTGGACGGCTCGTCCAGCTCGGCAGAGGCTTCGGCGATCTCGGCCGTTGTCGGGAGCCCTTCCACAACCGAACGGGCGTCGACCCGGTCCCGTTCGACACATCCCAGTCGCACCGCGGCCATGGGACCGTGATCCTCGTCGTCCCGATACGGCCGGAACCCGAAGCCGGCTGGGAGGTCCTGTCCTGGCGTGTCATCCGACATGGTCGGATGATCTCGAACTTCGAGGTATGTCGGCCACCTCATGTCCGCCACCTTGTTCGTGCTTCATGCTGCGGCGGCGCATGCTGCGGTGGACAAGGACGAGGCAACCGTCTGCTGGGCCACGTCCGCCGCGTCGGCGATGACCACCGTCATCTGCCGCACGGGATCCCCTTGGCGACCTGATCGGCTGCGAAGTCTTGGGTTTTCTCGTTACTCCACAGCGCGGCCGATGAGTTTGTGGCTCCCGGCCGGTCCAAGCTCGTGACACCTCAGGAAAGGACGTCGTCATGTCGGAGCTTCTCGTCGACTTCATCACCTCCCTCGACGGTTACGCATCAGGAGAGGGATGGCCCGGGTTCTGGGGCCTCGAGGGTCCGGAGTACCTCGCATGGCTCGGCGAGCAACCCGAGGCCACCTACCTGATGGGAGCGAACACCTACCGCCTGATGTCGGGCTTCGCCGCGGGAGAGGTCCCGAGTGGCCAGGACGAGTTCAGGCCTGAGGAGGAGGCGTCCGTCGACGAGCTCACGCAAGCGTCCAAGGTGGTGTTCTCCTCCTCACTCAAGGAGCCGCTGACGTGGGCCAACTCCACGCTCGTGCGCGACGACGCCGTCGAGGCGGTCCGCGCCATGAAGACGAGCGGCTCGGGGCTCCTCAGCACGATCGGGAGCCTCAGCCTGTGCCGGTCCCTGCTCCGTGCCGGACTCGTCGACCGCTTCCGGGTCGTGATGTTCCCGGTGATCACCGGGGCCACGGGCGAAGAACGCATCTATGACGGCTATCCGGACGTTGCCCTCGAGATGATCGAGCACCGCACCTTCGACGGCCGTATCCAGCTGGTCGAGTACAAGCCCCGCGTGCTCGAGCACCCGCCGCTCGGCGACCCTGCGTGACGTCGCTCCGTCCGCCGGTCGCGGGAGACGGAGTTCATCTCGCACCCGGAGGCGACCCGTGTGCGCGGGCGCGATTCCCAACCAGGTTCCGGCCTACTACGACCCCGGGATCCCCCGCCTTCGGGCAGGCCGACCGCTGATCTTCACTGGCCTGCCCGACGGTGCCGAGCCGTCAACGATGCGATGGACGCAGCAAGTAGCTACAGGTCAGCGAAGGTTGCTGTCTGCGAATTTTGGGTCCCTCGTGGATGCGCGGTAATGCAGGCCATAACCGCGCTCGTACAGCGGGTGCGCTGTGTCGTCAGGCATGTCGCCGAGCTGTGCCTCCACCTCCTTCTGTGAGGAGGGCAGCTCGAAGGGAAGGGTGCCGCCCGGGCTGCGCTTGCCGAAGACGGTGTCGAGGAGCACGGCATCGGAGACCCCGAAGTCGGCCAGTACGGCGTCGGCGGTGCGGGCCACGTCGGTCAGGACCAGCGGTCGGTCCAGCTTGGGGGTCGCGACGGTCCGTGTACCGCTGCGCGCGGCCTTCTGCAGGGCCTGGTAGGCGGGCTCGGAACCAGTGAACTCCAGACCTGTGAGGTCGGAACCGCTTCTGGGATCGGCAAGCCGCACCAGCGCCAGGTCGGCCTCGGCAGAATCGTCGACCACGTTCAGGCCCCGGGCTTTCGCCTCGTCGGCGGAGATTCCGTACAGATACACGTCGCGGACCTTGCCCCGACTCGCGGGCAGGGTCCGGTCGCTGTTCTTGAGCAGGGTCAGGGAGTTGGCCTGTGCCTGGTTCCCCACACTTTGGAAGGAGGCGTTGCCGACGAGACGGCCGGCGGCGTGCTCATCCACGTACGGATTCTCGAAAAGCCCGAGTTGGAACTTCTGCTCCAGGACTCGCCGTGCCGCCTCGTCCACGCGCCTTTCGGTGACGAGCTTGTGCTGGACGGCCTGGACCACGTAAGAGGGCTCATCGCTTCCTCCGATCTGGTCGACGCCCGCGTTCAGGGTGAGCGCAGTGCGCTGCAGGACGGTCCGGCTCTCCACTCCCCAGGGCGTGCCGACGCCCCAAGGTCCGATGAAGGAAGCCGGGGGCCTGGTGTTCTGGCACTGCTCGGGGCAGTCTCCGGTGATGCCCCAGTCGGAGACGATGACTCCGTCGAAGCCGTAGGTACCGCGCAGCAGGTCTTTGAGCAGGTACGAGTTGAAGCCGGCGCCCACCTGGTCCAGCTTGTGACCCTTGTAGGTGAGGTCTTTGAGGATGGAGTACGTGGGCATGATGCCGGCGGTGTTGGCGGCGAACGCGCCCTTGAAGGGTGTGATGTGGTCCTGGAAGTTCTTGCCCGGGAAGGCGGCGTAGCGGCCGTAGTAGTAGTGGCTGTCGTAGCCGTTGGCCTGGGCGCCGTAGCCCACCCAGTGCTTGTTGACGGTGGCGACGCTGTCCGTCTTCAGCCCTCTGGAGCCGCCCTGTATGCCCTTGACGTATGCGTTGACCTGCTTTCCGGCGGCCTCGGAGTCGGAGCCGAAGGTGCCGTTGATCCGGGTCCAGCGGAGCTCGGTGGCGATGTCGGCCTGGGGTGACAACCCTTCGGTGATTCCGACGGCCCGGTACTCACGACGGACGATGTCGCCCAGTTTTTCCGTGAGTTCGGGACTGTCCGCCGCGGCGATGCCGATGGCATCGGGCATGGCTGTCGTACCGGATCCGGCGACGGTCTGGCCCTCGGTCACCGAGAAACCGTTGCGGGGATCGGTGGAGATCACCACGGGTATCCCGAGGCGCTGCTTCTCGGCGGTCGCCTGCACGCTGTTGTTGGCCGCGGCGACCTTTGCCGGTGCCTTGGACAGGCGTGTGATGGCGGTGGTGACATGCCGGTCGCCGACGAGTTTCGTCGTCGCGGCCGTGTCTTAGCCGTCGCCCGATGCCGGGAGGGTGCCATGGACCAGGAGTCCGGCCTTCTCCTCCTCTACCGGCTGTTCATGGTTCCAGGCGGTGGGCATGTCACCGGAGGTCCGGGTCCCAATTCCTTCGACGCGTTGTCCGCCGTCAGGAGCTGGGTCGAGCGGGGGACTGCTCCGGAAAGATGGTTGCCACCAAATACGAGGCGGACCGTCCTGAGAACGAGGTCTCGATGACGCGGCCCCTTTGTCCTTATCCTCAAGTGGCCCGTTACGACGGGTCTGGGCCGACCTCGGAAGCGGGCAATTTCCGGTGCGCGGACGACTGGGCCGATTTTGCCGCCGACGTGGCACGAGAGAAGCGGTAATCGAGGCGGTCACGCACCGCGGCCGGGCGCGGCCGGCCCCGGCCCCCGGATGCCGCCGCGCCCCCACGCCGCGGCCGTCGCGGCGGACGAGGAGCCGACGCAGGTGTGTGACCGTGCTCAGCCACATCGACGCCGAGCGCGGCGCTTCCACCGCCGGGGCATGGCGCCGGGTGCGTAACACGCGAAGCTCCTGTGCCGTCGACCGGGTGCGCGACGCCGCAAATCGACAGAGCAGCAGCCCCGTTGGCCGCCTCTCCTGCCGGACCGTGCCTGCCTCACACGCTGGTCGAGTGGGTCACGATGCCCATCGTCGCCCGAGAGAGGGGCCGCCGCTGCGAGATCCCGACGCACCAGCCCGCACTCCTCGCCCTGGTGTACCTGCGCAAGTACGACACCCCCGCTCACATCGCCGCCGGATCAAGCACCTGTGTCGGCACCGCCCATACCTGCACGACAGCCGTCCTCGACCTTCCCGGCGATCAGACGCCGCGCCTGCCCAAGGTTCCGCGCGAGAGCGACCCGGACTACGATCCAGCCGCCCCCAGGAACCGTCATCTCGCGGGCGGCTCTCGCGGCGTGATCAGACTTGCACGGTGGGCCGGACGACGATCTCGCTGACGTCGACGCCGTCGGGCTGCTCGATCGCGTAACCGATTCGCCTACATCGGTTGGGCCGTCGCTGTTGCGACGACGGCGTGAGCCCGGCCACCGACGCTTGGCCTCGTCGGCGCCGCACCCGGTCCTGGACCCGATCCGAGGACCCGGTCTTCGTCACGAAAGGACACGGATCATCGGTGTCTACACCCACCCGCCCGACGGTGCCACGCTGAGCAGCGCCGACGATTTGGGGCGGTGATTTCGCGAGCCTCTGCGACCGCACCCGCCTGGTCACAGGACAGACACCGGATCGCAGCGGAACCCGACTACGGCCGCGGTCTTCTGAAGACCTGGACCTACGGTGCCTGACGTGTCCGGGACGTGCTGCCCTGCTTCTCCCACCACACGGCCGCCCACGCCCGCGACCCAGGCCTCGACCGCGCTGCCGACCGAGGTGGGCACGGGCTGCTCGCCCGTGCCCCGCCGCCGTCGGCTACTCCTGCAGACCCGCCAGGGCACCGGGTCGTGTGCGCAGCACAGCCGCCGTAGTGAGCAGTGTCGCCACCAGGGTCAGGGCTCCCGCCCCGGCGGCCACCACGACCAGGATCCACGGGGACCCGCCGGGCACAGGCCTGCCAAGGACGCTCAGGCTCAGCGGTATCAGGGTCGCGGCGGCGACCAGGAGACCGAGCACGATGCCTGCCAGCGCCACCAGCACCGCCTCGACGGACGTCATCTGCAGGATCTGGCGCCGGGTGGCGCCGATGAGCCGTTGCAGCATGAACTCCCTGCGCCGCTCGGTCGTCGCCAGGATCTGCGTGTTGACCCTGTCGCCGGTCAGGGCGGCCAGGCCACCGCTCGCCGCGCGGAACGCCGTCGTACGCTCCAGGCCCTGTGGTGTGACGCCCTGCAGGGACACCTCGTTGGGCTGCGGGCCGGTGTCCTCACCCGCGCTCGGCCGCATCGGCTCGTCCGGTTCGATGTATCCGGTCGTCGGGATCTGCGCGGAGGCCGCGGCGACTCCCGGCTGTGCGCGGATCGTGTCGACGAGGCCGAGGGGGAGGCCGCCGGAGGCCGAGGTCACCACGGCGTCGGCGCGCAGATTCTCCTCGAACGCCCGCTGGACGCCGTCGGACTGGGTCGTCTGCATGTAGAGCAGCCCGACCGCCAGACCGCTCGCCAGCATCACCGGCATCACGGCGGAGGCGAGACGGGCCGTGCGTGCCCGCGCGTTGTGAGCGGCGAGTTCACCCGCGAGCCCGGACATCTTCCCGACAGGCCGGCGCACCACGGCGATCAGGCCGCGGACGACGACGGGGCCGAGAAGACCGAACCCGGCGGCCCACACCATCGCCGCCGGGGTGGCGACACCGGCCGCGTCCGGACCGGCCGAGCCGGCGGTGCCCCAGGCCAGGGCCGCGCCCCCGGCCAGGCACGACAAGCCGGCGATCAACCGGAATCCGCTGAACCAGCGGCGCTGCAACGTCGCTTCGGTCAGTGCCTCCACCGGCCGGGTGCGGGCCGCGGCCTGCGCCGCGATGTACGCCGAACCGATCGCGGTGAGCAGCGCCGTGGCCACCCCGGCGATCACCGGCACGAAACCGGCCCGGAAGGCGATCGCGTCGGGCACGACACCCGCGTCCGCGAACGCGCTCAGCAGCCAGCGCCCGAACCAGGGCCCGGGGACGATCGCGAGGCCGGTGGCGACGACCGCCAGCACCAGGGTCTCGCCGAGGACGAGGCGGCGCAGCTGGCCCGGTGTCGTACCGATCGTGCGCAGCAGCGCCATTTCGCGCCGGCGCTGCTGGATCGACAGGCCCAGCGTGCCGGCCACCACGAACACGGTGACCATCGCCGACAGCCCGCCGAACGCGGCGGCCAGCGGGATCAGATCGCCGCCGTCGGCCACCACGCCGGGATCCTCGGCGCGGCCGCGATCGTCCCCGGTCAGCACGGTGACCGGGGAGCCGTCGACGACCTTGCGGACGGCGGCCGCGATGTCCTGCGTGTTAGCGCCGGCGGCTGGGAAGACGCCGATGCTGTCGGTCTCACCGACACGGCCTGCGGCCCGCGCGGCCTCGGCATCCGCCAGGAACACGTCGCCATCGTCGCCAGGGCCGCCGGCCAGGCCCGAGACCTGATAGCTCCGCTCGGCGCCTTGGACCAGGAGCCGTATCCGCTCGCCGGTCCTCACCCCCGTACGCCCCGCGATCGCCGTGCCGAGCACGATCTGGTCGTCCGCGGCGGGGACGGTGCCGTCGGTGAGCTTGTACGGGGAGAGCCGGGCGGAGGACCATCCGTGGCCGGTGACCTTGTCGTCCGTATCACCCTCGTCGCCCTTGGCGAGGGCGGCAGGGAAGGACAAGTCCTGGACAGTCGACTTCACCCCTGGCACCTTCGCGATCCGATCCGCCAACGCGGTGTCCATGCGCAGGCGTTCGGGGAAGGCGAGCTCGGCTTGTGTGTACGCGTAACGCTGATCACCGGTGACGACGATCGGGGCCGCGGCGAGCCGGTGCGGCGGCGCCGCATTGTGTATGCCGGTCTCCAACAGGCCCCCGGCGCCGATGACGATGACGGCACCAAGAAACAGGGCCACGAACGAGGCGATGAAACCGGTCAGGTGAAAGCGCAGGGTACTCAGCGCGAGCCTGATCATCGGCGTACCCCGTCCCCGCTCTGCCGGAGCGCGAACGACTCGCTCCAGGTCCCCAGTTGCTGCATCTGCTCCGTGACCTGCTCGACACTCGGCCGATCGAGCGCGCCGATCAGTCTCCCGTCCGCGAGAAAGACGACCCTGTCCGCGTAGGCGGCGGCCACCGGATCGTGCGTGACCATCACGATCGTCTGCCCCGCCACATCCACCGACTGCCGCAACAACGTCAGGACCTCGGCGGCCGTCCGGGTGTCCAAGGCACCCGTCGGCTCGTCACCGAAAATCACCGCGGGCCGCGTGACGAGCGCCCGCGCAAGGGCGACGCGCTGCTGCTGGCCACCGGAAAGCTCACCAGGCCGGCTACGCCGCTTGCCGGACAGACCGACCTGCTCCAGAACCTCGTCGACGACGCCCTTCTCGGGGCGGGTGCCGGCCAGGCGCAGCGGGAGCGTGATGTTGTCCACCACGTTCAGCGCCGGCATGAGGTTGAACGCCTGGAACACGAAGCCGATGCGTTCGCGGCGGAATGTGGTCAGGGCCTTCTCGCGCAGCGAGGCGAGATCCACGCCGTCCAGGTGCACCGCACCCGACGTCGGCCGGTCAAGACCCGCCGCACAGTGCAGGAACGTGGACTTACCCGATCCGGAGGGGCCCATGACGGCGGTGAAGGTCCCCCTCTCCAGGCCGATACTGACATCGTCGAGGGCCGTCACCCGGTTCTTCGCCCCGCCATAGACCCTGCTGACGCAGCCGAGCCGGACGACCGGCTCGGCCTGCGGATCCTGTGTCCCGTTCACCGGCGTTCGGTCTGGATTCTTCATGACATCCATGCTGGTCGCAGGCGTGCGGCGCCGACAGCGGCGACCGGTTGAACCGGGGGTCCACCAGTCGGTTGACCCGCGTGGGGGCGTCGTTGCTTCTTCAGGGGTGTGCCGGCATGGGCTTCAGTACAGGTTGCGGGATGTGGGCTGAGGTTCTAGGAGCGGGGGAGGACATGACAGGTCCTGGACGCGGTCCGGTTAAAACCCGCCGACAACGCCGCGGCCGTCACCGCCGGTCAGCTGCGGGCCGCGGTTCGCGGTCACCGCGTCAAGGTCGTCGGGCAACCCAGAGGCGGGGCAGGGCAGTTGGGGAATGACGTAGGTGCTACTGGGAAGGGAAGAGGAAGTTTCTCCTCTGTCGTTCCGGCGGGCTGATTGTGGAGGGTCACCAGCAGGGGGTGCCGTCGTCCTCGCGCCAGGACACGTCCGTTACGTACATCGGTGAGGTGAAGTAACTGCCCGAGTGCGGGGAGGCGCAGGACGTGAACTCCTGCGCGCCCTCTCCGTCCGCGATGCGCACGTACGTCATCGTGATGTCGCGGGAGGTGTTGTTGTAGAAGATGCTCGCTGCGGCACTGCCCGACCACTCGGTCCCGGTATTCAGCGACGGCGTCTGGTCGGTCTTCTCGTACCAGTAATCGGCCCAGGTGCAGAACGAACCCTCCGGACAGTTACCGGAGGACCAGGCCGAAGCGGTCGGCGCGGAGACCATGACACCGAGGAAAGCTGCGGGTATGGCTGCCAGGGCAAGGGCCTTCAGGCGCATGGAGCACTCCATTCCGTAGGGGACGCTGGCACGCTAGAGGCGCGGAAGTTGAAAGGTCAAGTGTTGAAATTCGGCCACGGTGTGAGTGGACGTGACGACCCAGTTTTTTGAGCCTGAGACAGCGCCGGACGCGGCACCGCCCGGCTCCTGGGGCTGCTGACCGCGCCGCTCTCGCGCACCAGAGTGCTGTGCCGGCTGATGAGAGTGCCCCTGCCGAAAGTCGTGACGCCGCGGGTGCTGAGCGTGGACGACCGCGATGTACGCCGATGCGTGCGGCACGCTGCTCGCCGACGGCGAAACCCGGCTGCCGATCACCCCGGGGGAGGGCCGCGACGCCGAGTCGCTCGCCGCATGGCTGCGTGAAGTGCCGGGCGTCCGCATCGTGTGCCGGGACGGCTCGCTGATCCACCGTCAGGGCATCACCGACGGCACTCCGGACGCCGTACAGGTCAGCGACCGCTTCCAATCGTGTCGTGGCAGGACCTCTTCCGACGGTTCACTTTCCGTCGTCGAGGTGTCGGCGGAAGAAGTCGACGGCGTATTCGGTCCCCAGCCGGCGCTGCTGCTTCTCTGTCAACTGGACGGCGTCACCGTCGGCGGCGGCGACCTCGCCGCTCATCGGCGACCACCGGGTGTTGAAGTAGTTGTGGTTCGCGCCGGGCGGCGCATACGTGAGGAACTCCTCGGAGTCGCCCGCCGTCGCCTCTCCGGCGAAGGCGAACGCCTCCGTGCCGACCTGCCCGTCGCAGGTGCCGCGCACCACGGCCATCGGCGTCCCGGTCAGCGTGTACGCCGACATGTCCTCGGTCATCACGTTGTACGCGGGCGCCAGCGCCAGCACGGCCCCGACCCGGACGCCGTCCGGCCACTGCGAACGGTGGCTGTCGGCGGCCTGCCAGGTGACGCCGGCGCCTCCGCGCGAGTGCCCGAGGGTGCCCACCCGGGACAGGTCGACGTGAGCGGCGAGGCGGACGCCTACCGGTTTGCCCGTGTCCCGGTCCCTGAACCGGCCGGCGAGCGGGCCGCCGCCCGTGCTGTTCAGCCGCTGCCACAGGGCGAGGTGCCTGTTGATCAGGCCGGCCCGCGCGGAGGCGTTCTCGTCTCCGGAGACCGACGAGGCGTTGATGCCGTTGGCGCTGACCGAGACGACGACGAAGCCCTGTGCGGCGAGGTTCTCGCCGAGGTAGTCGTAGCCGCGGTCGCTGGCGATCGGTGCGGTGCCCGGGGCACAGGGCCAGGCGAACAGCTTCTGGCCGGCCGCCTCGTAGGCGTCCCAGTCCTGGGCCTGCTGCGCCGCGGCACGAGCGGTCTCCGCCTCCCGGTCCGCGCAGGTCTCGTGCCATCCGTGCAGGACGACCACGAGCGGGTACGGCCCGGCGCCGAGGTCACGGGGATAGTGCACGGACGCGGCGAGTTCGACGGGCTCGCCGGTCTCCGGCAGCCGGTAGGCACGGTCGCCGAGATCGTAGGAGACCGTGGCGACGGGGTGCTGGCGCGGTGTCGTGATCCCGGCCGTGTGCCCTGCCCCCGTGCCCGACATGGAGGTGGCATGCGCGGCGCCGCCGGCAAGGATCTGCGGGACGGTGAGGGCGAGGGCGGAGACGGCGAACGCACAGGTGGGGAGCAGGCGGCGCCGACCGGTGGCGGAGTGGGCGTACGACTTCAAGGTGGTGCCTCACAGGGGAGGGAGGGAACAGGACACGGATGAGATGCGAGGGGTGATGGGCGACAGGTGCTGGGGTCCGGCTTCTAGACCGCCCGCTGGTGGTTCGTGGTGGGGGTGCGTCGACATGAACGCACCGATCATGAGCGGGAGCTGCGGCGCGCAGTCGAGGGCGGAAGCCGGAGCAGGCTCAGCCGCGTCTTCAAGGCAGTCGCACAACTGCACCACTCCGGCGCGGCGTTGTTGCGAACATCGGCCTGTCGCTGGACGAGCGAAGCCAAGCGAAGTCAAGCGAGGCGAAGCGTGACCAGCGTGTATACGGAGCCGACCAAAGGGACCGCGAAGCGGGGGCGGACCCGCTGTGCTCCGGCCTTCTACCGCGGGCAAGGCGCACTCACGCGGCGGCGCCAGCCGCGTACCCACTATCGCGAAGGCCGCGTCGACGAAGGCCCGCACGAGCGCAATCGCCTCGGACGGCCCGTCGGACGACGCGACGGACCGGCTGTCGCGCCGAATTGACGGGTCAGTGCCGCCGCCACCAGCGGTTGCTGGGGCCGAAGACGTCCCTGAGAGTGTTGGTCGCGCAGTGGATCTCGCCCTCGCTGACGTGCGAGCTGATGAGGTCGTCCACGTAGGTCACCTGGTAACCGGTGCCGCGGAACGCCTTGGTGATCGCTTCGGCGAAGACGTCCTTGCCGTTCAGGACCGGGCCGTAGGGCTTGGGGGCGACGTAGCGGCCGCCGTTGAGCACGAGGCCGTTGACGGTTCCGGGGATCTCGGCCACCGCGTCGCGCATCCCTGCCAGCTCCCTCTGCCTGGCTTCCTTTTCCGGGCCGTCTTCCATGTCTGCGATCTCGGTCCGAAGCATTCCGTAGTCCATCGAGCGGGCCGTGAACAGGGCGGGGACGCGGACGATCTCTGCGTCGGTGAGACCCGCCTTCGCCTTCAGCAGGGCGAGGTTGGTGTCGATCCGCTCGGCGGCGCGCTCGTTGGTCCCGATGAACTGGGTGTCGGCCAGGAAGGCGTCGACGCTGCGCTGGTCGAGCCGCGTGTCGTACGGCCATTCCAGCTCGGGCAGTCCACCGTGCAGGAGGTCGCCGCCATGTCCCTTCTTGGCTACGTCGCGCAGGAGGGCGAGGCCGGCACGCGGGTCGGCGACCACGGCCCGCCAACCGAGCCGGCTGCCGGGCACCGGCAGGAACTGCACGAACTCGTCGACGTGACCGACGGTCAGCCATGAGGTGTCGAGGGAGATCGGGTCCTGCACGCCCTGGGCGCGCAGGAAGGAGAGCATTTCCGGGGCGGGCCCGGTCGCGCTCGGGGCCGAGCCGTCGCCGCCGATGACGACGCGGCCGTGCGGGTTGCCGGGGCTCGGCGGGACCGTCTCCAGGTTGCCCATCGAGTCGTAGCCGCTTTTCTCGTTCACGTCGGGGACGTGGGTGATGTGGACGGCGGCCACGTCGGGTCCGGCGAGCTCGGTGAAGGCGGTGCGTGCGGCGACTCGGCGGTCGTCGTTGACCGAGGTGATCAGTACGCGCATACCGTGCGGACGGCCGTCCGGTCCGGGGACGGCGGTGTAGGCGGGCTCGAAGATGTCCTGGGCCCAGGCGTCGCCCTGGGTGTCGAGGGCGCGGGAGGGGCCCTGCACCCCGCCGGCCGGCAGTGCGGCGTCCAGCTCCTCGACGAACGCCTGGGTGTAGGTGTCGCTCTCGTCGGTCCGGGCCCGCAGCACCTCTTGGACGGGGGCGGTGTTGAGCTGGGTGAGGACGGGGGCCTGGCGCAGCTTCAGCGCCGCCGAGGCGCTCGCGCCGTTCGCGGTGACGGTGAGCGTGACACTGGTGCGGCCGCTCCACACGGCGGCGTCCCGGACCACGTCGCGGCCCTCGACGCCGATCTCCACGCCGTGCCGCACTTCCTCCGCGGTGAGCCTGGTCCGTGGGCCGACCGCCTCCCAGCCGTAGGGTGCGGAGCTTTTCGGACGGTGGATGAAAAGCCGTATCCGGTCGGCGTCCCGGGCGGGAACGCTGAGACGGCCGTCCGCGGAGGCGGGGGCGCCGGGCCAGGCCCGGGTGCGCAATTGGGCCAGGTCGGCTTCGTCGGCGCGTCCGTTGACCACGTCGTCGGCGGCGTCGTTGCACGCGGCAAGGGCGCGGTCGGCCGCGTTCTGTTTCCAACGGTGGGAGCGAACCGCTTCGGCCCACTCCGCCTCGGCCTTCCCCTGATCGGGCTCCTGCTCCAACTGCTCACGCTTCTCCTGCAACGCGTCGTCGTTGGCGGCCTCGCGGTCCGCGGCCTTCTCGACGAGGGCGCGGGCCCGGTCCCGGCAGACGCCCGCGTCGTCGTCGATGTTCGGGAGGAACAGCAACTCGGGCCCGGCGTCGGCCGGCTGGTCCGTCTGAAATCCGGCGACAGGGGCGGCGGCCGCGGCGGCCGGGAGAGAAAGACCAAGGACGCCGGTGGTCACGGCGCCGGTCAGCAGGATGCTACGGCTGAGGTGTCTCATGCGGCGCACGATGGCAGTCATCTTTCAGTTTCCCGTCAGTGCCCTGTCAGCATCCTGTTAAGGCCGCATGGTGATTTCGCGTTTCATCCACCAGAGGCATCCGCGCGGGCTGAAGCGCCGGCGTCGGCTCGTAGCCGGTGGGCTAGGCTGTGCGGCTATGAATACCGGGACGGCCTTGCGCCACACACGGATCGGTGACCCGGGGCTCTTCTGAGCGCCGTACGGGCCGGCTCGGGCCCGCTGTTTGACCAAGGCTTCTGCGCTGCCGCGCGGGCTCCGCCTCCGTCGTGTTGATCACAGGTTCTGCACATCAACCACGACAGGAGCATTCATGCCCACCAAGACGCTGCGGATTCCCACCGCAGACGGCCAGGCCGACGCCTTCGCTGCCTTCCCCGACCGTGGCGAGCGGCACCCAGGAGTGCTGATGTACGCGGACGGCTTCGGCATCCGGCCTGTGCTGCGGGAGATGGCCCGCGAACTCGCCGGGCACGGCTATTACGTTCTCGTCCCCAACTCGTACTACCGGCACGGCCCGGCACCGCTGATCGAGCTTCCGGAGTACATCGGAGCAGAGGTCCGGCCCGCGGTCTTCGCCCAGTTGATGCCCCTGATCGAGGCGCACACCTCCGAACGAGTCCTGAGCGACGCCGACGCCTATCTCAGGTTCCTCACCACTCAGCCCGAGGTCGGCGCCGGACCGGTTGCGGTGACCGGCTACTGCATAGGAGGCCTCTACGCGATGCACACCGCCACGGCCCACCCCGACCGGGTGGCGGCCGTCGCCGCGTTCCACGGCCCCGTGGGCGTCGATGGGGCCGATCTCTTCTCCGAACTCACCGCTCAGGTCCACCTCGGCCACGCCGAAGGTGACGTGACACCTGAGGCTCTCGGCGAGCTCAACCAGGCTCTGGACGCGGCAGGTGTCGGCTACACCTCCGAGATCTACCCCGGCACCGTCCACGGCTTCACCATGTCCGACACCGACGCTTTCAACGCCTCCGGGCTGAAGCGCCACTGGGACCGCCTGCTCCCCCTTCTGGACCGCACCCTGGCCAACAACTGAGGCTCCGGCCCGGAAACCAAGCCTGAAGCGACCGCGACCGGGCCGTGGCCACGAGGTAAGCCAGACGGGCCGGCCGCTACGCAGCCACGGCTGATCGCGGTGCTCAACGGTTGGATATGAGTGGTGCCGGCGCACCCGCGATCGCTAGCCTCACCGGCCATGAAGCAGCGTCGGCAGAAGAAGCTTTCCCGCCGTCTCTTCGAGGCGATCCTGGCCGGTGACGCCATAGGCACGAAGGTCTTGTTGCGCAGCGGAGCAAGTCCACAACGGCGGGACAACGACGGCAGCACTCCGCTGTATCAGGCAGCGGTGCAGGGCGAAGCCGAGGTAGCCCGGCTCCTGTTGGAAGCCGGTGCTTCCCCCGACACGGAAAGCAGCGGCCCCGGCTCGGAGGGCACGCCCCTGTGTGCGGCCGCCTGCTGGGGACACACCGAGGCGGTCCAGCAACTGCTTGGACACGGAGCCGATCCCAACCTCCGTGAAGACCATGGCGCAGGGCGGTCGCCCCTGGAGTGGGCAGAGAACGGCCCTCACCCTGGCACTGCCGCCATCCTCAGGGCGGCCGGGGCGCAGCCGACGGTTCCTCTGGCTCCGTAGCCGGCTTGACCTCAATACCACCTGTCGCAACAGGCATCCAGCAGTCCGTGTCGCGGCCGAGCCAGTGCAAACAACACTGGCCGGGCCAGTGCGAACAACACCAGACAACAAGTCAACAGGGCGGTTCTGCGCAGGCGATCAGCGTCCGGGGCGAGGGCGGCAGCGCGGCAGGACGGAAGAAGGGGCGGGGGAGTTGGGCCCGATCAGGGCTGTCCCCGGCGACCCGCTCACTCCTGTCACTCCTGCCGCCCCATTCATTTCGTCATGCTCGGGGTACAAGAGCAGGGGGATGACTCACCGGTGCCCGTCGCCGGTGCGGGTACGCACCACTCACCCACGCGGGGTGCCTGCGCTTCGCCGTTGGCCTCGAAGCGCAGGCCCCCTGGGCCCCACCCTGGGCGCGGAGTTCTTGGCGGCAACCAGCGGTGACATGGCCGCCTTCGGCAGCGCCGGTCGACTTGTCGGCTTCGGAGTACGCCGAGGGGAAGTTGTACGACGTGCCGCTGGCCGGACAGGGCACCGGCATCGGCATCGGCATGGGCATGGGCAAGCTGATCCGGTGGACCATCGAGTGCAGCATTGGCCGTCTCATGATCCCGTCCCGCCCGCGTCCTCAGCGATGAATTGCAGTTCAGGGTGGGCCGGGTCGGGCCTCGGCGTCCCCGGCGGCAGCACCGGGCGCAGTGCCTCGGACACCTGACGTAAGGCCTCATCCGAGAACTCCGCGATGGTGGCGGTCGCCTGGAGGACCACGCCGCCCGCGGTCAGGGGCACGCCCGAGTGGAACGCTCCGGATGCCCGAACCCCACGGCCCCAGAATCATACGGTCGTTCACCCTCGCACCTCCTCGGTCCACGCCGCAGTGCCGGTGACGGTGGCGCCCAGGCAGTTGTAGGGTCGCGCCCATGGTCGACGTTGCCCCCACGAATCCGCGGGACGAAGCGGCTCAGGGCCGCGCAGCCCTCTGGCTCGCTCCTGAAAACCTGCGCTGGCTGGCGCAACACGGCTGCTGTCCGGATGACGCGTCGCAGGAAGTGACGGACCGTTGTGGGCGTCTCCGGTTCCGGGCGGGCGCTGCTCTGCACAAGCACGGCCAGAGCCACTGAGATGGGGGCCGCCCTCCGGGCCCCTCCGCGGCACTGGCTGGCCGATCGCCACCGGCGCCTGATCGTTGACCGCCTCGACATCTTCGGGGCCCGCTGGGAACTCACCGGCGCCCAAGCCGCATTGCAACTCCGCGCACTGATCACGAACGAACGGAGACTTCGAGGACTACTCGTAGGACGACGTCTCAGCTGTACGGCCCCCACCTGCGGTCGAGGGTGTCGTACACGTACCGGGGTAGGCCCTTGATGGAACTGGTGCGGAACGGGCGGCCGTCGTCGTCGATGCGCACGGTGCCCTTGCGGCCCTGGGAGGACCAGTCCAGCTCCAGGTACCACCGGCAGTCGCACGAACTGGTCCCGGCCGTGACCAGCAGCACCTCTGGGTCTTCTGCCGAGACACGATAGGGCATACGCACGGCCGGGATCGGCGTGCCGGAGTCGTTCCCGGCGACCGCGCGAGCGAGTGGGCGGTCCTTGTCCAGGTCCACGGCGAAGTACCGGGGGGTGAGCGCGCCGCCGCAGCCGTGGTCCATGGCGTAGGCATTGCCCTCGGCCGGCGTCGTACGGCCGACCACGCGCACGCGCAGCGCCTCCAGCACGACGGCCGTGTCGCTGCGCCCCTGCACCGACAGCTGCACGAGCGTCTCGCCGCCGTGCACCGCGCTCTGCGTCGCCGCCCAGGGTGCCGCGTCCTGCGGGGCAGGGGGAGGGGGGACCTGGCTCGGCGGCTTGGCGATGACATAGTCGTGACCGCAACCCAGTTTCCAGGCCTGGGAGTTGACGGACCAGGCGAGCGGCAATTCGGCGCGCTGTTCGTTGCGGGGCGGGGCGGATGTCGCGCCGGGCGGACGAGAGGTGCGCGGCTTCTTCTTCGGGGTGGGGGAGCCGGAAGGCCGCTGGGAGGTGGAGGTGGGGATGGCGCTCGGGCTGAGTGAGGCGCCCCGTCCCTCCGGCGGATGGGCCTCGGCCGTACCGGCGACCCGGTCAGGGCCATCGACGGACGCCCGCCGCTCGTCGTCGGGCAGCGCGGAGAAGGCCCCGAGCATCGCCAGCACGCCACAGACGGAGGCCAGCCCGACCGCGAGACGTCTGCGGCGGTACCAAGGGCGGCGCGGGGGCGAGAGGGGGCCGGGCGGTCTGAAGGCAGCGTCCGTCCCGACGACCGGGCTGACGGTGGCCTTCGGCGCCGTGTCCGCCGGTGTGGAGACCGAGCCGCCATCAGCCTTCGACGCCGTGCCCG
Organism: Streptomyces kunmingensis; assembly: GCF_039533535.1. Lineage (NCBI taxonomy): Bacteria > Bacillati > Actinomycetota > Actinomycetes > Kitasatosporales > Streptomycetaceae > Streptomyces > Streptomyces kunmingensis. Next base: position 476,055 of record NZ_BAAATS010000028.1, read on the forward strand.
TTTCGGTGACGCCCTCCGCCACTGGGCCCGAAACGCCCGCCGCGTCGTTCACCTCTTCTGCCGCCGCAGCGTCGGGCGCGCTCTCCGCCGGCCCCGCCGGCCCCGCCGCCTCCACCGTACGAGGCCGGCGACGGGCCGCTACTGCCAGAAGCCAACGGCGGTGGAGTTCAAGGCGTTGCTCCGAGGTCGCCCCGCACAGGGCCGCGAAGCGCTCCACGGGGGCGAAGTCGAGGGGCACCGCGTCGCCCGCGCAATAGCGGTGCAGCGTCGAGGTGTTCATGCCCAGGCGGCGGGCCAGCGAGCCGTAGCTCCGGTCCGTACGCTCCTTCAGCGCCCGCAGCAGCGCCGCGAACCCCGCCACTTCGTCAACGCCGTCGCCGTTGTCTTGTGCCGACACAGGCCCCCCGTCCTCCTTCGAAGCCACCCTGCCCGGGACGGCATCCCAGGCACCCCATATACCTGCACGTCAGACGGGCTGGGATGGTTCCACCGTGCTCGATCGGCCGTCGGCTGTTGCGTCCGGCCGCCGCGACCGCCGATGCTCTTGGTGCCGCACCGACCGGGCCCGCACCGACCAGCCGGCCTCACCGCGGCATCCACGGCCACGCACTCACACAGCCACGCACTCACACAGCCACGCACTCATCCACGGGGGGAACACCCATGTCCATGCGCATCCGAACGAGCGCTTGCACCGCACTCACCGTCGCCGCCCTCGCGGCGGGCACGGTCCTCACGGCACCGGTCGCCGGCGCCGCGCCGAAGGCCGCCGCGCCCAAGTTCCTGTCGGCGTCCCAGCTGCCGCCGCACCCGACGTCGTCCTGGACCGCCGGACCGGTCACCGAAGGGTTCCCGGAGGGACTCGGGCTCTGCGTGAGCACGGAGGGCGTGCTCGACTACGACTACCGGAACCAGGAGTTCCGGACCGACCTAAACACCGGTGCCGTGCAGTTGACCGTAGTGACGGGCACAGCCGCCCAGGCCAACGCCCTGGCGAAGCACTACGACGACCTGATCCGCACCTGCGCCGACCGCATCGAGGAGTCCACGCCGGAAGTCGAGGCCGAAGGCCGGGACTACGGCAAGCTGCCCGTCGAGGAGGGCGCCCGCGTCCGCGGCCTGCACACCGAGACGTCCTGGGGCGCCACTGACATCGCCCTGCTGTCGGTCGGGCGGGACGGCAGGACCGTCACCGTCGTGAAATGGGGACAGATGGGCGACTTCGGGGACGCGCCCGTAGCGGCCTTCAAGAAGACCACGACCACGGCCGTCAACAAGCTGTACTGACCGGGCAGCCACCGGAAAAAGCGGGGCCGTCCTCCCGCCACGGGGGTGCGGAAGGACGGCCCGTATCGGTCATGCCCCAGGACGTGGACCGTCGAGCCGAGGCAGTAGCTGCCCGCCGAGGGCGACGCGGCCGGGTCCACTTGAGCAACGCCATCTGGCACAAGTCCAGCTACAGCTACAGCTACAGCTACAGCTACGGCAGTTCGGAACGGGGGAGGGGGCCCGGAGCTCCAGCACGTCGATCTCGAACATGCGCCGAGTCACCCGCGCCCGAGCCGTTCCAGCACCCGCCCCATCGCCTCCCGCACGGCCCGGCGCGCGTCATCGGTGTGGTCGAGGCCTTCGAAGCCGTGGTGTCCGTCGGGCACATCGAGCACCTCGAGCGGGGCACCGCCCGCCTCGGCCGCCGTGACGAACTCGGCCACTGTTGCCGCGATCGCGGAGGTTTCCAGGCCCGCCCGGACAAGAACGAACGGCACATCACTGCCGCGCGCCACCACCTCCGCAGGCCGGAACCGAGGGTCGTTCACGCCCCAGCCCGGGAGCGGCGACATGATCGGGTAGCAGGCGGCCAGGCAGCGCAGCCACGTAGGCGGCTCGCTCAGCCACGGGGCCGTCATCGGCCCGCTGCCGGAGAAGAACCAGAGCGCTATCCGTTCCGCGTCGACGCGGGGGTCGGCGCGCACCTGGGCCACCGCGGCGGCCAGGTCCCCGGCGGCCGTCGGATAGGCGCTGACGTCGTGCAGTGCGTGGTCGAGCGTCACCCCGATCACGCCCCGGTCCGCGGCGTAGCGCCCGTAGGAGACGAACGTCGTCCAGTCCCGCGGGGTGGGTCTGACCCCGGCGGGCACCGGACCGCCGTGCACGAACACGATCGCGGGCCGCGGCGCCGCCTCCACGCCCTCGGGTACGTACAGATCGATCGTGCCGTGGCGTTCGCGCGGAATGTGCGGTACGTCGAAGAGGAAGGGGCGCATATAGCCGGGATGCTCCGGTTCCTCCTCCGGTGTCATGAGGCCGGTCCCCTCTCCCGCGGCGGCCGCGAGCAGCACGTCGGCGAGTTCCCCGGGGCACGACAGCATCGGCCAATGCCCGGTGGGCAGTTCGAAGAAGGTGACATCGGGCCTGGCCAGGGCCTTGAGTACGGGATCGCCGAAGTTCATCAGCATGCGGACGGCGGCGATGGTCGCGCCGCTCTCCGTGCAGAGCACAGCGGTGCTCGGAAGGGGATCCGGCCCGCCGGTCAGCCGCAGCGGCTGAACCAGCGTGCCGAGCGGCTGGGCCGTGGCGGAGGCGGTCAGCAGGTCGAGGTCGTCGTCGGACAGGCCCGCCGTGCTTCCCCAGTGCTGCCACTCCTTCCGCGTGGGCGGCGGCAGTTCACCTGTCCTGTCACCGGCTGCGGTGAGCCGTTCGCGGACCTCGTGGTTGGCGAGGGACGTCAGCGCCGGTGCACCGTCCTGTGCGGGAGCAGTGTCGACGTAGACGATCCGTGCGACCCGGTTCGCGCGCCGGTCGGCCGCGCCCACGGCCGGGTGCATGCCGTAGTCGTGCCCCACCAGGACGATGTCCCGCTCGCCCGCTGCCGCGCCGATCGCGTCGACGGTCTCGACCACACGGGCGATGTGTGTCTCCAGATCGGCTGCCGGGCCAAGGTCCACGATGTGTGTGTTCGCTCCCCGGGCGGTGAGAAGCTCAGCCGTGGCCCGCCACACCCGCGGGCCGGTGAACAGCCCAGGAACCAGCACGAATTCCGTCATTCTCCACACTCCTCGGGACTGTGTCATCGGCGGCCGGTCCAGCCGCCCGCCGCGGTGGCCGTTAGATTAGGAACTCCCCCTGAGGGAGGTTCAATTGCCGCTGACGATCAACCCCGATCCCGATCCCGACCCCGACCCCGGTTTCGTGCCTGCGTCCGGCTCCGCGTCGACGACCGACGGTCTGTGGACCATCGGCGAGCTCGCCGAGCAAGCGGGCACCACCGTGAAGACCGTCCGTTTCTACTCCGACAAGGGCCTGTTGCCACAGCGGGGGCGCAGTGTCGGCGGACACCGCCGCTACGCCCCCGACGCCCTGGAGCGACTCGCGTTCATCCGCTCCCTGCGCAACCTGGGTCTACCCGTCCCGGAGGTGCGCCGCATCGTCGACGAACAGGCCGGTTCGCAGGGAGTGCTGGAGGACGCCGTGGCGGGACAGCTGCGCACGCTCGGCTCGCGAATGAGCGCGCTGCGCTGGCAGGAGTCCGCACTGCGGCTGGTCCAGGAATCCGCCCCGGCAGAGCGCGCGGAACGGCTGCGGCTCGTGGGGGCGCTGGGCACACCGCCGAACACGGCGCCGCTGGCCGGCTTCTGGCGGGCCTGGCTGCCGCCGCGGATGCCATCGAAGGCGCGGGCCGCCTTCCTCGACGCCGCTGTTCCGCAGCCGCCCGACGCTCCGTCACCGGCGCAGGTGCTCGCCTTCGCCCAGCTGTGCGCCCTGGTATCGCGCCCTTGCCCGACCGGCCCGGCGGCACACCCCACCCAGCCTGCCGCGCACCGTGCCGCGGGCGCGCGGGAGTCCGCGCTGCTCTACGCCGGGCTCGCGGAGGCCTACGACCTGGCCGCCCTGAGGATGCGCGCGGACGCGACCCCCGAAGCGGGCGACGCACTCGACTGCTTCGTGGCGACGTATGCGAACGTGCACCGCTGCCGCGACACACCGTCGTTCCGCCGCGAACTGGCCCGGCAACTGTCGGCCGACCCACGGCTCGACGGCTACTGGGAGCTGGTGGCGGTTCTGCACACGCCGCAGGGCGGCCACCCGGAACCGACCCCGGGCACCGCGCACGACTGGCTGCTTGCGGCACTGGACACGCCACTCGCGGCCTGACCGGCCTGGCGTACGCGCATCCAGGGCGCTTGCGTGTCCACGCCTCTTGCCGAGGCCCTCGGTGCAAATGGCAGAGGGCGGCATATCCAGTGTGCATTCTTGTGGCGGTCGGGGCAGCACGCCGGGCACGTCATCCGAGAAGGCCGCGGCCTCCGTCTCGCTGCTGCGGACGCGGGGGCTTGTACGACGCACACGCGCGGGGGCTTGTACGACGCACACGCGCGGGGGCTCGTACGACGCACACGCGCGGCCGGGAGTGCGCCCCATCGCTTCGAGGGAACCGGATGTGGCGCGCCGGCCGTCGTTCAGGCCCGGGTGTAGCCGCCGTCGGCGAAGAGTTCGGCGCCGGTGACGAACGACGAGGCGTCCGAAGCCAGGAAGAGGGCGGCCTCGGCGATTTCCTCGGCGTCGGCCAGCCGCCCCAGTGGCACGGTGGCCTCGGCGAACCGGTCGGCGTCCGGCCCGGCGGCGCCCAGCAGGCCAGGGGTTCGCGTGGGTCCCGGGCTGAGCACGTTGACCCGGAATCGGCGCTCCCGCGACTGCCGGGCCCAGTTGTGCACGAGGTTGCTCAACGCCGCCTTCGAGGCGCTGTAGACCTCGAGTTGCTCATTGGGCCGCACGCTGTTGCTCGAGCCGATGACCAGGATGGAGGCGTTCTCCGCCAGCAGCGGAAGCGCCTTCTGAACGGTGAACAGGGGCCCCTTGACGTTGACGGCGAGCGTCAGGTCGACGTTTGCCTCGGTGTGGCCGCCGAGCGCGGCGTCCGCGACGATTCCCGCGTTGGCCACCAGCACGTCGATGCGCCCGGCCTCCTCGCGGACGCGCTCGTATAGCGCGTCCAGTTCGGCCAGGACCGAAACGTCAGCTCGTACGCCGGTGGCCGCCGGGCCCATCTCCTTGACTGCCGCTTCGAGGCGGTCGGTGTCCCGGCCGGTCACGAAGACCCGCGCGCCCTCGAGGACGAAGCGGTGGGCGATGGCCAGCCCGATCCCGCTGGTCCCTCCGGTGATCACGGCCACCTTGTCCTGCAGCACCCCTGGCATGTCGGACCCCTCTGGTTGTGGAATGGATCGTCCATAACGTAGGCGGTAATGGACGATCGAGTCAAGAATGGTTAGGCTGAAACGATGCCGAGACCACGCGCATTCGACGAACGCCAAGTCCTGGAACGGGCCCGGGAGCAGTTCTGGGCGACCGGATACGCGGGAACCCGGATGGACGACATCGCCCGGGCGACCGGCCTGGGCAAGGGCAGCCTGTACGGCGCGTTCGGTGACAAGGGCAAGCTGTTCCACCGTGTGTTCGGCGACTGGTGCACCGCAGTCGTCGAGGTGGCCGAAGGGCGGCTGACAGGTGGCCCGGACGCGGAGGCCTGGGAACGGCTGGCGGGATACGTGCACCTGATGGCGGAGAACACCGCTTCCGACACCGAGCGCCGCGGGTGCCTGCTGGCCAAGGGTGCGGCGGAACTGTCCCAGCTCGACCCGACGGTCGCAGGGCGGTCGGCCGAGACCATGACGGCGCTGCTGACCCTGCTGCGGACGGAGATCAGCGCCGCCCAGCGTCACGGCGACATCGACAGCGCTGCGGACCCGGAGCGATTGGCGGCACTGCTGCTGACGGTGGTCCGCGGGATCGAGGCGGTCGGCAAGGCGGGCCTCGCCCCGGAGACGGTGCGGGACATCGCAGACACCGCACTGGCGGTCCTGCCCGGGCCCGAGGGGCAGAAGCGCCGCGCAACGGGGCGCCGTCCGGCCGGTGAGAGCTGACTTGGTGCCGGAGAGGGCCCATACGGCGGCGGTCGTCCGGTGACGTGCTGCAACCTCGGACGCCCGGCGGCCCCCGGCCTTTCCTACGAGCCCGGCGGCGAAGCTGGATGCGCTCACCTAGGAGCGGCTCGAACCGCTCCCACCTCGCTCGACCCACACACGGCTCACCTGGCTCAGGGAGAACCTCGCCGGACGGTACCTGCCTCAGCCCTACGAGCAACTCGCAGCGGCCTACCGCGTCCTTGGCCACGACAGCGAAGCCCGCAGAGTTCTGCGCGCCAAACACCGTCACCACCGTTCGGCTCTGCCGTGGCCGGCAAAGATCTGGGACTGGTTGCAGGGCGTTGTCGCAGGCTACGGATACCGGCCGGCCCTCGCCGGTGGGTGGTTCGTCGTACTTGCGCTCCTCGGCACGCTCGTCTTCAGTGTCTACGAGCCCCATCGCTCCGAGCCGGGACGAGGCCCGGCCATCAACGCCACCGTCTGCACGCTCGACCTGTGGCCGCCCATCATCGACTTCGGGCAGGAGAAGGCGTTCGCATCGGCGAGCGGGCAGCAATGGTTCGCCTATGTCCTCATCGCCTCGGGATGGGTACTCGCCACCACGCTTGTCGAAGGTCTCACCCGTGTGCCGAGGCGCTCTTGAGGCGTGATTTGCGTCACATTTAAGCGAGTGTGGGGTGCTGGCTCGTACGCGAAAACGGCGTCGGCGCCAGGCATGCGCCGCGTTATTCGATGAGGGCGAGGGGTGTTCACTCTCCGTCTGCCTTCGAATCGGGTGCTGGGCGGGCCCCGGTGGGGGCTGGGGTGAAGGAAGGCCCGCTGACGGTTGGGCAGTGCGAGACGGGCTGCCTCTGTGGTGTTCACTGAGGTGGAGTCAGGCGCGGAGAGCGGTCTCAATTTTCGGTTCACGTCGCGACGTCATCCATCACTCGTTGTAAATAGGTGAATTGAAGCGGGACGCGGAGTGGATCCCCTCGGACTGGGGCTCATGAGGCGCATGGGGGCGCGACAAAGGCCATTGTCTTGCGGCAGGTTGACGGGAACACTGTTCTTCACGCGGAGTCGCTGCCGCATTCCCGAATTACCGGGAACCGGTGTCGACGCGTGGAGAAGGTGAGGTGAAGTCAAATGGCTATGAAGATGACGATGACCACCCGCTGTTCGGTCTCTGTGCACTGGCAGCACGTGCGAGTGGTCATCATCGTCATGGTCCTCGTGCTCCTGAGTGTGATGACTCACGGAGACGGTGACACGACACTGGTCGACGCGCTGTTGCCGCGCGTCTGAGGGGCGAGCAGGTCCCTCCCACGGGGGCGGTTGCCGGGAGACCGGTGACCGCCCCTTCACTTTGTCAGGCTAGCGCACAAAGTCTGGTCGAAGAAAGGGAATCCGCTCGCATTCTTCCCGGCGTTCTTGGAACTATCCGGTAGGGGCCCCTGGCAGGCGTCAGGCGTGTGCGAATTGAACACGGCAGCGGGAAGAGGTTGCGGAGGGCCCCGTTCCAGCGGCCGGTTTGTCCAACCAATCAGCTCACGCCGAGAACACGGCGGAATTCGGTGTGGCCGTACTCGTCAGGCGAGGCGATGGCGACTCCCTGCGCCTCCACCCACGCGTGGAATCGGTAGGGGTCGTCGGCCGTGCCGATGCACCACTCCACCCGCCGGCCGGTTATGGCCAGGACCCCGAGCGTGGCCAGGGACAACTCCAGGCAGGCGGCGCGTCCGGGGTACCACCGGGTGGCCCGCCGCACCGCCGCGAGGGAGGCTGAGGCCTGCTCCGGCGTGGCCTCCCGCCGGCACCAGGTGCGTGCGGTCCAGCTCACCGTACGGGAGACGGTTCTCAACGGCAGCCGGATCAGCAGCAGGGCACCGAGGAGTGCGACCAGGCCGAGTACCGCGGTCACGGCGCCGTGAAGGGAGCGGTCGCCTGCATTCCGCACCGGTTCGGCGGCCATGGTCATCTGGGCTGCGATCAGGGGCACTTCGGTGACGGGCGGAACCTCGCCCTGCGACGGGGCGTGCCCGTGCCAGGCGGATCCGCGACCATCCGGACGCGGGCCCGCGGTCGCCGGTGCCCGCTCTGCCGTGAGGGGCGCAGCGTCGGCCGCCGGGTACCGGTATGTGCGTTGTCCCGCCGCGGGGGGTGTCCGGCTCGGGGCGTGCGCGGTGAGGAGGCCACGGCTGATCAGGTCGTCGGCGAGGCGGCGGGCGTCCTCGCGGATCCGGTCGTGCTGCAGGTCCGGGTAACGGCCGGCCAGCACCAGCACCGCGGAGTCGAAGTTCCCGCTGCGGTGCCATTCCTGCCAGAGGGTGTGAGCCATGGAGTTCATGGCGAAGCAGTGGCCGGACCGCACGTCCAGCAGCACGCTGCCACCGTGCGCTGAGGTGCTCTCGCGGACGTACTCGGACACGCTCAGCCGCGTCATGGCCACTCCTGTCCGCTGTTGCCGGCCGTCAGCCACAGGTCCGAGCCGAGCAGGCGGTTGAGCGCTGGGAAGGGTGCGGGCAGACCCGCGACGGCCCGTTCGACCGAGGCGATCACCCGCGAGGGTTCGATGATTCCGAGTTCGGCCAGCGGGGATCGCAGGAGCCGTGCCCTGATCTGTGCCGCTGAGCGGCGGACGCCGCGGTAGTTCTCGGCCGCGTAGTCGCCCTTGGTCCTGCGCCGCAGTACGGGGTCGGGGACCAGGCCGGTCAGGGCGGCTGCCAGCAGCGGCTTGGCGGTGAACGGGTCGATCCGGTGCGGCAACGGGAGGCGGGTGCAGGCCCGTACGACCTCGCTGTCCAGGAAAGGAGCGTGCGGCCAGATGCCGAACGCGCGGGCCGTGGAGGTGAACTGAGCCTGTACGGCGGCGGAGATGCGCAGTTCGCACAGGACTGCCCGGGTGCCCGGTGTCGCGGGCGCTGAAGGGGATGCGGGGCCGGCCGACCGGGCACGAGCTTCGGCCAGTTCGGCCAGTTCGGCCAGGTGCCCGCGTGCTCTGGTGGTCAGCCAGGCCGTCTCCGGGCCCGGGGCCGGCCACCAGGCAACCGCGTCCGCCCACTGCGGCGGGTGGTCCAGGGGTTCGTCGAGACGGGAGGCGAGTTCGCCCATCGCCTGGTGCAGGGGAGTGCGTGCAAGGCGTCTGGCCCGCAGGATGACGTCTGCGGGCGAGAGTTGACGTATGCGGGCCAGCGCGCGCCCGTCGCTCAGGAGTCGGCGCAGTCCGGCTGTGGCCGCGATGTCACCGAGGTAGGAGGGGGGTGCGGCCAGTAGTGCGTCGCCGCCCTCGCCGGTCAGGTGAATGCCGGGGCCGCCGCGCGCGATGTGGTCCAGTCGCAGCCGTTGTCGGGCGCCGATGACTGCCGCCGGGTCGGGCTGGTCCGCAGAGCCGTACCCGGGCAGGCCGCTGTAGGGCAGGGAGTCCTCACTGCCACGGGTCACGGCGAGCCGGATCGATGGGGCCTGCTCTGCGTGGGCCAGGGCGTGGGCGAGATCGCCGGCGGGTGCGTCGGGGTGGTGGTAGACGAAGGCGTCCAGGGGCGGCCGGCCGGTTGTGCGGGCGGCCAAAAAGGCCAGGGAGGTGGAGTCCAGGCCGCCGCTGAAGTCCGACGTGACGCGTGGGGCGCTGTCGGTGCGCAGGGTGACGGCGCGTGTGAGGGCTGACCGCAACTGGGCTGCGCTGTCCTCGAACCGCGTGCCGGGGTCGGGAGCGAGGTCCTCGTACGCCCAATGGGTGCAGCGGCCGGAGGGAGCGACTTTCAGGGCTTGGCCGCCACCGAGCCGGCGGATTCCGTCGTACCCCGTGCGCCCTTCCGTGAGTTCGGGAACCGCGGGGCAGAAAATGTGTGCGGCGAGCGCCGCCGTGTCGGGTCGGCCGACTGCTCCGGACAGGGCCGCCGCGGTCCTCGCCCGGGTGGACAGGACCGTGTTCTGGCCGTGGCGCCCGTAGTAGAGGGGAAACTGCCCCGCCGGGTCGGCGTACGCGGTGAGGGCACCGTCGTCCTGGAGCACGAGGAGCAGGTAGGCGCCGGGCCATCGGGTCAGCCGTTCCCAGCGGCCGTCCTGCGCAGCCCGCCGCAGGTCATGACGCATCGTCACTTCGTCGGCTAGACACTGGCCGACGGCGGCCAGCCGGACGCGTGCGCACTGTACGGTGCGGACCTCGCCGGGGTGCCAGGGCCCCCAGGACCAGAGCAGGGGTTCACCCGGCCACAGGCGGGTGGCTCCACTCGGCGCCGGGGCTGGTGCCGGCGACAGCAGTCCCGCGATGGTGGGCCCGTCGGGAGAGGGAAGGACAGGAGACGGGCAGCGCAGGTCCGTGGCTGCGGCGGAGGCCGCGGGTCGGGGCATGACAGCTGTCCGCAATATCAGTAGTAGTACTGGGCATTGGCATCGGCACTCCCGCTGGGGGAACTGCCCAGCGTCACCTCACGGACATGACCCAGGTCGACCACCATCGGCGGTTCGTAGGCGGCCGGTTCCTCGGGGGACGGCACGGCCCCAACCTTCACCGCTTGTCGCGGATATCCGAAATCCTCGTACGGGGATACGGCGATGGGCTCGTAGGTCATGAGGCCGCCTCGGGTCAGGGGCATCAGCTGCCCCGGAAAAGGATCGCAACGGGAAAGACGTGTGCGCCGGCCATCCCGGCGTCGTCAGGGCCCCAAAGTGTAGCGATTCTCCAGCCGCTCCAGGTGCCGAACCGGCCCGCGATCGCAGGTGCTCCGGCCTGGCAGTTCCCGCCCTTGTTTCCCAGCGGCAGAAAAGTTTCCGCTCCCGCCGACGGGTCCGCCAACGGGTGGTTGACTCTTTCGGTCAACGACGCTCACTCATTTGAACGAGCACGGCGGTGACATCGGGCCCGCGGCGTCATATCGAAGAAGGGAGAGGCTTGTGCGGCACGTTGACCATCGAGCATCTCCATTAGCGCCCCTGGCGCCTGAGATACGAGTTCGAAAGTCGGATGTCTAGGTGGTGTTGGCCGCGTGCTCCATGCCACGAAGTCCCAGGATCAAAGCGCCCTGGGCTTCGGCCCGGGTGTCCAGTTCGCTGAGGTCGAGGACGAACTCGGAGTCCTCGGCGACCGCGCCGGGCAGCGCGAAACGGCGCAAGGACTCCCTGCAGCCGTCCAGCAGCAGCGGACTCTGGGCGAGCTGCCCGCCGATGACGACAAGGTCGGGGTTGAGCAGGTTGCACAGCTGTGCCAGGGACTGCCCCAGGCGCCGGCCGGCGTCGTGGATCACCCGCATGCAGACCGCGTCCTGTGCCTGGGCGGCTCCGATGACCTGCTCCAGCGTCTCCGGTGCGGGCACGCTGTTGCGGGTCCGTGCGGCACGGACCTGCGCGATCAGCGCGTCGGCGCCTATCACCGTCTCCAGGCAGCCGCGTCCACCGCACTGGCAGACCGCGCCGTGCGGGTCCACGGTGAGGTGACCCAGTTCCCCTGCCATGCCGCCGTGGCCCCGCAGCACGCTGTTGTGCACGATGATGCCGGCGCCGACACCCGTCGACGCCTTCACGTAGACCACCGTTTCGGCGTGTTCCCGTGAGCCGTAGGTCTGTTCGGCCAGCGCGCCGAGGTTGGCGTCGTTGTCGATGAAAGCGCGCACGCCCAGCCACGTGCCCAGGTCTTTCGCCGGGTCGTCGCCCGCCCGCCAGGGCGGCAGGATCGGCGGGGTGAAGCCGCCGGTGCGCGGGTTGATCATCCGCGGTACGGCGATGCCGAGGGAGAACACGTCGGAGCGGCGCCGCCCCGTTCCTTCGATCGCCTCATCGATCATCTGCCTGACCTCAGGCAGAGCCCGGGACCAACCCCTGCTGACGCCCTCCGAGCTGCCCAGCGAGGTCACTTGGCCGAATGGCATGTCGAGTCTGCGGGCGACCACGGTCATGTGGTTGAACCCGAGGTGCACGCCCACGCCGACGGCGGTCACAGCTGAGAGGCAGACCTTGCCGCGCTCCTTGGCGGTGGGTACGAGGCCGACCCCCCCGAGTTCGCGGACCGCGGCCGACACGGTGGCCTGCGAGAGCAAGGTGCGGTGCGCGATATCGGCCTGGGTGCCGGACCTGATCGCCACGGCGAGAAGGACCTTCCTGCGGTTGGCCGCCCGGGTGGGGCTGGCCGCAGGCAGCCGGCCGAAGAGATCGTCCTCGTTCGCCATTGGCCCCCCAACCCCGGTACCCGCATCTCGATTTTTAGATCGAAGAGGAAATAATATCAGCCGAGCCTTCAATTCGAACCGGCTTCGGCTTCAAATAGTTCGGTGTCAGTGAGGTGACGGGTGGGGCTTCTGAGCGCCCCGTTGTGAGTCGGCGATCTCTCTGGCGGTCCGCAATTGGCTGAAATTGTCTGGAGAAAGTCGTTGGCGTGGGCGCTTTTGGTCAGGATGCTCATCTATTGATCGAACGAGGCCCCAGTCGTGCAGGGTGGCCATCGCCGGCTCACCGACCCAGCGGATCTTGGCGGGAGTGGTGTTGTGCAGACGCTTCCATCGCCTCGGCCAGGGGCGGCGGTCAGCGGCGCCCTCCTGAAAACGGCGCACAGACTGGGTCGTCTGGTGGTGAAAGGGGACCTTTAGTCAGACTTCCCCTCACGCTCGCTTCCCCGGGCGAGGCGTCGGGCCTGCCCTTCGTGAATGTCGCTTGCCCACTCCCAGCCGGGCTTGGGCGATACGACCCGTGGGTCGCTGGACACCCGGGCGTCACGGAGGTCCTCCACGTACGCTCGATCCAGTTTGATCCTTGCGCGTACCTCCTCGTCCCTGGCGACGGATCCGTGGCCTGGGATGAGGACATCGACGTCGTCCGCTACGCCCTCGAGCCGTCCCAGTCCGACGAGGTAGCCCTCGATCGGGTTATCGGTGTCCTCGAACATGGGAACGAAGACGTCGGAGAGCATGTCGCCGGCGACGAGAACTCGGCTTTCTTCGATCAGCAGCGCCGCATGGCCCGGGGCATGCGCCGTATGCTCGATGATCCGCACTTTGGGGCCGTCCCAAGGAAGCCGCGCGGTTCCAGCAGGCAGACCAGTGATGAGGCCGTACAAGTCCAGCGGTGTGTCCTCGGCGATCTCCGGCGGCAGCCCCTCGGTGACGCCGGCCTTCCAGTCCGCGTTCGACAACACGTCCTGCATGAAGGCCGCGCACCGGGCTGTGCCGTATCGAGGCGCTTCGCCAAGCTCGGCGTGCCAGAGCACATGATCCCAGTCAGGATGCGTCGAGAAGCCCGCCACCACGGACTGGCCCAGTTCACGAAGGTCGTTCGCCAGGCAGGTCATTTCGGCGCCGGTGATCCCGGCGTCTACGAGTAGCACGCCGTCCCTGCCCTGCACGACAACGGAGTTGTTCCCGAGCAACTCACTCTGGTGGATCAGCACACCCTCGGCGACCTGCTTCAGCATGGGCCCTCCCGCTCGATGTCTGCGGCCGCGTCTGGGACCGGCACCGGGTCGTCGGTCCTACTCGAGGTTCGAACTCCCTGCCCGGTTTGCAGCGTCACCCTGCCAGAGGGTCTGACGCGCATCAACACAACCGGACGGGGGCTGCGGCGGCGACTCTCCACGACGAGACCGCCGCGAGCTGGGCGTAGGGCCGGGCGTTGCGGAGGTGGGTGAGCCTGGTCTCAACTCCTCTGGGGAGAACCGGGCTACCTCCTCCGATGAGTTTCGGTCACGGGAGTGGTCATTCTTCCGAAACGACTCCGAGGAGCGATCCGAGTGGATCTGTACAGCGTCATGTGCGTGAGTGACCGGACCAAGGCACTGGAGTGGTTCGAGGTGTTCTTCGGGCGCCCAGCAGACGAGATCATCGGCGAGGAGTACCTGTGGCGGGTCGGTGAGAACGCGTGGGTCGTCGTTGACGATCGAGACGTGCGCGCAGAGCGAGTAGGCGGAGCCATGATCACGCTCGGCGTGCACGACCTCGACGACATCCTGGCCCGCCTCGCCGCACACGGTATCGACCACGAACCGGTCGAGACCTACAGCAACGGCGTACGCCACGTCGTCGTGCTGGACCCCGACGGGAACAGCCTCTCGCTCGCCGAGGCACCCACCCAGTGAGCCTCTTTCAACCTGTGCGGTGCTGGATCACGCTGCATCTGATCTGCTCGAATTGAGGCTGGAGAATGCTCAGTCGCAGGAAACGCTGGACAACCGGGGGCCGGCTGCAGAGATGATTCGGATCATGACGGGGTGGGTGTGGCCGGGCAGCGGTGAAGATCCGACGCCGGAGAACGTTCAGTACGCGTGGCCGGCGACTGCGGCGGCGTTGCCGATCGGTACGGCCGTGACCGGCAGGGTCATTGGACGGCAGCCCTTCGGTGTCTTTGTTCTGATCGAGGGCGTCCCCGATGCGGTGGGCTTGGCCGAGGTCCTACGAACCCCGGCGGGAACCGTCCCGCCTCCAGTGGGCCGCATGATCAGCGGGCGAGTGGTCGGGCACGCAGATCACCATTGCCAGGTCAGGATCACGCTCGACAGCTGGGACGACGCCGCGGCATGACGACACCCCTGACACCCGACGATGCACTGCACGATCGGGACGCCCTCGTAGCCTTCCTGCAGAGCCTGCGGGCAGATCACGCAGCGAACGGAACGGCCTGGGAGAACCCGACGCTGGAGAGTTTCCTGGCGGCTCTGGAAGCCTGGGTGTCGGACGCTCCGGGCTGGTACGCGAACCACGGCCAGGAGCTGCCAGCCGGCGGCGACTGGACGTTCATGGCCAGGGCTCTGAGCGCTGCGCGGCTTTACGAATGAATCGCCACCCGCCCTCGCGCCCTGCAGCGAAAAGCCCACAGCGCCTGCTGCGGTAGCCGGGCTACGCTGGCCGGGTGATTGAGGACGGCGCCACTGACCACGGCAGTGTCACGACAGTGCGACGGATCGGAGCGACGATCCGTCGGCCGGCGGGTGAGTGGACACCTGCTGTACACGCCCTCCTGAGGCATCTGGAGGCGGTGGGATTCAGCCGGGCTCCCCGTGCGTTGGGCACCGACGGCACTGACGAGGTGCTGTCGATGCTCTTTGGCGAGCCCGCGTTCACACCCTGGCCGGAAGCTCTGCGCTCCGCACGCGGAGTTGCTGAGCTGGGCCGCTGGCTGCGGGAGTATCACGATGCCGTCCGGACCTTCCGGCCGCCGTCCGATGCCTACTGGCAGGGCCAGGAAGAAGCGTGGCAGCCAGGCATGGTGATCCGGCACGGAGATCTCGGACCGTGGAACTCGATCTGGGACGGTGGCCAGCTCATAGGCTTCATCGATTGGGACTTCGCGGCACCCGGGCATGCCATTGACGACTTGGCCCAACTGGCCTGGTACAGCGTCCCGCTGCGGCCCGTGGAACAGCAGCGACGAGCATCGATCACCGGCTCCAGCACCCTGCGGGCCCGCCTTCATGCCCTCTGTGCTGCATACGGGGAACAGCCTGTAGCTGTGATTGAGGCGCTGGATGCCCTTCAGTCCCGCGAGGCCGCGCGAATCGAACGCCTCGGCAGGCAGGGCACCGAGCCATGGGCGGCCTTTCTTGCCCGCGGTGACGCGGCTGAGATGCTGGCCGAGCAGCGCTGGATCCACTCGGAGAGCCAGGCGCTCTTGGGCACTGGGCGCCAATGACAACCCCCTCCGGCCGTAGACCACGGATGAGATGATCTTGATGTGGCTGGTGTGATCACGGCGTCGGAGCAGTCCTGGACAGCCCCGATCACCGGGCTGAGCCCGCGCTGCCTCGACAAGTTGATGACCGTCGTGCGGCGCCAGGTCCCGAACGAGCCGCGGCGCGGACGGCCCTGGAGTCTGCCACTGGAAGACCGGGTGCTGCTGGTCGGGGGTGCGGCCGGGGGCTAGAGGCGCTCGGTTGATCGGCCGACGTGGCACAGCGGCCGAACTTTGTGGGCTGTCGCCCAGGGGGAGTCAACTCGCGCATTCTGTCGTAGGGTTCAGCGGATCATCCGCTGAACCCTGGGGCAGGGGGAAGTCAGTGCGGCTCAAGCTCTGGCCTCGTTCGTCGGCCGGCTGGACCATGGGCGTATTCGGCGTGCTCGCCGCCGTGATGGGCATCGTGGGCCTGACCTCGCCCGGCGCCCTGATCAAGATGATGGGCTTCGCGGCCGTGCCGGACGCGGGCCGCGGTGACGGCGACCACACGGTGGTGTTCCTGACGGCCTCGTCCATGGCCGCGCTGAACATGGGTGTCTACTACGTGCTCGCCGCCGCGAGCGATTGGACCGCGTTCTTCCGCTGGACCGTCCCGTTCCGTCTGGTGACCTGCACGGTGTTCACCCTGGCCGTGCTCGGCGACCGCGCTCCCGCGGGGTTCATCGGGGTGGGTCTGTGGGAGGGACTCGGCGCCGTGGCTACCGCTGTCGCGCTGCGCGCCGACAAGCGTCGCGCCGTGCGGTCCCCCGAGAGCCCGGCCGCGGCCACGGCTGTCTGATCGAGAGAGCACGGAGCAGGACCGGGAACCGATACCCGGGAAGAGTTGAACGACCGGTCGGCAGAGCGGGTGGATATGTTCACCGCTCGGCACGGTGCTCGCCCTGCTGGGAAGCGCGCGGCGGATGTCGCGGCGGACGACCCGGTCAGCCTCCGAACGCGTACGGCCGGCGCCTGATGGGATGGACCGGGCGATGTCCCATTACACGTCCAGCAGCACCGTCGTTACCAGACCGTCCCGCCACGGTGGGCCCATCACCACGCCCGCCCCATGCGCATGCGACTCCGGCTCAGGCTTCGTCACTGGCAGATCCGCCCCGGCAATCCTTCTCCGCGGCCGACAGCTCGGCACACGCCTTCGTGACGGTCTCCCGCGTGATCTCCGACCGAGACAGGACCTCCTGAGTCGACTCCAGCCTGAGCACCAACTCCGCAGCTGCGACGCGTTCCGGTCGACTCCGAGTCCGACGGTTAGGAGCCGATCAACGCGAGCGGCAAGCCCTAGGCCAGCAAGGTCACCCCGCTGAAGGTCGCGGAGGGCGTCGGATTCGAGGACTTCGCGTTCACTCAGGACATGAACGGGCTGCCGAAGATCCACCCGATCGTCACCTCGCCCGTGTTGTCACACCGCTTGGTCACACTGGGGGTGTACGTCTGTACGTCTGTACGTCTGTACGTCTGTACGTCTGCGTGCGAACCGGATCGCCGATCAGGCGCTGCCCCCGAAGGAGAAGGACTTGGAAGCCGTGCAACCCGACGACGCCGAAGCGCCCGTCATCCGAGGCGACGAACGTGGATCCTTCGCCTGGAGCGTGCTGGCCGAGCGGCATCCGGCCCTCATCCAGAAGGTTCGCGACGCCTTCCCTTACGGGCCGGAGCAGCACCGGGCACTGGACGCACTGCTGGAGCATGCCGCTCACGGCGTGATCGAACCTCTCCCACCCGGCGCACATGATGCGTCGCAATGGCAGGTCTGGGGACGCGACCACTTCGGCAAGTCCTGGTTCGACGTGCCGTTCCTGTGGGCGGAGAGCTACTTCTACCGCCGACTCCTCGAGGCCGTCGGCTATTTCCGGCCGGGACCCTGGCAGGGCATCGACCCCTTCCGGCCGTTCAAACAGGCGGAACTGCACACCGCGGAGGCCGACGCGGAACTCGCAGCTCTCGACCGGCTCGCCCCGCTGCCCGCGGACGACCAGGCACAGGCGCTGCTCCTCAGTTCGCTGTGGGGCAACCGTGCGGACCTCGGCTTCCGTATCTCGGCCGGAGGCGAAGGCGTGGCGGGTGACTCCCGTATCGTCGCGGACGACTCCGCGCTGCTGTGGTCCCTGCTGACCGCCGGAGCCCCGGCCAGCGTGTGCCTGGTGGCGGACAACGCGGGCCGCGAACTCCTGCCCGACCTGGTCCTCATCGACCATTTGCTTCGCAACCGGCACGCCGAGCGAGTGATCCTGCACGTCAAGCCGTACCCGTACTACGTGTCCGATGCCACCACCAGCGACGTGATCGACTGTCTCCGCCGTCTGCGGGCGGCCCATGGTGCGGCGTCGGAGGCCGGTGAGCGTCTGTGGGCCGCGATGACCACCGATCGGCTCATCGTCCGCGCCCATGCCTTCTCCTGCGCCCCGCTTCCATACGCGGACATGCCTGACGACCTGCGCGCCGACTTCGGCGGTGCCGCGGTGACGTTGTTCAAGGGCGACCTCAACTACCGGCGTCTGGTCGGCGACCGACTCTGGCAGCCGACCGACTCCTTCGCCGGGCGCACCGCATACTTCCCGGGACCGGTGGCCGCACTGCGCACCCTCAAGTCCGATGTCGTCGTCGGGCTCGACGCGTCCACGGAGGCGGCGCTCGTGGCCGAGTACGAGCAGAAGTGGCGTACGAGCGGCACTCACGCGCTCATCCAAGTCCGGCGTTGAGACCTTGCTCCGCTGTCGCGCCGGCGTGGGTGAACTTCACGGGCGCCGGCGGCGCCCTGCGATCCCTTCTCACGCGCCGCCTTCGTGGAAGGCGATGGCCGCTGCGCCCGGGGCCACGAAGTCATGGCTCGACTAGAGTGCGGCGGCAGTGTTGGCCGGTGGCGAGGGGCAGGTACGACGATGGCGGTGTTCCGCACGGACGACGGCATACGGATCGCGTACGAGGTGTACGACGGTGGGTCGCGCCTGCCGCTGGTCCTGTTGCACCACGGCTTCATCGCCTCCGGGCGGACCAACTGGGAGATGCCGGGCATCGTTGACGCGCTGACCAGGACGGGTCGGCGCGTCGCCACCATCGACGCACGCGGCCACGGTTCCTCGGACAAGCCACACGATCCCGCCCTCTATGGCGAGGCCAGGATGGCGCGAGACGTGATGGCCCTGATCGACCTGTTGGACGAGCCCGTCTACGACCTGGTCGGCTACTCGATGGGCGCGATCGTCACCCTGCTCACCGCGGGCCGCGACCGGCGGGTGCGACGCCTGGTCGTGGGTGGGGTGGGCGCCGGTGTGGTGGAGTGCGGGGGCGTCGACACCAGGGTGATCGGTGGGCAGGCGCTCCAGCACGCCCTGCGCACGGACGACCCCGGGTCGGTCACCGATCCGACGGCTGCCGGGTTCCGCGCGTTCGTGGACGCGGTCGGCGGCGATCGACCGGCCCTGGCCGCGCAGGCCGCCGCGGCCCACGCCGAGCCCATCGCGCTGCAAGCGATCTCTGTGCCGGCGTTGGTCATCGCCGGCCGCGAAGACCCCCTGGCCGTCCGTCCGGAAACACTGGCGACGGCGCTCCCGCGAGGGACCTTGCGCCTGGTGGACGGCGACCACCTCGGCGCACTGCGTGACCCGGAGTTCACCAGCGGGCTCGTCGAGTTCCTGAGCGGGGATTCGGTGCTGCCGGCCACAGCCTGACGGCCGGTTCAGTTGCCATGAGGGCAGCTCCGACAGAGCCACGTCCATGAGGTCCGCATCCCGCACATAAAAGGGTGCGCGGCCGCCAACTGGATCTCCTTCGCCGACTGCGATGAGTTCGGCGTGGTAGGCCGGTCTACCCGCTGACACCACTTGAAGCGGAAGGTTCACTGCGATGGCGAAGCTCATCTCCAGCCTTTTCATCTCGGCCGACGGGGTGGCGGAGATCGACCCGGACTGGCACTTCCCGTACTTCGACGCGAACATGGCCCGTGCCGTCACCGAGGACTACGACACCTCTGACGTGCTGCTCATCGGCCGCGAGACCTACGACAGCTTCGCCGGCGCGTGGCCCGGACGCGAGGCCGCGGGCGGGGAGGACGCGCCGTTCGCGAAGCAGTTGGGGGACGTGCGCAAGGTCGTTGTCTCGCGACAGCCGCGGTCGTTCACTTGGCGCAACTCCGAGCTGATCGGGGGCGAACTTGTCGATGCCGTCACCGCGCTCAAGGCCGACACCGGCGTCCGTGGCATTCTCGTTCCCGGGTCGCTCTCGGTCGTGCAGCAGTTGCTCGCTGCTGGGCTGATCGACGAACTGCGCCTGTTGGTGCACCCGGTGGCGGCACGCAAGGGCCGCAGGTTGTTCGACGAGGGCAATGCGCCGTATCACCTGCGCGTGACGGCGAGCGAAGTGTTCCCGACCGGTGTGATCCGCGTGATCTACGAGCCCACCGAGCCGCCCGCCGAGGCCGGTTATGACGAGGCCAAGGGGAAGATCGGCGGTGACCAATCCTCGTGATGCCGTGTGCCGTGTGTCGTGTGCGGCCGGTGGTCTGGTGGTCTTCGACAGGCGGACCGTGAACGGTCCGCACTGGAGCTTCTCGCGCAGGGCGCCGCGGCTCTGACCGAGCCTGACGCCGGTACGCGGACCGCGTCGACCGCGGAAGCCGGCGACGCACACGGGACCCGGCTCCGTTCGCCCGCCGGCTCCGTATGGCCTCGTACGGTCCGCCGTGTGGTGGCGTACTTCGATGGGCTCCGCATCATTGCAACGCTCAAGGAGGAATTCGCCACCGCTCCGGACATGCGCGGCGCGGAGCCCGCTTTTCTGCACCTCTCCCCGCGCCGCCCCACAGCGCGCGCCGAGGCCGGCGCGGGCTGCGGGGCGGCGCGCTCCGTCACCGTGCCTCGGTGACCAGGCCGGCTCGGGTATCGACAGGTGGCCGCTGCCGCGCGCCCCGCTTCGGCAGGACGAGCATCGAGCCCGCGCCGATCACGGCGAGCACCGTCATCACCACGAAGCCGCTGGAGTAACTGCCGGTCAGGCTCACGATGTAGCCCATCGTGGAGGGCGCGATGATGCCGGACAATGCGAACGCCGCGTCGGCGAAACCGGCTGCGACGCCGGGCTGGGAGGGCGCCGCGTCGATGGCGGCGACCCACCAGATGCCTCCGGTGACGAAGCCGAGTCCGACGCCGATCGAGATGAAGGTCACCGAGACGGTCAGGGACGGCGCGCTGAAGATCGGGATCAGCGAGGCGCCGGAGAGCAGGAGCGCGATGCCCATGATGGTGAGGCGGCTGCGCTCGCTGCCGGTGCGCGCGAAGACCCGGTCGGTGATGACCCCGCCGATGAGGGCACCGACGATGCCTGCCGCCCAGGGCGCCACGGTGAACAGGCCGACCTGGGTGATGCTGAGGTCGTACGCCGATGACAGGTAGTCCGGCAGCCAGTACATGAAGCCCCAGAACATGAAGCCCCAGGCGAAATAGCCGACGGCGATGATCCACAGGTTCCGGTTGGTGAGGATCGGGCGCCACTGGACGCGCACCGTGGAGGACCGTTCCTCCTCGAGCTGCCCCGCGGCGATGTACGCCCGCTCCGCCTCCGACACCTTGGGATGGTCGTCGGGGGTGTTCTTGAGCAGCGCGTAGGCGAGGGCGAACCAGAGCAAGCCGACACCAGCGAGCACCCAGAACATGCCCTGCCAGGTCAGGACCGCTATCAGCTGTGACACCAGCGGTCCGCCGATCAGCAGCGAGCCGGACACGGCCACACCGCCGACCATGGCGAGCGCGATCCCGCGTTCCTTCTGCGGCAGCCAGCGGCTGACCGTACGGCTGGCCGCGGGGAAGCCCGGCCCTTCGCCCGCGCCGAGGATGATCCGCGTGACGAACAGCCCGATGAAGGAGCCGGCGACAGGGGTCACCGCGGTGACCACCGACCAGATGGCCACGCCCACGAGCAGGATGCGCCGTGCTCCGTAGCGGTCCACGAGGGGGCCCGCCATGAAGGCGAACACCATGTAGCCGATGGAGAAGGCACTGCTGATCAGCCCGTACTGGGACTTGCTGATGCCGAATGCCTCGGTGAGCGGGTCGACCGCGTAGCTGATGGCGCTGCGGTCGATGTAGTTGATCACGATGAGGGCGACGATCAGTCCGAGCGTCAGCCACCGGACGTGGGAACGCGAGGAGCTCATGGGTTCACCTCGGAAGAGTGATGGGGAGTCTGCTGCGCTGCCTCATGTGCCGGCCGTCACCGCGGACAGCGTGCGGGTCAGCCCCGTGGTGTCCGCGGCCGCGGCGATGTTCCACACCTCGTCGGCCAGCGCTCGCACCAGGGGTTCGGCACCGGCGCCAAGAGCGTTGGCGAGGAACTTCGCGGTGAGTTCGGAGGCGTCGAGGGGGTCCTGCGGGCTTCCCCTGTTGACCATGACCCGTTCGGTCACGGTGGATCCGTCGTCGAGCTCGGCGGTGAGGACGGCCGGGAACTGGTGGGGGAAGACGGCCGTGCACTCCTCGTCCGCGACGCAGGTCACGCGTGCGGCGAGGTCGAGGCGTGCGGGGTCCGCCGCTGCCTCGTCGGTGAAGTCCGCGTGGAACACGCCGAGTCCGTGGCCCGGCGCGTCGGGTTCGGCGAGCAGCCCGGCGGCCACCGTGTACGGGCCGCTGAACGCCGCGTGGTAGCCGGAGCGCGGGTGCGCTTTCTCGGCCGCGGGCTCCGCGATGGTGCGCAGGACGGGTGCGGGCACACCGAGCGTCAGCCGGGCGACGTGCCCCGGGTCGACGCCGCGACGGCGCAGCCGCATGGCGGCGTCGACTCCCGCGTGGGTGAAGTGGTTGCAGGGGTACGGCTTGATGAAGAGCCTGGCCAGCTCCCAGCGCTCGCCGAGTCCTTCGGTGACCGCCGCCACCACGGTGGCCTCGTCGAAGCGGTCGCCGCAGAACGCCTGGAAGAAACCGAATCGGCCTTCGAGGACGGTGGGCGGCCCGGTGAGGCCGAGCCGGGCCATGTCGGCCGCGACCACACCCGCGTGCGCTGCCCAGCCGCAGTGCACCCGTTTGACGGTGCCGCCCGTGCGGTTGGCCTCGATGATGCCGGAACCCATGCTCGCCGCGATGCCGATCGCCGAGCAGACGCCGTCGGCGTCCAGGCCGCGGAGCATCGCGGCGGCCACGGCGGCGCCGATCGCGCCGCAGATGGCGGTGGCGTGCAACCCCCGGTCGAAGAAGACCGAGTTGCCGAGTTTCTCGTCGTACTGGGCCATGCCGAGCCGGCAGGTGACCTCGATGCCGACGGCGGCGGCGTCGAGGAGTTGCGCCCCGGTGGCGCCGACCGCCTCGGCGGTGGCGAGGGCGGCGGGCAGGACCGACGCGGAGGGGTGCAGCACGGACGGCAGGTGGGTGTCGTCGAAGTCCAGGCTGTGCGCGAGCGTGCCGTTGACCAGCGCCGCCGAGGGGGCGGGCAGCCGGGTCGTGGAGCCGATGACGGTGGCGGCGGGGGCGCCGCCCCACTCCTCGACGAGTTCGCGCACCGCGGCGCCGGGCCGTTCGGACAGCGCGGCGATGCTGTTGCCGAGCAGGTCGAGCAGATGCCCTGTGACCTTCTGCCTTTGCTCGGCGCCGAGTTCGCCGTCCCGGGTGGCGACGGCGAACGCCGCGAGCCGCTGGGCGGGGGTGGCCGTGGCCGTGGAGGCGCCGGTCATCAGGCCACCACCGCGACGGGGCGGATGGGGGAGCCGGTGCCGCCGACGATCCGGAGCGGGGCGACGACGAAGAGGAAGGCGTGCTGGCCGGTGGCGGCGAGGTCCTCGAGCACGAGGTGTTCCATGATGTAGATGCCGTGCTCGACGAGCAGCAGCCGGTGGACGGGCAGGACGCTGTGGCCCGCGCCCGCCGGGATCTGCTCGCAGGCGGTGGTGTCGCTGCCGACGGCCTTCACGCCGCGTGCCGCGAGCCAGGCGCCCGCGTCCTCGGTGATGCCGGGGACGCCGGAGTCCTTGCCGAGGTAGGCGGTCGGATCGTCGAAGTTCCGGGCCCAGCCGGTGCGCACCACGGCGACGTCGCCCTGACGGGGCTCGGCGCCGCCGAGTTCGGCGGCGCGCTCCAGGTCGGCGGCGGTGACGCCGTAGCCGCCCGGCAGGGTGTCGACCCCGTGCGCGGCGGCGACGTCGAGCAGGACACCGCGGGTGACCATGGCGGGGGTCTGTTCGGCGCCGTGCTGCGAGAAGGATCCGCCGGTCTGCGCCTCGGCGGCGTCCACCCCGCCGTGCAGCTTGCCGTTGTGGCTGACGTGGGAGAGCGCGTCGATGTGCGTGCCGACATGGCCCCCGGTCACGATGACCTCGTTGGAGGCGGAACCGCCGTCGGGGCGGACCATGTCGCCGTGGCGGCGGGCCAGGGTCATGCGGAAGCCGGGGTGGTTGGGCGAGCATGGCATCCCGGTGAACAGCGGCTGGCCCAGTTCGACGATGCGCGGGTCGGCCGGCAGGGCGTCGAGCAGGGCGTTGCCCGACGGCTGGGGGAGGGGGGTCGGCTGGGTCGTTCGGGGTGACTGGGACGGTGTCATGACCTGCCTTGCCTAAGGAGAGGGGGAGTTGAGGGGCGTGGTGTGAGGGCGGCCCGACGGGGTTCGCGTGGAATCGGGGCCGACCGGTGGGGTTCGCGTGCGGTCAGTTCGCGCGGTCCAGCACCCAGTGGGCGCGGGCCACGACCGCGGGGTCGATCAGCCGGCCGCGGTCGTCGAGCCAGGCGGCGCTGCCCGCCTCTTGGGCCTGACGCAGCGAGTCGACCAACCGGTGGGCCTCTTCGACCTCTTCGGGCCGGGGTGTGAAGGCCTGATTGACCACCGGCACCTGTTTCGGGTGGACGACGGAGCGACCGAAGAAGCCCTGGTCCGAGCCGCGTTCGGTACTGGCGGCCAGTCCGGCGAGGTCCGTCACGTCGGTCCACACGCTCTGTACCGGGCCGGTGAGCCCCGCCGCGCGTGCCGCGTTGACGAGGCGGGCGCGCGCCCAGTCGAGTGCCGCGTCACTGCGCACCCTCAGGTCGGCGCCGAGGTCGGCCTCGCCGAGGGAGAGGAGTGCCACCTGCGGTGCCGCCGTGGCGAGTTCGTAGGCGCGCTCCACTCCGAGCGCCGTCTCGAACAACAGGTGCAGGGGAGCGTTCACGTGCCGCAGCACGGTGTCGATCTCCTCGGCGCTCTCGCACTTGGCGAGGCGCAGGCCCTGCACGGGGGCGCCGGCGAGCGCGGTCAGGTCGTCCTGCCCGTGAGGCAGTTGAACCTGGTTGATGCGGAGCCACAGTTGTTTGGGCCAGGTCTTGTCCACGGCCCGGACGGCGGCCGCGCGTGCTTCGTCCTTGCGGTCGGCCGGTACGGAGTCCTCCAGGTCGAGGACGACGGCGTCGGCTTCGCCGCGCATCGCCTTGTCGAGGAGGTCGGGGCGGGTGGCGGGGACGTAGAGCCAGGACCGTACGCCGGTGGGGTGTGTGGGGGTGAGGGGTACGGGGGTGGGGTGTACCGGGGTGCTCATACGATGCCGCGTTCGGTGAGAGCGGCGATCTCGTCGGCGGTGACGCCGTACGCGCCGAGCACCTCTGCGGTGTCGCGGCTCTTGCGCCGGCCGGACCAGCGGACCGCGCCCGGGGTGTCGTCGAGCCGGAACGGCACGTTCTGGAACCGGATGGGGCCGAGTTCCTCGTCGTCCACCTCGGTGATCGTCTCCAGGGCCTGGAACTGCGGGTCCTCGAAGATGTCGCTCATGTCGTAGATGGGCGCGACGGCTGCCTGCGCCTCCTCGAACGCGGCGACGACCTCGGCGCGGGTGCGCTGGGCGATCCAGGAGCCGACCGCTTCGTCGAGCTCGTCCGCGTGCCGGGCGCGCTCGGCACCCGAGCCGAACCACGGCTCGTCGATGAACTCGGGGCGTCCGACCAGGCGCATCACGCGTTCCGCGATGGACTGCGCACTGGTGGAGACGGCGACCCACGAGTCGTCCTTGGTGCGGTAGGTGTTGCGCGGAGCGTTGTTCGCCGACCTGTTGCCGGTACGCGGCTGGAGCTCGCCGAGCTGGTCGTAGGTGATGGCCTGCGGTCCGAGCAGGGTGACCATCGGTTCGATGATCGCCAGGTCGAGTACCTGGCCGCGTCCCGTGCGGTTCCTGGCGTGCAGCGCGGTCATGATGCCGAACGCGGCGGTGAGCGCGGAGACACCGTCGGCGAGTCCGAAGGGGGGCAGGGTCGGGGGCCCGTCGGGCTGGCCCGTGATGGCGGCGAAGCCGCTCATCGCCTCGGCCAGCGTGCCGAAACCGGGGCGTTTGGAGTAGGGGCCGAGCTGCCCGAACCCGGTGACGCGGGCCAGCACGAGACGCGGGTTGATCTCGGCCAGCGTCTCGTAGCCGAGGCCCCAGCGCTCCAGCGTGCCGGGGCGGAAGTTCTCGATGACGACGTCCGCGTCCGCGACCATGCGGCGGAAGATGTCCTGGCCTTCGGCGCTGCCGAGGTAGAGGGTGATCGCCTTCTTGTTGCGCGCGAGCATCTTCCACCACAGGCCCACACCGTCCTTGCTGGCGCCGTGGTGGCGCACGGGGTCGCCCTTGGGGTGTTCGATCTTGACGACGTCGGCGCCGAAGTCGGCGAGCAGGGTGGCGGCGAGGGGGCCGGCGAACAGCGTGGCGATGTCCAGCACCTTGATGCCGTCGAGGGCCGCCGCGCTGTCCGCCTGGTGTGCGGGTGCGGTGTCGGTCATGGGGGTCCTTCCGTCATCACGGGGGAGGGGCCGGGAGGGAGGCCGTCGGCCGGCCGGGGCCGGTGGCCTTCCAGCCCAGGAGTGTGGAGAGGTCGTGTGCCGCCTCGACCACGTGGGGCGCGCACGCGCCGACGAACTGGGGGGTGAAGCGGGAGCGCGGGCCGCACACCGACACCGAGCCGCGGACGTTGCCGTCGAGGCCGAACACGGGCGCGGCCACCGATCCGGCGTCCGCCTGACGTTCGCCCTGGGAACTCGCGTAGCCGAGGTCCCGGATCGCGGTCAGCTCGGTGCGGAGCGTCTCCTCGTCGGTGATGGTCTTGTCGGTGAGAGCGGAGAGTTCCGCGGCGAGGATCTCCTCGCGCCGCGGCTGCGGCAGGAAGGCGAGGAGGCACTTGCCGGAACTGCCCGCGTGCAAGGGGAACCTGCGGCCCAGTTCCACGGTCATCTTCACCTCGTGGGTGCTGACGATCTGGTCGATGTAGGCGCGGCCACCGGGCACCAGGGCCGTGAGCGTCACGGTCTCGTGCGTCTGCCGGTGCAGCCGCCGCAGGGTGTCCGTGGCGACGGCCCGCAGGTCGAACTCGCGCAGGGCGCGGGCGCCGAGCGCCGCGGTGGTCGGACCGAGGCGGTACAGCCGTGACTCCTGGTCGAGCTCGACCATGCCGCGGGCGACGAGGGTTTGGAGGATGCGGTGCACCACCGCCTTGCTCAGGCCGAGTTCGCGTGCGATCCAGGACACCCCGAGGTCGTCGGGTCCGTCGGTGAACAGCAGGAGCACGTCGATGACTCGGCCTGCGGTCTCGGTTCCGGGTTGGGTCGTCATGGGCTCATTCTTGCCTGTTCCCTGAGGTCGTGATCCGGGGGATCCCCGCGGATCGACCTCTATCCGTACCGCTCAATGGAACACCAGAAAAACATCGACTCGGGACCTGGTCAAGGGTTGATCCCTGGTAAATATCGAGGTTACGTGGATGTAGCCGGAAGGTATTGACGTTCTTTCGGCGGCGCTGGAAGGATCGAATAACTGAAGCGTTCCGCTGTGTGGAACAACACGGAAGGAGGTGGCCCAGTGCCTGCCGGACCGACCGACGCACACCTGGCAAGGGCACGCGACCCCAAGGCCGAGGCACGGGAGCGGACCGGCGACCTCGCGCACTGGGCCGCCCGGCTGTCCTGGACCGACGTGCCGTCCGACGTGCGTGAACGACTCTGTCTGGTCCTGCTCGACACCTTCGCGGTGACGCTCGCGGGGGCCCGCACCCAGGGCCAGCGGCAGATCCGTGCCGCCTGGCCGCAGCCTCTCGGCGACGCGCCGCTGTTCGGCGCCGGTGTCCTGACGCAGGTGGACACCGCCGCGTACCTGAACGCGACGGCTCTGGTGTGCAGCGAGCTCGACGAGGGCGGAAAGTACGCCAAGGGCCACCCCGCGGGGCACGCGTTCCCCGCGATCCTCGCCCTGGCCGCCTCGCTGGGATCCCCGGGCGAACGCACCGCGCGGGCCCTGCTCGTGGGGTACGAGGTCGCCGCGCGCCACGGCCGCGCCACCGCCCTGCGCCAGGGCGTCCACCCGCACGGGAACTGGGGCGTGACCGGTGCCGCGGCAGGCTGCGCGGTCCTGCTCGGCCTGCCCGCGGAGCGGATCGCGGCGGCCATCGACACGGCGGCGGGACTGCCGGTCGCAGGACACTTCGACTCCGCGCTCGACGGCCACCGCGTCCGGGACGCCTGGATGGGCGCCGCGGCCGTGTCCGGTCTCGCCGCGGCCCGGCTCGCCGCGGCCGGCGTGGTGCGCAACACCGGCACCGCCGCCTTGTCGCTCGGCACGCTGCTCGGCGCCTTCGACGCCGACGCGCTCACCGAAGGGCTGGGCGACGACTGGCAGATCCTGCACAACTACTTCAAGCGCCACGCGTCGTGCTCGTACACCCACCCGGCCGCCGACCTCGCCCTCCAGCTGCGCCACCAGCATCTGGGCGCCCTGACGAACGCCCAGATCGGCGCTGCCGTGGCCGAACTGCGCGTGGACACGCACGCGTTGGCCGCACCACTGAACCGCACCGGATGGGACAACGGCCTGGGCGCGATGTTCTCCATCCCGTACGCCGTGGCCACGGCGCTCCTTGACGGCGTGGTGGCCCCGGCCACGGCGGACGCGACCGGAGCCGACCGCCCCGACCTCTTCGCGCTCGCCGGCAAGGTGTCCGTCGCCGAGGACCCGGAGCTGACCCGACGACTGCCGCACGAGCGCGCCACCCGGCTGACGGCGGTACTGGTGGACGGCCGGCGCGTGGAGCTCGACGCACCGCACCCCGTCGGCGACAGCGACCACCATCCGTTCACCGCGCGGACGCTGCCCGCGATGCTCGGCGCGCTGCTGGGCGATCCCGCCACGGTGGACCGCTTGCGGAGCACCGTCGACGACCTGTTCACGACCGACGACGTAGGACCGTCGCTGCGGGCTCTCGCCCCCCTCACCACCCGTACGGCCGCAGTACTTGGAGGCAGTGCATGAAGATCCTCTCCGTCACTCCGATCCGGGTGGGCGCCGACGAACTGACCCGGCGTCAGGACCGCTACCGGCGGCTCGCACCCCCGGGCGTGGAATGTGTCCTCGAGGAGATCGGCGCCGACGCGCCCGACCGGTTCGCGACGGCGGACGACATCGCCGCCTCGACCGCCGCGGTCAGCAAAGCCCTGGCGGCAGCGCCGGACGACGGCTTCGCCTTCCGGATGCCGGACTGCGTGCTCGACCCCGCCGTTCCCGTGACACCGGACGGTACCGAGATCCAGACTGTCGGCATGCTGCGGCTGAGCGCCGCGCACCTGGTCGCGACCGGACGTACCTTCGGCGCGGTCACCCGCAACCGGGCCATCGGCGACGCACTCGCCCATCGGATCGAGGAGTACGGGTTCGGGCCCTGGTTCGCCGGTGTCACGGTGCTCGACCTGGACTTCGACGCCATCTCCGACACCGCGCGGTGGAACGACGCCGTGCGCGGCGCGCTCGACGGCTTCGCGGCACGGGGCGTGCGGGCCGTGATCAACGGCTGCTCCGCCGTCGACACCGACACACCGCACACGGTGGAGCTCGTCGACCCGGCGGCCCTGGCCCTGCGCCTGCTGGCAGCGGGAGGCCGGGCATGAGCGGCGAGCAGCCGGGCGAATGGGCCGTCGACCTCGTGGTCGCGGGCGCGGGCGGCGGCCTCGCCGGTGCGCTCAAGGCCGCCGAGGACGGCCTGAGCGTGCTCGTGGTCGACCCCGACGAACAGTTCCTGCGCGGCAACAACACCTCGATGTCCACCGCGATGATCCCTGGCGCCGGCTCCCGCTGGCAGCGTGCGCAGGGCGTCGAGGACAGCCCGGAGCGTTTCCTCGCCGACATCACCGAGAAGACCCACGGCACGGCGGACCCGGTACTCGCAGGCGCCCTCGCGAAGATCAGCGCGCCGCTGGTGGAGTGGCTGGCGGACGGCGCGGGGGTGCCGCTCCAACTGGTACGTGACTTCAGCTACCCGGGGCACAGCGCCGACCGGCTGCACACCGTGCAGGGGCGGCACGGCTCGACGCTCCTGCGGCACCTGTACGAACGGGTGCGGCGTTCGCCCTCGATCGACCTGCTGATCCCGGCACGCCTCGTGGACGTCGAGCGGGACGCACACGGCCGGGTCACCGGTGCGGTCGTCGAGGATCCGGGCGGCCACCGGGAGACCATCGCCACCAGGGCCGTGCTGCTGGCGACCAACGGCTACGGCGCCGCCCGGGATCTGGTCGAGGGGCATCTGCCCGAGATCGCGGCGGCCGACTACCACGGCGGGCAGTTCTCCACCGGCGACGGTCTGGCCATCGGGCTGCGGCACGGCGCGCGGTCCGCCTTCATGGACGCCTACCAAGGCCACGCGGCGCTCGCGCGCCGGTCACGCACGCTGGTGGGCTGGGCCACCGTCATGCACGGCGCGATCATGGTCGACGCGGGCGGCGAACGGTTCGGGGACGAGACCACCGGCTACTCCGAGTACGCGGCGGCCCTCGCCGCCCGCCCGGACGCACGCGGCTGGATCGTCCTGGACCGCCGCGTCCACGACCTGTGCCTGTCGTTCTCCGACTTCCGGCAGACGGTGGAAGCGGGCGCCCTGGTGTGGGCCGAGGACCTGGACGTGCTCGCCGAGCGCACCGGATGCGACCCGAAGGCCCTCCAGGAATCGGTCTCCGAGCAAGTCGCGCTGGCCACCGGGGAGGGCGGGCACGACCGGTTCGGCCGCACGTTCTTCGAGGAGCCGCTGCGCGGGCCGTACGCGGCCGTGGAGGTGATCCCCGCCCTGTTCCACACCCAGGGCGGCCTCGTGGTCGACGGCGAGGCACGCGTACTGGACGGGCAGGGGGCGCCGATCGGCGGTCTCTTCGCCTCGGGAGGGGCGGCGCACGGCATTTCCGGGCGGGGCGCCAACGGATACCTGGCAGGCAACGGCCTGCTGCCTGCGCTCGGCCTCGCCTGGCAGGCGGCCACCACCCTGTCCGCCGACACAGCCACCCCAGGCACCACCAGAAACACGGCTACCAGCTAGAACAAGCACAGCACCGAGAGCACCGAGAGCATCTAGAGCACCAGAAGCACCTAGAGCATCAAGAACCGAGAAGGGCACGGACACCATGACCGAGCTGGATCTGCTGATCAAGAACGTCCGCCTGGTGAAGCACGACGCTTCGTCCATCCCCACCACGGACATCGGCATCAAGGACGGCGTGTTCCACCGCATCGCCCCGGACATCCCGGCGTCCGACGCGGCCGAGGTGGTGGACGGCAAAGGCCTGCTCGCCTTCCCCGGCGTCGTCGACGCGCACCAGCACTGGGGTATCTACAATCCGCTGTCCGACGACACGGCCACCGAGAGCAAGGCATGTGCCCAAGGCGGTGTGACGACAGCCCTCACGTACATGCGGACCGGGCAGTACTACATGAACCGCGGCGGCAGCTACAACGAGGTCTTCCCGCTGGTGCTGGAGGCCGCCGAAGGCCGCTCGCACGTGGACTACGGCTTCCACCTCGCGCCGATGGAGAAGGCGCACATCAAGGAGATCCCCGAGCTGATCGCCCGCTTCGGCGTCACCTCGTTCAAGATCTTCATGTTCTACGGCAGCCACGGCCTGCACGGACGCTCCGCCGACCAGAACGAGTTCCTGATGATCCCGCCCGGGGAGCGGTACGACCTGGCGCACTTCGAGTTCGTGATGCGCGGAGTGCAGGCGGCGCGCCAGGCGCACCCGGACCTCGCCGACGCCATCTCGCTCTCCCTGCACTGCGAGACGGCCGAGATCATGACGGCGTACACCAGGCTGGTCGAGGAGGAGGGCAAGCTCGACGGCCTCGCCGCGTACAGCGCCTCGCGCCCGCCGCACTCGGAGGGACTCGCCGTCACCATCGCGAGCTACCTCGCGGCCGAGACCGAACTGCCGAACATCAACCTGCTGCACCTGTCGTCACGCAAGGCGATCGAGTCGGCGATGCTGATGGCGAAGACCTTCCCGCAGGTCAACTTCCGTCGTGAGGTGACGATCGGCCACCTGCTGGCCAACATCGAGACGGCGTCCGGCATAGGCGGCAAGGTCAACCCGCCGCTGCGCCCGCAGGAGGACGTGGACGCACTGTGGGAGCACCTGGTGGCGGGCAACATCGACTGGGTCGTCAGCGACCACGCGTGCTGCAAGGAGGAGACGAAGTTCGGCGACCCGAAGAGCGACGTCTTCCAGGCCAAGTCCGGGTTCGGCGGCACCGAGTACCTCCTGCCCGGCCTCGCCGGTGCGGCGCCCGCCCACGGCCTGCCGTTGCAGAAGGTCGCGGAGCTGACCGCCTGGACGCCGGCGCAGCGCTTCGGCCTGCCCACGAAGGGTCAGATCGCGGAGGGCTACGACGCCGACGTGGTGCTCCTCGACCCTTCGACGTCGTGGACCGTGGACGCGGGCGACTCGTTGTCGGCCCAGGAGTACACGCCGTTGCAGGGGTTGGAGATCGGCGCTCGCGTGGAGTCCACGTTCCTGCGCGGCACGCAGGTCTTCGGCGACGGCAAGGTCATGGGAACGCCCCAGGGCCGCTACCTGTCGCGTCCCACCACGCGCTGAGGCCGGAGGCGCGCCAACTGCCCGCCGGGCGCCAGGGCGCAGACAGGGGTTCAAAACAGGCTCTCGGCTTGACGCTGTCCAGGATCTTGGGTTTCCCGGTGCGGCAGCATGGTCAACGGGCTCCGGCACACACCAGGGCGCATGTTGGGTACGTGTCACCGCACGCCGGATCCGGGCGCGTGCCCGAGCACGGTCACCCGGGCACGGTCACCGGCAGGGCCACGATGGAGGCTTCCCGGACGGGACGCCGCGCCTCTTCGAAGAAGTCCGGAGCCGTGCAGGCGAACAGAGTCGTGCCCTGCGCTCCGCCCAGCGCGCACGCGTACACGTTGCCGCCCGGCCGGATCTCCTGCGTGACCGTGCCGCCCTCGGTGACCCGCAGCAGTCGCGCCCCCGTGGCGTCCGCGATCCACAGGGCGCCTTCGGCGTCCAGGCACGCCCCGTCGCCGCTGACCACGAGCTGAGGCATCACCTGGGCGAACTCACGCGCGGTCGGGACCTCGCCGAACCGCGCCCAGACGCGGCGGTTCACCAGGTCTCCGCTCTCGTCGATGTCGAAAGCGGTCACCCGGTTGCCGAACGTCTCGTTCACGAGGAGCGCCCGGTCCGCAGTGATCACCATGCCGTTGGGGAACCACAGGTCCGTCGCGGCCACGGTGACGCTGCCGTCGGGGTCCACGCGGTAGAGGGCGGCGGGGGTGAGCGGTTCGCCGCCCATCAGATCGAAGCCGAAACACCCGACCCAGGCCCGGCCGACCGCGTCGACCACCATGTCGTTCGCGTACCCCTGCATCCGGTCGCCGAGGTCCGCATGCACCGACAGCACACCGTCGGGCTCGCGCCGCAGAATTCTGGCATCGCGCATGGACACGATCAGCAGACGGCCGTCGGGCAGCCACCCCAGCCCCGACGGTTGCTCGGGGACATCGGCCTCCACACGTACGTCCGAGCCGTCCTCGGCGGCCGAGAAGACCCGGTCCTGGTAGAAGTCCGAGAACCACAGACGGTCCGCACGCCAGCGTGGCGACTCGGTGAAGGCGAATCCGGAGAGCACGGTGGTGGGCCGGGGCATGTTGCTCCTCTGTGTCCGCGTCGTTCGTCGCATAGATGGTGCTGTGCAAATGTGTGGGCATACCGCATGGAAAGGTCAAGAGGCCGGAAGGCCGCTTGGACGAGAAGGGACAGGCGTGACCGTTCAGGGGTTCGGCCCGCGTATGGCGGGCGACCGGTTGATGTACCACCGTGCCGTACGCATCGACCAAGCACAGAGCCTGCTCCTCATCTCGGGCCACGAGGCGCGCGACGACGAGGGGGCCATCGCCCACAAGGGGGACATGGCCGGCCAGATCGATCTCACCGTGCGGCGGCTCGAGGAGACCGTCACCGAAGCGGGTATGACGATGGCGGATGTCGTGCAGATCCGCATCTTCACCACGGACCTGCCCGAGTGCAAGGCCCACTACGACGTTCTCCTGGACAGACTCGCGGCCCTGCACTGCACACCGGCGAGCCTCATGGCCGAGGTCAGCGCCCTCTCCGACCCCGACATGCTCATCGAGATCGAGGCGGTCGCGGCGCGCTGACGTGCGCTGCGACCGGCTTCGCCGCCGTGCATGCGCTGTGGTGGCGCGCCGCGCACACTTGGCATGCTCGCGGGCCCCGCGGTGATCGGCCCGCTGACCCACTTCATGCCGCTCAACCTGACCTTCCACCGGCCGGTTGCGTTCTACGTGATCGCGGCCTGCGCGTCGGGCATCGGGCAGGCTTCGCGGCGCCCTGATCCTGCCCCGGCTTCCGGTGCCGGTCCTCCCGCAGGTGAAGTGATCCAGGAGTGCGGCCCGTGTGGCGATGGAGCAGGCGTCTGGTTGTGGACCACCGTCGCGACGGAGGTAGCCGGCGGTGTTGCATTCCGAGACCGTCGATGTGAGGCGTATCGCTCTCCGGGTGCCTCGGGCCGGGCATACGCGATCATGACCGGAATGGACACTCGTTTCCTTGGCATCGCTGATCTGGTCGAAGCCCCGTCCGTGGCGGTCGTAGTCGACGTCATGCGTGCTTTCACCGTGGCTGCCTGGGCCTTTGCCCAGGGGGCGGAGAAGATCGTTCTCGCTGAGTCGCTGGATGAAGCCTTGGCGCTCAAGGCTCGCCACCCGGATTGGGTGGCGCTCAAAGACGGTCCGTCCGCGCCCGGGTTCGAGATGGTCAACTCGCCGGGTCTGCTGCGGTCTGTTGACCTTGGCGGACGGACCGTTGTGCAGAAGACCACGGCAGGAACGGTCGGCGCCCTCGCGGTCAAGGAGGCGTCTCTGGTCCTGTGCGCCGGCTTCGTGGTGGCGGAGGCAACGGCTCGGCTCTTGCGGACACGCGAGTGTGCCGACGTCACGTTCGTGGTCACGGGCGAGGACGGGCGAGCCGATGAAGATCTGGCGTGTGCTCAATACATTGCTCGTAGGGCCGTCGAGGCCGGGACCGATGCGGCTGAGTTCCTCCGCCGCGCCGCCGAGTCGCGCGCCGCTGCTGAGCTGGCGGAGGGGGTGCGTCAAGGAGTCCATCCTGACGACGTCGCACTCTGTCTTGAGCTGGACCGGTTCCCCTTTGCCATGGTGGCGACCTTGGAGAACTCGCTCATGGTCCTGCGTCCATGCGCCGTGCCCTCGCTGACCGACGAGGCTTCGATCTGACCGCCGGACGGGTCCAACTGCTTCTCCGGGTCGTCGTCTTGCTGCTTGTCCGGCTGGTCCTTGCCGGAGCTGGTGACGACCCTGTTCGCCTGGTCGGCGGCTTCGACGAGTCCGTCTTCGATGCCCACGGGCCCCTCCACCGTCCGAGAGCTATGATCAGCCGCCGCATCTCCGGGGGGAGAAGCGGCAGGTGACGTCCTGGGGGGCGACGTGGTGCAGAACGGTTCGGGGGGCGTCATGGTGGAGGACAGCAGACCCGCGCGCACGGCACGCGGAGCCGTATGGGGCAGGGCCTTGCTCGTGGTCGCGGCCGCTCTGGTCGCCGGACTCGCGCTGGTCTTCCACTATTTCGGCTGGACGTCGATACCGGGCAACGCGTGCGGAGGCCGGTACAGCCCCTGCCCCGACGGCACGGCTCCCACCATCCTGCTGGCGTTTCTGTGCA
This sequence comes from Streptomyces kunmingensis, assembly GCF_039533535.1. Taxonomy (NCBI): domain Bacteria; kingdom Bacillati; phylum Actinomycetota; class Actinomycetes; order Kitasatosporales; family Streptomycetaceae; genus Streptomyces; species Streptomyces kunmingensis. The sequence goes on from NZ_BAAATS010000028.1 coordinate 511,550, forward strand.
CCTTCGTGGGCCTGGGACTGGTCGGCTGGCGGGTCGCCCGATTGACCGAGCTGCGTCCGGGCAAGGCGCTGCCCGCCGTACTCGTCGTGACGGGCGCGGTTCTCGCCCTGTGGCCGGGGTGGCAGGCGTACGCGTGGATGCGCGGTCCCGTCGTCGACCGGGCCTGGGTCGCGCCGGTCGACCGCCCGGGGAGCGTCAAGGGCGTGGGCGACTGGGTCCTGGACGGCGCGGTCGTCCGCGCCCGCAGCGACGGTCTGACCAGCTACGGCCTTGCCGACGGGCGTGAGCGCTGGAGCCTGGACGCGCCCGTGCGCGGATCGGCGTGCGCGATGAGCGACACCGTCACCGACGGCGTAGGAGTGATCGCCTTCGGACGTGAGGACGCGCCGTGCGACACGGTGTGGGGCATCGACACCGCGAGCGGCCGCAAGCTCTGGGAGCGGAGGATCAAGGCCGACGCCACCTTCGGCCGGCCCACCGACGGCAGGCTGGCCGTCGACAGCGGCATCGCCGTCGCGCTGGAGGACACCGCTGTACGGGGCTACGCCCTGCGCGCGGGTGATCCGCGTTGGACGCTCGACCTCGGTGAGGGCTGCGCACCGGTCGTCGCTTCGGCCGCGGCGGGCCGTACCCGGATGGTGGTCCAGTGCATGGACGACGCCGGGTCCGCGTTCCGTTCGCTGCAACTGGTCTCTCTGGACAGCGCGACCGGCAAGCACGTACGCCGTACCGCGCTGCCGGCCGAGAGCCACTGGGAGACGGCCATGGTCGTCTCCGCCCGGCCGTTCTCGCTCTGGCTCAAGGAGAAGGACGACCGCGGGACCGACGCGGTGCTCTCCTTCGACGAACAGGACCGCCTGCGCGGATCGGTGAAGGTCTCCGGGCGCCAGGAAGATCTGAGCCTGATCCCCTACCCCGAGCAGGGCTTCGACGCCCGGCCCGCGCTCCGCGCCGCGGTCGTCGGCGACGTCCTGGTGACCGCGGCGATGAAGCCGGGCGAGGTCGACCCGGGCGCCGTCTCCGGCTACGCGCTCGACGGCGGACGGCGCCTGTGGCACACCGGGGCGAACGGCCCGGTCACCGCCCTCACCCGGCTGCCGGAGAACCGGCTCGCCGTCCTCGCGGGCGGCCGGATCCACACCCTCGACCCCCGCACCGGACACCTCGCCGAGGGGCCGCTGATCCGCGAGGGCGCCGACGACGTCGCCGTGGCCGCGCAGCTGGTGCGCGGCCCCGACGACGGCTGGGTCCTCGTCAACCCCGAGGGGACCGGCGTCACACCGCCCCTTCTCGGCTTCGGCAACTGACGCGGAGCCCGCCCCTCGGCGGATCCCGTCTCTCAGCGAATGGTGACGGTGATCGGCGTGTGCACGCTGTGGCGCGGGAGCTTGATGGTGAGAGTTCCCGTGCCGCTGTTCCAGTCGTACGCGTCCTTCGCCAGCCGGACCCCGCGCGCGGTGACTTCCTTGGGCGCGGAGCGGGTCCCCAGAACCGAGAGCGTCCAGCGGCGGTTCTGCACCTGGCCCAGGAAGGAACCCTTCGCCGGATCGACCGTCACGGTGCGCTGCGACCCCTTCTGTTCGTAGCGGATGCGCGTCGTCGCGCTCTTGGTCTTCTGCGCCGCCGCCCCGTCGTCCTCGTAGAGGCTGTACGAACCCGAGGCTCCGCTCGCGAGGGAGAGCGTGAGGTCGGTCAGGGGGTTGCGGTCGTGGTCGGTGACGTCGTGGGAGCGCGTGGGCAGGATGCCGCCGGCCTTGATGAACACCGGCATGGTGTCGAGGCCGGTGGTGACGGAGTGCGTGGCCCCGCCGGTGTACGTCTTGCCGGTGAAGTAGTCGGTCCACTCACCGGGCGGGAACCACACCGACGTGGTCGCGGAGTTCCCGGGCGCGGTCACCGGGGCGACCAGGACATCGGATCCGTAGAAGTACTCGCTGTCCGCCGCGGCGTACGCCTGGGGCTCGTCGGGATACTCCAGATAGGTGGGGCGCACGATCGGCACACCGGTGCGGTGGGATTCCTCGGCGAGCGTGTACGTATAGGGGACCAGGTTCTCGCGGAGGTTGAGGAACTTGTCTGCCGACTTCCGCGCCGCCGTGCCGTACTGCCAGGGCAGCCGGTCGCTGTGGTTGCTGTGCAGCCGGTCGATCGGCTGGAAGGCGCCGAACTGGACCCAGCGGGCGTACAGGTCGTCGGGCAGTTTGCTCGTGGTGCGCGGCGTGCCGTTGTCGTCGTACGTCTCCGAACCGGGCAGCCCCGTCGTGTCGTTGTGGCCGCCGATGTCGTGGGTGACGGCCGCCATCCCGGTCGCCGCGGACTCGCCCGGGGTGTAGCCGACCTCGAACTTCAGCATGCCCCAGGTGGAGGAGGTGTCACCGGTGAAGTGGACGGTGGAGCGCTTGTCCGCCCACGGGCCGGTCGGCAGCGCCTGCTGCCCGCTGTACCCGCCGGCCTGCAGCGAACCGTAGGCGCGGGACAGGACGAAGCCCCGGCCGAGCGTCTTGGCGGTGGTGTCGGCGTACTGCTGGTTGATCCACGCGTCCGGGGTCACACCCGGCATCGACGACTGGGACGCGTCACAGCACCAGTCCAGCCACCAGAAGTCGTTGCCCTGCTCGTCCATGGTCCTGTGCAGGTCCATATAGGCCTTGAGCTGGTTCGGGTCGCCGAAGTCGAAGGTGTAGCAGTTGTCCTCGACACTGGCGCCCGAGGAGCAACCGCCCTTGCTGAGCTTGCCCTTGGCCGTCGCCTGAGCCTGCGCGAACTGAGGGTCGGACGCGAGGATGCTGGGATGCACGTTGAGCGTGTTGTGCAGCCCCATCGACGCGGACCAGTCGAAGAAGCCCTGCGGATCGGGGAACTTCGAGCGGTCGATCTCCCAACCGCTCCAGTCGTTCACGGCCTTGTAGTCGGTGTCGGTGACCAGGACGTCGAGCGGAACGCCCTCGGAGCGGAACGCCGGCAGGATCGTCTTCCGGTAGTCGGCGTCCGTCCGGTCGATGTACTCCGAGTACCAGACGCCGTACGCCCACGCGGGGAGCAGCGCGGGCGGCCCCGTCAAGGTGGCCAGGTCGGCGAGGGCCTGCTTGTAGTCGTGTCCGTAGCCGAAGACATAGCCGTCCTGGTACGCGGAACCGGCGTGGCCGGGGCGCGGCCGCACCTTCTTCGCCGTGGTGTCGTACAGGGCGGACGGCGTGTCGTCGAGCAGGTACCAGCCGTCCCGCTGGAGCAGGCCCGGCGTGGTGACGGGTGCGTCACCGGCACCGCTCACTCCGTCGAGGCCGCGGCGGTACCCGCCGAGCGCGATGTGCGGCGCGGGCGCCGGGTCCTTCGGGGCCGCGACGGACAGGGTGTCCACGTTGATGTGGCAGCTGGCCGGATCGGGGCAGCCGAGGGTGACGTTGTTGGACCCGGCCTCTAGGGCGACGGGCACGGACGCGGTCTGCCAGTCGTCCCAGTCCTTGGTCGGGGGGAGGTCGAGGGTGGCCTCGCTCTTGCCGGGAGTGGCCGGGTCGCCCGTGCTGATGACGGCCGAGCGCTTCTGGTGGAGGCCGTCACCACCGCTGCCGTTGGCGTAGCGCACCCGCAGGGTGTAGACGCCGTCGGCGGGCACGCCGACCACGTGCGTCGTCAGGCTCGACCCCTGGTTGAGCTCGCCGACGAAGCCGTCGCCCGCGTATCCCTTGTGGTCCGTGGCGCTGACCGCCGTGCCGCCGAACCGTGCGGCCTCCGCCTCGCAACTGGCTCCGGACAGACAGCTCTTGATCGCCGTGGTGGAGGCGTTGGGGTACGCGGCACCGGTCGGGAGCAGCGCGACGCTGTCGACATTGACGGAGCCGGAATCCTCGGCGGTCCGGGTCAGGGCGATCGTGTGGTGCCCCGCGCCGAGCCGGACGCCGGCGGCGGTGGCCAGGTCCCAGCTGTCCCAGTTCGCCGTGGCCGGCAGGCTCACCGTCCGCGCCGCGCCTCCGTCCACGGTGAGTGACAGGGTGCGGGTCCGCGTTTCACCGTCCCCGCCGGAGGAGTTGGCGTACCGCAGGGCGAAGTCGTAGGTGCCCGCGCTCTTGACATCGATGTCAGAGGACAAGGAACTGCCGGTGCTCTCGAACCCGGCGGCGAAGCCCGGCCCGGTGTGGTCCTTGTGGTCGGAGGCGCTGGAGACCCCGTTCAGCTGAAGTCCCTCGGCCTCGCACAACACACCGACCGTGCAGACGAGACGCTGCCAGGGGGCGGCGGTCACCGGCGCGTGCCCCGCGGTCAGTCGGACGGAGAGATTCTGGGCGTCGAAGGCCCCGGAGCCGACCCGGTAGCGCAGGGTCATGCCGCTCGTCCTGATGGTGAGCCAGCCGTCGGACGTCCTGGAGCTGTACGGGGTCGGCGTGAATCCGCTGCGGCCGATGGCGTTGAACGTCGGATCGTCGGTGAACTTCTTGTCGCCCGCGTACTCGGTCCTGATGAGCGTGGGGGAGAGGATCTGGAAGCGGGCGCTGCCGGAGGAGACGGTCGGGATGCGGTGGGCGGAGGGACTGTTGGCCGACGCGGATGCGGATGCGGATGCGGATGCGGACGCGGCTCCCGCTCCGGTGAGCGTGGTGGCGGCGACCACGGCGAGGCCGGCGAGGACCCCCACCTGTGGGCGTGCGCGTTTCAGATGTAGAGGTATCGAAGCGGCTCTCATACGAAACTCCGTTCTCCTGCGGGCAGTTGACTCGTCCGAGTCGTGTGCGGGGCGGTGCTGTTCCTGGTGAGCTGCCGGCCGGCCGCGTAGGCCGTGGCACTGCGCTTGCATCGTTGGAAATCGTGGCGGGGGATCATGCACTGGGCATAAGAGCACGTGGACTTACGTGGTGTCTACAACGGGACGTCGTACGAACGGCGTTGGGGCCGTTCGGGGTGCTCGGGACGGTCGGGCCGGCCGTCAATCGGCGGTCGGCGCGCGAACAGCGTCCAGTTGAGCGTCGGTCGTGTGCCGTTGCTGTTGCTGGGGTCGCTACTCCTCCGTGGATCCCGCGCTGATCACGGGGAAGGGGGCCAGGGCTGCTGGGCCAGGTGGCGTTGGAGGTCGATGTGCCGGAACTGATACATGGTTCCGACTTGACGCAACACGCCCCGTTGTCTGTGCGCGTCATCGAGGAAGGCCATCAGATCCCGGGGGACTTGCCGTCGCAGGGCCAGGTGGGTCCGGGCGACGGCGAAGGAACCCCAGGACGTCATGGTGAAACCGACTCCGAGGGCGCCTGCCAGCCCCTCCGCGGTCCCGGACCCGATTCCCGGACCGACCCCGATCCCGGCCACGAGCGCGGTGACGGGGCCGAAGACGATCCCCAAGACGGTACCCACCGCCAGCCCAGCCACGATGCCGGACCTGACACCGGCCGCGAAACCGATGCCCAGCCCCGCCAGGAAGCCGGCCGCCATAGTCTGCGGCCGCCCGGCAGCGGCTTCGCCGGCGAGCCACCCCGTGTAGAGACCCACGACTGCACCCAGGACCCCGCCCAGCAGAAGGATCGTCCGGAACGTGCGCCGGTCGGCGGCGAGTACCGCGATCGGCCCCACCTGCGTCGTCAGGTCCGGGCGGGTGATCCTGATCCCGAACGTGGCTCCGACGGCGAATCCGCTGGCGAGTGCCGTCCCGATGCCGGTGCCGACTCTCGTCGCCAGCCCGGCCGCGGTCCCGAGAGTGGTGCCGAAGAAGACTCCGGTGGTGACCCCGGACCGTGACCAGCGCAGACGGACACCGGGGGAGCCAGGTGGCTGGGCGAGACCACTTGCGACGCCACCGGCGAGGCCGATGGCCAGCCCGTATTCGATGCCGGCCGGCAGACCGAAGGCCAACGCGGACCAGACCCCGAAAGGGAGCCCGAGGGCGATGGCACACATGAGCCCGGTTGCGCGGCGGCGTGTGCGTGAGGGGAACGCTTGGTGCAGTTCCCACCAGGCGAGGTCAGGGCTTCCTGCGCGGTTGTTCTCCAGGTGCCGGGCGAGGAAGGTGAACGTGCGGTGGGCCTGGCGGGCGGACCAGCGAGCGGGTCCGGCGGCGTAGGCGGCAGGGATCAAGGCGTTGAACAAGAAGGCGTCGATGTGGGCGCGGGTGGGGAAGCCGGTCGTGTCGCAGAGCTCGTCTGGTTGCGGGGTGGGCCGGGCCGGGGGCCCGGGATGCGGCCGCGGGTTGTAGATGGTGCGGGCCAGAAACAGTCCCAGCGGTGTGCACAGGACCTGCCCGACCGGGCTGTCGGTGCCCAGTAGAGCCACTACCGCGTCCCAGCGGCGGGCCGCGGGGGTGTCGGATCCGCCGGCGTCCCGGCGCAGGTAGTCGGCCGCGTCGGCGGGCGCGAGGGGGAGCAGACGGATGCCGGCGGCCCCGTTGAGCCGTGTGACGGTGCCGTGTTGAGCGAAGGCGGCACGGTATTCGGCGATGCGGCTGGAGAGCACGACGGGTTGTCCTGGGGACAGCATGCGGTTGACTCTCTCCAGAGCAGAGGTACGCAGCGCGGGGGGCAGTTCATCGAATCCGTCCAGCAGCGGGAGGATGAGGCGGCTCTCCACCAGGGCCTGGGCCAGATCCGCCGGACCGCGGCCCACCGATGTCGGAGCGGCGGGAGCGCCGAGCCCGGGATGGCTGCGCCGCAACTGCTGGGCCAGCCAGAGTGGCAACTCTTGTCGCATCGGGTCCCAGGAGGCGAGAGAGAAGAGCACCGGTACTCGGCCTCGGTCGGGGCGCTGCTCGATCAGCTCCAGCAGGAGCCGTATCAAGAGCATGGTCTTGCCCGTGCCGGGCTCACCGAGGACGACCAGGCGCTGGGTAGGAACGTGCCGTGAGAAGACGTCCCCGATCTGTTCACCGCTTCCTCTCAGTCCGTCGGCTCCTGCGGGCCAGTGGGCGGGGTCGCCCGGCGGCCCCCCGGGCCAGGCGCGTGCGAGCCGGCAGAGAGTTGTCCATCCCTCGACGAGCCCGGGGGCAGCGGCTTGCCAGGCCACCGGCAGCGGATAGGGGTCGTTCATCCGACGGATCGCCGCCTCGGCTTCCCACTGGCGTCGCACCGCTTGGGCCAGGTCATCGGCGACCCGGGCCAGATCCGGAACCGAGGCGGTCCCGGAATGGGCGGCACGGAAACCGGCCCAGGCCAGATAGGCCGGTGCCAAAGTAGGCAGCAGCGCCGCGACCGTAGCGCCGACCCCAAGACCCGAATAGCGCGTCACCGCCAAAGCCCCGGCGATACCCAGCACGGTCAGCAGAAGGTGAAGCGAGCCCGTACGTCCGGAGCCTGAGCCTGTTCCACGGCTAGGCACGGAAACCATCATCCCGTGCCGTCCTCGCTTCGGCCGTCACCTTCTTCGCCTGTCGTTGCCTATCTGGTCCGACGGAAGCCGGACGGCAGTAATTGCACCGACCGAACCGAGTGAGTGAATTCTGGAAGGAGTTCGACATGCTAAAGAAGATCGAGGCCCTCGGAGCCGGCCTGCTGGAGCGTCTCGTCCCTGGTGTGGACGCGGCGGCCTGCGGTTGGAAGCACTGGGAGAACTGCTGGCAGTGCGGCGGTAGGCCCTGCTCTGTCAACACCTGCAACGCCGACCTGATCTGCGGCTGACGGCAAGCCCCTACCTCGCGAAGCGACGGACGGGGGGCGTCGCCTATCGGCCAACTGCCCCTCGTCGGTCTCTCGTTGTGAACCCGCGCCAAAGGTGACCCCGTGGCTTATGTGACCCTGTTGATCCGCTGCCTCATCGGAGTGGTGTTCCTCGCGTCTGCGGTCAGCAAAACGTCGAGCGGACGGTCCTTCCGCTTATTCCTGGAATCGGTAGGCAATATGCCGCTCGTGCCGCCAACCGGTGTGCGGCTGGTGGCGCTCGGCGTTATCTTCGCAGAAATCTCCATACTCGTTCTGCTGCTCTGGCCCAGCGCTGCCGCACAGGCCGTCGCATTCCTCGTCGCGGCCGGGTTGCTGGCTGTTTTCGCGCTGTCCATCGCCGTCGCGATCCGACGTGGGGCGACGACGCCCTGCCGCTGTTTCGGGAGCTCCGCCGTCCCGCTCGGCATGCGGCACCTGCTGCGCAATCTCGTCCTCGCTGGCTTCGCCGGTCTCGGCACCCGTCTGGTCCTGGACCCTGGTGAGCCGATGCATCCCGGTGGCGCCGTGATCGCCGCGGTCTCGGGGGCGGTTCTGGCCGCACTGATAGCGGCGCTTGACGACATCGTCGAGTTGTACCGCCCCGCCTTCGGTTTTTCTGGCCACCGTCCAAAGGCAGGACGGTGGCATCCGAGTCACAAGGAGATACCTCATGCCGTTCCTGTTCGCGGGTCTGCTGCTCGTGGGGACGCTGTGCGTCCTGAACCTTCTTCTCACCCTGGGGGCGATCAAGCGGTTGCGTGACCAGCAGGATCTGCTCACGGAGATCGGTAGCGGCGCACCGGGTCTCGCCCTGGGCGAGGAGATCGAGGAGTTCGCCACCTTGGCGATCGGAGGTGAAATCGTCGGCCGCGACCACATCACCGATGACACGCTGGGCGGCTTCTTCTCGCCGACTTGCGGCCCCTGCCGCAGGGAACTGCCGCGGTTCGTCGAGTACGCCGGCGCTCTGCCTGGTGGCCGCGGTGGGGTCCTTGCCGTGGTGGTCGGTACGGAGGAGACGGCCGCACCCTTCGTGCAAGCGCTTGCGCCGGTGGCCAGGGTGGTCGTCGAGGAGCCCGGCGGGGAGGTCGGCGCCGCGTTCAGGACAGCCGCGTACCCCACGGTGCTCAGGGTCGCCCCCGGCGCGGACGGCCACGTCGTGGTCACCGCCGATCGGGTCGACTTGGGCCGCGCTGCGCGGGCAGTGGCATGACGGCCGTAGACACATCCTCCGCTCGTGAGGCACGGACGCCCGGACTGCCCCCACCCGGCGGCGGTACCCGGACGACGGGCACCCCCGACCCCACCACCACCGTGGCCGAGCCGGGCCAGGGTGGTGGCACGGTGCGGGCCGCGGTTCTAGCCTGCGGCCTCGCGCTACGGGCTGCCCCCGGAGCGCTCACTTTGTTCACGGTGGTCACCCTCGTCTCAGCCGTTCTGCCGGTGGCCGCCGCCTGGCTGACCAAGGCGGTCCTGGACGGCATGACGGCGGGCGCCCCGGCCCGCACGCTGCTGGGCCTCAGCGCCGGGATGGCGGGGGTCGGCCTGGCCATGGCACTGGCCCCGCACAGCGGCCGCTACCTACGCTCCGAGCTGGACCGCGCCGTAGGCTTGCTCGCCCAGGACCGGCTGTTCGCCGCCGTACAGGGCTTCACCGGACTCGGCCGCTTCGAGGACCCCCGCTTTCTCGACCGGCTCCGGCTGGCCCAGCAAGCGGGGCGCATGTCCCCCAACCAATCCGTCGACGGCATCCTGGGCACCGTCCAGGCCACCGTCACCATCACCGGGTTCCTCGGCTCGCTGCTGGTGATCAGCCCTGTCATGACCACACTCGTGCTCGCCTCCGGCCTGCCGGTGCTCGCCGCCCAACTCTCCCTCTCCCGGCGGCGCGCCCGGATGTTTTGGGACATCGGTCCCGCCGAGCGCCGGGAGGTCTTCTACGCCGACCTGCTCACCACCGTCGATGCCGCCAAGGAGGTGCGGCTCTTTGGCATCGGCCCCTTCCTGCGCGGCCGGATGCAGTCTGAGCGCCTGTCCGCAAACGCTGCCAAGCGCATCGTCGACCGACGGGACCTCATCCTCCAGTCCACCCTCGGGCTGCTGGCCGCCGTGGTCTCCGGCGGCGGTCTGCTCTGGGCGGTCCATGCGGCCCGTGCCGGCACGCTGTCGATCGGCGACATCACCGTCTTCATCGCCGCTATCGCGGGAGTACAGAACGCGCTGACCTCCATGGCGGGAGAAATCGCCAGCACCCATCAGGCGCTGCTGATGTTCGACCACTACGTGGCCATCACCACCGCAGGTTCCGACCTCACCGTCCCGGGCCGGCCCTGCACGCTGCCCCCCTACGGAACCGCATCGAACTGCGGGACGTCTGGTTCCGGTACTCCGATACCCACCCCTGGATCCTGCGCGGCATCAACCGCACCATCCCCCACGGCCGTTCGCTCGGCCTGATCGGCCTCAACGGCGCGGGCAAATCCACCCTGGTCAAACTGCTCTGCCGGATGTACGACCCCACTCGGGGCGCCATTCTGTGGGACGGAGTCGACATACGTGATCTCGACGCCGGGCAACTGCGCCGGCGCATCGGCGCCGTCTTCCAGGACTACATGACGTACGACCTGACGGCCGCCGAGAACATCGCACTCGGCGACCTGGATGCCTTCGACGACCCGGACGCGCTCAGTGCCGACCGCCACATTCACGCCGCCGCCGGACGGGCCGGCATCCACTCCCGGCTCGTCGGCCTGCCGAACGGCTACGACACCCTGCTGTCGCGCCGTTTTTTCCCCGGTGCCGAGAAGGACCCGGCTGTGGGAGTGGAGCTCTCCGGCGGACAGTGGCAGCGCCTCGCGCTCGCCCGTGCCTTCCTGCGTGACCGGTGCGACCTGATGATCCTGGATGAGCCCTCAGCGGGGCTTGACGCCGCCGCCGAACATGAAATCCACACCGCTCTGCGGCGGCACCGCGAAGACCGCACCAGCCTGCTGATCTCACACCGCCTCGGAGCCGTGCGCGAAGCGGCACAGATCGTCGTCCTGGACGGAGGTCGGATTGTGGAACGGGGCGACCACGCCTCCCTGATGGCCGCCGGCGGCCAGTACGCGCGGCTGTTCACCCTTCAGGCCGCGGGCTACCGAGTCGGCCCGGACTCCGTCCCCACGGCGCCGGCAGGAGAGCGGAAATGACGTCCGACGCTGGCTTCCGCCGCCCGCCCCCACCCGGCCCTGACAGCCCCTCACTCCCCGTCGGCCGGCCCCGGCCCGGCCTCTCTCCTCCGCCCTCCACCCTGGCCGGGACCGGGCGCCGCCGCCCTCGTATCGTCCAGGTAGCTCCCGCCCTCGGTCTCGCCTGGCTCGCCGTCAGCGCAACGTGGGATTACCGGCGAAGGGCGCCGGCTCTGGCTGCCACGGCAGTCGTGGCCGCCCCCGCCCTGGCCCTGGCTGCCGCGGTCGTCCTCGGCCGCTGGCTGATCGTCGTCACCGTGCGGGGGGAGAGTATGCGGCCCACCTATTGCGACGGCGACCGCCTGCTCGTCCGGCGGGGCACGCAGCCTCCACGACGGGGGGACGCGGTCGTCGTGACGTCACCTGCGGCACGGCACACAGGTCACTGGATCATCAAGCGGGTGCACGCAGCCCCCGGCGACCCGGTGCCGCGCACCGCAGTCCCCGCGCTGGCGACTGTCCCGGAGACGCACGTCCCCCCGGGACAGAAGGTCCTCCTCGGCGACAATGCCGCCGCCAGCGTCGACTCCCGCCAGACGGGCTACTACCCTACGGCCACGCTGCTGGGCGTGGTCCTGTCCTCCCGGCCGGCGACGCCGCTGCAGGAGGCCGCACGACACTCTCGAATGACCGTCGCCGACATGTCAGTGCTCTCAAGGGGCCGGGCGTGAAGCGGGCATGCCGGTGCGGACCGCAGCTCACGGAAGACGGCATGTTGCTGTACTCAATGTGCCGGCGTGCGGTCAAGGAACATCTGAGTGAACTGCCAAGCACGCATAAGGAGCGCGGGCATAGCTTGGCGGGGTGCTCCAGCGGCACACCTGTGGCCCCGTGCGGCCGGCGGCCGGCGAGACACTGAGCGTTTTCAGTGTGGCCACTGATCGAGTGACGGGGCGGTGTGCGGGCGGGGCGCAACGGACAGGGCTCCCGTGCCGTTGAGGGAGGTGTTCGACGTCTCAACTCTGCAGCACAGGAGCCCTGTTGGTTCCGTATCCTGCCGCACTCGACTTGCCCCACGCGTTGGTCGAGTGGGTCACGATGCTCATCGTCACCCGTGAGGGTGACCGGCGGTGCAAGCTTCCGTCGCGCGCTGGTCGCACTCGTGTACCTGCGTCGCCACGACACCCTCGCCCAGAT
>NZ_BAAATS010000029.1:0-17056 GCF_039533535.1 Streptomyces kunmingensis
CCGCCGTCGACGGCGGCAGGCATCGAACGGCGGGTTCTCGAAGTGACGGGTGCTCAAGGCGGAGCAAGAGGCATGGTAGTGGCCGCGCGGAGGCCGTCGTTCGTCTAGAGGTCCTTGATCTGCGTATCGGCGATCGCGAGGGCGATCTCGGGGCCGTAGGCGGAGGAGGGCGCCTGGAATCCGGGGGTGAAGTCGCCGGCCAGGACGCGCCGGGCGATCTCCACGGAGGACAGCTGCGTGAACCGGTAGCCGGTCGGGGTGTCGATCACGGAGCGGGCCACAGTGCCGTCCCGGCCGGTGACCTCGGCGACGACCTTGCTGCGTCCCACCTCACGCTCCTGGGCGGTCGGTCCGTCGGGCAGCGACGAGAGGTCGAGGTCGATGGGAAGCGGCTGTCCGGCCTGGACGTAGACCTCGATCGAGGGGATGCCGGTGGCGAAGTGGCTGGTGATCAGGTCGCCCATGGATGCGGACACCGCCTCCTCGGGGCCGCTGTCGCCGAAGTCGAAGGAGGCGGTCTTGGGCTCCGGCAGGGCGACGATGTCTCCGTCCACGCGGACGAGCACGCCCAGGTCGCCGATGCCTTCGGTGGCGCTGATGATGGATCCGCGGGAGAAGAGGTTCAGGCCTTCGGCCTCTTCGGGGGTGGCGCTGAGGAGTTTGAGGGCGAGGCGGAGGCTGACCGGGTCGGCGACGCGTGCGGCGGTGTGGGTGGCGATGCTGTCGCTGGGTACGACGTCCCAGCCGACGCCGGACATGACCATCACACCTGCTGCCGCGGCCTCGGCGTGCCGGGAGCGTGCGGCGGCGAAGATGTCGTACTCGGCGGTGGTGTCGAGGTAGTGCACGCCCTTGTCGATGCTGGCGTCCATGAGCGGGCCCGCGGTGTGGCGGAAGGGGCCGGCGGCGTTGAGGACCACGGTGATGTCGTCGAGCGCGGCGCGCAGGAGTTCGGGGTCGTCGACGGTGAAGGCACGGCTCTCGACGCCGAATTCACTGCCGAGCGCGGCAATGCGCTCCTGGTTCCGGCCGGCCACGACGACGTCGAGGCCCAACTGCTTCGCGTGCTCGACGATGAGTCGTCCGGTGTAGCCGGTGGCTCCGTAGACGAGGAGACGGGGGGTGGATGCCATGGTGTTCTCCTGCAAGAAGGGGGAGGGTCAAGGGGTGGCGGTACGGAGCAATGTCGCGCTCGGCGTATGTGCCTCGTATTCAGGTTAGGAGTAGATCCGGACAGGTGTGGTCCTGGTCTTTCACCTCTCGTGCCGGAAGCTCCATGGACCGGTGCCGGGTCTTTCAGCGACGATCCGCCGCCGCGTCCGGACGGACATCCTGAGTGTGTCTGCGCTCCGCCGAGCCAGGAAGGACGTGGTTACCTGGGTGTGCCACACCCAGGCCCGGGGCTCCGGCCCGGGGACCCTGCGCCCGCAACCGTTCGCCGGCCCGGGGAGGGCCGTCACTCGGCCCGCCCCGACGTGTCACCGGGCCCGGCACCGTTCACCCCGCGCCATGATCCCGGCCACTGAGTTTCCGGTCCGGGAGAGGCACGGAGCCGCCATCACCGGAACCCGGCAGACTCGTCGGAGGATCAATCAGTTCTCCGTCCCGGTCGACTTCCAGTGACCATCCTTCGCCTCGTACCCGCTCAGGAGCCGTCGTCTTCGTGCTGGAGTCCAGATCGAACCACTCCACCCCTCTCTGCCGTCTGTACATCACATACAGCGACCTTCTTCCGGCTCCCCCACCCTCCTCAGGCTGCACCAGCACCCATGCCCTGGCGCCATGACCGGCCTTGACCAACCGCTGCTCCAGCTCGGCAACCTCTTCGCTCACCGTGCCCTGCCACTTCCGAGCACCCATCACAGCGCGAGGGACATGCCGGCCGGGAGGTGCGTCCGGATGTCCAGCGACGGTGGCGTCCGTCCCCACGACCGGTCGCGGATCCGCGACGGCTTCTCCGCGCCGCGGCCACCCGCCCGCCATGCGCGAGGAGATCGCATCCGGAGTCTCTCCTTCCTGATCGGGGGAGGCCTGGTGAGGACCACGGTCCGGCCTGGGCCCGGCCCGGCCGTGGTCGGGCCGGGCCTGCGTGAGCCACTTCCGCTCGTGCGGGCCGGCCGCGCGCCACCACACGGCCTGGTTCGGCGTCATAAGACCTGGTGGGTCCGCCGCACGTTCCCCCCGCAGCGCGGTCGGTACCTCCCCCCTCACCACATCCTCCAGGTCAGCGCCGAGCCTTTCCGGTCTCGTGCCGTCCGACGGCACATAGGTCCAGGACCCCTCCTGTGTGCGGCGGCCGACCGCACGGACCCGGTCTCCCTGCACGATGTCGTCGGTGGAGAACAGCAGCGGTCGGTGGGAGAGCGCCGCGACCTCTTGGGCGAACTCCGTGTCCACTCCCCCCATGACGAGGACGACCGGGCGGTCCATGATCTCGGGGAACGTGGCGAGGCGCAGTGCGAATGCCCGTGCGTCCAGCTCCTCATGGCCCGCCCCCCAGCGGCGCATGCCGTCGCCGGCCTCCTCCTGATGGCCGGATGTCATCAGCACCCGTCCGGTCGTGGAGTCGTACGAACCGGCCACCGGGACCCAGTCCCCGTACCGGGGGAGGCTGTACGCGGCGCGCAGGCGGCTCAGTTCGTCGCCGGCCTGTTCGCTGCCCGGAGCGGGTGCCTCGACGGACACCCGCGGCAGATAACGGCCGTGCGCTGTCGGTATCCCCTGCCGTTCGTGCAGCATGCGCCGCGCGAGTACCGTTTCGGGGTCCAGGAGAAGGTCCACCGAGCGATCGAGCAGATACGCGAGTCGTGTCCGGCCCAATCCGATACTCACCGGGCCCTGGGTGTCGGTCGCGGACAGTGTCACATCGGCGAGCAGTCCGGCACGGACCCGCAGATAGGGAACCTGGCGACGGAAGGCCACCGGCCGCACCAGGCGTTCTCCCGCCGTGGCACCGTGGTCGTGGCTCTGCCCCAGGGTAACGGCCGCGATCGCGGCGTATGAGGTGTTCCCCGCGGGAGCGGCCAGTGTGGGGCCGCCGTCGGCGTCGGCGGTGATCGTGGCGCCGAAGCCCTCCAGGTCGTCACGCTCCTCCATGTGCAGGGTCTCCGACGTCAGCCGGCCACTCAGCCATTCGGCCGGCAGCGGATCGTAGAAGGCTGTCCGCAGGAAGACGCTGCCGTGCGTCTGTGTCACCGCGCCTCCCTCCCGTACCAAGGGCGGGAAAAGATGCCCCTCGTCCGCCGTCAGGTGGAAGCTGGAGATGATCTGGTGACGGCTGAGTACCGCCGCGTACGCCTCGAAGGGCACTCCCGCGCCCGCGAGGAGCCGGGCCACGGGCGTCAGGTTCCCCGCGTCGTCGCGGGATCCTACGACCTCCCGTACCGAGTCCTCGAACAGTGCGCGGAGCGCGCCCGGATCGATACCGGCGGGGACCACCCGACGGCCCAGGATGTCCGCGGTGTCGACCCGCAGAACCCGGTGCCGTTCACGTTCCAGAAGCGTGTCCGGGGCGTGCGCGGGGGCGACACGCCTGGCGACGGGCGGCGGGGCGTCGTGTGTGCCGTGGCCGAGCGGTGGCAGCACCGAGGAGGGGACCAGGACGCGCTCGGTGATGTCGACATGCCGGGTCGCGGCGGGCCGGACCGGGGTGTTCGGGTCGACGTACCGGCTGAACGCCGGACCGGCCAGACCGAGCGTGAGTGCCTGCAACGCCTTCGACGGGAGGTAGTTCCGGTACACCGTGGCGGTGATGCGCAGGGTGCCGCTGTAGGCGTGGGTCGCTCCGGCGATGCCCAGCACGTCGCGGGTGCGGAGGATGCCGCCTCGTGCCTGGGTCTGCTGCCGGTATCCGTCCGCGCCGCTCTGGGCGGCGAGGTAAGCGGAGACCATGTCCGGGCCCGTCAGCGGCAGGTCGCTTGTACTGATGACCTGGCTGGCGCCGTGCGCCTCGGTTCGCGTATGGCGCTCCACGTTCCGGCGCGTGTTCAAGCGGTACAGCGCGAAGTCACGGTCCCTGGTGTCCTCGTAGCGATACGTCCCCCCGTCCGGCGCCATGTCGGCGCGCACGAGGAGACTTACCTGTTCGCTGCTGAGCGCCATCGAGCGGTCGAGGTGGAGAACCAGCCCCGGGCCCAGCATGGTGTCGCGGTGGGCGAGCAGCGCATCCCACTCCAGGATGGTGCGCAAGGTCGTGGGCAGTCCCGTGTGCTCGCTCCGGCCCCGGCCGTCGACGATCCGCCATTGCCTTCGCAGCAGTTGGGGGTCGGCCTCGCGCAGGACTTCCCGCACCAGGTCGAGTACGGGGTTGAGGCCGTCCGGCGTGTACGGCGTGCCAGGCCACTCCAACCGGTCGGACGTCGACATCAGCGGCACCTCGGCCGGTTCGAGGGTGGGGGGAACGTGCGTGGGCCGCTCGACCGGTACGTGAGGTGCGGGGCGCAGCACGAGGACACCGCCCTGTACGACAACGCGTGCGCTGTCGTGGGAGGTTCTCCAGGTGCCCAGGGCGTTGGTCCGGTCGGCAAAGACCGTGACGGTCC
Source organism: Streptomyces kunmingensis (assembly GCF_039533535.1). Taxonomy (NCBI): domain Bacteria; kingdom Bacillati; phylum Actinomycetota; class Actinomycetes; order Kitasatosporales; family Streptomycetaceae; genus Streptomyces; species Streptomyces kunmingensis. Next base: position 4,542 of record NZ_BAAATS010000029.1, read on the forward strand.
ACTGCATGGTGCCTCGCACCGGCCGGTAGGTGCGCTCGTCCTGGCTGATCCAGTGTCCGCTCAGTGCCTCGTTCGACGCGATGCTCGTGGTCTTGTGGTTCGCCAGGGTGCGGTGCCCCGACAGGCTGCCCGAGATCTGGGTGCCGCCGAGGCCGAGCAGTTGTCCGTAGAGTGTGTGCGATGTCTCCCGCGACTGTGTGAACACGGTTGCGGGCTCCGAGTCCGTGATGTCGCTCTGCCGCAGACGCGCGGTGCCTGCCTCCTCGTGCAGCCCATAGGGCCTGCCTTCGAGCGTGACCATGGCACGGGTGTTGGCGGCCGGGCCGGCGTGCGTGACGGAGAACGCCTGCACCGCCGGACCGCCGAACATCATGCGGGCGATCAGCTGGTCCTCGTTGAGGTATCCGTCCAGCACGCCGTCGTAGGTGGCGGCCGGGATGCCCGCCTCGTCGAGCAGGGAAGCGGTGGCCTCCCGGAGGCTCCCCACACCGAGCATCTCCACGGGGAGGTCGTCGACACGCAGGAAGTCCGAGTCGGCCTCGTTCAGCCACTGCCGTATCTCGGGCGACGGCTTCTGGCCGGGCACGCGGTCGGGGCGGGGCAGACGGTGGACGATGGCCCGGCCCAACTCGTCGGCGAACGGTGCCGGCTGTGCCGGACGGCTGCCTCCGGTGTGCGGTGCGAGTCCCTCGGGGGTCACGTAGCGCATCAGACCATCGATGGCCGCCTGCTCCCGGACCGTTGCGACCGGCGGAGTGGGGGTACGCCCGTCCGACACCATCTTGACGGCCTGGTGGGCCAGTTGCCGTCCCACCGCGTGCACCGTGCCTCCGTCCGCTGCTTCCGGTTCGAACGTCACGGCGACCTCGACGACGAACCGCGCCGGGAAGGTGAAGGTCCGTACCGGCCCCTCGTACACGAAGCCCTTCGACGCCCAGGCACCCGCTCTGGCGGTGAGCGCCGCCGAGGTGGCCGATCCGTACGTGTAGGCCCCGGAGGAGTCGGCGTTCGTCACTGCTCCCGCCCCGGGGGCGAGGTTCATCTTCACCGACGCGGACACGTCCGTCCGGGCCGTGACGGTCTCCTGCGCGCCCAGATCGCCGTAGGAGATCGGGTAGTGGTCTATCCGGCCCCGGTCCATGCGCCCGGCGGTCCATGGACCGGTGTGCCGGGCCCGTAGAGCCACCTCGACGCGCAGCCGTCCCCCGGGCACCGGGTAGCGCCGGGTGAACCCCATCCGGTGGCTGATGGCCTGACTCGTGTAGGGCAGCCCTGCTGCCAGGGAGAAGCGCTGGCCCAGTTCCCTTTCCAGTACGTGGAGTTGCCGCTGCGTCAAGGTAGCAGCGCCCATGAGATGAGACGTGGAGAGCGCCGAGCGGACGAGCCGCAGCGCCTCGGGCACCACATGCTCGAATCCGCCGAGGAGGTCGACCACCGTGAACCCGCGGCTGTGTCCGCCGAGAATCCCTGGGGGCGGCATACGGTCCGGGGGCGCGGGCTCGCCGGACAGCACCGTGGGCGTTCCCTGGGCGTCGGCAACGCTCGCCTGGTGTTCCCCGTTCCGTGCGGCGAGCAACTGCGCCTCGAAGCCCTCCGCCTCCTGCGCGGGTATCCGCACGTACACGGTCATCGGGTGGTCGACCCGGCCTTCGGCAGCCGGCCTGGACGACCTGATGTCCGTGACCAGATCCATGCGAAGGCGGTACACATGTGTGTCGGCGGGATAGCTGACATAGCGCCAGTCGCCGCCCCCCGCCGACGCGGACAGGGCACGGCTGACGCCCAGGGAGGTGCCTCCGGAGGCGGATACGGAGAATTGACCCGTGCCGCCTCTCAGGGGGAACGACGGCAGTCCCAGACCTCCCGAGAGGCCCGCGGAGGCCCCGGAGGTCATCGAGCCGGACTCCCCGCTCCAGAACAGGTGGCGGGCGTCCTGCTGCACATATCCATGGCTGGTCCCGATCCGCTCGGCGGACCTCAGCCGGCTGGTGAGCCTCAGTCCCGCCCACTGCCCCACATGGTCGCCGGCCATGGGCAGTGCCGGCGTGACGTATCCGGCACCGATGACATGCTGATGGACGTCCAGGAGCGAGGACCCCGAGAACAGGTGCAGCACGGCTTCCCGGAAGTCGTCGGACAACCCCTGTGAACCGAACCGTCGCAGGACGTCCCCGGCCGCTGCCTCGGCACCGGCGTCCGCCGTCAGGGACTCCGCGATCACCGTGACCCGCCTGAGCACGCCGTGGAATTCGCGCTGCAACTCCACCGCGGCCGGGGCGAGGATGACGCGCTCCCCCGGGCCGCTCCCGACCCGGGGCGGCGTGCCGGTGCCCCGTGCTGCGGAGCCGTCGGGCTCTGGTCCGTCGAACCCGTCAGCCAGGGGCGACTCGTCCTCCGCGAAGGCCAGCAGTACCGGCCCGGCTTCACTCCGCAGTTCCTCACCGGACGCCGTGACCAGCCAATGGCTCCCCGGCACCTCGAAGTAGGCGTACCGGTCGTGCCAGATCTGCTGGATGCTCTGGATCACCGCGCCCTCGTACGAGCCGTGCCCTCGCGAGCCCTGGACGGACGCCGTGGGGCCCATGGCGGCCCAGGGCAGGCGAGCCGTTCCGGTCTGCACGTTCAAGGGGCCGACCGGCGGCGCGAAGGAGCGGTTGTCGGTGAACCCCGTGAAGGTGGAGGGCGTCATGATCTGTGGCAGGTCCACCGCCAGGGAGGGCCGCGCGCCCAGTTGCACGGACTGCACCTCCTCGGGTGCGCGATACAGATGTCCACCGCCGTCGCTGGGGAGAGGCCCCAGGACAAGCCGTATGGTCACCGCCCCCTCATGTCCCGCCGGATACAGCCGCAGGCCCTCCGCGGACGCCAGTCGGCGACCGGCCTCCACACCGCCGAGTTGCCGGAACCGGTCCACCGTCGCGCGGACGACCAAGGGTCGCAGCGCCTCCGTCACAGCACTCGCGGCCAGCTCCGCGATCTGCTCGTCCGCCCCTGTCCAGACACCCCCGACGCGCGCGATCCGCCCCCACTCGCCCCAGGGAAGAGGCTCCGCAGGCTCCGCGCCGCGAATCCACTCCGTCACCCGTCCCGGCAGACGGCGCATCGGGGTGTCATCTGATGTCGAGACGGCCGGCGCATCCTCCTGCTGCTCCGGGAGGGCATGGTCATCCCCGTGCCGATCGGCGGAGGAGTCCGCAGTCGGCCTCTGAGCGCGTCCGGCAGAGTCCGTAGGGACGTCCAACCGGGCGGATATGCCGAGGAGTTCATCAATCCTCCGCGGGCCGGGAGGCGTGTCCTGCGACGCTCTCAGCAGGTCCCGGACGGCCTTGAGGGCCGCTGGCCCGTCCGGTTCCTGTGTATCGGAGTGCGGCACCGTGTCGTGGGCAGCGCGAGGCAGCGCCTCCGCCCCCGTGACCGCGACCGCCACCGCGAGACGGTGGCCGATCGACGCGCTCAGAGCGCTCGCCAGCACGTCGTAGGCCTCGTCGACCTCTCGGTACAGGCTGCTCCTTCGTGCGTTCACCTCCTCCCGTCGGGCGGGCTGCCCCGGTCGCCACGGAGCATCACCGAGGGCCCGCACGCTCGTGAGCCCGTCGCGTACCCGCGCCGAGGCGGTCCCGATCGTCCCGGGCCAGTGATCGGCGGTGCCAGGGTGCCGGCCGAGGACCGCGAGGGAGGTGAGCGTCGCGTACTCCAGCCTGCTGACGGCAAGCAGTGCCTCACCGCTGATGCGCCGCGCCTCAGTACGCAAGGCAGCGCCCTCGGCTCCCCAGCCGCGGCTCAGCACGTCCATGGTCAGTGTCCCCGTGCCGAAGCCGGGCTGTGCGAGCCGGACCAGGGCTCGCACCTCCTCGACCGTCACCGCCTCCGCCGCCTCTTCGCGCCCCTCCGAGTTCGTGCGGCCCTCCTGAGCACGGAACTCCTCGACGACGGCCCGGAGATCGTGCATCCGGACATCCTCGTGGGGTGGCCGGCCGGGACGGCGCATCACCTGGGGCGCAGCGCGTACGGCATCGGTGAGCCGACGCAGGGTCTGCAGGTGCGAGACGCCGAAGCCCCGCCCGTACACCTCGAAGGCCAGGCCTCCCAGGGAAAGCAGACGTGACCGGGTCCGGTCCCCGGTCCAACGCCCCGACCGCGATCCGGACAGTGCGTCCCGCAGCTTGCCGAACGGCCCCGGTCGCTGCAGCCCGGCCCTGTCGGCCAGGGCGTCGGGCCACGTGGGGGGTGGTCCGGGGGCGGGGCCGCCCGAGTTCGCTGAGCCCTGGTCGTAAGCAGTCGCCAGCCCGTTCAGTTCATCCATCGCGGCCGCATGGGTCTCGTCGAACCGGAAGGCGACGGGGAGAGCGAACAACTGCTCGGCCTCACGGTAGGCGTGCCGGACGTAGCTCCGTATTCGCCCGGACACGGCATCGTTCAGCGCGACGGCGCTCCGGCGAAGTTCTTCCACGTGCCGATGGCGGTCGGCCGGAAGTCCGCTCTGATCCGCCCCGGCGCCCTCCGGGTCCGTGCCGGTGCGCGCGGACGAAGCAGTGGCGGTCGCCTGCGCCACGAGGTCGCTGAAGGCTGTCGGGTCGGGCGGCTCAAGGCCCAGAGTGTGCAGCCGGCGCAGACCGTCGAGGGCCTCCGCCACCGGGCTCGGCATCGGCTCGGACAGCGTCCTCCCGGCCGCGGACGGTGTGGCGGACGTCCCGGACGGTACGAGTGACACTCCGGTGGAGGGAAGGAGGAGCGGTGCGGCGGGAAGGTACTGCGTCGGTACGTGCGCGGCCCTCTCCTCTGTAGCCGGACGAGCTACGACCTCTCCAGTGTTCATGACGTCTCCGGTGACGGCCGGAGCGTCCTGTCCGTCAAGAACGCGGTCAAGGGAGCTCGACCCGGCGGAACGCGCCCCCATCCCGCTCTCGACGAAATGAACGGGCTGCTCTTCCAGGGCTATGTGGACGGGCTGTTCCTCACCGGAGAACGGCACAAGGTAGAGGCCGGTGGGATCCGCGCTGAGACGATACGGACGGTCCATGGCGAAACCCGGCGGCGACTGCGGGCCGCTGGAGATCTGTCCGATCCACCCGTTGTCTCCGCGCAGCAAGTAGGCGCTGTCCCCGACGCCGGGCTGGAGAAAGTCGTGTCCGTAGGCGAACCACAGGCCGGAGGTCAGCAGTCTGCCGTCGAGCAGGTCGACGCTACCGGTGGTGTCGCTGATCTCGTAGGTGATGTCATCGACCTTGTGACCGGATACCGCGTCGGCCTCAGGGGGACGGGCAGTGAAGGCGTACCACCGCTCGCGGTCCTTGCCCTCCGCCAGCGGGACAAGATCCGCCGGGACCCGGTACGGCGCGGCGCCCTCAAGACGAGGTCCGCTCAGGAGCACCGCTCCACTCGGTCCTTCGAGGCCGGTCTCGATGCGGGTGCCATGGTCATGGCCGAATGGCGCGCGAGGCCCTGCGGACCATCGGCCGGCAGGGGGCATCGACGGAGTTTGTACGTCCCGTACATCAGGTTCTGCATCCGGCGACCGGTCGTTCGAGGTACCCACCGGCCTCTGCGAGGTCTCCGCCGTGGCCGCCGCAGCGCCCGCCGTGCGATCGGCCGGCTCGAACCCCGGGGTGTGAGCATCCGATGCGCCGGCCGGTCCACCGCTGTGCCGCTGTGTGCGGAAGGCGGTGCGCAGTGCCTCGGACACGTCCTCGGCGCTCGGCCCCAGGTCAGGCAGGTCCCGATCCTGACGCAGCTGGTAGGCCACCGTGTGCACGATGTTGTCGTACAACTGCCCATAAGTCGCCGCTGCCACGGGCAGGTCCGTCCGGATGACGGGTGGTGACTGGTGGCGAGGTGCCACGATGCCCTCGGCCACCCGCAGCAGTTCGCTGCGCTCGGGTGGCGGCAACCCTTCCAGCGCGGTCCGCGCGGTTTCGAACAAGGGCCGCCACCGCTCGGCCGTCAAGGTGTCCACTGACGGATAGCTCCACGGCTTACGGCTGGACATCACGCCGGAGGATGTGTGGTCTCGCTCCATCGGTGGCGGAGGCTTGAGATCCAGTGGGGCCCGGGCGCCGAGAATCTTGTCCAGATCCTCGCTCCGCACGCCCGGGACCCCCTGCGCGCCGGGCTTCTCCGGCGTCGGCACGGAACGCCTGCCCGAGCCGTGGGGTTCACCGGGAACCGTAGGAGGAGTGGGGCGCGTATCGAGGGCCGCCCGGCTCGTGGATCGCGCCGCCACACGTTCGCCGACCGGCATCTCCGAGGAACGGACCGTCTCGTTCCCCCCGGTGCCCTGGCCCTCCCCGGCGTCCTCACCCTGTCGGGATGTCTCCCTCGCCCCGGGCCACTGTTCCGCCGTTTGTCTCTGTGCGTCGGCCGAAAGCGCCGCCGGCCCCTGCCGCCGCTCCCCCGCGGAAGACTCCGCATGCCGCCCCTCATCAGCCCGCTCCGTTCGACCTTCCGCCGGATCGGCCTGCCACCGCCTGCCCTCCAGGCGATGCCGCGGCTCTTCTCCAGCGTCTCTTGCCTCCTGTGCCGCCTGCCTCTCCACCGTGACCTGCTCAGCGCGGCCGCGCGAGCCGTCGTCCACCACCGCGCGGTTCTCTTCCGCTGTCGCAGTGTCTGTGTCCAAAAGCGCTCGTACAGGCCCGGACGGTTCGTCGTGTCCTGTCCCGGTCCTCCCTGTAAGCCCACCCAACTGGGCCACGACCTCGCGCGCCCGCGACCCCGGCGCACCCAGCGGCGTGCTCCCGTCCGACGACGACGCCAGGTGTACGTCGGACGTCAGGTGTATGCCAGCAGGGGGACGCGGACCTGCTGACCGGAAGAGCTCCGTGTCCGCGCCGCCACCTGCCGGTTCAGACCCGCGGGTCTCCGAGGACGTCTCCTCGTCGGCGGATCCCCTGCCCGCCGTGTTGCCGATAAGGAACCCGGGCACGCTGTCACTCGCGCCCTCCAGTCCTACGTCGCCGGGCACGGTCGGCGCCGTGAACCGCGCGGGTATCTCCGTGTCGCTCTCGGACACAGCTGGGCCGTCGCGATCCGTGCTCCCAGAGAGCCGCCGGCCGAACCCTTCCAGGTCTCCGCTCGCGCCTGAGCCCCCTTCAGCGTCCGGACCCCCGCTCGTGTCCGGGCTCACGCCTGTACTCGTCCGCACCGGACTCGTATGTACGAGACCCGTGTGGACGAGACCCGTGTGGACGAGACCCGTGTGGACGGGAAGCTCCGCCGAGTGCTCCACCGTCGACACCGCAACAGAATCCGGCGCCCCACCTATCAACGGCAGCCCTGCCCCTCGCGACGATCCTCTCGAGGAGGCACCATCCTCACCAGGCGATCCGTTCGTCCCCGACGGCGGCAGCGGTGTGTTGAATTTGTCGAGTCCACCTAGACCCGTCTTGTCTCGCAGCAGACCACCCAGCCCCCGAGCACCCACCGACAGCCCACGGCTGAACCCCGCGCTCCCCGCCCCCGACACCCCTGTCTCCCATGACGTCATGAACCGCCCCGTCGTGAACAGGTTGTAGAACCCCTCCGCCACGTTCTGATGCGCCGCGTTCGCCACCGCGTCCCCCACGAAACCACTGGATTTCCGCCCCCAGCCGCCCGAAAGCGCTCCCGCCACTCCGTACGACAGCGCCGACCGCGCCTCCGCACTCTCCAACCTCTCCAAACCCGAGGCCAGCGCATCCCCCAGCCCCCGGCTCCCCGCACCCGCCACCACCGCGTCCACCCACCTCACACCCCAACCCCGCGCAACCCCCTCGCCCGCCACCGGACCGAACTCCCGCGCAAACGCCCGCACCACGCGGTCCCGCAGCACGTCACGCCCGCCGCCCCCACGCACCAGCCCCGCCACCCCGACCGACACATCGCGCACAAAGTCAGCCCCGAGCCCCGACCCCGGACCCTGGACCCCCGATCCGCCCCCCACCACCGGCGCGAGAACATCCTCCAGATCCGCCGCCACATCCCGTCCCAGCCCCTTCGACAGCAACCCACCTACCGCCGAACCCGCGAACGGCACCATCCCCGCGAACGCGCCCTGCACCGCACCGAAGCCAGCGGCCTGAGACGCATACTGCCCAGCGAAATTCGTGTACTTCCCTTCCCTCGCCAACGACCATCGCGCCAGACCATCCATCACCGACGCCAACCCGACATTCATCACCTCAAAACCAGCGACACTCGCCAGTAGACGCAAAAGAAAACTTCGCAGAATATATCGGTACAACAACCGCAAAAAACTCTGCTCAATCAACGCCTGAAGAGGATTGAAGACCGCCAACACCAATGTCACAGTCCACTCGAACAAGAACTGCGCCACCTGCGCAATAATCATCCGATTCGTATAATCAATTTGATAGCCCGTCTCGCGCGCAGTTTCCGCCAGCTCGCCCGCACGCGCCCGTAGCCGCCCCAGCACATCACCCCCGGCGCCCGACACAAACGTCGACATCGCATCCCCATATGCCGCACCCCACCGGCCGCTCGCGCTACTCGCAACGCCACGAGAGACCCCAGAAATCAGCTCCTCGAACTCACCCAGGGCACGCTCGACCTCCCGATGGGGCAACTCCACCTCATCCCGCAACCGCGCAGATGAGCCTCGTGGCACACGCATCCCCGTCAACATCACCACAACAGCGTCAACAAAAGGATCCACCGCCACGAGACGACACCCCCGTTCACAAGATCTCTCAGCTTGATTTCAGGCAGCAACTACAGCCTGGGAGCCCCTACCTCATTTCGCCCCGCCGAAACACGGTGACCCCGCGATTACTCAATCGATTTCGGCACGAAAGGGCCCCGCCAAGACTTCCGCGCACGCCGGACGATACGGCCCGCTCCCCCGGCTGAGGCCCACCCAAGGCCGCCCGTTACCCCGCGTGACGCGTCTCTCACGGACTGACGGACTGGAGTGGGATCGACGAGATCCCACGGCTACCGCTGTCAGCTTGCTACATGTCCCGGAGCACGCACCAGATTTTCCGCAGTCCTGTCACGAGCTCGAAATGTTTCCGCATGGTGCAACCGGCTTCGATCAGGAGCAGACCGCGCCGCGAGACCCTCGATCCGTACGGCACGATGCCGTACGGAGAGGCGGATACGAGCATGAATACACAAATTCGACACGAGCGCCTTTCCGACGACTGCCCAGTCAATACCCTCGTAACGTTGTTAATGGCGACCGGGTTGTGCGATTCGTCTTTGACACGACGTACGGGTCTCGAGGCAGCCCCGACAGGCCGGAGAAGGGCCAGGATTTTGCGATTTCGATGCCTGTGTGAAGCAACAACCAGCCATTTCGTGGGCCTTGGCGACCCGCTTCCCCAGCCCATCCGAAGAGGTCAGGCTGCGGGTCGGCCCACGGCCGGCCGCTGCGGGTTTCGCGCCCCCGTCCGTTCCCACCAGGCATAACGATCTTCAATCCCCTCGCGGCGAGGGGGCTCCGCCGCCCATGACCAACACCTGACCGAAGCGTCCCGCCCGCGCTCGGACGGCCAGAAACATGCCGTATACATGAATTGACTCTTCCGCGGATCTGACACACCACGTAACGTGCGTGACAGCCCGTTGCCGAGCCATCACGCGCCGTCGAACGGCGCCCGGCACGACTCATACGGATCCCGACCGGGAGCCGACGGGCCGGACAGTGTCACCTGCGGGCGAGCACCGGCTACCCACACCACACGTGTCCTGCCACAACCGCCAGACGGCCACCGAACCATCAGTCAGAAGGAACAGGTATGCCTCAAGCCCCCGCCGTTCCCATGCGCTGGCCCGCCGAACGCGCCCCAGGATGTCCCTTCGACCCGCCGCCCGCCACAACGGAGCTGCTGGCCACCGAGCCCATATCCAGGGTCTCCTTGTGGAACGGCCGTACCGCATGGCTGGTCACCCGGCATGCCGATCAGGCGGCCCTCCTGCGCGACAGCCGTATCAGCGCCAACAACACCCTCCCCGGCTATCCCAGCATCGGCGCCGGAAACGAAGCCGCCCGCGCTCACAACCGCTCGTTCCTCTTCATGGACGATCCCGAGCACAACGTCCGGCGGCGCGCCTACACGGCCGACTTCACCGTCAGGCGTACCCGGCAGCTCGCCCCGCGTATTCAAGGCATCATCGACGACCTGCTCGACGCCCTGGAGCATCAGGGCCCACCGGCCGATCTCGTCACGGCCTTCGCCCTGCCACTGCCGTCCCTGATCATCTGCGAATTGCTCGGAGTGCCCTACAGCGATCACGACTTCTTCCAGCAGGCCAGCGCCGTCATCATCAACACCCGCAGCGCACCCGAGACGGTTCTCAAGGCTTCCGGGGAACTCATCGAGTATCTCGGCAACCTCATCGAGCACAAAGTGCACCACCCCGGGGACGATCTGCTCAGCCGCATAGCTTCCCAGCAACTCGCGACCGGGGTCAGCACGAAAGAGGAATGCGCCAACGAAGCCCGCCTCCTGCTGATCGCCGGGCATGAAACCACCGCGAACATGATCGCCCTGGGCACCTGCGTCCTGCTCCAGCACCCCGATCAGCTCGCCGCCGTACGGGACGGCACTCCCGAGCGCGTGGCCAACGCAGTCGAGGAGATGCTGCGCTACCTGACCATCGTCCACAACGGACGCCGCCGTGTGGCTCTGGAGGACATCGAGATCGGTGGCGTGCACATCGCGGCGGGCGACGCGGTCATCTGCGCCAATGACGCCGCCAACCGTGATCCGGCGGTCTTCGATGCTCCTGAGCAGTTGGACATCGACCGATCGGCCCGTCGGCACATGGCCTTCGGCTCAGGACCTCACCAGTGCCTCGGTCAGAATCTCGCCCGCGTGGAACTGCAGTTGGCGTACCCGGCGCTCTTGCGCCGCTTCCCGGGCCTGCGGCTCGACAGTGAATTGAACGACATCCGGTTCAAGGAGACAACGGTGGTCTACGGAGTCCACGAACTCCCCGTCACCTGGTAACACGCCTTCGCACCCTGTGCGGTGTTCCGCCCGCCCTTCTCAGCAGACAGGAGCATGATGCACATCCTCATCGACGAAGACAGGTGCTGCGGCGCCGGGCAGTGCGTCCTGACCGCCCCCGAGGTCTTCGACCAGCGTGACGAGGACGGCATCGTCGTCCTGCTGGAGCGCCGGCCGCCGGCCGATGAACACGCGGCCGTGCGGGAGGCCGCCCTGATCTGCCCCGCAGCGGCCATCGAGATCCGGGCATGACGCGCAACAGCTCTCCATCGACCGGCCCGTCGCCAGAGCTCGTCTTCGAACCCCGTTGTTCGCGCGAAGCGCGGGCGCAGCGGGGGTCGGTGCGTGCGGTCGGTGTGCGGAGTTCCAGGTCACGGGGCTGAGCCACCTGTCCTGGAGCGCCGTGCAGCGAGCGTGTGTGCCGACCGCCGCCTCGGCATCCGGGTGCAGCACCGAAGTGCTCCCACCCGTCGACTCGTACTCGCGGACAGCACAGGCGTGTCGTAGTCGGGGAAGGGCCTGGCCTCGTCGCCCTCGGCCGGGACTTGGGTTCCTCTCTCCGGCCGGTACACGGCGAAGACGATGGTGCTCCGGTAGACGACACGTCGCCCCACTCCCGTGTCCTGGGTGTGGGGCACCCTGGCTGGTAGGGCCTTCTTCATAAGGGCGGAGCCGGGGAGGGTGGGTGCACAGCCCGCCGCTTCTTCGAGGAGAACCCCATGTCTTTGACGTCGTACCGCACTTTGGGCCGTTCGGGTCTGCGTGTCAGTCCCCTGGCTTTCGGCGCGATGAACTTCGACGACGGCAGCTGGGGCTCGGCCCCCGACGCATCCTTCGCGCTCCTGGACCACTACCGGGAGGCCGGCGGCAACTTCGTCGACACCGCCAACATGTACAACAACGGCGCCTCCGAGGAAACCCTGGGCCACTACTTCGACAAGCGCCCCGGCGCCCGCGACCGCATGGTCCTGGCGACCAAGTTCGGCGGCAACATGGCCGCCGACGACCCCAACTCCGGCGGCGCCGGCCGCAAAGCCATCCGCGCCCAACTCGACGCCTCCCTGCGCCGACTGAACACCGACCACATCGACCTCTACTGGATGCACCAGTGGGACCGGCACACCCCGATGGAAGAAACCCTCTCCACCCTCACCGACCTGGTCCGCGCCGGAAAGATCCACGCCATCGGCCTGTCCAACACCCCCGCCTGGTGGATCGCCGAGGCCGCCACCACCGCCCGGCTGCGCGACTGGGAGCCCATCGCCGCCCTCCAGGTCGAATACAACCTGCTCGCCCGCACCGTCGAGGGCGAAACCTTCGGCGCCGCCCGCCGCCACGGACTGGGCATCACCCCCTGGTCCCCTCTCGCCAGCGGCACCCTGTCCGGCAAGTACACACGCACCACCACCCAGGTCGCCGGCTCCGGCCGCACCGCCTACACCGCCCACCACCTCACCGAATCCACCTTCACCCTCCTCGACGCCCTCAAGGAGATCGCCGACAGCCTCCACACCACCGTCGCCGCCACAGCCCTCACCTGGGTCCGCCAACGCTCCGAAGTCACCTCCA
>NZ_BAAATS010000029.1:17065-22106 GCF_039533535.1 Streptomyces kunmingensis
TGACCACACCCACCCTCGACTACCCCCACAACATGATCGAATCCATGACCGGCTTCCAGCAGGGCAACACCACCATCAACGGCATCACCTCCCAAGCCTTCACCCGATAACACGCACCCGAACGGAACACATCATGGCCGAGACACTCGAAATCACCACCCTCCGCCCCGCTCAGGGCTGCACCGTCGATGACTTCGTCGCGGCGAACGCCGATATCGATGCCTACCTCAAGCGACAGCCCGGATTTCTGTGGCGCCGTATCGTCGGGACCAACGACGGTCGCATCATCGACATCGTCGCCTACGACAGCCTGCCGCACGCACGAGCCGGCGCCGCGGGAATCACCGGCGAGATGGCGGACTCTCCCGTCCACGCCACGATCGACCACGACAGCGTGGACTGGCAGCTCACCACCGGGCTGCGGTACCTCGGGTGACTCTGGGAGGCCACCATGCCGTTCGCCGACGAACTCATCGGCCGACATACCGTGCACGGTCTTACGCGTGCGATCCGGGCCGTCGCGCCTGATGCCGACCTCACCGCACTGCGTGCGGCGCCCCGGCAGATCGACTCCTTGACTTTGCGGCAGCGCGCCGACCTGCTGCGTGACGCACTGCTGACGGACCTGCCGGGCGACTACGCCGCGTTGGCGCGGACCGTGCGCATGGCACGCGACGACACCCCGCACCTCACCGGATGGATGATCTGGCCGGTCACCAGCGCTCTTGCCACCCGCGCCGTTCAAGAAGGCGGGGCAGTGGTTTTCGATGAGGCGATGGAACTACTCGCAAGCCTCACTGGCCGCCTCACCGCAGAATTCGCCCTCAGAACCCTGCTGCGGCACGACCTCGACAGGGCCCTCCACGTCATTGCCGACGACTGGACGCGCTCCATGGACGCCGACGTGCGCAGGCTTGCCTCCGAAGGTACCCGCCCCTACCTGCCCTGGGCGGTACGGGTGCCGGACATCATGGCCCGTCCCGGGGCGACCGTGCCGATCCTGGACGTCTTGTACCGGGACGAGAGCGAGTACGTGCGGCGCTCGGTCGCCAACCATCTCAACGACCTCAGCCGAGACCACCCAGAGATCGTCCTCGACACGGCCCGCCGCTGGCTGGACCGTCCCGACACCACCACCGAACGTCTCGTCCGCCACGGGTTGCGCACACTCGTCAAGCGCGGCCACCCCGGGGCCTTGGAACTGCTCGGCTTCGCCCCCGCAGTCCTGGAGATCGACGGACCCGTGCTGGACCGGGGCACTGTCCCGATGGGCGACAGCGTCCGCTTCACCGCCTCGATCCGCAACGCCGGCGTTCACCAGGCGCGGCTCTCGATCGACTACGTCGTGCATCACCGGAAGGCCGACGGGAGCCAGACCGGCAAGACGTTCAAACTCACCACCCGCACCCTCGCGCCGGACGAACAGATCCAGGTGACCCGGGAGCACTCGTTCCGGCCGATCACGACACGCCGCTACTACCCCGGACGGCACGCGATCTCCCTGCGGATCAACGGAGTAGACACCGACCGGGCCGACTTCGAACTGGCCGCGGTGCCCAACCCCTGACGCGGCGAGCGGGGCCGCACACCGCACCGCCGAGACCCAGGATGCGGTCGTATACGTGCCCCACAGCCCCACCGCGTCTCGGAGGACGGTCAAGTGGTCCATGAGGAGCCAGGCCGCCGGCCGATCCCACGACGCACGTCACCCATCTGCTGACAGGCTCGGCCACGCCGAGCTCAAACCAGGACCAAAAACGTCCGCATCTGGCCCTAGCGTCATACATGACACGGACAACCACACCGAAAGGAACTCCCATGAGCGGGACACCGACACAGGACGACGACAACGGACTCGTCGAGGCGGACGACAGGGCCCTGAAGGTCCGAGCCCAGTACGAGCAGATCGAACAGCGTGTACTGGGTCGGACGTGGACGCTGCCGGAGCTGGCGGTCGGCTTCACCAACGATGCCGCCTATGTCGGGCGCCTGGTGCTTGCCGCCGAGCACACCTGGGACATCGACGGCGATGTAGACGCCGAACTGCGGCACAAGCTGGCTGAATGCCTGTGGTGGGTCTTCGTGCTCGCCGACCGACTCGATGTCGACATGCCCGAGGCCTACGCGGCCACGATGGACCGCATTGACGCCGGTCTGCAGCGGACCCTGCGCGGCATGAGTGCATGAGTGCAAGTGCAGGCGGATGGGTCCTGATGCGACGCACCAGAGGCCGCCGCTCCGGCTCCTGAGCGCGGTCCAGGCCGAGCTCAGGGCCCCGCGCTACGGCGCGTCTGGACGGTGACGGCGCGAGCGCTCCTCGCCCGGCATGCCGTCGTGATGGTGGGGTGAGCGCAGCCGCCGCCTCAGCTGTCCTGACTGTCGGGGATGTAGTTGGCGTACGCCTCGATGCGGGTGATCAGCCCGGCATCGTCGAAGGCGAAGTAGACCGCGGCGTGCACCCCACCGCGCTCACCGCTCTTCGCGGTTACCCGGACCACGTGCTGCTGGAGGACTGCGCCCGGCTGGGAAAACTGGCGGATGATGTCGTAGCGGATCGATTCGTAGGAGCCGATCTGCCTCTTCAGCCCCTCAAAGTACTCATCGAGCGTCTCGTCTCCCTTGCCGTCGTTGTGCCAGACGGTAGCTGTCTCGGCGCACAGGGCGCGCGCGGCCTCGAAGTCAGGCTTCTCCAGTGCGTGGAGGTAGGCGATGACCTTGTCCTTGAGGTCCTTGAGGTCCTTGCTCATGGTGTCCTTCTTTCAATCGAGGTGCTGGGAGTGTGGCTTGTCGAGGCCGAGGGCCAGCGCTGCCGGCCTTCTGCGGTAGTGCGGGTCGGGAGCCGCAGCCGACCCCGGCTGACGATCGCCGGGCGCGGCCCGGGATCTAGGCGGGGGGCGGGTTGTCGTGGTTCACGATCCCGTAGTCGGCCGCGAGGTCGGTGTGCTCGGCGTCGGCGCGCGCGTCGGCGGACCCTACTGAGTGGAAGAGGCCCTCGATGGCTCCGGGGTTGTTGATGACGAGAACTTCCGCGGTCGGTGTGATGGTCTGGAAGGTGTGGGGGACGAGCCTGGACACGTGGATGTAGGCGCCGGGTTCGGCGTCGTGCACTTCGCACGTGTCGAGTGAGGTCGATCCGACCCAGAACCGGACTCGGCCGGAGAGGACCACCCAGCTCTCGTCCTCCCGGCTGTGGGTGTGCAGAGGTGGCGCGTCCTCAGGGCCGACGGTGAGACGCATGACGCTGACTGCTCCGCTCGTCTCCGCATTGGTCGCCACCTGCTCGATGACGTTGTTGTAGTAGCGGAAGTCCTGGCCGTCGCCTGGGTTGCGTACAAGGGCGATGCTCACGTGATGTCTCCTCTCGACGCGCAGCCGCCGAGCGGCGTCTGCGCGTCGAAACCGGTGTGATGGATATTGCGTCTATGAAGGTGCGCGAGCGGATCTTCGCTGCGGCGCTGAACACTGTGCGTCGATTCGCCGCCTGGGCGATCGTCCTCAGAGAGTGATGCAGAACGGGTGGCCAGCAGGATCCAGCAGGATCCGTCGTCGGTTGGGCAGCGGCTGCAGGCTCGCTTTGACGGCTCCCAGAGCGATGAGCCGGGCCTCGGCCGCATCCAGGTCATCCACACCCAGTTCGAGGTGGGCCTGTTTCTGTACGGTGGACTCCGGCCAGGTCGGGGGCTGGTAGTCGGCCAGACGATAGAAGCCCAGGCCGGGTGAACCCTCACTGCCCAGCAACACGAAGCCGTCAGTGGAATGGGCCACGGGCAGGCCGAGGGCCTGGCTGTAGAAATGCGCCAGTTCGACGGGGTCGGAGCAGTCAAGGGTGACTGCCAGATAACGAATAGTCGGAGCCGGGGGGATGTGAGAGGTCATCAGTGAACTCCGGTGAGTGAGGGCAGGTTGCGCTGACGGGGAGAGGGCACAGCGTCACCCCTGGTGGGGGCGGGGATCGCGGGTACGGTCATCGAATCGGCTTGGCATCTCGACTGGCCGATTCGCTGACGTGCGTCGACGACGACTCCGGTGGCCGGCGGATCCATTGGGGCAGGAGAGCGTACAGACGGACCGTGATCTCCTCCGGGTCGCAGTCGGTGTTGCCTCCGACCGCGGCTGAGAAGACTCCGTGCACGCCGGAGGCGGTGTAGACGTCCTCGACGGAGTTGTTCGCGCCGGACTCCTGCTCGTCCACACCCAGGTCGCGCCGGAGAGCGTGCAGTTGCTCCAGGAGAAGGTCGCCGATCCCCATCAGTCCGCTCGACGAGCGCCAGGTCGAGGCCAGCAGGAAGAGACTCTTGCGCTGCCGAAGAGAGTCCAGCATCGAGTTCAGGGTGGCCACTTCGACAGCAGTCGCGTCCGTGCCCCTGTGCCGATCGCGGATGTACACGTCATGCAGGGCACGGAAATCGTCCGCGATCACGTACACCGCGGCTTCTTCGACCGAGTCGAAGTGGTTGTAGAAGGTGGCGCGGTGGATGCCTGCTGCTTCCGCCAGTGCGGAGACCGAAGGGCATGACCGCGTCCGCTCCATGAGGTCGGCCAGTGCGTCCGCGATCGCCTGTCGCGAGCGGGTGAAGCGCGGATCCGCTGCGACTGCCGAAGTCTGCTCACTCACCATGGACGCACCCTGCTTCGAGTGCAACCACTTGGCTCCGCCGCCTCGGATCTCGACGGCCGCCTTCGCGCTCCGGCCAATGGCTGGGAAGGCGCCGGTGGCGCCCCGGCTCCGGCCTCGTCGCGTATCACTGACCTGGCCCGGCGCCCGGCCGACAACTCGGTATGAGAACGCTCCAGTTCTCTGCGGGCACAGGTGACGGGCGCCATTTGAGCACTCAGATCCGTTTCCGACATGACACCCCTTCGGTGAGTTCGCTCTCGACGTTACCACTATTCGACAGGTGTCGTTTAGTGGTCTACGGTGGTTGACGTAACGACCCGCCAAGTAAGGACGCGCCATGTCGGACACTGACAACACCACTTCTCCCGCCGCGATCGCGGACAAGTTCGCGGTGGTGGAGACCCTCTACCGCTATGCCGCGGG
>NZ_BAAATS010000030.1:0-61937 GCF_039533535.1 Streptomyces kunmingensis
CGGTCGGGGTATGTCCGTGCTCGCCATCTCGATGTCATCGCCGGTTGCGTCGGTAGCCCTGGACAGGGGCTGGGGTGCTGCGCGCGGACATACCCCGACCGCCCCCTCCCGTCTCGTACCTGACTGATCACCGGAGGGCTGATCCGGTTCAACGACCGCTCCCCCGTCCGTGTCCCGGTTCCGCGGGCGTTGCCTCCCGGCTGCGCGGGCCCGAACCATCTGCCCCCGTAGGACGTCTCCTAGCTTCGTAAGCCACTCGCCACTCGCCGCCCGCCACTCACCGCCCGCCACTCACCAGTTGGCGTCCACCGGAGGTTCTTGTGCGTCTGCGTCTGTCGCGTCCGCATCCGCGTCCGCGTCCGCGTCTGCCTCGTACTCGGCGGGGGCAGCGGCTGGCGTTGCAGGGGGTCATGGTGGTGTGTGTGGTGGCGCTGCTGCCGGCGACGTGGCTGTTCACGTCGACCGGGGACCGGCTGCGGTCGACCGCCGACGTGCCGCGTACGGATGTGGCGATGGTGTTCGGGGCGGGCCTGTGGCAGGGCGAGCCTTCTCCCTATCTGGCTCACCGCCTGGACGCGGCGGCGGAGCTGTACCGGGCGGGCCGGGTCCGCGCCGTCCTCGTCACCGGGGACAACAGCCGCACCGACTACGACGAGCCCGACGCGATGAGGACGTACCTGACCAGGCACGGGGTCCCGGACGGGGCCGTGGTCAGCGACTACGCCGGGTTCGACACCTGGGACTCGTGCGTACGCGCCAAGAAGATCTTCGGGGTGGACCGGGCGGTGCTGCTCAGCCAGGCCTTCCACGTCCGGCGGGCGGTGGCGCTCTGCGAGGCGGCGGGCGTGTCGGCGTACGGGGTCGGGGTGGATGAGCGGCACGACCTGATTTGGTACGCGGGCGGGGCCCGGGAGGTGCTGGCGGCGGGCAAGGCGGCGCTGGACGTCATGATCCGCCCCGATCCCCACTTCCTGGGCGCGAAGGAGGACGGCATCCGCCGGGCGCTGAGCGAGCCGCGCTGACCTCACACCCGCCCGCCGCCCACTGCGAGATGTGCGTACCACCTGCGTAACCACGCCCGCCAGCGCCGCGTAACAAGACCGGCGCACCCTGGGGCCATGCACACGCAGACCAGCCCACCGCCCCCGGCCTCCACCCCCACGCACTGCCCGTACTGCGCGCTGCAGTGCGGCATGACGCTCACGCCGGACGCGTCGGGCGCGGGCGTGGCGGTCGCGGGCCGGGCGGACTTCCCGGTGAACCGCGGAGCGCTGTGCGGAAAGGGCCAGAGCGCGGCAGAGGTCCTCTCCCCCGGGGCCCGCCTGACGACCCCCTTGATCCGCTCGGCCGACGGCCACCTGGAACCGGCCACCTGGGACGAGGCACTGGACGCGATCGCCGGGGGCCTGGCCCGCACCCGTACGGCACACGGCCCGGACGCGTGCGCGGTCTTCGGCGGCGGCGGACTCACCAACGAGAAGGCGTACGCGCTCGGCAAGTTCGCCCGTACGGTCCTCGGCACCTCGCAGATCGACTACAACGGCCGCTTCTGCATGTCGTCGGCGGCAGCCGCTGGCCAGAAGGCGTTCGGCCTGGACCGGGGTCTGCCGTTCCCGCTGGAGGACATCCCGCGCACGGGCTGCGTCATCCTGGTCGGTTCGAACCTGGCCGAGACGATGCCGCCGGCGCTGCGCTACCTCACGGAGCTGAAGGACAACGGCGGCAAGCTGATCGTCATCGACCCCCGCCGCACCCGCACCGCCGACCAGGCGGACCTGCATCTGGCCCCGCGCCCGGGCACCGACCTGGCGCTGGCGCTCGGGATGCTGCACCTGGTGGTGGCGGAGGGCAAGGTCGACGAGGAGTACGTGCGCGAGCGCACCCAGGGCTGGGAGGCGGCGCGGTCCGCGGCGATGGCGCACTGGCCGGAGTACGTGGAACGGGTGACGGGCGTTCCGCTCCCGGACCTGCGCGAGGCCGTACGCCTCTTCACGGCACCCGACCACGCGATGGTGCTGACGGCCCGAGGTCCCGAACAGCAGTCCAAGGGCACGGACACGGTGGGGGCCTGGATCAACCTGGCCCTGGCCACGGGCCGCCCCGGCCGCCCGCTGTCCGGCTACGGCTGCCTGACCGGCCAGGGCAACGGGCAGGGCGGTCGTGAACACGGCCAGAAGGCCGACCAGTTGCCGGGCTACCGCAAACTGACGGACCCGGCGGCCCGAGCCCACGTCGCGGAGATCTGGGGCGTGGACCCGGACGACCTCCCCGCCCCCGGCCGTTCCGCGTACGAACTCCTGGACGCGCTCGGCGAAGACATCCACTCCTTGCTGGTCATGGCGTCGAACCCGGTGATCTCGGCCCCCCGCGCCGCGCACATAGAGGAGCGACTCCGCTCACTCGACTTCCTGGCAGTGGCGGACGTGGTCCTGTCCGAGACGGCCGAACTGGCCGATGTGGTCCTCCCGGTGACGCAATGGGCCGAGGAATCGGGAACGACAACGAACCTCGAGGGCCGCGTCCTCCTACGCCGGCAAGCCGTGGCCCCGCCCCCCGGGGTCCACTCGGACCTGGACGTACTCCGGGACCTGGCCGCCCGCCTGGCACCCGAACTGGAGAAGGGCTTCCCCACCGCCCCGGAAGAGGTCTTCGACGAACTCCGCCGCGCGTCGGCCGGCGGCCCTGCGGACTACGCGGGCATCTCCTACGCCCGCCTGGCACAGGGCGATGCTCTGCACTGGCCGTGCCCCGACCCCGAACACCCGGGCACGCCGCGCCTCTTCCTGGACGAATTCCACACGGAGGACGGCCGGGCCCGTTTCGTTCCCGTGTCGCATCGCCCGGCGGCGGAGGAGCCGGACGGGGAGTACCCCCTCCATCTGACGACGGGGCGGGTCGTGGCGCAGTACCAGTCGGGGGCGCAGACGCGCCGTGTGGCCGAGCTGAACAAGGCGGCGCCGGGGCCGTTCGTGGAGCTTCATCCGAGGCTGGCCGCGCGTCTGGGTATCGCGGAGGGTGACGCCGTGACGGTCACTTCCCGTCGTGGCGAGGCGCAGGCTCCGGCCCGGCTCACCCCTACGATTCGGCCCGACACGGTGTTCATGCCCTTTCATTGGCCCGGGCTGGGGCGTGTCAATACCCTGACGAATCCGGCGCTGGATCCCACGTCTCGTATGCCGGAGTTCAAGGTTTGTGCGGTGCGGGTGGCTCGCGCGGGCGGTTGACGATGCCGATGTACCCGGCGCCGGTGTCGAGCCCCGGGGCTCCGCCCCAGCCCCCGCTCCTCAATCGCCGGAGGGGCTTGGATGGGGCAGCCGGAGGGGCTTGATTGGGGCGGCCAGCCGCAGGGGCTGGGTCGGCGACAGCCGGAAGGGCTTGGAAGAACGACGTCGGCGGACAGGTAGGGGACAACGGGAGGGGGTGGGCGGGGTATGTCCGCGCGCAGCACCCCTGCCCCTGGCCACGGCTACCGACGCAACCGGCGACGACATCGAGATGGCGAGCACGGACATACCCCGACCGCCCCCGCCCCCACCCACACACCGGCCACAACGAACCCGCCAGCCGCCGACCAAACCGCAACCAGCCACCCTCCATTCACGCGCTCCACCTTCACACCCTCGGCACCCCCACACCCTGGACGCGCCTTGTCATGACCCCCTAAAAATGATCAATGAGACCCACCCGGACCACCATCGCGGCCGCAGCCTGCCTCCTGGCCACGGCCTTGACACCCACGGCCACAGCGAGCGCCTCCCCCACACCCCCACCCACCCGCACAAACACCCTGGCAGCCGCAGCCACCGCCCTCACCACCAACGCCGCCGCCCTGGACCTGACCCCGGCCCAGACCCCCTCCGTCCGCGACGTGATCGTGGACGAGGACGGCACCCAGCACGTCCGTTACGACCGGACGTTCCGCCACCTCCCCGTCCTGGGCGGCGACTTCGTCGTACACCTGACCCGGTCAGGCACCTACAAGGGCGCCGACCGAGCAACCCAGGGCACCCTCGAAGTCCCCAGCACGACCCCCAGGGTCAAGGCCCCGAAGGCCGCGGACCTCGCCGCACAAGCACTGCGCACGGCCAACCCCGGCACGACGCTGAGCAGGCTGCTCTCCAAGCCGCTCCTGGTGGTGGACGCCCTGCACGGCGCACCGACCCTGGCCTGGCGCACGGACACCACGGCGAAGGACTCGCTCGGCAACCCGGTGTCCCGCGTGGTGCTCACGGACGCGCTGACGGGCAAACAGATGGACGCGTGGGACGGCATAGAGACGGCGTCCGGTGACGGCAGGTCGCTCTACTCCGGCACGGTCCCGCTGGAGACGACGCGGTCGGGCACCTCGTACCAGCTGAAGGACGCGACGCGCGGCGGCACGTACACGGGCGACGCGCAGAACAAGACGGATCTCTGCATCCTCGGCATCTGCCTGAGCCGCGCCCCGGCGACGCTCTACTCGGACGCGGACAACCGCTGGGGTTCGGGCGCGAACGCCGACCGGGCGAGCGCGGCGGTGGACGCGCAGTACGGCACGGACCAGACGTGGGACTACTACAAGCAGGTCCACAACCGGAACGGCATAGCGGGCGACGGCAAGGGCTCGTACAACCGGGTCCACTACGGGAACAAGTACAACAACGCGTTCTGGGACGACAGTTGCTTCTGCATGACGTACGGGGACGGCGACGGGACGACGTTCGGCCCGTTGGTCGCGCTCGACGTGGCGGGCCACGAGATGACGCACGGGGTGACGTCGAAGACGGCGGCGCTGACCTACTCCGGTGAGTCGGGCGGCCTGAACGAGGCGACATCGGACATTTTCGGGACGCTCGTGGAGTTCCACGCGGACAACGCGTCCGACCCGGGCGACTGGCGGATCGGCGAGAAACTCGTCAAGCCGGGCTTCGGCAAGGCGGCGCTGCGTTTCATGGACCGCCCGAGCAAGGACGGGAGCTCGCCGGACTGCTGGAGTTCAAGTGTCGGGAACCTGGATGTGCACTACTCCTCCGGCATAGCCAACCACTTCGCGTACCTGCTGGCGGAGGGCACGGGGACGAAGGTGTTCGGCGGGGTGGAGCACACGGGCACGACGTGCGACGGTACGACCCTGGCGGGCATCGGCAAGGAGAAGCTCGGCAAGATCTGGTACCGGGCGCTGACGGTGTACATGACGTCGTCGACGAAGTACGCGGGGGCGCGCACGGCGACGCTCAGTGCGGCGAAGGATCTGTACGGGGCGGGCAGCGCGGAGTACGCGGCGGTGACGGCGACATGGTCGGCGGTGTCGGTGAACTGACGCCGTGTCCGTTCACCCGACCGCGCGGCAGGCGCGGCGGCCCGCCGGGCAAACCGCGACACGCAGGCTGACCAGCGCAAACAAACCTGCCACCACATCACAATCGGCGCATACACCACTCTCCTGACGAAACATCAACAGGCGCACCGGGACGATAGGTACTTATCTCGTGTTTGCAGGGCGCACCCGCCGCCCGCGAAGGAGCAAGCACGATGCGCACAGGCCTGTGTCTGACCGCCGCCGCGTTCGCCCTGACTGTCGCCGGCGTCACGGCGGCACCCGTCGCCGCGGCGCAGGGCGGCCTGGAGGTGTACCCCGCGACGGCGGTGCCGGGCGGCACGGTCACGGTGAGCACGACGGCCTGCGGCGCGCGGGGGTCGGCCGCGGTGGAGGCGGGAACGCTGGGGCCGGGCCCCTTCACCCTGGCCCCGGTCCCCTCCGCGCCGGGCCCCGCCCCGGATCCCGCGCAGGCCGCAGGACGATTCGCGGTGCCGGCGTCGGCGCAGCCGGGAACGTACGAGATCGTCGCCCGCTGCTCCGACGGCACGGAGGTGACGGGCGACCTGATCGTGTCGCTCGCGGGGACGGGGGCAGGGGCGGGCGCGCCGGGCCCGCAGATGCCGAGGGAGCGGCCGAGGGAGCCGATGAAGGCGGGGACCGCCGGCCCGCTCGGCCCGGACCCCGTACCGACGGCGGCGGGCGTGGCGGCGCTGGCCGTGGCGGCGGCGGGAGGCACCTGGCTTCTGCATCGCAGGGCGAGGGGCGACGGGCTCTGAGGCCAGGCCGGCAGGCCAGGCCGGCAGGCCGGACCACCAGATCGGGCCAGACCACGCCGGACCGGACCACGCCGGACCAGGCCGGATCGGATCAGGCCACCCACTGCTCGTAGGCCATCTTCACCACGAGCGCGCACACCACCGTCAGCAGAACGATCCGTACGAATCCGGCGCCGCGCTTCAGGGCGGTACGGGCACCCACCATCCCGCCCGCGAGGTTGAAGACGGCCATGAGGGCGGCGAGCTGCCAGTAGACGGTGCCTTTGTAGGCGAACATCGCGAGCGCGCCGGCGTTGGTGCAGCAGTTGACGATCTTGGCGGTGGCGGAGGCCGTGACGAGGTCGAGGTGGAGGATGGCGGTCAGCGCGAGGACCAGGAACGTGCCCGTGCCGGGTCCGATGAGACCGTCGTAGAAGCCGATGCCGAGGCCCGCGAGGCCGATCGCGGCGAGGACCCGGCGGGGCGAGACGGGGGTCGCGCTCGGGGCGGTGCCGAAGGCCGGCCGGAAGATCACGAAGGCGCCGACGGCGACGAGGACCACCATCACGATCGGCTTGAGGAGGTCCGTGCTCATGCCCGCGGCGAGCAGCGCCCCGCCGGTCGAGCCCACGAGGGCGGCCGTGCCGATGCGGACGGCGAGGCGTACGTCCACGGGGGCCTTGCGGGCGTAGGTGACGGCGGCGCCGGTGGTGCCGACGATGGCGACGGCCTTGTTGGTGCCGAGCGCGTACGGGCCGGCCGCGGCGGAGTTCGGCAGGCCGAGCAGCAGCGCGGGCAGGAGCAGGAGGCCGCCGCCGCCCACCACCGCGTCGATCCAGCCGGCCGCGAGGGCGGCGAGGCAGAGCACGACGACGGTGGTCAGGGATATGTCAGGCATGGTCCGACCCTATGGACGGGATAGGTGTGCCGTCCACGAATACCCGGAGACTTGAGGGTTCCCTGAGCTCGGGGAGACACGGGACGTCTTGTCGTTTTAGGCCCGGTGGGGGCTGAGCGCGCCGTTCCCCGCGCCCCTGGAGCATGCGGCTCCGCCGCAGCCCCATGAGGGCGCGCGCCCGTGCGATGGCGCGCGCAGTGCGCATCTCAGGGGCGCGGGGAACGGCGCGACCAGCCCCCACCGGCCCGCTGCCAAAACGCGAGCCCATGACAACCCCGGCCCCCTCACACCCGCCCACCCCCTCCGCTGAGCCCACCGTTCCCCCCGGGAAACCGACGGGACGCCACCGGGAAACACCCGCCCCGCACGCTACGAAGCATGAATCGCGTCGTCGTCATCGGAACCGGCCTGGCCGGCACCCTCCTCGCCCGCCGTCTGGGCGAGCGTGCGGTGCTGATCGGGGAGGAGCCGCACGCCCCGTACAACCGGGTGCTGCTCGCCGAGGTCCTGGCGGGCGCTTACGGCCCCGACGTCATCGAGCTGCCGGCGACTCCCGGGCCCCGCCTCCACACCCGTGCGGTCCGCGTGGACCGTGCCCGGCGGGTGGTGCAGTGCGAGAGCGGTGACGAGGTCGCGTACGACACGCTGGTCCTGGCCACCGGCGCGAACCCGGTGCTGCCGCCGCTGCGGGGCCTGTTCAAGGAGGGGGCGACCGAACTGCCGGGCGGAGTGCACGCGTTCCGCACGATGGACGACTGTCTGGCGCTGTCGCAGGCGGTGACGCAGGGGACTCGCGCGGTCGTGGTCGGCGGCGGTCTGCTAGGTGTCTCGGCGGCCCGCGCGCTGGCCCGGCGCGGCGCGCAGGTGGTGCTCGTGCAGCAGGCCGAGCGGGTCATGGAGCGCCAACTGGATCCGGCGTCATCGGAGTTGGTGCGCAAGCACCTCACGTCGCTCGGGGTCGAGATCCACACGGAGTGCAGGGTGCGGGCTGTCGGCGTGGTCGACGGCCACGTACGCCGCGTGGAACTGCACGACGGTTACGTGCTCGGCACCGATGTCACCGTCCTGGCCTGCGGCGCCCGACCCCGGACGGGGCTCGCGAGCGCCGCCGGGCTCGAGGTGCGCCGGGGCATCGTCGTCGACGACGAACTGCGCACGAGCGACCCGCACATCTACGCCGTGGGCGACTGCGCGCAGCATGACGGCACGGTCTACGGGCTCGCCACACCGGCGCTGGAACAGGCCGACGCGCTGGCGGGTCTGCTCACCGGCGGTACGAAGAAGTACACCGGGACCCGCACGCTCACCCGGCTGACCCTCCCCCATTCCGCGGACCCGCTGGACCTGGCCGCGTTCGGCGAGACCGAGCCGCTGCCCGGGGACGACGTCGTCCAGCTCGCGGACGCGACGCGCGGCACGTACCGCAGGGTCGTGGTGCGCGGCGACCGGCTGGTCGGCGGGGTCCTGGTCGGCGCGCTGGGCGGGGTCGGCGCGCTCGCGCACGCCTGGGAATCGAACGAATCGCTGCCCGCCGACGACGGCGCGCCGCTGCTCCACCTGCTCACCAACGACGGAGGCCTCTGACATGGCGACCTCAAAGCCCACGCCCGCCCTCTCGAAGCGCACCCTCGTCCTCGTCGGTCACGGCATGGTCGGCCAGCGCTTCCTCGAAGCGGCGGCCGAGCGCGGCCTCACCGAAACGCACCGCGTGGTCGTCCTGTGCGAGGAGCCGCGGCCCGCCTACGACCGGGTCCACCTCACCTCGTACTTCTCGGGCACGACGCCCGAGGAACTGTCGATGACGGACCCGGAGTTCATCGAGCAGCACGGCATCGAGCTGCACCTGGGCGACCCGGCTGTGGAGATCGACCGCGCCACGCGCACCGTGCGCGCCCGCTCCGGTCTCACCGTGACCTATGACGCGCTGGTGCTGGCCACGGGCTCGTACCCGTTCGTGCCGCCGGTTCCGGGCAAGGACACGACGGGCTGCTTCGTGTACCGCACGATCGAGGACCTGTACGCGATCGAGGAGTACGCGAAGAAGCACGCGACGGTCGGCGCCGTGGTCGGCGGCGGCCTCCTCGGCCTCGAAGCGGCGGGGGCGCTCCAGGGCCTCGGCCTGACGACGCACATCGTGGAGTTCGCGCCGCGCCTGATGCCGGTCCAGGTGGACGAGGGCGGCGGCGCGGCCCTGCTCCGCACGATCACCGACATGGGCCTGTCCGTCCACACCGGCGTGGGCACGCAGGAGATCGTGGCGGACCCGGAGCGCGGATCCGTCGTCAGCGGCATGAAGCTGTCGGATGGCTCGGAGCTGGCGACCGACCTCGTCGTCTTCTCGGCGGGTGTCAGGCCGCGCGACCAACTCGCCCGCGAGATGGGCCTGACGGTGGGCGAGCGCGGCGGCATAGCCGTGGACGAGCAGTGCCGCACCAGCGACCCGGATGTGTTCGCGATCGGCGAGTGCGCGCTGGCGGCGGACGGCCGGGTGTACGGCCTGGTGGCGCCGGGCTACGAGATGGCGGTGACGGCCGCGACGGCCATCGCCGAGCAGGAGACCACCGGATTCACCGGCGCCGATCTTTCCACCAAGCTGAAGCTGCTCGGCGTGGACGTCGCGTCCTTCGGTGACGCGCACGGGGCGAGCGAGGGCTGCCTCGACGTCGTCTACTCCGACTCGCGTTCGGGCACGTACAAGAAGCTGGTCATCGGCGCCGAGGGCGAGCTGCTCGGCGGCATCCTCGTCGGTGACGCGGAGGCGTACGGGACGCTGCGCGCGCTGACCGGGACCGTGCCGCCGCTCGCCCCGGAGCAGCTGGTGCTGCCGGCGGGCGCGGGCGCCCCGGCGCAGCTCGGCCCGGAGGCGCTGCCCGCCGACGCCGTCATCTGCTCCTGCCACAACGTCACCAAGGGCGAGATCTGCGAGCACACCTCGCTGCCGGAGGTGAAGAAGTGCACCAAGGCCGGTACAGGGTGCGGGAGTTGCGTCAAGCTCATCGGGCAGCTGCTGCCGAAGTCGGGTGACGACGGGCTGTGCGGCTGCTTCAAGCACACGCGCCAGGAGCTGTACGAGATCGTGCGCGTCAAGCGGATCACGACGTACGCGCGGCTGCTGGACGAGCACGGGCGTGAGGAGGCGCGCGGCGGGGAGGGCTGCGAGGTCTGCAAGCCGACGGTCGGTTCGATCATCGCCTCGCTGGCCCCGACGATCGGCGCGGACGGCTACGTCCTGGAGGGCGAGCAGTCGGCGCTCCAGGACACGAACGACCACTTCCTCGCCAACCTTCAGAAGAACGGCTCGTACTCGGTCGTGCCGCGCATCCCGGGCGGCGAGATCACCCCGGACAAGCTCATCGTCATCGGCGAGGTGGCGCGCGACTTCAACCTCTATACGAAGATCACGGGTGGTCAGCGCATCGACCTGTTCGGCGCGCGCGTCGACCAACTGCCGATGATCTGGGCTCGGTTGGTGGACGCGGGGTTCGAGTCGGGGCACGCGTACGGCAAGTCGCTGCGCACCGTGAAGTCCTGCGTCGGGCAGACCTGGTGCCGGTACGGCGTGCAGGACTCGGTGCGCATGGCGATCGATCTGGAGCTGCGCTACCGCGGCCTGCGGGCACCGCACAAGCTGAAGTCGGCGGTCTCCGGGTGCGCCCGGGAGTGCGCCGAGGCCCAGTCGAAGGACTTCGGGGTCATCGCCACGGCCAACGGCTGGAACCTGTACGTGGGCGGCAACGGCGGCATGACGCCCCGTCACGCCGATCTGCTGGCGCAGGACTTGAGCGACGCCGAACTGATCCGGCTGATCGACCGGTTCCTGATGTTCTACATCCGCACCGGCGACCGTCTGGAGCGGACCGCCGCCTGGCTGGACCGGATCGACGGCGGCCTCGACCACGTACGGGATGTCGTCGTGCACGATTCGCTCGGTCTCTGCGACGAGCTGGAGGCGCTGATGGCCGCGCACGTCGCGCACTACCGCGACGAGTGGTCCGAGACCATCGAGGACCCGGAGCGCCTGGCCCGCTTCGTCTCCTTCGTCAACGCCCCCGACACCCCGGACCCGACGGTCCGCTTCGTCCCGGAGCGCGACCAGATCAAGCCCGAACTGCCGCTGATCCCCCTGGAAGGACTGGCTGTCCGATGACGATGACGACGATCGCCCCCGAGAAGACGACGCTTTCGGTTCAACTCGGCCTCGACGGATCCTGGTTCACCGTCTGTGGACTGGACCGTCTGACGCCGGGCCGCGGGGTCGCGGCCCTGCTCCCCGACGGCCGACAGGCGGCGCTCTTCCTCGACCGCGCGGGCCGCCTGTACGCGGTGGACAACACGGATCCGTTCACCGGCGCGGCGGTGCTGTCGCGCGGACTGCTCGGCTCGGCGTCGGGGCGCCCGTTCGTGGCGTCGCCCCTGCTGAAGCAGCGCTTCGACCTGGAGACGGGGCGCTGCCTGGACGACGAGACGACCACGGTCGAGGCCTACGCGGTACGCACCGCGTAGCGGCGCACGGAGGCGCGCAGGGGCCGACCCTGCGCGCCTCTGCCATGTCGCTACGCCCCCGGGTCCGCCCTGGGTCCGCCCCAGTCATCCCCGCAGGCCGCGGAACGTGACGCCGGTCAGCTGTTCCGACGCCGCCCACAGCCGCTCCCCCGCGACATCGTTGAGCGTCCACGACGCGCGCCACGACCGGGTGGGCGCCCCGCGCCACATCAGCACGCGTGGCCCGTAGAAGCCGTCGGGGCGCACGTCGGGGGCGGTCGCCGCGTAGAGCGTCGGCAGGGCCCCGGCCTCGGCGGACTGCGCGAAGACGCGGTTGCCCACTTCGACGAAGCGCTCGGCGCCCTTGCGCCCCTCCATCCGGACACCGCGGGTCTGCAACGACGTGGAGGCGTAGCCGGGGTGCGCGGCGGCGGCGACGAGGCCCGCGCCGGTGGCGGCGACGCGCCGCGCCAGTTCGTGCACGAACAGCAGATTGGCGGTCTTCGACCGGCCGTAGGCCACCCAGCGCCGGTAGTGCCGCTCGCTGTTGAGGTCGGCGATGTCGATGTTGGACAGGACGTGCAGCCCGCTGGAGACGGACACGACGCGGGCGGCGGGCGCGTCGAGCAGGTTCGGCAGCAGCAGGCCGGTCAGCGCGAAGTGGCCGAGGTGGTTGACGCCGAACTGCGTCTCGAACCCGTCGGCCGTGTGCCCGAACGGCAGCGCCATGACCCCGGCGTTGTTGACGAGCAGGTCGAGGCGCCGGTCCTGCCAAGCGGCCGCGAACTCCCTCACGGTGTCCAGGCTTCCGAGGTCCAGAGCCGCGAACTCGGCCGCGGCGCCGGGTACTTCGGCGCGGAGCCGGTCCAGCGCGTCGGTGCCGCGCCGCGCACTGCGGCAGGCGAGCACGGTGTGGGCGCCGGCGCGGGCCAGCTCGCGCGCGGTGACGTAGCCGATGCCGCTGTTGGCGCCGGTGACCACGGCCGTGCGGCCGCGGAGATCGGGGATGTTGCCGGCGTTCCAGCCGCTCATGGTGGGGCTCCCTGGAGGTGGTCGTTCGTTCCGGGTGGCTTGCCGAACAGCGGATCCGACACCGGCTCCCTGACCCGACAGTGAACTCGGCTGCCTACCCGACAGGGTTCCGCTCAACCGCGCCGCACCGCATCGCACGCGTACCGCGGGCGCGCCGCCCCGCACCGCACGCGTACCGCGGGCACGCCGCCCCGCACAGGGCGCGTACGGAAAGGGCGGCACCCCCCGCACAGGGGTGCCGCCCTCCGTCTCGCACCGGAGCCGCCGCCGATCGGTGAGGGTCGGGGACCGACGGCGGCTCCGGAGGCCGGGGCCCTACCGGTGGTCGCTGCCCGCCGACGAGGAGGCGGCGCGGCCCGCTTCGAGACGGGCGACCGGGATACGGAACGGCGAGCAGGAGACGTAGTCGAGGCCGACCTCGTGGAAGAAGTGGACCGACTCCGGGTCGCCGCCGTGCTCACCGCAGACGCCGAGCTTCAGGTCGGGTCGCGTGGCCCGGCCCGCCTCGACGGCGCTGCGCACCAGGGAGCCCACGCCGTCCTTGTCGATCGTCTCGAACGGCGACACCCCGAAGATGCCCTTCTCCAGGTACGCGGTGAAGAAGGAGGCCTCCACGTCGTCGCGACTGAAGCCCCAGACGGTCTGGGTGAGGTCGTTCGTGCCGAAGGAGAAGAACTGGGCCGCCTCGGCGATCTGGCCGGCCGTGAGGGCGGCGCGGGGCAGCTCGATCATGGTGCCGATGGCGAGCTTCAGCTGGACGCCGCTCTGCTCCTGGACCTCGGCGATGACGCGGTCGGCCTCCTCGCGGACGATCTCCAGCTCCTGGACGGTGCCGACGAGCGGGATCATGACCTCGGCGCGCGGGTCGCCCTTGGCGTTCTTGCGGGCGGCGGCCGCCTCGGCGATGGCGCGTACCTGCATGGCGAACAGGCCGGGGATGACGAGCCCGAGCCGCACGCCGCGCAGACCCAGCATCGGGTTCTGCTCGTGCAGCCGGTGAACGGCCTGGAGCAGCCGCAGGTCGTTCTCGTTGTTGTCCTGGCGGGACTCGGCGAGCGCGACGCGCACCGACAGTTCGGTGATGTCGGGCAGGAACTCGTGCAGCGGCGGGTCGAGCAGCCGGATGGTGACCGGCAGTCCGTCCATCGCCTCGAACAGCTCGACGAAGTCCTGCTTCTGGAGCGGCAGGAGCTGCTTGAGGGACTCCTCGCGCTCGGTGTCCGTGTCGGCGAGGATCAGCTTCTCGACCATCTCGCGGCGCTCACCGAGGAACATGTGCTCGGTGCGGCACAGGCCGATGCCCTGGGCGCCGAACCGGCGGGCGCGCAGGGCGTCCTCGGCGTTGTCGGCGTTGGCCCGTACGCGCAGGCGGCGTACTCGGTCCGCGTAGGCCATGATCCGGTGCACGGCGCCGACCAGTTCGTCGGCGTCGTCCGCGCCGGCGTGCATACGGCCCTCGAAGTACTCGACGACCGGGGACGGCACGACGGGCACCTCGCCGAGGTACACCTTGCCGGTGGAGCCGTCGATGGAGATCGTGTCGCCCTCCTCGACCACCACGTCGCCGACGGTCAGCCGCCGCCGCTTGGTGTCGACGTTCAGCTCCTCGGCGCCGCAGACACAGGTCTTGCCCATGCCGCGCGCGACGACGGCCGCGTGCGAGGTCTTGCCGCCGCGCGAGGTCAGGATGCCCTCGGCGGCGATCATGCCGTCGAGGTCGTCGGGGTTGGTCTCGCGGCGGACCAGGATGACCTTCTCGCCGGAGCGCGACCACTTGATCGCGGTGTACGTGTCGAAGACGGCCTTGCCGACGGCGGCGCCCGGCGACGCGGCGATGCCCCGGCCGAGCAGCTCGACCTTCGCCTCGTCGTCGAACCGCGGGAACATCAGCTGCGCGAGCTGCGCGCCGGTGACCCGCTGGAGGGCCTCGGCCTCGTCGATCAGGCCCTGGTCGACGAGCTGGGTGGCGATACGGAAGGCGGCACCGGCCGTCCGCTTGCCGACGCGGGTCTGGAGCATCCACAACTGGCCGCGCTCGATGGTGAACTCGATGTCGCAGAGATCCTTGTAGTGGTTCTCCAGGGTCTCCATGATCTGCATGAGCTGGTCGTACGACTTCTTGTCGATCTGCTCCAGCTCGGCGAGCGGCACCGTGTTGCGGATGCCGGCGACGACGTCCTCGCCCTGCGCGTTCTGCAGGTAGTCGCCGTAGACGCCCTGGTGGCCCGAGGCGGGGTCGCGGGTGAAGGCGACGCCGGTGCCGGAGTCGGGGCCGAGGTTGCCGAAGACCATGGAGCAGACGTTGA
The DNA here is from genome assembly GCF_039533535.1 of Streptomyces kunmingensis. Lineage (NCBI taxonomy): Bacteria > Bacillati > Actinomycetota > Actinomycetes > Kitasatosporales > Streptomycetaceae > Streptomyces > Streptomyces kunmingensis. The sequence continues at coordinate 14,773 of NZ_BAAATS010000030.1, forward strand.
CGGCCGTGCCGAGGTCGCCGGGGATGCGCTCCTGGCGGCGGTACAGCTTGGCGCGGTCGGTGTTCCACGAGTCGAAGACCGCGTGGATGGCGAGGTCCATCTGCTCGCGCGGGTCCTGCGGGAAGTCGCGCCCGGCCTCGGTCTTGACGATCTTCTTGAAGCGGGTGACGAGCTTCTTCAGGTCGGCCGCGTCGAGGTCGGTGTCGACCGTGACCTTCTTGGCGTGCTTGGCCTTCTCCAGCGCGTCCTCGAAGAGGTCGCCGTCGACGTCGAGCACGGTCTTGCCGAACATCTGGATGAGGCGGCGGTACGAGTCCCAGGCGAAGCGCTCGTCGCCGGCCTGCTTGGCGAGGCCCTGCACCGACTTGTCGGAGAGGCCGATGTTGAGGACGGTGTCCATCATGCCGGGCATGGAGAACTTGGCGCCCGAACGGACCGACACGAGAAGGGGGTCGTCGGCCTGGCCGAGCTTCTTGCCCATCTTCTTCTCGAGGGCGTCGAGGTGCGCACCGACCTCGTCACGCAGTGCCACCGGTTCGGCGCCGCTGTCGAGGTAGACCTTGCAGGCCTCGGTGGTGATCGTGAAGCCCGGCGGGACGGGAAGCCCCAGGTTGGTCATCTCGGCGAGGTTGGCACCCTTGCCGCCGAGAAGGTCCTTGAGGTCCTTGTTCCCCTCGGTGAAGTCATAGACGAACTTCGCGCCCTGATCGGTTACCTGATCGGTTACCTGAGGATCTTTGTTTTCCGACACGGGTCTCGACTCCTCGAGGCTCGGTGGCTGCCCTGACGGCGAGGAACATACCCAGATCCAAGGCCCCTGGGTACGTCCACTTTGCTGTCATGCGGCCGTAACCACCCGTCCGCCAGGAGATCGAAAGTGACCGCCGGGTACGGGCGCTCGGTGGCGTGAGTTCACTTCCTGAAGGGTCAACTCCCGTAGACCCGGTAAATCGCTCACATGAGCAGTGTGCGCTCTCATGTGCGTTCAGATCATAAATGATCGAGCAGTGGCACTGAGTGCCAGGGCTTGGAGAAGTGCAGTCAGCGAATTTCCGCTCATCTGAGCGTGAAGGTGATCAGGGGTGGCGAGAATCACGCCGTTTGAAGCGGGGTTCGGGCGGGGTGGTTTCACCATGCGGACGCGCTGGTCGCTTTGACGGGGCCGGTCAGGGTGGGGGTGGGTCGCGACGGTGGGGTGCGGCTCGCGTGCGGCGGGGTGGTTGATCCGGCCAGATCTTGGGCGATCACGATCGTGGACGGTGACGGTGGATGGTCGACCGCACCCCGGTGGGGGTTGCCCGCGCAGTTCCCCGCGCCCCTGAAATGCGCACTACGTGCGCCACCTCAGGGGCAGCGGCGAAGCCGCACGCCCCAGGGGCGCGGGGAACTGCGCGACCAGCCCCCACCAGGGCCGCGCCCAACGCACACACCCCCACAGCGCAGCGGCGAAGCCGCACGCTCCAGGGGCGCGGGGAACTGCGCGACCAGCCCCCACCGGGGCCGCGGACGGCGACGAGACGCGATCGGACGCGGCGCGCGCGTGCCCGCACAGGCATAGGCGGCGTACACGCACACCCCGCAGGCCTTCAGGGGCGCGGGGAACTGCGCGACCAGCCCTCACCCACCCGCGGCCGACAGCGAGAGAGGTTCAGACGCGGCGGGGCGAGCCGATCAGCCCCCGGACGTGTCCAACTCCGCATCCTCGGAGAGCCCCGCCCAGTCGTACGGGTCCCGCAACCACCCGTCCGGAAGCACGACCCGGTTGTTGCCGGACGTCCGCCCCCGGGGCCCGTCCGCGCCCGCCGGCCACTCCTGCTCCAGGTCCAGCTCGTCCAGACCGGCCCGGAGCTCGGCCAGGGACGAGGTGATCGCCAGCCGCTTGCGCATCTCGGAACCGACCGCGAACCCCTTGAGGTACCAGGCGACGTGCTTGCGGAAGTCGATGACCCCGCGCGCCTCGTCCCCGATCCACTCCCCGAGCAGGGACGCGTGCCGCACCATCGCGTCGGCGACCACACGCAGCGTGGGCCGTACCCGGTCGGGCCGCCCCTCGAACGCCGCGACGAGGTCGGCGAAGAGCCACGGCCGGCCGAGGCAGCCCCGGCCGACGACGACCCCGTCCACGCCGGTCTCGCGGACCATGCGCAGCGCGTCGTCCGCGGACCAGATGTCGCCGTTGCCGAGGACGGGGATCTCGGGGACGTGCTCCTTGAGCCGGGCGATGGCGTCCCAGTCGGCGGTCCCGCCGTAGTGCTGCGCAGCGGTCCGCCCGTGCAGCGCGATCGCGGTCACGCCCTCCTCGACGGCGATCCGGCCGGCGTCGAGGAACGTGATGTGGTCGTCGTCGATGCCCTTGCGCATCTTCATCGTGACCGGGAGGTCGCCCGCACCGGTCACGGCCTCGCGCAGGATCGCCCGCAGCAGAGGCCGCTTGTACGGGAGCGCGGAGCCGCCGCCCTTGCGCGTGACCTTGGGGACGGGGCAGCCGAAGTTCAGGTCGATGTGGTCGGCGAGGTCCTCCTCCGCGATCATGCGGACGGCCTTGCCGACGGTGGCCGGGTCGACCCCGTACAGCTGGATCGAACGGGGCTTCTCGCTCGCGTCGAAGTGGATCAGCTGCATGGTCTTCTCGTTGCGCTCGACCAGCGCCCGCGTCGTGATCATCTCGCTGACGAAGAGGCCCTTGCCGCCGGAGAACTCCCTGCACAGGGTCCGGAAGGGCGCGTTCGTGATCCCGGCCATGGGCGCGAGGACCACGGGCGGGACGACGGCGTGCGGTCCGATGGCGAGGGGCGTGGTCGAAACGGTCATGCCCCTATTGTCTCGTACGCCGAACGGGGGTCCGCACGGAACGTTCTCCGAACCCGGCCAGGGGCCCGCACGGAAGGGCTCCGAACCCGGCCCGGGGCCCCCACGGAAGGGCTCCCAACCCGGCCAGGGGCCCGCATGGAAGGGCTCCGAGTCCGGTCAGCCCGGCCCAACCGCCACCCGCGCCGCCCGCTCCACCCGCTCCACCCGCTCCACCCGCGCCGCCCGCTCCACCCGCTCCACCCGCGCCAACCTCTCCAACCGCTCCTCGGTCTCGTCGTCCGCGGGCACGTACGCGACGACGCGGTACGCCCCCGTCTCCGGCGCCAGCCACATGTGCCGGTGCTCCAGGTTCAGCAGACCGATCTCCGGGTCCACATGCTCGTAGCGCTTCACGTGCGAGACCATCGACGCGACCTCGCGCCGCTCCCACAGCTCGCGGAACTCCGGGCAGACCGCGAGGAGTTCGTCGACGGGGGCCTTCCACGCGGGGTCGGCGACATGTTCGGCCATCGCCTTGCGGTACTTGGCGATGAGCTCGGGGAGCATGACGTCACGGTCGAGGAAGCGGACGCGCCAGCGGTCGTTCATGAACATCATCCACAGGGCGTTGCGGTGGGCCGGGTCGAGTTCGGCGGGGTCGCCGAAGACGTCGACGTAGGCCCGGTTGTGGGCGAGGACGTCGTAGCGGGCGTTCTTCACCTCGGCCGGGTAGGGCTCCAGGCGCCTCAGCATGCGCAGGACCGTCGGGGTGACGGCCGGGGACATCGTCTCGGCGCGCGGGTCGGCCGTCCCGGCGAGGGCGAAGGCGTGGGCGCGCTCGGTGGGGTCCATGAGCAGGGCGCGGGCGATGGCGTCCAGGACGCCGGCCGAGACGTTGATGGCGCGGCCCTGCTCCAGCCACGTGTACCAGGTGATGCCGACCGAGGCGAGATGGGCGACCTCCTCGCGGCGCAGGCCCGGGGTGCGGCGGCGGGCGGTGCCCGGCAGGCCGACCTGGTCAGGTGTGATGCGCTCGCGGCGGCTGCGCAGGAACGCGGCCAGCTCGGCGCGGCGCACCTCGGCCGTCGTAGCGGCCGGCGTTCCAACGGTCATACCGTCCCCCTGCTCATTTTGCCCCCGTGCTCATGCTGCCCCCGTGCTCATGCCACCAGGATGCCCCCGCCCTCATCCTGTTGCCAGGTACTGCCTGTAACACGATAAGGAGACTCTGGTACCCGTCTGAGCGGGCGACGACGCTGGTCGGCATGGACTCACGCATGAATCACGCATGGAGGCACGCATGAACGCACGCATGGACTCACGTGCCCACCCCCGCGGCATTCCGGATACCGTCGAAAACATGCCCGACGCACCACCGACCCTCACCCATCAGAGGCGCATGCTCGTCCTCGCGATCTGCTGCATGAGCCTGCTGATCGTCAGTCTCGACAACACCGTCCTGAACGTCGCCCTCCCCTCCATGGCGAAGGACTTCGACGCCACGCTCTCGGGCATGCAGTGGACGATCGACGCCTACACGCTGGTGCTGGCCGCACTGCTGATGCTGGCCGGTTCGACCGCCGACCGGATCGGACGGCGCAAGGTCTTCATGACCGGGCTCATCGTGTTCACGGCGGCGTCGGTGGCCTGCTCGCTCGCGCCGAACCTGGACATGCTGGTGGCGTTCCGGATGGTGCAGGCGGTGGGCGGCTCGATGCTCAACCCGGTCGCGATGTCGATCATCACGAACACGTTCACCGATCCGCGTGAGCGGGCCCGCGCCATCGGTGTGTGGGGCGGTGTCGTCGGCATCTCGATGGCCGCGGGGCCGCTGGTGGGCGGCGTGCTGGTGGATTCGGTCGGCTGGCGTTCGATCTTCTGGATCAATCTGCCCGTGGGCCTCGCCGCGCTCCTGCTCACCCTCCGCTACGTTCCCGAGTCCCGCGCCCCCAAGGCCCGCCGCCCGGACCCGGTCGGCCAGCTCCTGGTCATCGCGCTGCTCGGTTCACTGACGTACGCGATCATCGAGGCGCCGGAGGCGGGCTGGACGTCGGCGCGGAATATCGCCTGCGCGGCGGTCGCCGTCGCCTCGCTCGCCGGAATCCTGCTGTACGAGCCGCGCCGCCCCGAGCCGCTCATCGACCTGCGGTTCTTCCGGTCGGCGCCGTTCAGCGGGGCCACGGTCATCGCGGTCTGCGGCTTCGCCGCGCTCGGCGGCTTCCTCTTCCTGTCCACGCTCTACCTCCAGAACGTGCGCGGCCTGGACGCCCTGCACGCGGGCCTGTGGATGCTGCCGATGGCGGCGATGACGCTGGTCTGCGCGCCGCTGTCCGGGCGGCTCGTCGGCAACCGGGGGCCGCGGCTGCCGCTGCTGGTCGCGGGCGTGATGATGACGGCCAGCGGCGTCCTGTTCGCGGCGTTCGACGCGGAGACGTCGAACGTCACGCTGTTCGTCGGCTACGTCCTGTTCGGCATCGGCTTCGGCTTCGTCAACGCGCCCATCACGAACACCGCCGTCTCCGGCATGCCGCGCGCCCAGGCCGGTGTCGCGGCCGCCGTCGCCTCCACGAGCCGGCAGATCGGGCAGACCCTCGGCGTCGCCGTCATCGGCGCGGTCCTCGCGTCGGGCGTCGCCGGATCCTCGTACGCGCAGGCCTTCGTCGGAGCCAGCCGGGGCTGCTGGTGGATCATCACCGGCTGCGGCCTCGCGGTGCTGGTCCTCGGGGCGCTGACCAGCGGCCACTGGGCGCGGGAGACGGCGCGGCGGACCGCCGAACGCCTCGAGGAGCCGGAGGACGCGGCAGCGGCCCGAGCGGCCGCCGGGTCATGAGGCCACGTCATGAGGCCACGTCATGAGGCCAGGTCATGAAGTCAGGTCATGAAGTCAGGTCACGGGCCCCGGTCACCCGGTCGCGCTGAGCGCCAACTCGTAAAGGCGCCCGATGCGTTCGCGGGAGACGTCGTCCACCGGGGTGTACGTCACCATGCGCGCCCCGCTGTCCCGGCCAAGCCACAGATCGGTGTGCGCGACGGCGACCGGCCCCACGTAGGGGTTCAGGAAGTGTTTGACCCTGTTGGGCTGCGAGCGCACCACCTCGTGGCGGCCCCACAGCTCACGGAACTCGGCGGACTCATCGAGCAGCCGCTTCAGTACGAGCTTCCAGGCGGGCTCGGCGAGGTGGTCGGCCATGCCCGCCCGGAACTTGGCGGCCATCAGGCGCAGCACGTCGTCGCGGTGGACGATCGCGGACCGCCACTGCTCGTGCGTGAACGCGAGGAGCATCATGTTGCGGTCCTCGGGCGCGATCGCGTCCAGGTCGCACAGCAGCCGCCCGTAGGTGCGGTTGTAGGCGAGGATGTCGTAGCGGCTGTTCTGCACGCAGGCCGGCATCGGCTCCAACTGCGTGAGCATCTGCCGCAGTTCGGGCGTGAGCGTGGGGCAGCTCGCCGCCGGGGTCGGATCGACCGCGCCGGCCAGGCCGAACAGATGGGCGCGCTCGGCGGCGTCGAGCCGCAGCGTGCGGGCGAGTGCGTCGAGGACCTGCGCCGAGACCTGGATGGACCGGGCCTGCTCCAGCCACGTGTACCAGGTGACGCCGACCGCCGACAGGTGCGCGACCTCCTCGCGGCGCAGCCCGGGCGTGCGGCGGCGCCGGCCGCGCGGCAGGCCCACCTCTTCGGGCGTGATGCGCTCGCGGCGGCTGCGCAGGAACCCGGCCAGCTCGTGCCGCCGGACCTCGGTGGGCCGCGCGTCCTGCGTCATGGTGGTCATCTCCCCAGCCTGTACCCGGCCGCCGCGCACGGCCATCCTGTTTCCGGGTAGAGCTTCTACCAGGATAAGGACACTCTGGTACCAGCCTGAGCGGCGGCGGACGCTCGGTGCCATGACCACCCCTACGCAGTCCCCGCCGGTCGCGCCCGCCGCGGCGCCCGGCTTCTCGCTGAGCGGCCCGGGCCTGTTCACGGTGCTGCTCGGCGCGGCCCTTCCGCTCATCGACTTCTTCATCGTCAATGTCGCCCTGCCCACCATCGACCGCGATCTGTCGGCGAGCGAGCCGGTCCTCGAACTCGTCGTCGCCGGGTACGGCATCGCCTACGCCGTCCTGCTCGTCCTGGGCGGCCGGCTCGGCGATCAGCTCGGGCGGCGCCGGCTGTTCATCGGCGGCATGGCCGCGTTCGGCCTCACCTCGCTGGCCTGCGGTCTGGCGCCGACGGCCGGGACGCTGGTCGTGGCGCGGGTCGCGCAGGGCGCGGCGGCGGCCGCGATGCTGCCGCAGGTGCTCGCCACGATCCAGGCCACGACGGCCGGTCCGCGCCGGGCCAGGGCCATGAGCATGTACGGGGCGACGGCCGGCCTGTCGATGGTGGCGGGGCAGGTGCTCGGCGGCGTACTCGTCTCCGCGGACCTGTTCGGCTCGGGCTGGCGCTCGGTGTTCCTGGTGAACGTGCCGGTGGTCGTCGTCGCCCTTCTCCTCACGGTCCGCGCGGTCCCCGAGACCCGCTCGGCGCGCCCCGAACGGGTCGACGTACCCGGCACGGTGCTGCTCGCCCTCGCCCTGATCGCGCTTCTCGCCCCGCTGACCGAGGGCCGGGCCGCGGGCTGGCCGCTGTGGACCTGGCTGTCACTGGCGGCGTTCCCGGTCCTCTCGTACGCCTTCTACGCGGTGGAGCGCCGGGCGGACCGGGCGGGCGGCTCGCCGCTGATCCCGCCGTCCCTCTTCCGACTCGTCTCGTTGCGCCGGGGGTTGGCGCTCGTGGTCCCGTTCTCGGTCGGGTTCAGCGGGTTCATGTTCGTGATCGCGGTGGCGCTCCAGCAGGGCGAGCGGCTGGACGCGACCGCGGCGGGTCTGGCGCTCGCCCCGATGGCGGCGGTCTTCTTCGCCACGTCGCTGGCCGGCCCCCGCCTGGTGGCCCGCTGGGGCACGCGCGTCGTGACGGCGGGCGGTCTCGTCCAGGCGGCCGGGGTGGCGCTGATCGCGCTGGCGGCGCGGCACACCTGGCCGGAGCTCGGAGTGCTCCAGCTGCTGCCGGGCGCGGCGCTCGCCGGGGCGGGCCAGGCGCTCCAGCTGCCCATCCTCTTCCGCATCATCCTGTCCGAGGTCCCGTCGGCGCGGGCGGGGGTCGGCAGCGGTGTGATGACGACGTTCCAGCAGGCGGCCCTGGCGCTCGGCGTGGCCACGCTCGGCACGCTCTTCCTCTCCCTGAACCCCACTCTGGGCATGCGCGACGCCCTGGTGACGACGCTGCTGGTGCAGCTCGCGGCGGTGGCACTGACGGTGGGGCTGAGCCTGCGGCTGCCCCGACAAGTGGTGTGACACGCAGAGGGACGGCGCACACCACACCACGGGTGACAAATGACAGGTGACAGATGACAGATATTGAAATCTGTCATCTGTCATGCCAAGGTGGAGGCATGAACCTCTCCACCCAAGCCCTCGGCACCACCGGCCCGCACGTCTCCGCCCTCGGCCTCGGCTGCATGGGTATGTCCGCCCTGTACGGCGACGCCGACCGCGTCGAGTCCATCGCCACGATCCACGCGGCCCTCGACGCGGGCGTCACGCTCCTCGACACCGGGGACTTCTACGCGATGGGTCACAACGAGATGCTGATCGGCGAGGCCCTGCGCACCGCCCCGGCCGCGGCCCGCGACGCGGCGCTGACCAGCGTGAAGTTCGGCGCCCTGCGCGACCCGGACGGCGGCTGGAGCGGCTACGACGGGCGGCCCGCCGCCGTGAAGAACTTCGCCGCGTACAGCCTCCAGCGCCTCGGCGTCGACCACATCGACGTCTACCGGATCGCCCGCCTCGACCCCGACGTGCCGATCGAGGAGACCGTCGGCGCGATCGCCGAGCTGATCGAGAAGGGCCACGTCCGGCACATCGGCCTGTCCGAGGTCGGCGCGGAGACGATCCGCCGGGCCGCCGCGACCGCCCCGGTCTCCGACCTCCAGATCGAGTACTCCCTCATCTCGCGCGGCATCGAGGAGTCGATCCTGCCGACCGTGCGCGAACTGGGCATCGGCATCACCGCGTACGGCGTCCTGTCGCGCGGCCTGATCTCCGGCCACTTCACCCAGGACCGCACGCTCGCCGCGAACGACTTCCGCGGTATGAGCCCCCGCTTCCAGGGCGAGAACCTCCGGCACAACCTCGGCCTCGTCGAGCAGCTCCGCAAGATCGCCGAACAGAAGGGCGTGAGCGTCGCGCAGATCGCGATCGCCTGGGTACTGGCCCAGGGCGCGCTGCACGACGCCGCCATCGTGCCGCTGGTCGGCGCCCGCACCCGCGCCCGTCTGACCGAGGCCCTCGGCGCGCTCGACGTCACCCTCGACGCCGCCGACCTCGCCGCGATCGAGGCGGCCGTGCCCGCCGACGCCGCGGCCGGCGAGCGCTACCCGGCAGCGCAGATGGCACACCTCGACAGCGAGCGCTGATCAGGGCCCGGTACGGTCACTGACATGGCACCGACCGAAACTCTGACCCCCGAGCGCATCCTCGCCGCGACCGAGGACGTGCTGCGCCGGCACGGGGCCGCGAAGGCCACCGTGGTCGACGTGGCGCGCGCGCTCGGGGTCAGCCACGGCTCGGTCTACCGGCACTTCGGTACGAAGGCGGAGCTGCGCGGCGCGGTCACCAGGCGCTGGCTGGACCGGACGACGGCGGTGCTGGCCGAGGTCGTCGCGGGCCCGGAGGAGCCGCCCGCCAAGCTGCGGCTCTGGTTCGCGGCCCTGTTCGACGCCAAGCGGCACAAGGCGGGCGACGACCCCGAGCTGTTCGACACGTATTCGGTGCTCGCGAGGGAGAACAGCGACGTCGTCTACGCGCACATCGACGAGCTGACGGACCAGCTGACCGCGATCCTCCAAGAGGGCGTCGGCCAGGGCCGGTTCGAGGCCCCGGACATCGGCGTCACGGCCCGGGCCCTCTTCGAGGCCACCACCCAGTTCCACGACCCGGTGCACGCGCCGGAGTGGTCACGGCCCGGCGCCCAGCAGTCGTTCGACACGGTGCTGACCCTGCTGCTGCGCGGCATCGCCGCCCGCTAGGGCCCGTCTTCAGGAACCCCCGGGGTCCACGGTCGCCTGGTGCTCCCGCTCCAGGTGCTCCCGCGCCTCGAGAGCCTGTCTTATCCACGGCAGGAACCGCGCCGGCCTGCGCCACCCGCACGTCTCGCACGTCAACCGCCGCCGCAGCCCGACCCGTTCGATCCATACGACATGACCGCGGCCGTGCTGGTCCCAGCGGCTGACCTTGTTGTTCGTCGTGTGAGGCACAGCGGCAGTGTGCAGCAAAAGGCCCCGGCCCACCGTCGGAACGGCGGACCGGGGCCCTTCAAAGACAGGTGAAGCTGGGGTCAGCAGCCGATCAGGCGGCTGGCCAGGTAGCCCTCGATCTGGTCGAGGGAGACGCGCTCCTGCTTCATGGTGTCGCGCTCGCGCACCGTCACCGCGTTGTCGTCGAGGGTGTCGAAGTCGACCGTGACGCAGAACGGCGTACCGATCTCGTCCTGGCGGCGGTAGCGGCGGCCGATGGCGCCGGCGTCGTCGAAGTCGATGTTCCAGTGCTGGCGCAGCGCCTGGGCGAGGCCCTTGGCCTTCGGGGACAGGTCGGGGTTGCGGGACAGCGGGAGCACCGCGACCTTCACCGGGGCGATGCGCGGGTCGAAGCGCATGACGGTGCGCTTCTCCATCTTGCCCTTGGCGTTGGGCGCTTCGTCCTCGAAGTAGGAGTCGAGCATGAAGGCGAGCATGGTGCGGCCGACACCGGCCGCGGGCTCGATGACGTACGGCGTGTACCGCTCGCCCTTCTCCTGGTCGAAGTAGGAGAGGTCCTGGCCGGAGGCCTTGGCGTGCGCGGAGAGGTCGTAGTCGGTGCGGTTGGCGACGCCCTCCAGCTCACCCCACTCGCTGCCGCCGAAGCGGAAGCGGTACTCGATGTCGGCGGTGCGCTTGGAGTAGTGGGAGAGCTTCTCCTGCGGGTGCTCGAACCACCGCATGTTCTCCTCGCGCAGGCCCAGGCCGGTGTACCAGTTCCAGCGCTGCTCCATCCAGTACTCCTGCCACTTCTCGTCCTCGCCCGGCTTGACGAAGAATTCCATCTCCATCTGCTCGAACTCGCGGGTGCGGAAGATGAAGTTGCCGGGCGTGATCTCGTTGCGGAAGCTCTTGCCCATCTGGGCGATGCCGAACGGGGGCTTGCGCCGCGAAGTCGTCTGGACCTGGCTGAAGTTGGTGAAGATGCCCTGCGCGGTCTCGGGACGCAGGTAGGCGATGGAGCCGCTGTCCTGGGTCGGGCCGAGGTGCGTGGAGAGCAGGCCGGAGAACTGCTTGGGCTCGGTGAACGTGCCCTTGTTGCCGCAGTTCGGGCAGGTGAGGTCGGCGAGGCCGTTCTCGGGCGCCCGGCCCTTCTTCTCCTCGTACGCCTCTTCGAGGTGGTCCGCGCGGTACCGCTTGTGGCAGGAGGTGCACTCGGTCAGCGGGTCGCTGAACGTGGCGACGTGGCCCGACGCCTGCCAGACCTCGGTGGCCAGGATCACCGACGAGTCGATACCGACGACGTCCTCGCGCGAAGTGACCATGTAGCGCCACCACTGGCGCTTGAGGTTCTCCTTCAGTTCCACGCCCAGCGGACCGTAGTCCCAGGCGGCCTTCTGACCACCGTAGATCTCACTGCAGGGGTAGACGAAGCCACGGCGCTTGCTGAGGCTGACGATGGTTTCGATCTTGTCGGCGGCCACGGTGCTCTCTTCATTACGACGACGTTGAAGCTCGCTGGATACGCGCTCCGGGAGCGAATGCTTCAGGTTACCGGCGGGCCCACCCCCTCAACCAAATCGATTCGGGGGTACAGAGCGGGACCGAGCGTGACGAAGGCCTTGTTGACAATCGTTTCCAGTTTTGTTGAAAATGACTGTCATGAACGTACGCCTTGCTCGCCGCCCCAGCCGCCGCCTCATATCCAGCACCACCGTCGCCGCCTCCACGGTGCTCGGTCTGGTGGGCCTGTCCGCCTGCTCCTCGTCGTCGAGCGCGGACAGCAAGAACGACGGCAAGCTCGACGTCGTGGCGTCGTTCTACCCGATGCAGTACCTCGCCGAGCAGATCGGCGGCGACCACGTCTCCGTCAGCAACCTCACCGAGCCGGGCCAGGAGCCGCACGATCTGGAGGTCAGCGCCAAGCAGCGCGCCCAGATCGAGGAGTCCGACGTCGCCCTCCACCTCAAGGGCCTGCAGCCCGCGGTGGACGAGGCGATCGACCAGTCCGGCACGCAGACGAAGATCGACGCGGCCTCCCTGACCAGCCTGGAGAAGCACGGCAGCGAGGTCGGCGGGCACGCCGAGGAGCACGCCGAAGAAGACGGACACGACCACGACAGCGAGGGCTCCGACCCGCACATCTGGCTCGACCCGGTGAAGTACACCGAGGTCGCCGAGGGCGTCGGCAAGGCCCTGGAGAAGGCCGACCCGGACCACGCGGCGGACTACAAGAAGAACACCACGGCCCTGGTCAAGAAGCTGGACGACCTGAACACGAAGTTCGAGGACGGCCTGAAGAACACCGGCTCCAAGACCTTCATCACCACCCACGCCGCCTTCGGCTACCTCGCCGAGCGCTACGGGCTCACCGAGGAGGCCATCAGCGGCCTCGACCCGGAGAGCGAGCCCAGCGCCGCCCGCGTCAAGGACCTCCAGAAGATGGCGAAGGCCGACGGCGTCACCACCGTCTTCTACGAAACCCTCGTCAGCGACAAGACGGCGAAGACCCTGGCGAGTGACGCGAAGCTCAAGACTGATGTACTCGACCCGATCGAGGGCATCACCGACAAGTCCAAGGGCGACGACTACCTCCAGGTCATGGAGTCGAACCTGGCGGCGCTGCAGAAGGCTCTCGGCGCCAAGTGACATATGGATCAGCTGAGTTGAAGGGCGGCAGCGAGATGACCGAACCCGTCATCACCCTGCGCGGGGTGACGGCCGAGCTGGGGTCACGCCCCGTACTGCGCGGCATCGACCTGACCGTGGGCCGCGGCGAGGTCGTCGCCCTGCTCGGCGCGAACGGCTCGGGCAAGTCGACCGCCGTGCGCAGCATCATCGGGCAGGTGCCGCTCACCGGCGGCGAGATCGAGCTGTTCGGCACCCCGCGCCGCCGCTTCAAGCAGTGGGCGCGCGTCGGCTACGTACCGCAGCGCACGACGGCCGCGGGCGGGGTGCCCGCGACGGTCACCGAGGTCGTCTCCTCCGGCCGGCTCTCCCGGGCCCGCTTCGGCATCCTGCGGGCGGCCGACCGGGACGCGGTGCGCGGCGCCCTGGAGATGGTCGGCCTCGCCGACCGCGCCAAGGACTCGGTCAACGCCCTCTCCGGCGGCCAGCACCAGCGCGTGCTCATCGCGCGCGCCCTGGCCGCCGAACCCGAGCTGCTGATCATGGACGAGCCGATGGCGGGCGTCGACCTCGCCAGCCAGGAGATCCTCGCCGCGACCCTGCGCGAGCAGGTCGCGGCGGGCGCCTCCGTCCTCCTCGTCCTGCACGAACTCGGCCCCCTCGAACCGCTGATCGACCGCGCGGTGGTCCTGCGCGACGGCTGCGTCCTGCACGACGGGCCGCCCCCGAAGGCGGTCGGGCAGCACGCCCTGCCGGGCCACGACCACGTCCACCCGCACTCGGCGGCGGACGCCGAACCGATCCGTACCGGACTGCTGAGCTAGAAGGCCACACCATGGAATTCCTCGACTACGCCTTCATGCAGCGGGCCCTGCTCGCCGCCGTCCTCATCGGCGTCACGGCCCCGGCCATCGGCATCTACCTGGTGCAGCGCCGCCAGGCCCTGATGGGCGACGGCATCGGCCACGTGGCGATGACCGGTGTCGGCCTCGGCTTCCTGTTCTCCTGGTCCCCGGTGTGGATGGCGATGCTCGTCTCCGTCCTCGGCGCACTCCTGATGGAACTCATCCGCTGGTACGGCAAGACCCGCGGCGACATCGCACTCGCCATGCTGTTCTACGGCGGTATGGCCGCGGGTGTGATGTTCATCAACCTGGCGCCGGGCGGCTCGACCGCCAACCTGACCTCGTACCTCTTCGGCTCGCTCACCACGGTCTCGCAGCAGGACGTCGTCACGATCTGCCTGCTCGCCGCCTTCGTCGTGCTGGTCACGGTGGGCCTGCGCCGGCAGCTGTTCGCGGTGAGCCAGGACGAGGAGTTCGCGCGGGTCACGGGCCTTCCCGTGCGTGCCCTCAACCTGTTGATCGCCGTCACCGCGGCGGTCACGGTGACGGTCGCGATGCGCGTGGTGGGCCTGCTTCTGGTGTCGGCCCTGATGGTGGTCCCGGTGGCGGCGGCGCAGCAGCTGACCCGCAGCTTCAAGGCGACGTTCGTCATCTCGGTCGCCATCGGCGTCGTGGTGACGCTGGGCGGCACCGTCACGTCGTACTACCAGGACGTGCCACCCGGCGCGACGATCGTGCTCCTGACCATCGGCGTCTTCATCGCCCTGACGCTCCTCGCCACCCCGCTGGCCCGGCGCCGGGCACGGGCGGCGACGGCGGTGCCGGGCGATCCGGCGGAGTGCGCGATCCCCGAGCAGGCCTCCGCCAAGGTCTGACCCGGTCACGGCGCAGCCTGGCACAATGGCGGCGGTACGTACGTGGCAGGGATGTGAGGAGGAAACCGTGGCAGCCCCGGTTCGAGGCAGGTCTACCCGCCAGCGCGCGGCAGTGGCGGCAGCACTCGACGCGGTGGACGAGTTCCGCAGCGCCCAGGAGCTGCACGACGTCCTGAAGCACAAGGGCGACTCCGTCGGCCTGACCACGGTCTACCGCACGCTCCAGTCCCTCGCCGACGCGGGCGAGGTCGATGTCCTGCGCACGTCGGAGGGCGAGGCGGTGTACCGGCGGTGCTCCTCCGGTGACCACCATCACCACCTGGTCTGCCGGATGTGCGGCAAGGCGGTCGAGGTCGAGGGGCCCGCGGTGGAGAAGTGGGCGGAGGCGATCGCCTCTGAGCACGGGTATGTGAATGTGGCGCACACGGTGGAGATCTTCGGCACCTGTGCGGAGTGCGCTGCCGCGCGGTGAGTGGGTCTTGTACGGGGGGTCTTGTACGGGGGCCGTCGCCGGGTGCGGGTTGTGTGTGGCTGAGCGCGCAGTTCCCCGCGCCCCTGAAGACCTGCGGCTTCGCCGCGCCTTCCCCTTGGAGGCAGCGCACGTAGTGCGCACCTCCAGGGGCGCGGGGAACTGCGCGACCAGCCCCCCACCGGGCCCGCGGACCGCGACGCGCAGTGCCCCGCAGACGCGACCGGATCCCGGTCTAGCCCTCGGCCTCCAGCTGCAGAAGCACCTCGTTAGGGGTAGCCCCGCCGAAGCGCCGGTCGCGCGAGGCGTATTCGACGCACGCGCGCCACAGGTCACGGCGGTCGAAGTCCGGCCAGAGGACGTCCTGGAAGACCATCTCGGCGTAAGCGCTCTGCCAGAGAAGGTAGTTGGACGTGCGCTGCTCGCCGCTGGGCCGCAGGAACAGGTCGACGTCCGGCATGTCCGGGTAGTACAGGTACTTCGCGAACGTCTTCTCGCTGACCTTCGACGGGTCGAGCCGGCCCGCCTTCACGTCCTCGGCGAGAGCCAACGCCGCGTCGGCGATCTCGGCGCGGCCGCCGTAGTTCATGCAGAAGTACAGGGTCAGCTTGTCGTTGTCCTTGGTCTGCTCCTGGGAGATCTCCAGCTCCCTGGCGACCGACTTCCACAGCTTGGGCATCCGGCCGACCCAGCGCACCCGGATGCCGAGCTCGTCGAGCTGGTCGCGGGTCTTGCGGATGAAGTCCCGGTTGAAGTTCATGAGGAAGCGGACCTCGTCGGGCGACCGCTTCCAGTTCTCGGTGGAGAAGGCGTACAGCGAGATCGCGCCCACGCCCAGCTCGACGCCGCCCTGGAGGACGTCCAGGACCCGCTCGGCGCCCACCTTGTGGCCCTCGGTCCGCGGCAGTCCGCGCTCCTTGGCCCACCGTCCGTTGCCGTCCATGACGATGGCGACGTGTCCCGGCACCAGCTCGCCCGGGATCTTCGGCGGCCGCGCGCCCGACGGGTGCGGTTCGGGCGCCTCGTACTCACGGCGGGACCGTCCGAGGATTCCGCGACGTGCCATGTTTCCGGCCTCTCCCCTAGCTCAGTTTCCAGCTCTGCTACAGCTTTTCAGCGCTCGCGCTAGCCCTTTTCCACGTAGCGCAGCGAGCGCAGTCCGCGCTCCAGGTGCCAGTGCAGATAGGCCGACACCAGGCCGCTGCCCTCGCGCACGAAGCGTGCCTCGCTCGCGTCGGCCGTCTCCCAGTCGCCGGTCAGCAGCGCGCCGAGCAGGGTGAGGGCCTGCGGTGAGGGTACGACGCTGCCCGGTACCCGGCAGTCGACGCAAACCGAGCCGCCCGCGCCGACCGAGAAGAACCGGTTGGGGCCGGGCATTCCGCACTTCGCGCAGTCGCCGAACGTGGGCGCGTACCCGTTCACGGCGAGGGAGCGGAGCAGGAACGCGTCGAGGATGAGGTGGGACTCGTGCTCGCCGCGGGCGAGGGTGCGCAGGGCGCCGACGAGGAGCAGGTACTGCTGGACGGCCGGTTCGCCCTCATGGTCGGTGAACCGTTCCGCCGTCTCCAGCATGGCGGTGCCCGCGGTGTAGCGGCCGTAGTCGGTGACGATGCCGCCGCCGTACGCGGCGATGGTCTCGCTCTGCGTGCACAGCGGAAGGCCGCGCCCGACCAACTCGCTGTTGCGGGCGAAGAACTGCACGTCGACGTGGGAGAACGGTTCGAGCCGCGCCCCGAACTTGGACTTGGTGCGGCGCACGCCGCGGGCCACGGCGCGGACCCGGCCGTGATTGCGCGTGAGGAGGGTGATGATGCGGTCGGCTTCGCCGAGTTTCTGGGTCCGCAGGACGATCCCGTCATCACGGAAGAGACTCATCGCGCACCCCCGCGGGCGGCGTCGTCGTCTTCCCGGAGCAGGCTCATCCCCCCATTCTGCCTCTACGCGAAGGGGCCCCGCGGCGCGGTCACCCCTTCACGCGCCCACGGGCCCGGCCCCGCGCCCCGCACGTGGTGTTCCCCACACTCCCGGGCCGGCCGCCGGCCGTGTCCGTAGGCCGGAGCCCGCCGGATCAGGGGACCTCGCCGCGGCTTCTTCTGTTCGCGTACGCCGTCGCCGCCCGCAGGCGTTCCGTGGTGGTGGCCTCACGCACTATGTCGGGCGTGCAGTCCCACTCGCGACCGCCGCCGAAGGGGCGCAGTTGTACGTACGGGCCCTCGTGGCCCATCACCCGTCCCACCCGGCCGGTGCTCATGTCGACCGCGTACGAACCGATCGCTGGCTTCATCGGGGGGCGCTCCTGTCCGTTTTGCGTCCTGCTGCGCGAGGGGTGTGACGGCCGGGCGGGTCGCCGCGTCAACCGGACAACGCCGTGCTTGCACGATGGACACGGGGCGACCGGTGCGTTCGCCCCCGGGTCCGGCCAGGTGGGGGCGGCGCGACGCCGATCCTATTTCACGCTTAGTACCTTCGTGGTGACGTTGTGTCCTATCGGTGGGGTGGTGACGATGCGCCCCGGGCGCAGGGCAGAGGCCGCCGAGCGGCGGTGCGATGCGGGAGCGCGCCGAAGGTACGGCTGATCACGTCGGCCCGGGACGGACCGTCCCGGGAGACCCGTCACCTGGGTCCGAGGTCTGCGTCCATCCGGTTCTCGCGGGCGTGCTCGCCCGCCGCCTGCGCCGCGTCGCCCGCCGCCTGCGCCTCGTCGACAACGTCCCCGACGACCTCGGCCTGTTGGCACAGCACGAGAGCCACGTCGTCCAGGAGCGGCGCTCCGGTGTGGGCGGTCACCGCGTCGTACAGCGCGTTGAGCGCGTCACCCGGAAGGACCGCCGACAGCGACCGGGCGCACTGCTCCAGCAGCGGGAACTCGGCCCCCTCGGCGTCCCGCGCCTCGGTCAGGCCGTCGGTGTAGAACAGGACCCGGTCCCCCGGCTGCAACCAGCACCGGCGGCTGCCGGGCCGGGTGCCGAGCCCCAGCGGCAGTGCGGGCTCGACCGGCCCGAGCAGCCGGGGCGAACGGCCGGTGCGCAGCGGTGGCGGATGCCCGCAGTTGACGATCCGGACCTCGCCCGGCGCGAACTCGGCGAACAGCGCGGTGACGAAGTTCTCCGGCCCGAGCTCGGGGGCGAGAAGGGCGTCGAGCCGTACGGCGATGTCGGTGAGTTCGGGGGTCACATAGGCCAGGTCGCGGAAGCCCGCGAGCACCGACGCGGCGGTCTGCACCGCGTCCAGGTCGTGACCGCGTACGTCACCTATGAACACCCGTGTCCCATAAGGGGTGTTGACGACGTCGTACACGTCTCCGCCGACCGTGGCGGGCTCCAGGGGGCAGTGGTGCCGGGTGCAGACGTCGATCCCGCCGACCCGGGCGGCCATCGGGCGCATGATCGCGCCCTGGGCCACCTGGGCCACTTCCGTGGCGTACTGGAGTGCGGCGGCGCGCGCCGTCTTCTCCCTGGCGATGCGGACGGTCACGGCGCCGCCCGCCAGGAGCAGCAGGTACTCGACGAGGAACGGTGACGTGTCCGTCAGATGACGGACGGCGCCGGCCGACAGGGCGAGGACCGCGCTCCATCCGACGACGGTGAGCGTGCCGCGGACGCCGAGCCGGGAACAGGCCAGGACCGGTCCGAGCAGCAGGGCCGCCACCGCCGGCCGCCAGCCGTCGTACAGCCCGCCGACCACGGCGAGCAGGAAGCTCACGGTCGCCGGCAGCGCCAGGTGCCTCGCCCTCCGCCAGCGCATTCGCCCACTTTCCCGCACCGTCATGCGGGAGCCTCCCGCCTGCTCCGCCCCGCTCTGCCCCGCCGCGCTGAGCGGCCCACTCTGTCCGAACACCCGCTGTGGTGCGCCGCATTGTCCGCAGTGGGTGCATCCATGACCGGAGCCGCCCTTCGTTGTCGTCATCTGTCCGCGTCGGCGGGCCGGGCCGCAAGCACCTGCTCAACTTGCGTCATTCACCGGCGCGGGATCCGCACCGGAGCAGACTGTCCGGCGACGCCGCGCGAGCGCGCGGCGGACCAGGCCGGGAGGGCGGTGCGGGTGGAGAACTTCCCCGCGGAGACGACGAGCTTCATCGGCCGCGACAAGGAACTGGGCCTGCTCGACGCGGCGTTGACCCGGCACCGGCTCATCACGCTCACCGGCGTCGGCGGCGTCGGCAAGTCACGGCTCGCCGCACGCGCCGCACGTCGCGCGGCCCCGCTCTTCGGCGACGGCGCGCGGCTGGTCCCGCTCTCGCCCCTGCGCGAACCCTCGCTCCTGGGCCACGTCATCTTCGAGGAGCTCCGACTCCTCGACCAGTCGGCCAGGCCTCCCGAGGAACTCATCGCCGAATGGCTCGCCACCCGCGACGTCCTGCTCGTCCTGGACACCTGTGAGCATCTGATCGGGGAGTGCGCGCGCCTCGCGTCCCGGCTGCTCGACGCGGCCCCCGGGCTGCGGATCCTGGCGACGAGCAGGGAACCGCTGGGCGTGCCGGGTGAGTGGCGTCTGGAGGTGGAGCCCCTGCCCGTGACGGCGGAGGCCGCACCGTCGGCGAAGAGCGAGACGGCGGGCGGTGACGCCGTCGCCCTCTTCGCCGACCGGGCGGCCTCCGCCGTCGACGGTTTCCGGCTGGGCGGTGCGGACCGGGAGTCGGCCGTCGCCGTGTGCCGCCGTCTCGACGGCATCCCGCTCGCCATCGAACTGGCCGCGGCCCAGCTGCCGGAGCTGACCCTGCGCCAGCTCGACGAGCGGCTGCTGCACCGGTTCGACACCCTCGTCGTCCCGGACGCCCCGGGCTCCCCGGCCGCGCCCCGGCACCGCACGCTGCGCACCACGATCGGCTGGAGCCATGAACTGTGCGCGCCCCTGGAGCGGCTGCTGTGGGCGCGCCTGTCCGTCTTCGCGGCCGGCTTCGACCTGGCCGACGCCCGGGCGGTGACCGCCGGCGGCCCGCTGACCGCCGACGCCGTTCCCGCCCTCCTCGACAAGCTGATCTCGAAGTCCCTCGTGCGTCCGGTCCCGGGCACGGCGGGCCCGGCCCGCTACCGGCTGCTCGACACCGTGCGGGAGTACGGGGCGCACTGGCTGCGCGAGCTGGGCGAGGAGACGGCGGTGCGCCGGGCCCACCTGGAGCGCTACCGGGAGCTGGCGGTGCGGGCCGATCGCGAGTGGCTGTCCGACCGGCAGACCGCGTGGAGCGCACGCATCACGGCCGAACACGCCAACATCCGGGCGGCCCTCGACTTCGCGCTCCGCGACGGCCCGCGCCGTGTCGCACTGGAGATGGCCGGCGCCCTGTGGGTCTTCTGGTTCGCGTGCGGCTTTGCGCGCGAGGGCCGCCATTACCTGGACCGGGCCCTGGCGGGTGGCCCGGAGCCGGGCCCCGAGTACGGCAAGGCCCTGTGGGCCGGCGGAGTCGTATCCGTGGGGCAGGGCAGTCTGGACGTGGCGTTGCGGCACTCCGCCGAGCTCCGGGTCCTGGCCGCGACGTCCGCCGATCCGGCCGTGCGGGTGGCGGCGGACTACCTCGAAGGCACGATCCTGACCCAGCAAGGTGAGCCCGAGCGGGCGCTCACCACGCTGGACGCGGCCCCGCCCGAAACCCTGTGGGGTTCCTTCGAGGCCGCGTGCTTCATGAACCGGCTCTCTCTTGCGTTCGCCCGCATCCATCTCGGCGACCTGGATCTGGGCAAGTCGATCGCGTACGGGGTCTCCACCGAGCTGGGCGCGCGCGGCGAGTGCTGGGGGCGGGCGTTCGGCGACTACTTGCAGGCCCTGGCCGAGTTCGGGCTCGGCAACTGGGCCGAGGCCGCCGGGCACGCCCGCGCGAGCCTGCGGGGCAAGGCCGAACTCCACGACACCCTGGGGGTCGCCCTCGCCGCCGATGTGCTGGCCGCCGCGACCGTGGCCGACGGGCAGGGTGAGGCGGGGGCCCGGCTGCTGGGCTCGGCGCAGCGCCTGTGGCTGGCCTTCGGCCTCCCGCAGATGGGCAACACGAAGCTCGTCGCCGTCCGCGCGGACGCGGAACGGCGAAGCCGGGAAGCCCTCGGCCTGGCCGCGTACACCAAGGCATATGAGGGCGGGCTGTACGACGACACGGTCGACGGGATCGTCTACAGCCTGGACGCCGGCATCGGCCCCTAGGTCCCCGGGACCAGAAGGTGCTCAGCCGACCCCGCGGGTCTCCTGCTCGGCGCGTTTCTCGATGCCGCGGAAGTGTGTGGCCATGGCCTGCTCGGCGCCGGCCACGTCGCGGGCGCGCAGGGCGGTCACGATGGCCCGGTGCCGGTCGACGGTGACCTCGGGCGCCGGGTCGCCGGCCCACTGGCGCACCCCGGCGACCCGGTCGAAGACGTTCCAGAACGCGCCGAGCAGCTGCGGTATCAGTTCGTTGCCGAGGGAGCCGTAGAGCGTCTCGTGGAACTCGCGGTCCAGGTCGGCGAAGGGCTCGCCGGCCTCGCCCGCCTCCCCCATCTTCCGTACGATCGCGTCGAGTTGGTCCAGGGTGCCGGCGTCGGGCGGGGCGGCCGCGACGCGCCGGACCAGGCCCTCCTCCAGTATTTCGCGGACCTGGAGGATCTCCGCGAGGGCGTGCGCGTCGTCGGCGGGGCGCAGCAGGGTGCGGAAGGTGAGGCCGTCGGCGAGCGGGGTCAGCGACGCCTGGCCGACGTAGGTGCCGTAACCGTGCCTGATCTCCACGATGTCGAGCGCCTGGAGGGCTTTGAGCGCCTCCCGTACCGAGTTCCTGCTCACGCCGAGCGTCTCCATCAACTCGGCTTCGGTGGGCAGGAGTTCCCCGGGCCGCAGTCCCGCGTCCAGGATCTGCTGCGTCACCGCGCGCTGGACCTGGTGGCTGACGCGGCGTGGGCGCAGGGCCGGACTCATGGGCTCGTCGGACATGCGCCGCATCGTAGGCGCTCCAGACATCCCACGTCCCACCTCGGGGCGAAAGATCTTCCCGGGGGCGCAGCGGCGTGCGCCCCCGGGATCCTGCGCGATCTCTTGACCGCCCCTCCGGGTCCTCTTATGGTCACGTCGCTACCCAAGACGTAGGACGTTGGATCTCCGAGTCACTGGAGGCACCATGAGCGACCACGACACGACCGGACGCCGCTCCTTCCTCAAGTACACCGGCGCCCTGGGTGCGGCGGCCGCCATCTCCACGTCGCTGTCGGCCTGTTCGTCGGGGCCGAAGTCCACGAACGACACGGGTGACGACGGGGGCGCGGGCGGCTCGACGTCCCTGACGGCCGTCATCGGCTACGGCAACGACGGCAGCTGGGACCCGACACAGACGGCGTCCGCGTTCGCGATGGCGGGCAACCACCACATCTACGAGGGTCTCGTGGACACCGATCCGATCACCCGGGCCCCGTACGCGGCGCTGGCGACCGAGGTGCCGGGCGCGGCCCAACTCAAGGGCACGGTGTGGAAGTTCACGCTCCGCCCGGGCGCCAAGTGGCACGACGGGAAGCCGGTGACGGCCGACGACGTGGTGTTCGTCTTCGACCGGATCCTCGACGCGAAGACCCAGACGCTCGCCAAGGGGTTCTTCGAGAGCTGGCTGAAGGAGGTCAGGAAGACCGGTGACTCCTCGGTCGAACTGGTCCTCAAGTTCCCCTTCCCGGACGGGGTCGCGCGGCTGGCCCTCGCGAAGATCATGCCGAAGCACGTGTTCTCCCGGCCGGGCGGGTGGGACGACGCGATGAAGGGCAAGGCCGTCGGCTCGGGTCCGTACAGACAGAGCTCGCACCAGCCGAAGACGAACACCACCTTCGAGGCGTTCGACGACTACAACGGCCCCCGCAAGCCCGCCTACCGGAAGATGAACTGGCTGACCATCGTCGACGCGGCGCCGCGCGTCGCCAAGATCTCCGGGGGCAGCGCCGACGCGCAGATCGCCGACAACATCCCGTACGCCAACATCCGGCGCCTGGAGCAGGACGGGCTCACCGTCGAGGGCGGCGCCGGGATGAACAACCTGTTCCTGATGTTCAACACCGCGCACAAACCGTTCGACGACGTGCGCGTGCGCCAGGCGCTGCACTACGCCATCGACAAGAAGAAGATGATCGAGGTCGCGCTCAAAGGGCATGGCACAGCCGCGAGTTCGTTCCTCAACGAGGGGAATCCGAGCCACCGCCGCGCCGGCACGGTCTACGACTACGACCCGGCGAAGGCCAGGAAGCTGCTGAAGGACGCGGGCGCCGACGGACTCGGCATCAGCCTCATGGCCGTCAACGTGTCCTGGATCGTCGACTGCCTGCCGACCATCAAGGCCTCCTGGGACGCGATCGGCGTGAAGACCACGCTCGACCCGCAGGAGACCACCGCCGTCTTCACCAAGATGGACCAGAAGAAGGACTACCAGGTGGTGGCCGCGGCCTCGAACCCGAACCAGTTCGGCCTCGACGCGGACCTGATCATGCACTACAACTACGGACCCACCAACCCTTGGATGGGCTACGCCCGCTGGGCCGACGACCCCACCGCCAAGCAGCTCTTCAGGCAGATGGACCAGGCCACCCGGGAACCGGACGCCGGCAAGAAGAAGGCGATGATCCAGGAGTACCTGGACGTCGTCGCCGAGCAGGCCGTCATCTACCCCGTCGTGCACAACGAGCTGATGACCGCCTGGGACGCGAAGAAGATCACCGGAGTGCAGGCCCAGCCCTATCCCGGCATCAACGTCCTCAAGGCGCATCCCGCGTAAGTCGCACAAGTAGCCGTCCACATAAGGGAGTTCACGCCCGTGGCCGTGATCGCCAGAATCCTCGCCCGGCGGCTCGTGCTGCTCGTGCCACTGCTGCTCGGCATCGTCCTGTTCGTGTTCCTCGTGATGCGCTTCGCCGACATCGACCCGGCGTCCGCGTACTTCCAGGGCGCCAACCCGACCCCGCAGCAGCTGCACGACTTCCGCGAGCGCAACGGACTCCTCGACCCGATGCCGCTGCGCTACCTCCACTTCGTCGGGGATCTCCTCCAGGGCGACATGGGCATCAGCGTGCTGACCCGGCAGCCGGTCGTCGAGCAGATCACCACCGCCCTGCCGCTCACCCTCCAGCTGACCTTCCTCGGCCTCGGCATCGCCGTCGTCGTGTCGCTTGTGCTCGGCATCAGCGCGGCCATCCACCGCGACCGGACCTGGGACCAGATCGTCCGCGTCATCTCGCTGACCGGGGTCGCGGCGCCCGGTTTCTGGCTGGCGCTGCTCATGATCCAGTACCTGGCCGTCGACCTCGGCTGGTTCCCGACCGGCGGATACATCAACCCGGCCGACTCGCTGACCGGCTGGCTGCGGACGATGACGCTGCCCGCGCTCGCCCTGTCGCTGCCGGTCGCCGCGCAGCTCACCCGGATCGTGCGGACGGCCGTCGTGGAGGAGCTCGACAAGGACTACGTGCGCACGGCCGTCGGCAGCGGGCTCCCGCCGGTCGTCGTGGTCGGCCGCAACGTCCTGCGCAACGCCCTGATCAACCCGCTCACGGTGCTCGGGCTGCGCGTGGGCTATCTGCTGGGCGGGGCGGTGGTCGTGGAGACGATCTTCTCGTTGCCCGGGATGGGGAAGCTGATGATCGACGCGGTGAAGAACGGGGATCCTGCTGTGGTGCAGGGGGTGGTGCTCACCACTGCCGTGGGGTTCGTCGTGGTCAACCTGGTGATCGATGTGCTGTATCTGCTGGTGAATCCGCGGCTGCGGGGGGCGGCATGACCCGGTCCACGCCACGGGGCTCCACCCCGCACCCCGCTGCTCGATCGCCGCAGGGGCTCAATAAGCTGCGCCGTCTGCCGGTGCTGTCCCGTGTCTCTCTCGGCGTTCTGACTCTTGTCGTTCTCATGGCCGTGTTTGCGCCGGTGCTTGCGCCGCATGATCCGCTCGAGCAGTTGCCGCAGGTGGACGGGGTCGGGCAGCCGTCCGGCGACCACTGGATGGGGCAGGACAGCCTCGGGCGCGACATTCTCAGCCGGCTCATGTACGGGGCCCGCTGGTCGCTGGCCATCGGGCTCGGGGCGACCCTGCTCGCGCTCGTCGTCGGCGCGGTCCTCGGCGCGGTCGCGGCGACGTCGAGCAAGGCGGCGGACGAGACGGTCATGCGCTGCCTCGACGTCGTCATGGCGTTCCCCGGCATCGCCCTCGCGGCCGTGCTCGTCGCCGTGTTCGGCGGCGGCATCCCGGTGCTGATCTGCGCACTCGCGTTCCTGTTCACCCCGCCGATCGCCCGGGTCGTACGCGCCAACGTCCTGGACCAGTACGGCGAGGACTACGTGACGGCCGAGCGGGTCATCGGAGCCCGCACCCCGCACATCGTGCTCAAGCACGTCGCCATCAACTGCGCCGCCCCCGTCCTCGTCTTCTGCACCGTCCAGGTCGCGGAGGCCATCGTCTTCGAGGCGTCCCTGTCCTTCATCGGCGCGGGCGTGCGGCCCCCGGACCCGTCGTGGGGCAGCGTCATCGCCGACGGCAAGAACATGGTGCTGATCGGCGGCTGGTGGGCGACCGTCTTCCCCGGCCTGCTGATGTTGCTCACCGTGCTGTCCCTGAACGTCCTCAGCGAAGGCGTCTCCGACGCGTGGGCGGCGCCCGCCGCGCGTGACGTGCCGACGGCCGGGGAGCCCGACCGGCTGGAGGCCGCCGCGCCCGGCACGGGCCAGGTCCTCGAACTCCCCGGCCTCCCCGAGGCCGCCGCCCGCCTGCGCTCCCGCGCCCGGCCGCTGCCGGACGACCCGCCCGTCCTCTCCGTACGCGACCTGGCCATCGGCTTCGACGGACGGCACGGCGGGGTCGACATCGTCGACGGCATCAGCTTCGACGTGCGCCCCGGCGAGGTCGTCGGCCTGGTCGGCGAGTCCGGCTGCGGCAAGTCACTGACCGCGCTGACCGTGATGGGCCTGCACCCCGAGGGCGCCCGGATCCGCGGCCACGTCACCTTCGACGGCCGCGAACTGGTCGGCCTGCCGATGGGCACCCGGCGCCGCCTCCTCGGCCACGACATGGCGATGATCTACCAGGACGCGCTCTCGTCCCTCAACCCGGCGATGACCGTACGCGCCCAGCTCAAGCAGGTCGTCCGGCGCGGCGGCCACCGCTCCCCCGCCGCGCTGCTCGAAGTCGTCGGGCTCGACCCGGACCGCACCCTGCGCAGCTATCCGCACGAGCTCTCCGGCGGCCAGCGCCAGCGCGTGCTCATCGCCATGGCGCTCTCCCGCGACCCGAAGCTGATCGTCGCCGACGAGCCGACGACGGCGCTCGACGTGACCGTGCAGGCCCAGGTCATCGAGCTGCTGCTGCGGCTCCGCGCCGAGCTGGGTTTCGCGCTCGTCCTCGTCTCGCACGATCTGGCGCTGGTCGCCGACGTCACGGACCGCGTCGTCGTCATGTACGGCGGCCAGATCGTGGAGACGGGAGTCACGGCCGACCTGGTGGAGGCGCCCCGCCACCACTACACCCGCGGCCTGCTGGGCTCGGTCCTCTCCCTGGAATCGGCGGCGGACCGCCTGACCCAGATCAGAGGCGTCGTCCCGTCCCCCGCCGACTTCCCCCCGGGCTGCCGCTTCGCGGACCGCTGCCCGCTGGCGTCACAGGTGTGCAGGGAGACGGCCCCCGAGCTGACCGGTGGGCTCAAGCACTCGTCAGCGTGCCATCACCCGGTCGCCGCCAGGGGCGCGGGACCGGATCATTCAGCGGCTCCGCCGCGGAGCGCGACCAGCCACGACGCACCCGCGGACGCGGTATCGGCCGCCGTCCCCACGGCGCGCGGCGCCGCCACGACGACCCCGGAGAAGGAGCCGAAATGACCACTTCCCTGGTGGAGTTGGCCGATGTGCACGTAGTGCACAAGGCCCGCTCCGACGGCCTCTTCACCCGCGACCACGTCTACGCCCTCACCGCAGCGAACCTGACCATCGCTCCCGGCGAGACGGTCGGCGTCGTAGGCGAATCCGGCTGCGGCAAATCCACCCTCGCCAAAGTCCTGGTGGGCGTCCAGCGCCCCACCTCCGGAACCGTGACGCACCGCGGCGCGGACCTGTGGACCATGCCTCCCGCCCAGCGCCGCGCAGCGCTCGGCACCGGTATCGGCATGATCTTCCAGGACCCGTCGACGGCCCTGAACCGGCGGCTGACCGTACGCCAGATCGTGCGCGACCCGATGGACGTGCACCGGCGCGGTACCGCCGCTGAACGGCAGGCGCGGGTCACGGAGTTGCTGGGTCTGGTCGGTCTGCCGAAGGCCCTGGCGGACGTACTGCCCGGGCAGCTCTCCGGAGGTCAGCGGCAGCGGGTCGCCATCGCGCGGGCCCTGGCCCTGGAGCCGGACCTCGTGGTGGCCGACGAACCGACGAGCGCCCTCGACGTGTCGGTCCGCGCGCAGATCCTCAACCTCCTCCTCGACCTGAAGGAACGGCTCGGTCTCGCCCTGGTCTTCGTCTCGCACGACATCCAGACGGTGCGCCGGATGAGCGACCGGGTCATCACCATGTACCTGGGCCGCATCGTGGAGGAGACCCCGGCGTCCGACGTCCTCGACCGCTCCCGCCACCCCTACACCCGCGCCCTGTTCTCGGCGACGCCCGGCCTCCTCGACCCCATCGACCCGATCCCGCTGACCGGGCCGGTGCCCTCGGCCACGCGTCCGCCGTCCGGCTGCCCGTTCCGTACGCGGTGCTGGCGGGCGGACGTCACCTGCGCGGCGGCGATGCCGGAGCCCCGGGGAGCCGGTGGCCACGTCTACCGATGCCATCACCCGGTGGACGAGGAGCAGTCCACGCACGACCTGGTCCAGGAGGTGTCCTGAGGGCCGCCGTTCAGGGCGCCCGGAAGGCCGCTTCACCGGCCGGCTGTACGCGGATGCGGCGGTCCGGGAAGTCGAGGTGCCGGTAGATCTCGTTGTGGTGGGCGATCGACCGGTCCGGCGGGACGAAGTCCGACGGGTCGGAGTCCGACGGGTCGGGGCGCACGGATGTCGTGTGCCCGTCCGCCACGAGTACGAGGTCGTAGCCGTGGCTCAGGGCCTGCCGTGCGGTGGTCTTGAGCGCACGGGGCGGTGCGGGCGGGAGGACACGGCCTCACCCTGACCACGGCTAGGGAATGTTGACGGGGGTCACGAGCCCGGACTCGTAGGCCAGGATGACCAGTTGGGCGCGGTCGCGGGCCGCCAGCTTGCCCATGATGCGGCTCACGTGGGTCTTCGCGGTGAGGGGGCTGAGGCCCAGCGTCTCGGCGATCTCCGTGTTGTTGAGGCCGCGGGCGACGAGCGTGAGGACCTGCCGTTCGCGGTCGGAGAGGCCGTTCAGGGCGGCGTCGGCGGTGTCCAGGGGGCCGTGACGGGGGTCCGGGATCTCGGGGGCGCGCAGGACGCGGGCGATGAGGCGGGCGGTCGGGCCCGGCGAGAGCAGGGCGTCGCCTGCGGCCACCGTGCGGATGGCGTCGAGCAGTTCGGCCGGTCTGGTGTCCTTGACGAGGAACCCGGAGGCGCCGGCGCGCAGGGCCTCGACGACGTGCTCGTCGGTGTCGTACGTCGTCAGCATCAGGACCTTCACGCCCGCCAGGTCCTCGTCGGCGGCGAGCAGCCGGGTGGCCTCGATACCGTCGAGACCGGGCATCCGGATGTCCATCACGACGAGATCGGCCCGAGCCGACCGGGCCAACTCCACAGCTTCCCGCCCGGACGCCGCCTGCGCCACGACGGTCATGTCCGCGGCGGACTCGACAAGCATGGCGAAGGCGGCGCGGACCAGTCCCTGGTCATCGGCGAGCAGTACGCGGATCGGGGTCACCGGGTGGCTCCCCGCCTGGGCGCCGCAACGACGTTGCGGGTCACGACCCCGTCGCCGGGTGCGGTCAATTCAAGCCCCTCCGGCGATTGAGGAGCGGGGACCGGGGCGGAGCCCCCGGGGGCGACGGAAGCGCCGGGTGCGGCCAACTCAAGCCCCTCCGGCGATTGAGGAGCGGGGACCGGGGCGGAGCCCCTGGGGGTGACGGGAGCGCCGGGGAGCGGTAGTGACGCCGTGACCACGAACCCGCCCGCCTCCCCGGACCCCACATCCAGGACACCCCCCACGCTACGGACCCGCTCCCGCATCCCGACCAGCCCGAACCCAGGCACCCCCGACGCCACCATCCCGACCCCGTCATCACACACCGACACAACAAGCGCCCCCGCCCCCACCCGCACCCCCACCCGAATGGTGAGGCCCGCCCCACCATGCCGCACCGCATTGGTCAGCGCCTCCTGAACGATCCGGTACGCCGCCGCCCCCACCCCGGCCGGCACAAGCCCCCCGTCGACATCGAGATCGGCCAGGACCGAGGCCCCGGCGGTACGAGCCGCCCGCACCAACTCCGGTATCCCGTCGAGCCCCGGCAAGGCCCCCCGCGCCTCGTCCGGCATCGACCGCAACACCTCCAGCGTGGCCCGCAGCTCCCCGCGAGCGGACCGGCACGTGTCGGCGATGTCGTCGAGCGCCTTGGCGACGGCGGCCCGGTCGAGCCGGTCCGGGTCGGCGTTCAGCACATGAGCGGCGACCGACGTCTGCACGCCGACCAGGGTGATGCTGTGGGCCAGCAGATCGTGCAGGTCACGGGCGACCCGCAACCGCTCCTCGGCGACCCGGCGCCGCGCCTCCTCCTCCCGCGTGCGCTCGGCCCGCTCGGCCCGCTCGACGACCGAGTCGACGTACTGCCGGTGCAGTCGCGCGTACACCCCGAGCAGGACGACCGTGACGATCCAGCCGGAGATCCGCAGGGCCTGCTGTCCCTCGGCCATGTTCTGGCCGAACTTGACGGAGAGCATCAGCCCGATGACGCCGGCCCCGATGATCAGGGAACGCAAGGGGCGGCCGGTCATGGCGACCGTGAACAGGGCCGTCAGGGACACCACTTGCGGCGCGGCATGGTCGAAGTTCAGCGCGTGGTAGGGCCCGACGCAGGCGACGACGCCGAGGAACGAGACCAGCGGAGCCCGCCGCCGCCAGACCGCCGGTACATGCGCGGCCAGCAGCAACACCCATCCCAGCACGGTCAGTTGCCGCCCCTCACCATGGAGGCGGAGCGCCAGGCACACGGCGACGGCCGCCATCGCGGCAGCGAGCACCGCGTCCTGGCGCAGCACCCGGCCGGGGTCCGGCGGGCCGCCGGCCCGGAGCAGACCGCGCGGCAGGAACAGGCGTGTGACGTCCACCGGCACATCCTCCGTCAGGAAGGCGCCCCTCCGGCAGGCAGGGGCGCCTTGAATCGCGATATCAGGGTGTACGGGCGAGCGCGGGTTCGGCGGCCGGCGGCGCGGGCGTCTCGGGCGCGCGGGACAGCGGCCCCGGCCACCACACCTTCCGGCCGAGCGCGAGGCTCGCCGACGTCACCAGGTACGTACGTACGAGGAAGGTGTCCAGGAGTACGCCGACCGCGATGACGAAGCCCAGCTCGACGAGTTGGACCAGCGGCATGTTGGTGAGCACCGCGAACGTGGCGGCCAGGACGAGCCCGGCGGACGCGATGACCGCTCCCGTGGTGCGCAGCGCGGTGAGCGCCGCCGTCCCGGTGTCCGCCCCGCCCAGGACCTCCTCGCGCATCCGGTGCATGAGGAAGATGCCGTAGTCGACGCCGAGGGCGACGAGGAAGACGAAGGAGAGGAGCCCGAGGCCCGGATCCGTACCGTCGAAGCCGAACACCGGGCCGAACACGAGTCCGGCGATGCCGAGGGACGCGCCCCACACGGCGACCACGGCGACGAGCAGCAGCAGCGGTGCGACGAGGCTGCGCAGCAGGGCGACCAGGATCAGCAGTACCGCCGCCAGCACGATGGGGACGACGACGAGCCGGTCGCGGGCGTTGGTGTCCTTCAGGTCGAGCTGTTCGGCGCTGGGCCCGCCCACGTAGGCGCCCCGGCCGTCGAGTCCGTCGCGCAGCGCCTCGATGGTGGCGGTCTCGGCGGCGGACTGCGGGGCGCCCTCGGCGACGACGCTGATCTCGGTCCAGCCGCCGCCGCTGCGCCCGCGCCGGACGTCGGCGACCCCGTCGGTGGACCTGGCCGTCCCGACCGCGTCGTCCGCACGGCCCGTCGGGGCGATGACGGTGATCGGCTGGGTGCCCTTCTCCGGGTAGGCGGCGGCGAGCGTCTTCATCGCGGTGACCGAGTCGGGCGCGGAGGTGAAGGAGTCCTGCTGCTTGAGGGTGCCGGGCAGGGCGAAGGCGCCGAGGGCGAGCGCGCCGAGCAGGACGGCTCCGGCGCCGAGCACGGCGAGCGGCCTGCGCCCGGCCGACGAACCCATGGCGGCGAAGAGGGACCTGCGGGCCTTGGGCCGGGAGCCGAACGCGGGCACGAGCGGCCAGAACACGCGCCGCCCGAGCAGGACGAGCACGGCGGGCAGCAGCGTCAGCATGGCGACGAGCGCGCACAGGACGCCGACGGCGCCGAGCGGGCCCATGCCGCGCGAGGAGTTGAGGTCGGCGGCGAGCAGGCACAGCAGTCCGGCGGCGACGGTCCCCGAGGAGGCGAGCACGGCGGGCCCGCAGCCGCGCAGGGCCGCGCGCATGGCGTCGTGGGGCCGCTCGATCCGCCGCAGCTCCTCCCGGTAGCGGGCGACGATGAGCAGGGCGTAGTCCGTTCCCGCGCCGAACACGAGGATGGTCATGACGCCGGAGCTCTGGCCGCTGACGGTGGTCCCGAAGGTCTGGTTGAGGCCGTACGCGACGCCCATCGAGAGGAAGTCGGCGACGGCGGCGACGGCGAGCGGGACGAGCCACAGGAACGGGCTGCGGTAGATCAGGATCAGCAGCAGGGCGACGACGGCGACGGTCGTGTAGAGCAGGGGCCCGTCGAGTGCTCCGTAGACCTCGGCCGCGTCGGTGGCGAGCGCGCCGGGTCCGCCGACGTCGACGCTCATTCCGGCGCCGGCGTCGGTGCCGGTGTCGTGGGCGAGGTCCCGTACGTCGTTCACGAAGGCGTCGCGGGCCTTCTCGTCCTGGCCGGGCGCGGTGCTGGCGACGGGGTACATGAGGGTGTCGCCATCCTTGGACGGCACGCCTTCCGGTGTCGCTACGAGCTCCAACTCGTTCTCCACGGCTGCTACTTGGCGTTCGGCCGCCTGCCGGTCCGCCGCGCTGAGGCCGCCGTCGCGGTGGTAGACGAGCACCAGCTCCGTGGTCTCCCCGCCGGGGAGGCGGGCCCGGACCTCGGCGACCTGGGTGGAGTCGGCGCCGGAAGGCAGGTAGTCGACGGCCCGGTCGTGCTGTACGTCGCCGAGTTTCCCGGCGAAGGGGCCGGCCAGGGCGAGGACGGCTATCCATAGCGCCAGCAGCGTCCAGGGCAGGGCGGTTCGGCGGCGCCGTGCCGTCTGTGCGGGTGGTCCCCCCATGAGTGGGCCCCTCTTTCGTCACTGAGTTCGTGGGTCCAGACTCCGGGACGTGGAGGGGGTCTTCGTCGGGCTCAGGATCGAGGCGGGGTGTACTGCGCGGGGCGACTTCGGTGTGGCCGTACTCCCCCGGGAGTATGCGGGTGCGGTGGCGGGGCGGGGCTCGGCTCAGGGACACGGGGCTCTGCCCCGGACCCCGCTGCCTCTCGTCCGAGAGGCGGGGCTCATCAGTGCTCAGCTGGGTGTGCGCGCCGCCACCGCGAGCAGGCGGTTCACCTCGTCCGTGCACATGGTCAGCGCGGCGCCCACCGTGCCCAGCGCGTCCCGCTCGGCCGCCGAGTACGGGCCGTCGGCCAGGGCGATCCGTGCGCCCTGGAGCAGGATCGACTCCCGGCCGGCCGGGGCTAGGTGCTGGGCGAGCGGGTCGAGCGCCTCGTGCAGCTCTATGGCGAGCCCGGCGCCGGCCCCGCAGTGCTCGGGCAGCCGCCCGGTGTCCAGGCGCAACGCTTCGACCAGCGCCGCCAGTTGTTCCTCGGAGCAGTCGTCGAACCCGGCCGCCCGCAGGATGCCGACCGCGCACTCCAGCGACGTACGGGAGGAGGAGCCGCCGGCCGAGAGCACCGCGAGGACGACCGTGTGCACGGCGTCGCGGAGCATGCCGGAGAACCGGTGCGTGGTCGGGTGGTCGAGGGCGTCCATGCCGAACCGGTCGGCGCAGGCGGCGCACTGGACGACGGGCCCGGTCTCGCCGCGCGACACCACCGGCACGCCGAGCACGGTGAAGCGGCGGCGGCCCGTGCACCGCTCGTAGTTGCGGTCGCCACCGCAGCCGGGGCAGAAGAACTCGCCGTCGCCCACGGTGGTCCATGCGGTGTGCACGCCCAAGACCCGTGAGATCCCGGTTCGTCGCATACGTCCCCAGATCGGCAGCACGTCGCACACCTCCGTAACGGCGCCGCAACATCGCGGCGTTGGCGTGATGTTAGCCACATTGTCGATGCGGCGTCAGCACCTTGGTCACGCCAAGGTCACGGGAGGCGTGCCCGGTGGCCGAGACATGACGCGGCCCCGCACCCCCTCAAAAGGGGTACGGGGCCGCGAACGTGCAGCTCAGACGGGTCAGCGGGTCGCGCGGTTGACCGCGGAGACGACCGCCTGCAGCGACGCACGTGTCGTATTCGCGTCGATGCCGATCCCCCACAGAACCTTGTCGCCGATGGCGACCTCGATGTACGAGGCGGCGACGGCGGAGGCGCCCTCGCTCATCGTG
Organism: Streptomyces kunmingensis; assembly: GCF_039533535.1. Taxonomy (NCBI): domain Bacteria; kingdom Bacillati; phylum Actinomycetota; class Actinomycetes; order Kitasatosporales; family Streptomycetaceae; genus Streptomyces; species Streptomyces kunmingensis. The sequence continues at coordinate 48,239 of NZ_BAAATS010000030.1, forward strand.
TGCTCCTGGTAGTCCAGCAGGCGGGCGTCGATGCCGATGCCCTGCAGCGCGTGGAAGAACGCGGAGATCGGACCGTTGCCGGTACCGACCAGAACCTGCTCGACTCCGTCGACCGCGGCCTCGACCGTCAGCGTGTCGACGCCGTCGGTGTCGGTGGTCGTCTGGCCGGCCTTGACCTGGATGCGGCCCCACGGGTTGGTCGGGTTGGGCAGGTACTCGTCCTGGAAGACGTTCCAGATGTCCTTCGGCGTGACCTCGCCGCCCTCGGCGTCCGTCTTCGCCTGGATGACCTTGGAGAACTCGACCTGCATCCGGCGCGGCAGGTCCAGGCTGTGGTCGTTCTTCAGGACGTAGGCGATACCGCCCTTGCCGGACTGCGAGTTGACGCGGATGACGGCCTCGTAGGAGCGGCCGACGTCCTTCGGGTCGATCGGCAGGTACGGGACGGCCCACTCGATGTCGTCGATGGTCTTGCCGGCCTTCGCGGCGCGGATCTCCATCGCCTCGAAGCCCTTCTTGATGGCGTCCTGGTGGGAGCCGGAGAAGGCGGTGTAGACCAGGTCGCCCGCGTAGGGGTGGCGCGGGTGGACCTCCATCTGGGTGCAGTACTCGGCGCTGCGGCGGATCTCGTCGATGTCGGAGAAGTCGATCTGCGGGTCGACGCCCTGCGAGAACAGGTTCATGCCCAGCGTCACCAGGTCGACGTTGCCGGTGCGCTCGCCCTGGCCGAACAGGCAGCCCTCGATGCGGTCGGCACCGGCCATGATCGCCAGCTCGGCGGCGGCGACGGCGGTGCCCCGGTCGTTGTGCGGGTGCACGGACAGGCAGACGTACTCGCGGCGCGTCAGGTTGCGGCTCATCCACTCGAAGCGGTCCGCGTGCGTGGACGGCGTCGACCGCTCGACCGTGGCGGGCAGGTTCAGGATGATCTCGCGGTCCGGGCCCGGCTGCCATTCGTCGCAGACGGCCTCGCAGACCTCCAGGGCGAAGTCCAGCTCGGTGTCGGTGAAAATCTCCGGGCTGTACTGGTAGCCGAAGACCGTCTCGGGGCCCAGCAGCTTCTCCGCGTACTCCATGACCAGGCGCGTGCCGTCCACGGCGATCTGCTTGACCGCGTCCTTGGAGCCGCGGAAGACGACCTCGCGCCAGACCGGCGCCGTCGCGTTGTACAGGTGGACCGTGGCGCGCTTGGCGCCGACCAGGGACTCCACGGTCCGCGCGATCAGCTCCTCGCGGGCCTGCGTCAGTACGGAGATCGTCACGTCGTCCGGGATCGCGTCCGGGTCCTCGATGATCGAGCGTACGAAGTCGAAGTCCGTCTGCCCGGAGCTCGGGAAGCCGACCTCGATCTCCTTGTAGCCCATGCGGACCAGCAGGTCGAACATCTCGCGCTTGCGGGCCGGCGACATGGGGTCGATCAGCGCCTGGTTGCCGTCGCGCAGGTCGGTGGAGAGCCAGCGGGGCGCGGCCGTGATCCGGTTGGCGGGCCAGGTGCGGTCGGGGATGTCCACCTGGTCGTACTGGCCGTACTTGTGGATCGGCATCGACGTGGGGCGCTGGAAGTTCGACATATGCGTGGGGCTCCTCGAGGGGTGGCCGGTAAGGCGGCCGACGGCGCAACGCCAAACTCCGCGGGGAGGGGGTCGGCCTCGACTACAGGCCCTCACCGCGGCAGCTAAGGAGAAGCAACCCGAAACGCATGATGCACAGCACCCTAGCCGAGACGCGCCGGACGGGAAGGCCCGTATCAGTATGCGGGACCAGGGTTCTTTAACGGCCAAGAGGTGATCAATACCTCTATTTCAGCAATCATGGTGGCAGGTAGTGACAGCCGCATGACCCAGTGCCACATTGCAGCGCATGACCGCCAACCCGACGGGGAACCCGAAGGGGTTCGAGCCCGTCTTCTGCACGATCGTGCCGCCCCACCTCCAGGACCGGATCGCCCAGTCCGACGACGCGGCGATCGCCGCCGCCGCCCGCAAGAGCCTGGAGCGCGACGCCTACGAGCGCACCCGCCGCCGGATGACGACCGTGCTCGGCGCGCCCTCCGTGGCCCCGCCGGCCGGCGCCGCGCCCGAGAAGCCGCAGCGCACCGTCTACGACGCCCGGCACCACACGGACCTGCCGGGACGCAAGGTCCGCGGCGAGAGCGACAAGCCCGGCAAGGACGCGACCGTCAACCGTGCGCACGCCGGCCTCGGCGCGACCTTCGAGGTCTTCCTGGAGAAGTTCAGCCGCCATTCGATCGACGGGGAGGGCCTGCCGCTGAACGCGACGGTGCACTACTCCCAGGACTACAACAACGCCTTCTGGAACGGCGAGCAGATGGTGTTCGGCGACGGTGACGGCGAGATCTTCCTCGACTTCACCATCCCCGTCGACGTCATCGGCCACGAGCTGACACACGGCATCACGCAGTACACGGCGAACCTCACGTACTTCGGGCAGCCCGGCGCCCTCAACGAGTCGATCTCGGACGTCTTCGGCTCACTGATCAAGCAGTACACGCTCGGCCAGACCGCCTCCGAGGCCGACTGGCTGATCGGCGCGGGCCTGCTCGCGCCGCGCGTCACCGGCGTCGCCCTGCGCTCCATGAAGGCCCCGGGCACGGCGTACGACGACGACGTGCTCGGCAAGGACCCGCAACCCGCCGACATGGACCACTTCGTACGGACCGGCCGCGACAACGGCGGCGTGCACATCAACTCCGGCATCCCCAACCACGCCTTCTACATCCTCGCCGAGTCGCTGGGCGGGCACGCGTGGGAGCGGGCCGGGCTGATCTGGTACGACACCCTCACCAGCGGCGAACTGAAGCAGGACTGCCTGTTCGCCGACTTCGCCAAGGCGACGGTGAAGGCGTCGCAGGCCCGTTACGGCGCAGGCGAGGAGCACCAGTCGGTCCTCAAGGCATGGGAACAGGTCGGGGTCCCCACCCAGTGACCCCCGCCCAGTGACCGACGGCTCTTTCAGGGGTAGACAGGGACTCATGCGTATTCACGTCTCACGCACGGGCGGGTTCGCCGGCATCGACCGGCACGCGGAGATCGACACGGCGGGGCGCCCGGACGCCCATGAGTGGCACGCCCTGGCCGAGAAGGCGGTGGCCGCGGGCCGGGGCACGCCGCCGATAGGGGTCCCCGACGGGTTCAGCTACACGATCACCGTGGACGGGCGGACCGTGTACTGCGCGGACCCCCGGCTCACGGACGAGCAGCGCAAGCTGATCACGCGGGTCCTCAAGGAAGGGGCGTAACTTCCACCTGCGGTAGGGGCCTTGCCCCTGCCGCACGGTCCCTGCCCCTGCCGCTCGGCTTCCAGTGGGACGTCTCCGCCTCGGTCCGGGACGTGTTCGGCGCCGGGCCGGGCCGGATCAGGGGCGGTTCGACGGCGGCGGTGGCCTGCGACCACGTGGCCCGCTGACGGCCGGCTGCGGGACGCGCTGCGGGCGCAGCGGGGATGACGTAGCCTCCGCGCCCATGACCGCGATCGACGCGCACTCCACCCTTCTGGGCCGCCTGGAGCGGTACTACGACACGGTGCCGCGCGCCGCCGCCCGCGTCGAGGAGTACGGCTCGCTCACGCTCTTCGTCCGCGAGGGGCCGGGCTGGCCCTACTACGCGCGACCCGCGCTGCGTCCCGACGCCCCGCCGCCGAGCGCCGCCGACGTCCGCGAAGTGTGCGCGCGGCTGCGGGAGTTGGGGCTGCCCGAGGCGTTCGAGTGGGTGGCGGAGACCACGCCGGGCATGCGGGCGGCCGTGGAGGCGGCCGGGCTGCGGGTCAGCGCGCATCCGCTGATGGCACGGGACGCGTCCGCGCCCGTACCCGAGCCGCATCCCCGGGTCCGGGTCCTCGGCGCGCAGGACCCGTTCCTCGCCGCGGCGTTGGCGCTGCCCCACGTGGCGTTCGCCCACCCCGGCACCGCGACGGGCCCGGCCGGCGCCGCGGAACTCACCGCGGAGATCACGGCACGGGCCGGGGACGGCAGCGTGCCGCACCACCAGGACCGGATCCGGTCGGGCCGCACGGTCCTCGCGGCGGCCGTCGAGGACGGGGTGGTCCTCTGCTCCGGCATGCACCTGCCGGTCGGCGACGTGACGGAGATCGCCGGCGTCGGCACGTTGCCTGCGGCGCGGCGGCGGGGATTCGGTCTGGCGGTGACCGGAACCCTGGTCACCCACGCGCTGGCCGCCGGCATCTCTACGGTGTTCCTGTCGGCCGGGGACGATGAGGTGGCCCGTATCTATGCGCGCCTGGGTTTCCACCCGGTGGGCACGGCGCTGATAGCCCAGCCGGCGACCGCCTGACCACCGTCGCCCCACGGTCTCCTCCCCGAGCGCACCCCCGCCACAACCAGCCCCTCCGGCGATTGAGGAGCGGGGACCGGGGCAGAGCCCCAGGGCCCAGCACCAACCCCGGCCACCCTTTCGTCCCCGGGCGCGCCCACGTCGTGGCTGAGCGCGCAGTTCCCCGCGCCCCCCGGGGTGGGCTAGAGCGCGCCCGCGTCTCGGGCGACCCAGACAGACGGGTAGAACGGGCGGTAGCCCAGCTCGTGGCGGATCCGGGTGGTCGACAGGACCGCACGCCAGGGATCCGGATCGACCTTGTCGTACAGCTCACCCGGCACCACCAGACCGTTGAGCGCGTAGAGATCGACCGTCGTGACGGGCGCATCGTCGGCGATGTTGTAAACCCCCTGAGCCCCAGGCGCGTACAACAGCCGCCGCAACCCCTGAGCCACATCGGCATGGTGCCCCATGTGCAATCGCTGCGTGGCAGGCCACATCGGCGCCCACCGCATCACGTCCACCAGATGCGGATCCCCGTCGCCGTACACGAAGGGCAGCCGCCCGATCCGGAGATCGTCGAGCCCCTCCATCGCGGCGAGCGCCCGCTCCGCCTCCCACTTCGACTCGGGGTACGCCCCCCACATGGCCCCGCCCGGCACGGTTTCGTCGGACTCCACCAGCGGCCTGCCCCGCCCGGCGCCGTACACGAGCCCGGTGCTGACCTGCACGAACCTCCGCACCCCGGAGGCCACCGCGGCCCGCCCCAGCTCGATCGCCGCGTCCCGGTTGACCGCGCGGGCCTCCTCGTCCGGCACTCCGCGGAACGCCGCCGCGACGTTGACCACCGCGTCCGCCCCGGCCGTCGCCTTGCCGAGCACCTCGGCGTCCCGCAGATCGCCGACCATCACCTGCGCGCCCAGTCCGGCGAACCGCTCACCGCGGGCCGCGTCCCGCACCAGGACCCGGACCTCGTCGCCGGGCGCCGCGCTCTGCAGCAGCCGGGGCACGAACCGCCGCCCGACCTGCCCGGTCGCACCTGTCACCAATGTCAGCATGGCCGCCTCCTCGTCGTCGTAGCCATGCACACCACCGTCGGCGCGACGGCGCCCCGGCGGGAGAGACGCGCTTATCCAGGGAGCGGCGCGCCCTGGATAAGCCGGACGGCCCGGGCGACCCTGAAGAAGTGAACCGTGCCGAACTCGCCGACTTCCTGCGCCGCTCCCGCACCCGCCTGGCCCCTTCCGACGTGGGCCTGACCGCGGGCGCCCGGCGCCGCACGCCCGGCCTGCGGCGCGAGGAGGTGGCGCAGCTCGCCGGGATGTCGGTGGACTACTACACGCGCCTGGAGCAGCGCCGCGGCTCGCACCCCTCGCGCCAGATGCTGACCGCGCTGGCCAGGGCGCTGCGCCTGACGGCGGACGAGCGCGACCACCTGTTCCATCTGGCGGGCGAGGAGCCACCGCGCGCGGGCAGCCCCTCGGCGCACGTACGGCCGGGCCTTCTGCTGATTTTGGACCGGCTGCACGACCTGCCGGCGCAGGTGCTGAGCGACTGGGGCGAGGTGCTCGCGCAGAACACGATGGCGGTGGCCCTGTCGGGCGAGCACACGGGCGAGAACCTGGTCCGCCGCTACTTCACGGACCCGGCCGTGCGCGCGATGATCCCGCCGGAGAACTACGCGACGCACGCCCGCGCGCACGTGGCGCACCTGCGGGCGGTGGTCGCGGCGCGCCCCGACGATCCGGGTCCCGCCGCGCTGGTGGCCGAACTCCGAGGTGTGAGCGCGGAGTTCGAGGAGCTGTGGGCGTCGCACGAGGTGTCCGTGCGCCGGGCGGCGACGAAGCGCTTCCTGCACCCGGTGGTCGGGGTGCTCGACCTGGACTGCGAGGTGCTGCTCAGCGACAGCCACGACCAGCAGCTCGTCGTGCACTCGGCGCGGCCGGGCACGGACACGTACGAGCGCCTCGAACTGCTGCGGGTGATCGGCGTGCAGGACCTCAGCCCCACGAAACGCTAGAAGCCGAGCTTGCGCAGCTGGCGCGGGTCGCGCTGCCAGTCCTTGGCGACCTTCACGTGCAGGTCGAGGTAGACGGGCGTGCCGAGCAGCGCCTCGATCTGCTTGCGGGACTTGATGCCGACGTCCTTGAGGCGCTTGCCCTTCGGGCCGATGATGATGCCCTTCTGGCTGGGCCGCTCGATGTAGACGAAGGCGTGGATGTCGAGGAGCGGCTTGTCGGCGGGCCGGTCCTCGCGCGGCAGCATCTCCTCGACGACGACGGCGATGGAGTGCGGCAGCTCGTCCCGTACGCCTTCGAGCGCGGCCTCGCGGATCAGCTCCGCGACCATGACCTGCTCGGGCTCGTCGGTGAGGTCGCCCTCGGGGTAGAGCGCGGGCCCCTCGGGCAGCAGCGGCACGATGAGGTCGGCGAGCAGGCCGACCTGCTGGTCGCCGACGGCCGACACCGGCACGATCTCTGCCCATTCGAAGCCGAGCTCCTTGCCGAGCTGGTCGATGGCGATGAGCTGCTCGGCGAGGGTCTTGCTGTCGACGAGGTCGGTCTTGGTGACGATGGCGATCTTCGGCGTCTTCTTGATGGACGCGAGTTCCTTGGCGATGAACCGGTCGCCCGGGCCGAGCTTCTCGTTCGCGGGGAGGCAGAACCCGATGACGTCGACCTCGGCCCACGTGGTGCGCACCACGTCGTTCAGCCGCTCGCCGAGCAAGGTGCGCGGCTTGTGGAGTCCGGGGGTGTCCACGAGGATCAGCTGCGCGTCCTCGCGGTGCACGATGCCGCGCACGGTGTGCCGCGTGGTCTGCGGCTGGTCGGCGGTGATGGCCACCTTCTTGCCGACCAGAGCGTTCGTGAGGGTGGACTTGCCCGCGTTGGGACGGCCGACGAAGCAGGCGAAACCGGCGCGATGGGCGGATCCGGCAGCGGGGGTGTGAACGCTCATGGCGCCCATTGTCCCTGATCCGCGAAGCCCGCGAGCACCGTGAGGTCCCGGTAACGGCTCGGCAACACGAAACACGGCGGAAACGCCGGGGTACGGATTCGGAAACCCGGACCGGTGACGCTGGCTCGCATGCCTGCCACGACCCTCCCCCTCGCGGCCCCCTCCCTGGACAGCGGCGACACCGCCTGGCTGCTCGCCGCCACCGCCCTCGTCCTGCTGATGACACCCGGCCTGGCGCTGTTCTACGGCGGCATGGTCCGCTCCAAGAGCGTCCTCAACATGCTCATGATGAGCTTCGTCTCGATCGCGCTCGTGACCGTCGTCTGGCTGGTGGCGGGATACTCGCTCGCCTTCGGCGACGACTCCTTCGCCGGCCTGATCGGCGGCCTGGAGCACGCGGGTATGGCGGGCATCGGACCGCAGTCCCTCACCGGCACGGTCCCCACCTTCCTCTTCACCACGTTCCAGCTGACGTTCGCGATCATCACTGCGGCGCTGATCAGCGGAGCCGTCGCGGACCGCACGAAATTCGCCGCGTGGCTGGTCTTCGTACCCGTGTGGGCGCTGCTCGTATACGTTCCCGTGGCGCACTGGGTCTGGGGCCCCGGCGGCTGGATCGGGCAGCACCTGGGCACCCTGGACTTCGCGGGCGGACTCGTGGTCGAGATCGCGTCCGGCGCGTCGGGCCTGGCCCTGTGTCTGGTGCTCGGCCCGCGGGCGGGCTTCAAGAAGGACGCGATGCGCCCGCACAACCTGCCGATGGTCGTCATGGGCGCGGGCCTGCTCTGGTTCGGCTGGCTCGGCTTCAACGGCGGCTCGGCCCTCGGCGCCAACGGTCTGGCCGCCGCGTCCCTCTTCAACACCCTGATCGCGGGCTGCACGGGCCTGCTGGGCTGGCTGTTCGTGGAGCAGAAGCGCGACGGCCACCCGACGACGTTCGGCGCCGCGTCGGGCGCGGTGGCGGGCCTGGTCGCGATCACCCCGGCCTGCGGCGTCGTGGGCGTCCTGGGCGCGGCGGTGGTTGGCCTGGCGGCCGGTGTCGTCTGCTCGTACGCGGTGGCCTGGAAATTCCGGTTCCACTACGACGACTCGCTCGACGTGGTCGGCGTGCACTTCATCGGCGGCGTCGTGGGAACACTCCTGATCGGCCTCTTCGCCACCTCGACGATGACCGGCTCGGCCACGAAGGAGGGCCTGTTCTACGGAGGCGGGTTCGGCCAGCTCGGGAAGCAGCTCCTGGCGGTGCTGGTCGTGGCGGCGTACACCTTCCTCGTCACATACGGCATCGCCAAGGCCATCCACAGGCTGATGGGCTTCCGGGCGTCGCCCGAGGAGGAGCTGACGGGCCTGGACCAGACGGTGCACGCGGAGAGTGCGTACGATCACGGCGTCCTGGGCGCCACGATCCACCCCGCGTCCGCCCCCGCCGCCCGAAAGGTCGCGCCATGAAGCTGATCACCGCGGTCGTCAAGCCGTACCGCCTCGACGAGGTCAAGACGGCGCTGCAGGAGCTGGGCGTGCTCGGCCTCACGGTGACGGAGGCCAGCGGTTACGGGCGCCAGCGCGGGCACACCGAGGTGTACCGGGGCGCCGAGTACCAGGTCGACCTCGTGCCCAAGGTGCGCATCGAGATCGTCGTGGGGGACGAGGACGCCGAGCCGGCGATGGACGCGATCGTCCGCGCGGCCCGCACGGGCAAGATCGGCGACGGCAAGGTATGGGCCGTCCCGGTGGAGAGCGTGATCCGCGTGCGGACAGGCGAAAGGGGCCCGGACGCGGTCTAGGCGTCCAGGCCCCTCTACGTCACGGGGTCGCTCAGAGGCTCTTGCCGCAGACGGGCCAGGCGTTCTGGCCCTGGGCGGCGAGGACCTTGTCGGCGACGGAGATCTGCTCGGCCTTGGTGGCGAGGTTCGCGGTCGCCGCGTACTTGGTGCCGCCGTACGCGGACCAGGTGGACGGCGTGAACTGCAGGCCGCCGTAGAAGCCGTTGCCGGTGTCGGCCGCCCAGTTGCCGCCGGACTCGCACTGGGCGACGGCGTCCCACGAGGCGGCCGGGGCGGCGGTCGCCGCGGAGGCGGAGCTCGTACCCGCGATCACCATGGCGCCCGCGGCGCCGGCGAGAGCACCGGTGGCGGCGAGACGGCGCAGGCGGGAGGTGCGGGCGGCGTTCGTGGTGGCAGCGGTCTTGCGGGCGGAGGAGAACACGTAGGAAGCCTTCGTTCGGGGACGGGGAGAGCCGCGGCGCTTCCCTTCGCGGGACGCTGTCGGAACGCGATCAGCGCCGGGCAACCGTTCCACCATGACCCACCCGCCCCGGCCCGTCCCAGGGGTCGCAGGCCCCGCCGCAAGGACGTCCGCCCCCTCTTGCGCCCGCCGCCCCGCGGGGCCGAAAGCCCCGGGCCGAAAGTCCCGCGCCCCTGCCCCGCACGGCCCGTACGCCCGTGGCGCGCACCCGCCCGGGCCGGGGCGAAAGCCCCGGCAGGACGCGGATGTGAGGGTCTTCACGTCCCCCGGGCTGCTTACCGGGACTCCGCCGTACGGCTCAGCCGGCCTCGACGGTGGCCCGTACCGCACCGTCGGCGCCCGCGAGGAAGACCGGCGTGCCCGCGCCTCCCAGATCGCGTACGGCGGCCACGTCCTCGTCGGGCAGGCTGTCCGCGCCGGAGACGACGGCCGCCGCCTCCAGGGACTGCGCGCCGGACGCCACGGCCATGGCGACGGCCGTCCGCAGCGCGCTCAGCCGCAGAGAGTCCAGGGCGACGGTGCCCGCGACGTACGTACGCCCGGTCTCGTCGCGTACGGCGGCGCCCTCGGGCACACCGTTGCGGGCCCGCGCGGAGCGGGCCAGGGTGACGATCTTGCGGTCCTCGGGGCCGAGGTCGGTGCTCTCAGTCATGGGGTGAGCATAAGGAGGGCGCCGCGGCCGGACGCTCTCAGGGGCGGTCGAGCCGGAGCCGCTCGGCGCGCGGCAGCCCGGCCACGACCAGGTCGTACGAGTCCTCGACGAGCTCCCGCACCAACGCGCCCGGGAGCCGGCCCACGGTCACGGTGTTCCAGTGCCGCTTGTTCATGTGCCAGCCGGGCACGATGAGGCCGTCGTACTCGTCGCGCAGCCGTACGGCGTCCTCGGGATCGCACTTGAGATTGACGGTCAGCGGCTGCCCGTCCAGAGAGCTGAGCGCGAACATCTTCCCCAGCACCTTGAAGACCGAGGTCTCCGGGTTGAACGGGAACTCCTCCACCGCCGCGTTGAACGACAGGCACAGGGCGCGCAGCTCCTGAGGGGTCACTCCTCCCCCTCCTCCTTCACCGGCGGGACCGGCTCCACGAGCACCGTCACGATCTTGTTCCGGCGCCCGGCGGCGGCCTCGGCGGTCAGCCGCAGCTCCCGGGCGTCGGGCAGAACGACGACCGACGAGGCACCGGCGATGGGAACACGCCCCAGCGCCTTGGCCAGCAGCCCGCCGACGGTCTCCACGTCCTCGTCGTCGTACTCCTCGATGCCGTACAGCTCGCCGAGGTCACCGATGTCGAGCCGCGCGGTGACCCGGAACCGGTCGTCCCCCAGCTCCTCGACGGGCGGCAGCTCACGGTCGTACTCGTCCGTGATCTCGCCGACGATCTCCTCGAGGATGTCCTCGATGGTGACGATGCCGGCGGTGCCGCCGTACTCGTCGATCACGACGGCGACGTGATTGCGAAGCTGCTGCATCTCCCGCAGCAGATCACCGGCGTTCTTGGTGTCCGGCACAAAGGTGGCGGGCCGCATGGCGGTAGACACCAACTCGGCCTCGGAATCCCGATTGATATGGGTCTTCCGAACGAGATCCTTCAAATAAACGATCCCCACCACATCGTCCTCGCTCTCCCCCACCACCGGTATACGGGAGAACCCGGACCTCAGGGCGAGCGTGAGGGCCTGCCGGATGGTCTTGTACCGCTCGATGACGACGAGATCGGTGCGCGGCACCATGACCTCGCGCACCAGGGTGTCTCCCAGCTCGAAGACGGAGTGCACCATGCGGCGCTCCTCGTCCTCGATGAGGGACTCCTTCTCGGCGAGGTCGACCATGGCACGCAGTTCGGCCTCGGAGGCGAACGGCCCACGCCTGAATCCCTTACCGGGCGTGAGCGCATTACCGATGAGAATGAGAAGCGGCGGAATGGGCCCCATGACACGCGCCAACGGCAACAGCACATAAGCGGCCGCGGTAGCCGTGTTCAACGGATGCTGCCGCCCGATGGTCCGGGGCGACACCCCGACCGCCACATACGAGACGAGCACCATCACGCCGATGGCGACGAGCAACGCCTGCCACGTAGCGGCGAACTCCTCGAGGCACGCATACGTCACGAGAGCGGCGGCGGCCATCTCACAGGCGACGCGCACCAGCAGCGCGACATTGAGGTACCGGGTGGGGTCGGCGGCGACCTGGGCGAGTTTGGCGCTGCCGCGCCGCCCGGACCGTACGGCCTCCTCGGCGCGGAAGCTCGATGTGCGGGCGATACCGGCCTCGGCGCACGCGGCGAGCCAGGCGACGACGACCAGGGCGACGGCGCCGGCGATCAGCGAAAGGCTCATGACACGGTCGGCGCCGGGGACGGCCCGCTCAGCCCCTTCTCCGCACGCCAGCCGTCCACGATGGCGGCCTGAAGCCCGAACATCTCGGCCTTCTCGTCCGGCTCCTCGTGGTCGTACCCCAGCAGATGCAGCACTCCATGCACGGTGAGGAGCTGAAGCTCCTCGTCCATGGAGTGCTGCGTGGGCGCGTCCGCACCCTGCTGCGTGGCGACTTCAGGACACAGCACGATGTCGCCGAGCAGCCCCTGCGGCGGCTCCTCGTCGTCCTTCATCGGCGGCCGCAGCTCGTCCATCGGGAAGGACATGACGTCCGTCGGTCCCGGCAGGTCCATCCACTGGACGTGCAACTGCTCCATGGCGTCGGCGTCCACGACGATCACCGAGAGCTCGGAGAGCGGGTGGATGCGCATCCGCGCGAGGGCGTAGCGGGCGATGTCGAGGATCGCCTGCTCATCGACCTCGGTTCCGGACTCGTTGTTGACGTCGATCGACATGGCGCTCTGAAACTACTTTCCTTGGGTCCCTCTGGGGCGGCCCTTGTGGGAGCCGTTCTCCGTACCGTTCTCGGTGTCGTACTTCTCGTACGCGTCGACGATACGGCCGACCAGCTTGTGCCTGACGACATCCTGGGACGAGAGCCGCGAGAAGTGCACGTCGTCGAGCCCCTCCAGGATGTCCTGCACCTGACGCAACCCGCTCTTCGTCCCGTTCGGGAGGTCGACCTGCGTCACGTCACCGGTGATCACGATCTTCGACTCGAACCCGAGCCGGGTGAGGAACATCTTCATCTGCTCGGCGCTGGTGTTCTGCGCCTCGTCGAGAATGATGAAGGCGTCGTTGAGGGTCCGTCCCCGCATGTATGCCAACGGCGCGACCTCGATCGTCCCCGCGGCCATCAGCCGCGGGATCGAGTCCGGGTCGAGCATGTCGTGCAGGGCGTCGTACAGCGGCCGCAGGTACGGGTCGATCTTCTCGTAGAGCGTCCCCGGCAGAAATCCGAGCCGCTCCCCCGCCTCCACGGCGGGCCGGGTCAGGATGATCCGGTTGACCTGCTTGGACTGCAGGGCCTGCACGGCCTTGGCCATGGCCAGATAGGTCTTGCCGGTACCGGCGGGCCCGATCCCGAAGACGATGGTGTGCTTGTCGATGGCGTCGACGTACCGCTTCTGGTTCAGGGTCTTGGGCCGGATGGTGCGCCCGCGCGAGGACAGGATGTTCTGCGTGAGTACCTCGGCGGGGGTCTCCGTCCCGTCACCCTGACCGCTCTGCGTCGCCTTCAGCATGGCGATGGAGCGCTCCACGGCGTCCTCTGTCATCGGGGCCCCTGTCCTCAGCACCAGCATCATCTCGTCGAACAGGCGCTGGACGAGGGCGACTTCCCTCGGCTCCCCGGTCGCACTGATCTCGTTGCCCCGGACATGGATATCGGCCTCCGGGAAGGCCTCCTCGATCACTCGCAGCAGGGCGTCACCGGAGCCGAGCACCTCGACCATGGGGTGCTTGGCCGGCACGGTGAACCGCGCACGTGCCTGTTCCTGCCCTGTGCTGCGGGCGCTGGATGGTGTCTGCGTCATGGGCGGGCTCTGAGGGCCGCATTCTCCTTGTGACAGCCGTTGTCTGTTGCGCTCCAGCGTACGTCGCTCCGCTCGGTACCCCGAAGTGTTTTAGCGCCCTGGGTACACCGGGCCGGCCCGCGCCCGTCCTCGCCCCCTGGTCACGCACCCGGCACTCCCCCTCGCCCCCGGGGCTCTGCCCCGGCCCCCGCTCCTCAATCGCCGGAGGGGCTTGGATGGGGCAGCCGGAGGGGCTTGATTGGGGCGGCCAGCCGCAGGGGCTGGGTCGGCGACAGCCGGAAGGGCTTGGAAGAACG
>NZ_BAAATS010000030.1:61982-133781 GCF_039533535.1 Streptomyces kunmingensis
CATCCCCCGCCCCCCCCCGCCCCCACCCACACACCGGCCACAACGAACCCGCCAGCCGCCGACGAAACCGCAACCAGCCACCCTCCATTCACGCGATACGCCCGAACCCGATCGTCGGCACGGCCCGACGCAGCGGCCAAGGCCGCCCCGCCTCCGGCAACAGCGGCTCCAGAAACGCATACCTCCCGAGCGCCGCAGAATCCTGCTCCCCGCGCTCCTCGTACGCCTGGATCTGCCGCCACCAAGCGGCCACCTCCGACCACCCCGGCGCAGACAACGACCCCCCGAACTCCTGCACGGACAACGCCGCGGTGAGCCCCGCGAACGCCAGCCGATCCGCCAGCGGCCACCCCGCCAGCGTCCCCGTCACGAACCCCGCCACGAACACATCCCCCGCCCCGGTCGGATCGAGCGCCGCCACCTCGATCGCCGGCACGGACGCCGTCTCCCCGGTCCGCCCGTCCACCGCGTACGCCCCCTCCGCCCCCAGCGTCACGACGGCCAGCGGCACATACTCCGTCAGCGCGTGCGCCGCGGCCCGCGGACACGACGTACGGGTGTACCGCATGGCCTCCTCCGCGTTGGGCAGGAAAGCCTCGCACTGCCGCAGGTCCCCGAGCGCCGCGAGATCCCACCGCCCGGTCTCGTCCCACCCCACGTCGGCGAAGATCCGGGTCCCGCTGCGCGCAGCCTCACCGACCCAGGGCGCCCCCACCCCCGGCACGAGGGACGCCACGGCGGCCCGCGCAGGCGGCGGACACCGGGGCGCGGGCTCCTCGGGCGGCGGCTCGTGCCCGTGGCTCACCATGGTGCGTTCGCCTTCGTAGGCCATGGAGACGGTGACGGGCGAGTGCCAGCCGGCGACGGTCCGCGAGTAGCTCAGGTCGATGCCCTCGCCCTGCTCCAGGGTGTCCCAGCAGTACTCGCCGTAGTGATCGTCACCGAAGGCCGCGGCGAGCGACGTACGCAGCCCGAGCCGGGCGAGCGCCGCCGCCATGTTCGCGACGCCGCCGGGGCTGGACCCCATGCCGCGGGCCCACGACTCGGTGCCCCGTACGGGCGCGCTGTCCAGTCCGGTGAAGACGATGTCGAGGAAGACGGTGCCGGTGAGGTACACGTCGCAGGCGGGGTCACCGGGTGCGCGAAGGGCCGCGAGAGGGTCCGTGTGGGCGGTGTCGGGGCGGGCCGGTTCGGGGTGGGTCACGTCCTTCTCCCTGTAGTGGTACGGGTCCGGACAGTGTGCATGAAGCGGTCTCGTACCACGGCAGTTGACATCACCCCGTCACACGCGCCGCACCACCCCGCACGCGCCGGGCCACACCACCCCGCACCCTCGGGGCCGCGCCACCCCGTACACGCCGCGCCCCGCGTACGGCGTCGTTACGCCCACCACCCCGCACGAGCAGCACACTCAGCGCGGCGAGGAACCCGACCACGGTGAGCCCGACGAGCCCGCCCTTGGTGGAGCCGGTGGCGTCCTCGATGAGCCCGAAGGCGGTGGGGGCGACGAACCCGCCGAGGTTGCCGATGGAGTTGATGAGGGCGATGCCGGGCGCGGCGGCCCGCGCGTCGAGGTAGCTCTGGGGAATGGTCCAGAAGATCGGGGAGGCGGGCTTGAACCCGACGGCGGCCAGGCAGAGGGCGCCGAGCCCCACCCAGGGTGAGACGAACACGGCGAGCAGGGTCCCGGCGCCGCCGATGAGCAGCAGGGCGACGAGGATGGGCCGCCGTTTGCCGATCCGGTCGGAGAGCCGCCCGGAGACGTACACGGCGGCGATGGCGAAGAGCCACGGCACGGCGGTCAGGAGCCCGACCTGGAACTCCCCGAGTCCTCCGATGTCGTCGACGATGGAGGGCAGCCAGAACGTGACGGCGTACAGGGCGACGTTGATGGCGAAGTAGATCCACAGGAAGAGCAGCATCTGTGGATCGGCGAGCATCTTCCAGCGGGAGACGCGTGCGGTGGCCCGCCCTTCCTCCCGCCGGTGCTGCTCGGCGTCGATGACGTCGACGAGGCCGTCCTTCTCTTCGCGGCTGAGCCAGGTGGCGCTCTCGACGCTCGAATCGAGGAACCGGTAGACGACGAACCCGAGCACCACCGACACGACGCCTTCGATGAAGAACATCCACTGCCAGCCGGAGTGCCCCCAGATCCCGTGCATCTCCAGCAGGGCGCCGGAGATCGGGCCCACGATGACGGTCGCGGTGCCGGACCCCATCAGGAACACCGATGTGGCACGCCCGCGGTGCGAGTCGGGCAGCCAGCGGGAGAAGTAGTAGATGACGGCGGGGAAGAACCCGGCTTCCGCGACGCCGAGCAGGAAGCGCAGCGCGTAGAACATCTCGACGCTGTTGACGAAGGCCATGGCGGTGGCGACGATGCCCCAGCTGATCATGATGCGGGTCAGCCAGACCTTCGCGCCGAACCGCTCCATGAGTATGTTGCTGGGCACTTCGAAGATCGCGTAGGCGATGAAGAAGATGCCGGCGCCGAGGCCGAAGGCGGCGGCGGAGAGCCCGACGTCGGCGCGGAGCTGGTCCTGGGCGAAGCCGAGGTTGACCCGGTCCATGTAGTTGGCGACGAACATGACGAAGAAGAGCGGGACGACGCGCCGGAAGATCTTGCGGATGGCCGACTGGACGGCGGGCGGGTGCTCCGTGGGGGCCGGGGCGGGGGCGGGGCTGGGGACTGCTGCGGACACGAGCGGCTCCGGTCGTGGGCAGAGGGGGTGGGGGGAAAGCGGGAACAGCGGGGTCAGAGGGGAAGCGGGAATAGCGGGGTGAGGGGGAAAAGCGGGGCCGGCAGGACCACCGACCCCGAAGCCGAAGCCGAAGCCGAAGTCGAAGCGATTACCAGCGCGGCACGGCAGGCGTGACCCACTCGGGATCGAGAACCCGCATGGCGGCAGCGTCATCACGATCACGAAGCCCGGCGAAGGCGTCGTCGAGCCACCGCTGATGCAGCAACTCGACCTTGTCCCGGTCGAGTTCGACGCCAAGCCCAGGCGCGTCGGAGACGGCGACCCGCCCGCCCTCGAACGTAAGACGCTCGGTCAGGACGTCCTCGGACTGCCACGGATAGTGGGAGTCGCAGGCGTGGTGCAGATTGGGCACGGTCGACGCGACGTGCGTCATGGCGGCGAGGCTGATGCCGAGGTGGGTGTTGGAGTGCATGGAGATGCCGACGCCGAACGTGCGGCAGATGGCGGCGAGTTGCTGCGTGTTGCGCAGGCCGCCCCAGTAGTGGTGGTCGGAGAGGACGACCTGGACGGCGCCGGTCGTGAACGCCTCCTTGATCTCCGCGAAGGTGGTCACGCACATGTTGGTGGCGAGCGGCACACCGGCCCTGGCGGCGACCTCGGCCATGGCGGGCGTGCCGAGCGCGGGGTCCTCCAGGTATTCCAGTACGTCCCTCAGCTCGTCGGCGACTTTCAGCGAAGTCTCCACGGACCAGGCCCCGTTGGGGTCGAGCCGTAGCGGTCTTCCGGGGAAGGCCTCGGCGAGGGCGCGGACGGCGGCTATCTCCTCGTCGGGCGCGAAGCAGCCGCCCTTGAGCTTGAAGGACTCGAAGCCGTACCGCTCGTTGAAGAGGCGGGCCTGCTCGACGACGCCGGCCGGGTCGAGGGCGGCGCCCCAGTCGTCCTTCTCGCTCGCGATCCCGGCGGGGTGATCGGCGTACTTGTAGAAGAGGTAGGCGCTGTACTCGACGGAGTCGCGGAGCTTGCCGCCGAGCAGGGCGTGGACGGGCTGGCCGAGCGCTTTGCCGAGGGCGTCGAGGCAGGCGACCTCGAAGCCGGAGACGACGGACAGGCGCAGTTTGTCGGCGGTCTGGACGCCGCGCAGGCCACCGACGTCGACCTGGTTCTGGACGCGGGAGTCGTCGACGGCGACTTCGTCGGCGAGGGTGAACAGACCGTTCAGGTCGGCGACTTGACGCCCTATCAGCCGTTCGGCGAAGGGCCGGGCGAGCTCCAGATACTTGGCGTCGCCGTAGGTCTCCCCCACACCGGCGACGCCGTCGGCGGTGACGACCTCGACGATGAGCCGGGGCGTGTACGGCTGGTGCAGGCCCTGCGTGTTGAGCAGCGGCGGGTCGGCGACGAGGATCGGGGTGAGGCGGACATCGGTGATGGTCAGGTCGGTCATCGGGCGGCTCCCGGGGTGTCGTGGGCGTTCGGGTTGTCTGAGGCTTCTGTATTTCTCGGGGCCCCCGCGGCGGCGGGTGCGGAGACGAGGTCGAGGCCGACGCCGAGCAGCCGCTCCAGTTCGGCGAGGTCCGCCGGCCCCGGGTCGGCGAGCGGCGCGCGCACCGGCCCGACGGGGCGCCCGCGCAGCCGGGCGGCGGCTTTGACGAGCGCGACGCCGTATCCGGGGACGCGGTCCCGCAGTTCGACGAAGGGGATGTAGAAGGCGCGCAGCAACTGATCCACCCGGGCGTCGTCCCCGTCCCGCAGCGCGCCGAAGAACGCGGCGGCGATCTCGGGTGCGAAGGCGTGCACGGCCGAGGAGTACGCGGGGACGCCGACGGCCGCGTAGGCGCGGGCCTGAACCTCGGCGGTGGCGGCCCCGTTGAAGAAGAGGAAATCGTCCGGCGCGGCGAGGGTGAGGCGTTGCAGCCGGTCGAGGTCGCTGTGGCCGTCCTTGAGGCCGATGACGCCCGGCAGGGCGGCGATCCGCTGCAACGAGTCGGCGGTGAAGGCGACCTGGTCGCGCTGGTAGACGATGAGGGGCAGCCGGGTCCGGGCGGCGATCCGCTCGACCTGGGCGACGAGCCCGCTCTGCGGGCCCCGCACGAGGTAGTGCGGCAGGACGAGCAGGGCGTCCGCGCCGGCCTCCTCGGCGATGCGCGCGAACCGCGCGGCCTGCGCCCAGCCGTAGCCGATGCCGGCGACGACGGGGACGCGTCCGGCGGTCTCCTCGACGGTGGCGGTGACGATCTGCCGGTACTCGTCCTCGTCGAGGGAGAAGAACTCGCCGGTGCCGCAGGCCGGGAAGACGGCGCCGGGTCCGGTCGCCACCTGGGCGGCGACGTATCCGCGGAAGCCGTCGAGGTCGAGTGCCCCGTCGTCGGTGAAGCTCGTCAGCGGGAAGGAGAGGACGCCGCGCTTCATGCCCTCCCGCAGCCGGGTCACGACGTCGCCGCGACTCTCTTCTGTCTCCGTACGTAGATGCCATCCACACATGTAGATGGAGATTAGATAGGCGAATGGGCACCGTCAATGGTTGTGGCGGCCCCGCTTACGATCGGCGCATGCCAGAGCAGGAACAGCAAGGTCGCGGCGTACGCGAGGTGAAGTCGGCAGCCCGCACCGTCGACCTGCTCGAGGTGCTGGCCGCCCGCGGCGACCGCCCGGCCCGTCTCCAGGAGCTCGCCGACGAGCTGGCCGTGCCGCGCAGCTCCATGTACGCGCTCCTGCAGACGCTCATCGCGCGCGGCTGGGTCCGTACCGACGTCACCGGCTCCCTCTACGGCATCGGCATCCACGCCCTGCTGACCGGCACCAGCTACCTCGACACCGACCCGTACGTCCGTACCGCGCGCCCGCACCTGGACGAGGCGTCCGAGGCGCTCGGCGAGACGATCCACCTGGGCCGGCTCGACGGGTTCGCCGTGGCGTATCTGGCGACCCGCGAATCGCACGAGTACCTGCGCACGATCAGCCGGGTCGGCCGCCGGCTGCCCGCGCACGTCGGCGCCCTCGGCAAGGCGCTCCTGGCCGAACGCTCCGACACCGAGCTGCCGCCGGGCCCCTACGACCGGGCCACCGGCAACACGCACACCACCCGCGAGGCGCTCACCGCCGACCTCGCGGCGACCCGCACCCGCGGCTACTCGGTCGACCGCGAGGAGGGTGTGGAGGGCATCGTCGGTTTCGGCTTCGCCCTGCGCTACGCGGCTCCGGCGCACGACGCGATCAGCTGCTCGGTGCCGGTGGCGCGGCTGACCGCGGAGCACGAGCAGCGGATCGTGGCGGTCATGCGCGAGACCCGCGCGCGGATCGAGACGGCCGCCCACCGAGGCCCCGCGGGCACCCCCGACTGGCGCTGAGCCACCCGCCGGACCCCGACGGCAGCCACCGGAAAAACACCTGAGCGCCACCCGCCGGACCCCGTCGACAGCCGCCGGAAAGACGCCTCGGCGCCACCCGTCGGGCCCGCCGCCGGCCGCCGGAAAAACACCTCAGCTACCCGGCCCGTTCACCCCCAAACCAGATGTGCCATAGGTCACACAGCCCCGGCTTCTGTGGGACCCCTATGGCTTGATACAAATTGGCCCGCGCCCCAACGTCCCCGGTTCGGTCCCGTTCGCAAAGACGTCGCGCTCCCAACTCCCTTTCCTTACCACCCCCTTGCCCAAAACAGCGTCCAAGGCAAGGGGGTCCGTCTACAGGACTGCCCGTGTCTTCGCGCGCTCCCCGGCCCGCACTCATAGCCCTCTTCACGGCCGGCTATCTCGCTGCCTACCTGCTCCCCACCGTCGTCGGCAGACTCGCCGACAGCCTGCGGCTTTCGCCCACGCAGGCTGGTCTGGCCGGCAGCGCGCTGCTGCTGAGCTCGGCCACCGCGGGCTTCACGCTCGCGGCCCGCGTCGAGCGGATCGGCGCCCGCCGCGCCGCCCGCGCCGGACTCCTCCTCGCCGCCGTCGGCTACGGCACCGCGGCGCTGTCCACCTCCGTCCCCCTGGTCGTCGCGGGTGCGATGATCGGCGGCTTCGGCTCGGGCACGGCAACGGCCGTCGCCGCCACCGGGATCGCCGCCCAGAAAGATCCGCACCGCGCGTCCACGCTCGGCCTGCTGACCGTCTCGGCGCTGGCCGGCGCCCTCTACCTGTCGATCCCGCGGATCAGCCCGACGGGCCACGCCCTGCCGTTCGCCGCGCTCGCCGTGACCGCGCTCGCCGTATGGCCTGCGACGCGCTGGCTCGCCGACCCGGCAGGGCCGGACAACAGCCCGGCGCAGGCCACACCCACCTTCAAAAGCCCGCTGCCGTACGCACGTTCAGGCTCAGCCCTGGCCGTGGTCATCGTCTGCTGGTCGATGGCGCAGAACTCCCTGTGGGGCGTCAGCAGCCGCATCGGCACCGTCCAGGCGGGCCTCAGCGAGGTCACCGTGGGCAGCGTGTTCGCGGTGGCGCTCGGCGCGGGCCTGCTCGGTGTGATCGGCGCGGGCGCGCTCGGCACCCGGCTCGGCCGCGCGCTGCCGATCGGTGCCGGTACGGCGGCCATCGCCTGCTGCATCGCGCTCAGCGCCCGCGCCGACGGCCTCGGCTCCTTCGCGACGGGCGAGATCGCCTGGAACACGCTCTACCCGGTGGTGCTCTCGTACCTGCTGGGCCTCGCCGCCTCGCTCGACCCGCGCGGCCGCTGGGCGGTCCTGGTCGGCTCGGCGTCCTCGCTCGGCACGGCGTGCGGCCCGCTGGTGGGCAGCTCCCTGTCGCAGGCCGTCGGTTTCCCCGCGATGGGCACGGCGCTCGCCGTCGCGCTGCTCCTGCTGGCACTGCCGCTGACCGCGGTGGCCCTGCACACCGGCGGCCGCCCGCTGTTCGCGGGTGCGGCCCGGCGCCGCAGCGGCGCCCCGGTCGGCGCGATCGTCCCGCCGTCCGGCCTGCTGGAGCAGCCGGTCGTCGAGATCTACCCCCTGGAGGTGCCCGCCGCCTCGGTGGACCGGCACGAACCGGTCCAGGCCGCTTTCACGACGGCGGGCCCCGACGGGGTTCAGCCCGAGATGTCGTCCAGCGGGTACGCCTCGACCTCGGCGAGATAGCGGGCGCGCCGCGCCTCGTCCTCCGCGCTGCCGTCGAGGAAGGACGCCACGAACGAGTTGCGGGCGAGCTCCCGCAGCCGTTCGTGGTCCAGGGCGAGGGCCTCGTGGACGGCGTGGAAGGTGTCGCCCGCGTAGCCGCCGAAGTAGGCCGGGTCGTCGGAGTTGACGGTGCACAGCAGCCCGGCGTCCATCATGGCGACGAGCGGGTGCTCCTCCAGTACGTCGATGGCGCGCAGCCGCACGTTCGACAGCGGGCAGAGCGTCAGCGGGATCCGGTCCCGGACGAGCCGCGCGACAAGCTCAGGGTCCTCCAGGGACCGCAGGCCGTGGTCGACGCGCTCGACGCCGAGCACGTCGAGGGCCTCCCAGATGTACGAGGGGTCGCCCTCCTCGCCCGCGTGCGCGACCTTGCGCAGGCCGAGCGCGCCGGCGGCCTCGTAGACCTCGCGGAACTTCGAGGCGGGGTTGCCGACCTCGGCCGAGTCGAGGCCGACGCCCACGATGCGGTCCAGGTACGGCTTCGCGGCCTCCAGCGTCTCCATCGCCGACTCCGCGGACTGGTCGCGCAGGAAGCACATGATGAGCTTGGTGGAGACGCCGTGCCGCTCCTCGCTGTGCGCGAGCGCCCGGCCGAGCCCCTCGACGACCGTGCCGATGTCGACGCCGCGCGCCGTGTGGGCCTGCGGGTCGAAGAAGATCTCGGCGTGCCGCACACCCTGCCCGGCGGCGCGCGCCAGATAGGCGTCGGCGAGCGCCTCGAAGTCGTCCTCGGTGATCAGGACGGCCATGAGCTCGTAGTACAGGTTCAGGAAGGACTGGAGGTCGTCGAAGAGGTAGGCCTTGCGCAGCGCCTCGGTGTCGGCGTAGGGCAGCGTGATGCCGTTGCGGTCGGCGAGGGCGAAGGCCAGCTCGGGTTCGAGGGTGCCTTCGATGTGCAGGTGCAGCTCGGCCTTGGGGATGCGAGCGAGTGGTGCGAGGGACATCCGAGCATCGTACGCAAAGGGGGACGTCAGAGGCGTTTGGGCACCGGTACGCGGTCCAGGTCGCGGGCGACCGTCAGCTCCCCCTCGAACCCGGCGGCCCGCGCCTGTCGTGCGAACTCCTCCGGGTCGCCGTAGCGCTGGCTGAAGTGCGTCAGTACGAGGTGGCGCACGCCGCCGTCACGGGCGACGCGGGCCGCTTGCCCGGCCGTCAGATGCCCGTGGTCGGAGGCGAGTCGACGGTCCTCGTCGAGGAACGTCGACTCGATGACGAGCAGATCGCAGCCCTCGGCGAGCTCGGTCACCCCGTCGCACAGCCGGGTGTCCATGACGAACGCGACGCGCTGCCCGCGCCGCACCTCGCTGACGTCTTCGAGCGTGACGTCGCCGGTCCTCCCCTCGCGCTGCAGCCGGCCCACGTCGGGACCCGCGATCCCGTGCGCGGCGAGCCGCTCGGGCAGTATGCGGCGCCCGTCCGGCTCGACGAGGCGGTATCCGTACGACTCGACGGGGTGCGACAGCCTGCGCGCCTCGAGCCGGTACGCGGGCGTGTCCGCGAGCACCGCGCCCTCCCCGCCGACCGGCTCCTCGGTGATGCCGACGGTCTCCCGGTACGCGGTGGAGTACCGCAGCCGGTCGAAGAAGCGCTGCCCGGACGCCGGGTAGTGAGCGGTCACGGGGTGCGGTACGCGGTCCAGGTTGATGCGCTGGATCACCCCTGCGAGCCCCAGCGAGTGGTCGCCGTGGAAGTGGGTGACGCAGATCCGGTTCAGGTCGTGCGCGGCGACCCCGGCGCGCAGCATCTGCCGCTGTGTGCCCTCGCCGGGGTCGAAGAGGATGCCCTCGGCGTCCCAGCGCAGCAGATAGCCGTTGTGGTTGCGGTGGCGCGTCGGGACCTGGCTGGCGGTGCCGAGGACGACGAATTCACGTACGGACACGGAGAGTTGTCCTGCCGCCCGTTATCCGGGGGGCCACTGGAGGTCGCGGCCGCCCAGGACGTGGGCGTGCGCGTGGAAGACGGTCTGGCCCGCGCCGCCGCCCGTGTTGAACACGAGGCGGTAGCTCTCCAGCTTCTCCTCCTTGGCGACCTCGCCGGCCTCGCGCAGCACGTCGGCGGCGATCTCCGGCTCCGCGGCGGCGAGGGAGGCGGCGTCCGGGTGGTGGACGCGCGGGATGACCAGGATGTGGGTCGGCGCCTGGGGGTTGATGTCCCGGAACGCTACGGTGGTGGGGGTCTCGCGGACGAGGGTGGCGGGTACGTCCCCCGCGACGATCTTGCAGAACAGGCAGTCCGCCTGGGGTTCGCCGGTCACGTCGGGTCTCCTTTGCGGGGGCGTTTCCGTACGGCGGCATGGTATCGATCAGCCCCGTCGGCGGGCACATCCGTCTGCCATCTTGATCCATCGTCGGCGAGCGCGGGTGCGTCGTGGCTGGTCGCGCAGTTCCCCGCGCCCCTGGAGCATGCGGCTCCGCCGCAGCCCCATGGGCGCGTTTCACGCGCCCCTGAGATGGCGCACGCAGTGCGCATCTCAGGGGCGCGGGGAACTGCGCGACCAGCCCCCACCGGGCCCGCACCCGCAAAACGACCCGCACCCGGCAGACGGGAAGGGCTACGGCAACCCGGGTGCCACCTTGGCCGGATTCTCGGCGAGAGCCGCCAGCGCAAGACGGACCGCCTCGTCCAGCTGCGCGTCACGCCCGGCGACGACGTCCTGGGGCGTGGCCACGACCTCCACGTCCGGGTCGACCCCGTAGTTCTCGAGGCCCCACCCGTGTCCCTCCATCCACGTGGCGTACTTCGGCTGCGTCACCAGCGTGCCGTCCACCAGGCGGTACCGGCTGTCGATGCCGATGACGCCACCCCACGTGCGGACGCCGACCACGGGCCCGATGCCGAGCGCCTTGATGGCCGCGTTGACGATGTCGCCGTCGGAGCCGGAGAACTCGTTGGCGACGGCGACGACGGGGCCCCGCGGCGCGTCCATCGGGTAGCTGAAGGGGCGGCTGCCGCGGGGCACGTCCCAGCCGACGACCCGGCGCGCCAGCTTCTCCACGACGAGCTGCGAGGTGTGCCCGCCCCGGTTCTCGCGGACGTCGACGACGAGGCCCTCGCGGGCGACCTCCACGCTGAGGTCGCGGTGGATCTGCGCCCAGCCGGGCGCCTGCATGTCGGGGACGTGCAGATAGCCGAGCCGCCCGCCCGACTGCTCGTGGACGTAGGCGCGCCGGTCGGCGACCCACGCGTGGTAGCGCAGCGGTTCCTCGTCGGAGACCGGCACCACGACGACGTGCCGGGGGTCGCCGCCCCCGGCGGGCGAGACGGTCAGCTCGACCGGTTTGCCGGCGGTACCGACGAGCAGCGGGCCGGGTCCTGTCACCGGGTCGACGGGCCGTCCGCCGACCGCCACGATTGCGTCCCCGGCGCGCATCGCGACGCCCGGCGCGGCGAGCGGGGAGCGGGCGCGCGGGTCGGACGTCTCGGAGGGCAGCACGCGGTCGACGCGCCACTGCGGTGTGCCCTGCGGGCCGTCCTCGTGGCGGGAGAGGTCGGCGCCGAGCAGGCCCTGGCGGCGCGCGGCGGAGCCGCCCCGACCGCCGGGGACGACGTAGGCGTGGGAGGTACCGAGCTCGCCCTGTACCTCCCAGAGCAGGTCGACGAGGTCGTCATGGGTGGCGACGCGGTCGAGGACGGGCCGGTAGCGCTCGAGGACTCCCGCCCAGTCGACCCCGTTCATGTCGGGGCGCCAGAAGTTGTCGCGCATCAGGCGGCCGGTCTCGTCGTACATCTGGCGCCATTCGGCGGCCGGGTCGACGCTCTGGCTGATCCGGGCCAGGTCGACGGTGATGTTGGTGTCGCTGTCGTCGTCGTGCGAGGGGCGCCGGTCGCTGGGGACGACCTTCAGCGCCTCTCCGGTCCACAGCAGCACGCGCTTGCCGTCGCCGGTGACCTCGAAGTGGTCGGCGTCGGCGCCGAGTTCCTCGATGCGCTGCTGGGCGAGGTCGTAGCGTTCGAGGCGGGTCTTCGGGTCGGGGTCGCTCCGGTCGGCCCGCGAGTCGCCGAGTACGCCGCGCACCGGGTGCCGCAGCCACAGGACGCCGTCCTTGGCGGTCCGCAGCGTCGAGTAGCGGGCGGCCTCGACGGGGAACGGCACGATGCGGTCGGCGAGGCCCTCCAGGTCGACGCGGGTGGCGGGGGTGCCCTCGCTGTCGGGGGTCTCGGCTCCGGGGGTGTCGGCCGGTTCGAACGGCCGCCCGTGCCGCTGCGGTCCGAACGGGGACGGGGTCGTCGCGGCCAGCGCGAGCAGATGCGGCCGCGAGCCGCTCACGAACGCCAGGTCGAAGGCGTGCTCGTCGTAGACGGGGTCGAAGGAGCGGGCCGACAGGAACGCCAGATGCTTGCCGTCGAGGGTGAACGCGGGCGCGTAGTCGCGAAAGCGCAGCGGGGTCGCCTCGGTGACGGTGAGGTCGGCGGTGTTGGCGAGCTTGAGCTGACGCAGGCCGTGCGGCCCGGGGTGCGACCAGGCGAGCCAGGCCGAGTCGGGCGAGAAGGCGAGCCCGGACGCGTGCCCGTCCTCGCTGCGGTCCACTTCCCGTACGTCGCCGCTGTCCCGCTCGACGAGGAGGATCCGCCCGTCGTGCGCGGCGACGGCGACCCGGCCGCCGTCCGGGGCGACGGTCAGGCCGAGGACCCGGCCGAGCCGCCCGGCCCCGAGCCGGCGCGGGGTGCCGCCCGGCGCGGCCCCGGTGGCGGGCGCGAACTCCAGCGCGTCGTCGCCCTCGGCGTCGGTCGCCCACACCACGTGTTCCTCGCCGTCGACGCGGAACGTGTGCGGGAGGCGGGCCCGTACGCCCTGCTCGGCGGCGAGCGCGCGGGCGGGCCCGGAGCGGTGGGTCACCCAGTGCACGGCGCCGCGCACGGCGACCGCGCTGCCGCGCCCGGTGTGGTCGGGCGAGGCGGCCCCGAACCAGCGGGCGGCGTCGACGGGACGCGGCCGAAGATGGACGCGCTGTCCGCCGAGCCGCACGTCGAGCCGCCGCGGCTCGGCCGTGTCCAGGTCGTCGACGATCCACAGTTCACCGGCGCTCGCGTACACGACCCGGGTGCCGTCGGTCGCGGCATGGCGGGCGTAGAAGCCGTCGAGGGGTGTGTGCCGGCGCAGATCGGAGCCGTCGGCCAGGGAGGAGTACAGCGCCCCGACGTCCTCGTGGTCGGAGAGGAACGCGACCCTCCCCCGGGTTCTCGGCTCCGTCCGGGCGGCGGGGGCCTCCGCGCCCACCCACAGCGGGTACTCGATGTTCCCGTCGAGACCGTCGTGCAGCCGTACGAAGTCGCCGCCGCCGTCGCGGTCGATCCACAGCTTTCCCGCAGTGCCGCCCCGGTACCGCTTCCACCAGGCGGCCTCCCGGCCCATGGGCGCGGAGAGCAGGACCACTTCGGAGTCCGGCCCGTACGCGACGCCGCCGACGGGTCCGTACGGCAGGCGTTCGGCGGGTCCGCCGTCCAGCGGGAGGGCCCGGGCCCAGCTGCGGCGTGACGTGGCCTCACCGTGCGTACTGGTGACGAGGACCCGCCCGTCGGGGGTCCAGCCGCGCACGGTGGTGGTCCAGCTCCCCCAGTACGTCAGGCGCTCGGCGGAGCCTCCGTCGACCGGGGCGACGTGCACCTCGGGGGCGCCGTCGCGCCGCGACGTCCAGGCGACGGTCGTGCCGTCCGGGGAGAGCCGGGGGTGGCTGACCGGTACGTCGTCGGCGCTGACGCGCCAGGCGCGGCCGCCGTCGAGGGGCGCTGCCCACACGTCGTCCTCGGCGGTGAAGACCGCCAACTCGCCGTGCAGGTGCGGGAACCGTAGGTAGGCAGGATTCGTCACCCCGCCCACATTAAATTTGCGGCAGGCCGCGCGTCAGCCCTTCGATCACTTCGTGCCTCCCTCATTTCCCTCGGAGCAGGAGCACGTGGGCTCCGGTTCGGGGACGGTCACGGTCTCCGTCACGGTCTCCGTGGTGCCGGGCTGCGGCTCGTCGTACGTGGGCTCGTCGGAAGGCTCGTAGGTCGGCTCGTGCGACGGCTCGTCGGAAGGCTCATAGGTGGGCTCGTGCCAGGACTCTTGCGGTGGCTCCGGCGACGCGGGGTTTTGGGGCTCGTCGTAGGTGGGCTCCGGGGTGGTCGTCGCGGCACAGTTGCCGAGGACCTGGTATTTGAACCACACCTTGTTGTCGACGCGCGCGATCGTCGTACCGCGCACGCACCTGTCGGGGACGACCCCGTACACCCACCCCTGGACCGTGATCTCCTTGCCGTCCCTGGTCTCTCCGTGGCAGTCCACCTTCACCTCGCTCGGCGACGTGCCGCCCGCGGACGTGGAGGTGCCGCTATAGGTGGCGGTGCAGTCGAGCCAGGCGACGTCGGCGTGTGTCCGGTTCAGTTCCTCGGTGACCAGTTGGTCGGTGGTGGTGGCGACGGTGACCGTGTTGAGTTCACCGTCGGTCGGCTGACACGCCACGGCCGTGGCGACCACTACGGCGACGACGCCGCCCGCGGCCAGTACGCGCGAAGTCCGCGACCTTCGCAAACCATTCCTGATCCGCCTCATATCCCCCATGGTCGGCAGGATCCCACCCTCGCCACCCCATCGGTAGAGCCGTTGCAGCCACTGTGCGAGGGCCTGTTCGAGCTGCCGTCGTGGGCGCCTTCTACGCTGCCGTGATGGGGAGCAGACGCAGGATCCGCCGGCTGGTCGTGCACGACAGGGTGTACGGCTGGTGCTTCGCGCACCGCCACGACCGGACGCGGGGTCACCCGGGCTGCCGCAGCACGCTCACGCTCTGGCGCCACGGTTCGCGTGCCCGCTTGTGCCTGGTGTTCCGTCCGGCCGACGACCGGGTCATCTCCGACTGCTTCTTCGACTCGGGCGCGGCCCTGCGGATGCCGGACCAGGTGTATCTGAACCTCCACGAGCCGGGCACCGTACGGGCATTGCTCGACGAGGCGCTCGCGCGCGGCCTGTTCCCCGCTGGGCCGGGCACCACGGAGGTGGATGCCTGGCCACTTTTCGACGCCGTGACAGAGCCTGCCCAGGGCCCGTCCTAGCCCCAGCGGCCGGAGCGGCCGAGGAGCAGGGCCACCGCCGCCGTTCCTGCCGTCGATGTCCGCAAGACGCTGCGTCCGAGCCGGAACGCCTTTGCCCCGGCGGCCTCGAACACCGCGAGTTCCTCCGGTGACACCCCGCCCTCGGGTCCGACGACGAGCACGATCTCCCCGGCCGCCGGGAGCGGCGCGGAGGCCAGCGCGGCACTCGCCGCGTCCCGGTCCTCGTGCAGGACGACAGCCAGGTCCGCCGCGGCGAGCAGCGCCGCGACCTCCTTGGTGGACGCCGCGTCCGCGACATCGGGGAAGCGGACCCGGCGCGACTGCTTCCCCGCCTCGCGCGCGGTGGCCCGCCATTTGCCGAGCGCCTTGGCGCCGCGCTCGCCGCGCCACTGCGTGATGCACCGCGACGCGGCCCACGGCACGATCGCGTCGACGCCCGTCTCGGTCATGGTCTCCACGGCCAGCTCCCCGCGGTCCCCCTTGGGCAGCGCCTGCACCACGGTGATCCGGGGCCCTTCCTCGGGCTCGGTGCGCACCGGCCCGGCCTCGACGACGAGGCGGTCCTTGCCCTCGGCCGCGGCGACGACGGCCTCGCTCCACGCGCCGAGCCCGTCCGTCAGTACGAGGGGCTCCCCGGCCCGCAGCCGCTTCACCGAGACGGCGTGCCTGCCCTCGGCGCCGTCCAGTACGTAGGTGCGGTCGCCCGGCACGGGGCCCTCGACCACGAACACCGGCGCGGTCACGCGGCACCCCGCTGCCCGAGCGTGGCCTTGGCGGCGACGAGTTCGGCGGCGAGGACCTCGACGAGCTGCCCGGCGGGCAGCTCCCGGGCGAGGCGGTGCCCCTGCCCCGCCCACAGCGCCATGGCCTGCGGGTCACCGGCCTTGGCGGCGGCCTTGCGGACCGGCGACGTCATGTGGTGGACCTCCGGGTAGGCGGCGGGCGCGTACGGGCCGTGCTCGCGCATGAAGCGGTTGACGAGCCCGCGCGCGGGCCGCCCCGAGAACGCCCGGGTCAGCTCGGTCCGGGTGAACAGCGGATCGGTCATGGCCTGCTTGTGCAGCGCGGGCGCACCCGACTCCGGCGTCACGAGGAACGCCGTGCCCAGCTGGGCGAGATCGGCCCCGGCCGCGAGTACGGCGGCTATCTGCGCGCCCCGCATGATCCCGCCGGCCGCGATGATGGGCAGCTGGACCGCTTCCCGTACCTGTGCGATCAGCGCGAGCAGTCCTACGCCGCTGCCGTCGGCCTCGGGGTTGTCCCGGTGCGTTCCCTGGTGGCCGCCGGCCTCGATGCCCTGGACGCACACGGCGTCGGCGCCGGACCGCTGCGCGGCGAGCGCCTCCTCCACGGTCGTCACGGTGACGGCGGTGAGGGTGCCCGCCTTGCGCAGCGCGTCGGTCACCTCGGGCGTGGGGCAGCCGAACGTGAAGGTGACCAGCGGCACCGGGTCGTCGAGGAGGATGGCGAGCTTGGCGTCGTAGCCGTCGTCGCTCCCGCTGTCGGGGTCGCCGAGCGGCGTCTGGTACCAGCCGGCCTCACCGGCGAGCTGGTGGCGGTAGACATCGACCGCGGCGGGATCCGCGTGCTCGTGCTGCGGCATGAACAGATTGACGCCGAAGGGCCGTCCCGTCAGCCCGCGCACCTGCTT
The DNA here is from genome assembly GCF_039533535.1 of Streptomyces kunmingensis. Lineage (NCBI taxonomy): Bacteria > Bacillati > Actinomycetota > Actinomycetes > Kitasatosporales > Streptomycetaceae > Streptomyces > Streptomyces kunmingensis. The sequence continues at coordinate 78,466 of NZ_BAAATS010000030.1, forward strand.
GATCTCCTGGTACATCCCGTCGGCCGTCTTGTACCCGGCGGCGAGGAAACCGAGCCCGCCCGCGTCGGACACGGCGGCGACGAGCGCGGGACAGGACGCGCCCCCCGCCATGGGGGCCTGCACGATCAAACAGGGGCAGATATCTGTCAGCGCGAGGGGCATGAGCGCATCGTGCCACGTACGCGTCAGACGGCCGAATCGGCGGCTCGGCCTGGCATGTGCCACCCCGACCGGGGTGGCACACCCTCAAACGTCACCGCCCGTTGAACGCATCCTTCAACCGCGAGAACAGCCCCTGCTGCCCCGGCTGGAACTGGCCCGTGGGGCGTTCCTCGCCGCGCAGTTTGGCGAGTTCGCGGAGCAGGCGCTCCTGCTCGGGTTCGAGCTTCTGCGGCGTCATGACCTCGACGTGCACGATGAGGTCGCCGCGGCCGCCGCCCCGCAGGTGCGTGATGCCGCGCCCGTGCAGCGGGACCGACTGGCCGGACTGGGTGCCGGGCCGGATGTCGACCTCCTCCATGCCGTCGAGCGTCTCCAGCGGCACCTTCGTGCCGAGGGCCGCCGCCGTCATCGGGATGGTCACCGTGCAGTGCAGATCGTCGCCGCGCCGCTGGAAGACGGGGTGCGGCAGCTCGTGGATCTCGACGTAGAGGTCACCGGCGGGGCCGCCGCCGGGGCCGACCTCGCCCTCGCCCGCGAGCTGGATCCGCGTCCCGTTGTCCACACCGGCCGGGATCTTCACCGTCAGCGTGCGCCGCGACCGGATGCGGCCGTCACCGGCGCACTCGGGGCACGGCGTCGGCACGACGGTGCCGAAGCCCTGGCACTGCGGGCACGGCCGCGAGGTCATGACCTGGCCGAGGAAGGACCGCGTGACCTGCGAGACCTCGCCGCGCCCGCGACACATGTCGCAGGTCTGGGCGGAGGTCCCGGGCGCCGCGCCCTCACCGCTGCACGTCGTACAGACGACAGCCGTGTCGACCTGTATGTCCTTGGTGGTGCCGAAGGCGGCCTCGTCCAGCTCGATCTCGAGCCGGATCATGGCGTCCTGGCCGCGGCGCGTGCGCGACCGGGGGCCACGCTGCGACGCGGTTCCGAAGAACGCGTCCATGATGTCCGAGAAGTTGCCGAAGCCACCGGCTCCGAAGCCGCCCGCGCCGCCTCCGCCCGCCTGCGACAGGGGGTCGCCCCCGAGGTCGTAGACCTGCTTCTTCTGCGGGTCGGAGAGCACCTCGTAGGCGGCGTTGATCTCCTTGAACCGCTCCTGCGTCTTCGGATCCGGATTCACGTCCGGGTGAAGCTCACGAGCGAGCCTTCGGAAGGCCTTCTTGATTTCGTCCTGGGAAGCGTCGCGGCGCACGCCGAGTACGGCGTAGTAGTCCGTGGCCACTTACGACTCCGCCAGGATCTGTCCGACGTAACGTGCCACTGCGCGTACTGCTCCCATCGTTCCCGGGTAATCCATGCGGGTCGGGCCGACCACGCCGAGCTTGGCAACTGCCTCGCCGCCCGAACCGTAGCCGACCGACACGACGGACGTGGAGTTGAGTCCCTCATGGGCGTTCTCGTGACCGATCCGTACGGCCATGCCCGAATCCCCCACCTCACCAAGCAACTTGAGGAGAACGACCTGCTCCTCGAGCGCCTCGAGGACGGGCCGGATGGTGAGGGGAAAGTCATGTCCGAAGCGGGTGAGATTGGCGGTGCCGCCGATCATCAGCCGCTCCTCGGTCTCCTCGACGAGCGTCTCCAGAAGCGTGGAGAGCACCGTCGTGACCGTGCCCCGGTCCTCCGCCTCGAAGGCCTCGGGGAGGTCCTGCACCAGCTGCGGCACGTCGGCGAACCGACGGCCCGCGACGCGGCTGTTGAGCCGGGCCCGCAGATCCGCCAGAGACGATTCGCCGAACGGCGCCGGGCAGTCGATCATCCGCTGCTCCACGCGCCCGGTGTCCGTGATCAGTACGAGCATCAGACGGGCGGGCGCGAGCGCGAGCAGCTCGACATGGCGCACGGTGGACCGGGTCAGGGACGGGTACTGGACGACCGCGACCTGCCGTGTGAGCTGCGCGAGCAGCCGCACGGTCCGTCCGACGACGTCGTCGAGGTCGACGGCGCCCTCCAGGAAGTTCTGGATGGCGCGCCGCTCCGGCGCCGTCATCGGCTTCACCGCGGTGAGCTTGTCGACGAAGAGGCGGTACCCCTTGTCCGTGGGGATGCGCCCGGCGCTGGTGTGCGGCTGGGCGATGAACCCCTCGTCCTCCAGGGCGGCCATGTCGTTGCGCACGGTCGCCGGTGAGACGCCCAGGCTGTGCCGCTCGGTCAGCGCCTTGGAGCCGACGGGCTCCTCGGTGCCGACGTAGTCCTGGACGATGGCGCGCAGCACTTCGAGCCTGCGTTCACTGAGCATCGGGCGCACACCTCCAGCAACTGTCTCTGAGATCGTCGCGATCTTTCCGTTTTGGCACTCACTGGGCGCGAGTGCCAATCGTCCCCGGCTCAGTGTACGGCCGGTGGGTACGGGCCAGGCAAGGCCGCTAGCGTCGACCTCATGAAAAGCACCGCGAGCGCGGCGAACCCGGCGGGGATCGACTGGGGATCGGCCGGCTGGGAAGAACTGGCACCGCGGGTGGGCCGCGTCCGGCTGCCCGGCTGGGACTGTACGACCGGGCTCGTCGTGGGCGACGAAGCGGCCCTCCTGATCGACACGGGATCCTCACTGCGTGAAGGCGTCCGGCTGCGCACCGAGACCCGCCGCCTGCTGGGTACACCGGGGACGCCGGGGACGCCGGGGACGCCGGGGACGCCGGGGACGCCGGGGACGCCGGGGAGGGTGACGCACATCGCGCTGACCCATCCGCACTTCGACCATGTGCTCGGCACGGCCGCGTTCGCGGGCGTCGAGGTGTTCGGGGCGGCGGGCATCGACACCGTGTTCGCGGACGGCGCCGACGCGCTGCGCGCCGATGCCGTACGTCACGGGCTCGGCCCCGAGGCGGCGTCCGAGGCGGCCGAACTCCTCGTCACCCCGCGCCACCGGGTCTGCGGCGAGCGCACCCTCGACCTGGGCGGAGGCGTGCAGGTGCTGCTCGCGAACGTCGGGCCGGGGCACAGCGGCCACGATCTCGCCGTCCTGGTGTCCGGGCCGTCCTCGGGCCCGGAGATCGTCTTCTGCGGCGATCTGGTCGAGGAGTCGGGCGAACCCCAGGCGGGAACGGACGCGGCCCCGCACCAGTGGCCCGCCGCCCTCGACCGGCTGCTGTCCCTCGGCGGCGAGGACGCACGCTACGTTCCCGGGCACGGATCGACGGTGAATGCGGCGTTTGTCCGTGAGCAGCGCGCCACACTGGCGGCGAGATTCGGCGTGTCGTAGTCCGTACGAGGGCGCTTCTCTTATCGTCGGCCGAATGCGCCAGTACACCCCGGACCTCACGCCCCCGTGGAAGCGGAACAAGACCGTTCCCGAGATCCCGGCCGAGTTCGACCTCGTCGTCGAGGAGGTCGCGACGGGCTTCTGCGGAGCGGTCGTGCGCGTCGAGAAGACGGCGCAGGGTCCGACGGTGACCCTGGAGGACCGCTTCGGCAAGCACCGTGCGTTCCCGATGGAACCCCGCGGTTTCCTCCTCGAGGGCAAGGTCGTCACGCTGGTCCGTCCCTCGGCCGGCGGCCCCGCGCGCCCCACCCGTACGGCGTCCGGCTCGGTCGCGGTCCCGGGTGCCCGCGCCCGGGTCGCGCGTGCGGGCCGCATCTACGTGGAGGGCAAGCACGACGCCCAGCTCATCGAGCGGGTCTGGGGCGACGACCTGCGCATCGAGGGCGTGGCGGTGGAGTTCCTGGAGGGCGTCGACGACCTCCCGGCGATCGTGGCGGAATTCGACCCGGGCCCCGACGCGCGCCTCGGCGTCCTGGTCGACCACTTGGTCCCCGGTACGAAGGAGTACCGCATCGCCCGGTCGGTCACGAGCGAGCACGCGCTGGTCGTCGGCCACCCGTACATCGACATCTGGGAGGCGGTGAAGCCGTCCTCCCTCGGCATCGAGGCGTGGCCGCGGATCCCGCACGGGCAGGACTGGAAGACGGGCGTGTGCCGGGCCCTCGGCTGGCGCGTCGCCAACACGGGTGAGGCCTGGCAGCACATCCTGTCCCGGGTCCACTCCTACAAGGACCTGGAACCCGAGCTCCTGGGCCGAGTAGAAGAACTCATCGACTTCGTGACGACCCCGGAGGCATAACCCGGCCAGGGGCGCGGGGAACTGCGCGACCAGCCACGACGAGCCCGCACCCGGCGACGATCCCCAGCCCCGGGGCTCCGCCCCAGCCCCCGCTCCTCAATCGCCGGAGGGGCTTGAGGTGGCCGAAGCGGGCTTCGAGGTGACCCTCAGTCGACCAGGTCCCGCACAACCCCATCGGCCAGCAACCGACCCCGCAGCGTCAGAACGGCCCGCCCCTCCCCGAAGGGCCCCGCCTCCAGCAGCCCGGCGTCCAGCGCCTTCCGCGCAGCAACCGCACCATCGGGCTTCAGCAACGACAGCGGGCACCCGTCGCGGAGCCTGAGCTCCAGCAGGATCCGCTCGACCCGCCGGTCCTCGTCCGCCAGGACTTCCCGCCCCGCCCCCGGCGACCTCCCCCCGGCCAGCGCAGCGGCATACGCCCCGGGGTGCTTCACGTTCCACCACCGCACCCCGCCCACGTGCGAGTGCGCCCCGGGCCCGGCGCCCCACCAGTCGGCCCCGCGCCAGTACAGCTCGTTGTGCAGGCAGCGGGCCGCTTCGGAGGTCGCCCAGTTGGACACCTCGTACCACTCGAACCCGGCGGCGGCGAACGCTTCCTCGGCGATCAGATACCGGTCCGCGTGCACGTCGTCGTCGGTCATCGGCACCTCGCCCCGCCGGATCCGCCGGGCGAGCTGCGTGCCCTCCTCGACGATCAGCGCGTACGCGGATACGTGGTCGGGGCCGGCGGCCAGCGCGGCGTCGAGCGAGGCCCGCCAGTCGTCGTCGCTCTCACCGGGCGTGCCGTAGATCAGGTCCAGGTTCACGTGCTCGAACCCGGCCGCCCGCGCCTCGGCGACGCACGCCTCGGGCCGCCCGGGGGTGTGCGTACGGTCAAGGACCTTCAGCACGTGCTGCTTCGCGCTCTGCATCCCGAACGACACCCGGTTGAAGCCCCCGGCCCGCAGCTCCGCCAGATAGGCCGGGTCCACGGACTCGGGGTTCGCCTCGGTCGTCACCTCCGCGTCGTCCGCGAGCCCGAACTCGTCCCGGATCGCCCCCAGCATCGTCACGAGGTCTGCGGCGGGCAGCAGCGTCGGCGTACCGCCGCCGACGAACACGGTCCGCACCGGCCGGGGGTCGTCGCCGAGCACCTTGCGGGCGAGCCGGACCTCCTCGATCAGGGTCTCGGCGTAGTTGTCCCGCGAGGCGAGCACGCCGCCGGTGCCGCGCAGCTCGGTCGCCGTGTACGTGTTGAAGTCGCAGTAGCCGCAGCGTGTGGCGCAGTACGGGACGTGCAGGTAGAAGCCGAGGGGCCGGGCGGCGGCGCCGGCGAGCGCGGAGGCGGGCAGTGACCCGTCGTCGGGCACGGGCTCACCATCGGGGAGTGCGGAAGGCATGCCCCCATTGTCCCGCGTCCGGCGCGATCACCCGCACGGTCACAGCGCCTGGAGGACGAGCAGCGCCAGATCGTCGTCCGGCGGGCCGTCCGCGAAGGCGTGCACGAGGCGCCGGATGCGCTCGGCGAGGAGCTGCGCCGTCAGGCCCGCGCATCCGGTCAGGGCGTGCGCGAGCCCGTCCTCGTCGTCGAACTGGCGGCGCCCGGAGCGGCGCTCGGTCACCCCGTCCGTGACGCACAGCAGGGTGTCTCCCCTGAGCAGCTCGAACGTCTCGCTCGTGTAGTCCGGGTCCTCGACGACGCCGAGCAGGACCTGCGGGACGGCCGCCGAGACGACCTCGCCGCCGGGCCGCATCAGCAGAGGCAGCGGATGTCCGGCGGAGGCGAGGGTGCACATGACTCCGCTCCCGTCGCCGGACGGGGTCAGCTCGCCGTAGAGGAGGGAGAGGAAGCGGGAGCTGGAGCCCTCGGGCGGGATGCCCTGGCCGCCGGCGGCGGCGAGGGCGCGGGCGGCGGCGTCGGCGGCCTCGGTGGCGTCGTCGAGGAGCAGCCGGTTGAGCCGGTCCAGGACCTGGGCGACCGGGTATCCCTCCCGGGCGAGGAGGCGCAGCCAGGGCCTGACTAGGCCGATCACGACGGCGGCCTCGGGGCCCTTGCCCTGGATGTCGCCGAGTGCGAAGCACCAGCGGTCGTCACCGGCGGGGAAGACGTCGTAGAAGTCGCCGCCGGGGCCGCCCGCCTCCTTCGGCTCGTACACGAGGGCGCTCTGCACGCCGGGGATCTCGGCGATGGCGGTCGGCAGCAGGCCGCGCTGGAGGATGCGGCTGATGGTGGCCTGCCGGGTGAAGCGGCGGGCCGCGCTGACGGCGAGGGCGACCCGGCGGCTGAAGTCCTCGACGAGTCCGGTCACCTCGTCGGGGAAGCGGAGCAGGTTCGCCCGCCCGATGAGGAGGATGCCGAGGCTGCGGCCGCCGACCATGAGCCGGTAGGCGAGTGCGGAGCCGGCGTCGTCCGCGCCGGTGCCGCCCTGGGTCTCGAACGGCCAGGGCACGGGGACGGCCGCCGTCCGTACGGCATCGGGCAGACGTGGCGGTTCCTTCTCCAGGATCCGGCGTAGCTCCTCGGTGCGGTTCTCGTGGCTGTGCCAGACGCGGGCGAGGCGGGGCGCGGGCATGGGGTCGGTGCCGCCGCGCAGATCGTGGTCCGCGGTGCCGGGCAGGCCGCGGCCCTCTTCGTCGTAGAGCCAGATCGCGCACCAGTCGGCGAGGCGGGGCACGAGGAGCTGGCCGACGAGCGCGGCGACCATGTCCTCGTCGAGCTGGCCCGCGAGCAGGTCGGAGGCCTCGGCGAGGAAGGAGAGCGCGCCGCGGTTGACCCAGTCGCGGTCCTGGGGCACGCGTTTGGGCATCGGGGCGAGGAGGTCTCCGGTGCGCAGGCCGCGCTCCAGGGCGCGTACGGCGGACTGTACGGAGGTGTCGCTCGCGACCTCTGCGGCCTCGGCGGGCAACCGGGCCCACACCGTCTTGGTGCCGGGGCGGTAGGTGATCCCCCAGGCCTCGGCGAGGGACGCGACGAGGTGGAGACCGCGGCCGAACTCGGGGAGCTCGGACGGGCGGGAGTTCTGCCGGCTGCGCACGGCGCGGGCAGGGTGGTGGTCGGTGACCTCGATGACGACTCCGCCGGGCGTGCCGTCGACGGCGGCCTCTTCGAGGCGGCAGAGCAGGTCGACGCTGGTGCCGGCGTGCACCACCGCGTTGGTGACGAGCTCACTCAGGGCGACGACCGTGTCGTCGGTCAGCCGGTCGCTGAGGCCGGCGGAGCCGGGCACGGCCTTCGCGGTCCAGTCGGTGAACGCGGCCCGTGCGAAGCGGCGGGCGGCCGCGGGCGCGAGAGGGTTCCCCGGCAGCGAGGTTCGGACCAGGACCGGTCCGGCTTGCGGATGGTCCGTCACGTCCCCGTCGCTGAAGGTGGTTTCCCGCTGGATCGGAATGGGCCCCACGTTCGGCTCCTGAGCAGTTCGGGCAAAGACGCCTCAGGCGACACGAACAGAGTGACAGACTGACCACGCCCATAAGCACCGAGTTACCGAAGTGGGCCGCCATGAGTGAGAACAGTGCTATGCGTGTGCATCCGAACGGACTCGCGGACGATGCGATCCGTCCCCCCGATCTCCGTCCTCTGCTGGCCGCGCTCTCGGCCGCCCGCGACGGGAACTTCACCCGCCTGCCCGACGGCGGGGAAGGGATGGTGGGTGAGCTGGCGGCGGTCTTCAACCAGCTCATAGACCGCAGTGTGCATTACAACTGCGAACTCACCCGGGTCCGCCGGGAGATCGTGCGGCACGGCCGGCTCGACGAGCGGCTCGAGGCGAGCCCGGGGCAGGGCGCGTGGGCGACCCGCATTCATGACGTCAACACCATCATCGGCGCCCTCGTCGCCCCGGCGGCCAACGCCACGCGGGTGCTCGACGCGGTAGCGGGCGGTGACTTGACGCAGCGGGTCGATCTGCACGACGGGAACCGTCAACTCCGGGGAGATCTGCGCCGGTTGGGCCGCGCCGTCAACAAGATGGTGGACCAGCTGTCCCTCTTCACGGGCGAGGTGACGCGGGTGGCCCGCGAGGTCGGCACCGAGGGCCGGCTCGGCGGTCGCGCCAAGGCGCAGGGGCTCTCGGGCAGTTGGCGGGACGTGACCGAGGCGGTCAACACCATGGCGTCGCGGCTGACCGCTCAGGTGCGGGACATCGCCCTCGTGACGACCGCGGTGGCCCGGGGCGACCTGACCCGTACCGTCACGATCGAGGCGACGGGTGAGCTGCTCGAGCTGAAGCTGACCGTGAACACGATGGTCGACCAGCTCTCCGCGTTCGCCGACGAGGTCACACGTGTGGCCCGCGAGGTCGGCACCGAGGGCCAGCTCGGCGGTCGCGCCCAGGTCCGCGGCGTCTCGGGCGTCTGGAAGGACCTCACCGACAACGTCAACTTCATGGCGTCGAACCTCACCTCCCAGGTACGCAACATCGCGCAGGTCACGACGGCGGTGGCCAACGGCGACCTGAGCCAGAAGATCATGGTCGACGCGCAGGGCGAGATCCTCGAACTCAAGTCGACGATCAACACGATGGTCGACCAGCTCTCCGCCTTCGCCGACGAGGTCACACGCGTGGCCCGCGAGGTCGGCACCGAGGGCCAGCTCGGCGGTCGCGCCCAGGTCCGCGGCGTCTCGGGCGTCTGGAAGGACCTCACCGACAACGTCAACTTCATGGCGGACAACCTGACGTCGCAGGTGCGCAACATCGCCCTCGTGTCCACGGCGGTGGCGCAGGGCGACCTCGGCAAGAAGATCACGGTCGAGGCCAAGGGCGAGATCCTCGAACTCAAGTCGACGATCAACACGATGGTGGACCAGCTCTCGGCCTTCGCCGACGAGGTCACGCGTGTGGCCCGTGAGGTGGGCACCGAGGGGAACCTGGGCGGGCAGGCGCAGGTGCGCGGCGTGTCCGGTGTCTGGAAGGACCTCACCGACAACGTCAACTTCATGGCGTCGAACCTCACCTCCCAGGTACGCAACATCGCGCAGGTCACGACCGCGGTGGCGCAGGGCGACCTCTCCAAGAAGATCTCGGTCGACGCGCGCGGCGAGATCCTGGAGCTGAAGGACACCGTCAACACGATGGTGGAGCAGCTCCGCGGCTTCGCCGACGAGGTCACGCGGGTGGCCCGTGAGGTCGGCACGGACGGCCGTCTCGGCGGGCGCGCGACCGTGCACGGCGTCTCGGGCGTCTGGAAGGACCTCACCGACAACGTCAACTACATGGCGGACAACCTGACCTCGCAGGTCCGCAACATCGCGCAGGTCGCCACGGCGGTCGCGCAGGGCGACCTCTCCAAGAAGATCGACGTCGACGCGCGCGGCGAGATCCTGGAACTGAAGACGACCATCAACACGATGGTGGACACCCTGTCGTCCTTCTCCTCCGAGGTCACGCGCGTGGCCCGCGAGGTCGGCTCGGAGGGGCAGCTCGGCGGCCAGGCGCGGGTGGAGGGTGTCTACGGCACCTGGAAGCGTCTGACGACGAACGTGAACGAGCTGGCCTCGAACCTGACCACGCAGGTCCGCGCCATCGCCGAGGTGGCGTCCGCGGTGACCTCGGGCGACATGTCCCGCTCCATCACGGTGGAGACGCAGGGCGAGGTCGCGGAGCTGAAGGACAACATCAACCTGATGGTGGCCAACCTCCGCGAGACGACCCGCGCGAAGGACTGGCTGGAGTCGAACCTGGCGCGGCTCGCGGCCCTGATGCAGGGTCACCGGGACCTGATGGAGGTCGCGGACCTGATCCTGCGCGAGCTGACGCCGCTGGTGAACGCGCAGTACGGCGCCTTCTTCCTGGCCGAGCCGGACGAGGGCGACACCCCGATCCGCACGGCGCTGCCCACCAAGGGGCTTGCCTACATCGCGGCGTACGCCTCGGCGGCCGCCTCGGTCGTCGACACGGGGGGCATGCCGGTCCACGGCCTCGTACGGCAGGCCGCCCTGGAGAAGAAGCGCATCCTGGTGGAGGAGGCGCCACCGGACTACATCAAGATCAACAGCGGTCTGGGGGAAGCCGCTCCGGCCTCCGTCGTCATCATCCCGATCCTCTTCGAGGACAAGCTCCTCGGCGTCATCGAGCTGGCGTCCTTCTCCCGCTTCTCCGACGTCCACCTGGCCTTCTTCGACCAGTTCGTGAACACGATCGGCGTCGCGATCAACACCATCATCGCCAACTCCCGCACCGAGTCCCTGCTCGGCGAGTCCCAGCGCCTGGCGACCCAGCTCCAGGAGCGCTCGGACGAACTCCAGCGTCAGCAGGGCGAGTTGCAGCGCTCGAACGCCGAGCTGGAGGAGAAGGCCGCCCTCCTTGCGACCAGCTCCCAGTACAAGTCGGAGTTCCTGGCGAACATGTCGCACGAGCTGCGCACCCCGCTCAACTCGCTGCTCATCCTGGCCCGGCTGCTCTCCGACAACCCGGACGGCCACCTCAACGACCAGGAGGTGCAGTTCGCGACGACGATCCACCGCTCCGGCTCCGACCTGCTCCAGCTCATCAACGACATCCTCGACCTGTCGAAGATCGAGGCCGGCCGCATGGACGTACGCCCCAAGAAGCTCCCCCTCATCAAGCTGCTCGACTACGTCCACGCCACGTTCCGGCCCATCACCCTCGACCGGGGCCTCGCCTTCGAGGTGGCGGTCGGCGAGGACGTGCCGCGCGAGGTCTTCTCCGACGAACAGCGCCTCCAGCAGATCCTGCGCAACCTGCTGTCGAACGCGATCAAGTTCACCGCGAACGGCAAGGTCGAGCTGCGGGTCAAGCGGGTCAAGGACCCGGAGCACCAGTTCGTGCGCGAGAGCGAGGACCTGATCGCCTTCGCCGTCTCCGACACCGGCATCGGCATCGCCCGCGACAAACTCCCCGTCATCTTCGAGGCGTTCCAGCAGGCCGACGGCACCACCAACCGCAAGTACGGCGGCACGGGTCTGGGCCTGTCCATCAGCCGGGAGATCGCCGGGCTGCTCGGCGGCCGCATCATCGCCGAGAGCGAGCCGGGCGAGGGCTCCACGTTCACGCTGTACGTGCCCGTGGTCTATCCCGGTCACGAGCCGGCGGCCGACCAGCTCGAGACCAGCCCGCCACCGCTCATCCCCGTGCAGCACGACGACTCCGCGGACGCGTACACGATCCACGACCAGGAGGACAACTGGCCCACGCCGACCAAGCTGGAGCAGTGGAAGACCGGACTCGCGGGCCAGGTGCTGCCCGGCCGCCGCGTCCTCATCGTCGACGACGACATCCGTAACGTGTTCGCGCTCACCCATGTACTCGGCCGCGTCGGCATGCCCGTGCTGTACGCGGAGAACGGGCGGGAGGGCATCGAGACCCTCGAGCGCAACCCCGACATCGAACTCGTCCTGATGGACATCATGATGCCGGAGATGGACGGTTACGAGACGATCTCCGTCATCCGCGGGACCACTCGGTGGGCAGGGCTGCCGATCGTGGCCCTCACCGCCAAGGCCATGCCCGGCGACCGCGAGAAATCGATCGCCAAGGGTGCGAACGACTACGTACCCAAACCGGTGGACGTCGATCAGTTGCTGACTGTCGTGTGCGACCTCTTGGCCCCTGAGGCCGTCGACACGGACGAACCCACCGCATCGGACGGGCGGGAGGACGAGAATGGGCCCGTCGCCCCGCCGACCATCGAATGAGGGACCGGCATCATGATCATGACCACTGCAGAGCTCACTTCGGATCAGCAGGCGAGCATCCTCCTGGTCGATGACATGGAGGACAACCTCGTCGCGCTGGAAGCCGTCCTCGGATCGCTCAACGAGCCGCTGGTCAGGGCCCGTTCGGGAGAGGAGGCGATGAAGGCACTGCTCCGCAGGCGCTTCGCCGTCGTCCTGCTCGACATCCGGATGCCGGGCATGGACGGCTTCGAGACGGCCACGAACATCAAGCGCCTGGACCAGACGAAGGACGTCCCGATCATCTTCCTGACGGGCACGGACTCCGACGACGCCGGATTCGCCTTCCGCGGCTACGCGACGGGCGCGGCCGACTACCTGACCAAGCCCTTCGACCCCTGGGTGCTGCGCGCGAAGGTGACGGTCTTCCTCGATCTGCACCGCAAGACCCAGCAGCTGGAGCGGCTGCTGGCCCGCGAGCAGCAGCAGTTCGACGCGCTGACGTCCCGGATGACCTCGATAGAGCACCAACTGTCGGAGGCGGCCGACCCCGACGTACGGGAACTGCGTCATCACCTCACGCGGATGGAGGCGACCCTGCGCACGATGAGGCGCCCCTGAGCGGGGCGCCCCAAAGTCTGGCTAACCTTCGCGGGATCCGGCGTACATCTCTTCGAGCAGTTCCTTGTACTCCCGCTCGACGACGGGCCGCTTCAGCTTCAGGCTGGGCGTCAGCTCGCCGTGCTCCACGTCGAGATCCCGCGGCAGCAGCTTGAACTTCTTGATGGTCTGCCAGCGCTGCAGGCCCTCGTTCAGCTCGCGTACGTAGCCGTCGATGAGCTGCACCGTCGCGGGGGCGGCGACGACCTCCGCGTAGGACTTGCCTCCGAGGCCGTTCTCCTTGGCCCACTCCAGGATGGCCGGCTCGTCGAGTGCGATGAGCGCGGTGCAGAAGTTCCGGTTCGCGCCGTGCACCAGGATGTTGGAGAGGTACGGGCAGACGGCCTTGAACTGGCCCTCGACCTCGGCCGGCGCGATGTACTTGCCGCCCGACGTCTTGATCAGGTCCTTCTTGCGGTCGGTGATCCGCAGATAGCCGTCGACGGAGAGCTCACCGATGTCGCCGGTGTGGAACCAGCCGTCGCTCTCCAGCACCTCGGCGGTCTTCTCGGGCAGCTTGTGGTAGCCCTCCATGATGCCGGGGCCGCGCAGCAGGATCTCCCCGTCGTCCGCGATGCGCACCTCGGTGCCGGGCAGCGGCTTGCCGACCGTGCCGGTGCGGTACGCCTCTCCCGGGTTGACGAAGGACGCGGCCGACGACTCGGTGAGGCCGTACCCCTCCAGGATGTGGACGCCCGCGCCGGCGAAGAAGTAGCCGATGTCGGGGGCGAGCGCGGCGGAGCCGGAGATGCAGGCCCGCAGCCGCCCGCCGAACGCCTCGCGCAGCTTGCCGTAGACGAGCCGGTCGGCGGCCTTGTGCTTGGAGGCGAGCGCGAACGGCACCGAGGCGACGCCCGTACGCCGGAAGTTGTCCTGGCTGACCTTCGCGTACTCGCGGGCGACCCCGGCAGCCCACTGGAAGATCTTGAACTTGGCGCTGCCACCGGCCCGGGCCTTGGCCGCGACCCCGTTGTAGACCTTCTCGAAGATGCGCGGCACGGCCGCCATGTACGTCGGCTGCACGATCGGCAGATTCTCGATGATCTTGTCGACGCGTCCGTCGACCGCCGTCACGTGCCCGACCTCGATCTGGCCGCTGATCAGCACCTTGCCGAAGACGTGCGCGAGCGGCAGCCACAGGTACTGGACGTCGTCCGGGCCGAGGAGTCCGGTCGCGGCCATGGCCTTCGCCAGGTACGACCAGTTGTCGTGCGGGAGGCGCACGCCCTTGGGCCGGCCGGTCGTTCCGGAGGTGTAGATGAGGGTGGCGAGCTGATCCTTGCCGATCGCCGCGACGCGGTCCTTGACGACGTCCGGGTTCTTCTCCAGGTACGCGGCGCCGCGCGCCTCCAGGTCTTCCAGGGTGACCAGCCAGCCGTCGGGGTCGGCGGCGTCGGGCTCGACTCCGGTCGCGTCGATCACCACGACATGCCGCAGCTCGGTCAGCTCGGCCCGCCGCTCGCGCGCCTTGGCGAGCTGCGCGGCGTCCTCGGCGATGAGCACCTTCGACTCGGAGTCGGCCAGGATGAACGCCGACTCGTCCGCGTTGGTCTGCGGGTAGACGGTCGTGGTCGCCGCGCCCGCGCACATGATGCCGAGGTCGGCGAGGATCCACTCGACCCGCGTCGACGAGGCGAGCGCCACCCTCTCCTCGGCCTTTATCCCCAGCTCCGAGAGGCCGGCGGCGATGGCGTAGACCCGCTGCGCGGCCCCCGCCCAGCTCAGCGACTTCCAGTCGTCGGGGCCCGTACCGGAGGGCGCCGGTACCGGGTAGCGGTAGGCCTCGGCATCCGGTGTAGCCGCCACGCGCTCCAGGAAGAGAGACGCCACGGAGGGCGGCCGGTTCTCGATCAGGGTCTGTGTGTCGCTCACGACGTCCTCCGGGGCCCGCGACTGTTGAAACGCGGCTTGTTTAACTGGCGAGTAACCATTGAGCAGTGATCAGGGTAAAGGGCGCTCGCCCGGTGCGTAAGAGGCTCCGGCCTTCAACTTCCACACGCCTGCCCCACCGGCCCCGCCCCACACAGGGCCCACACAAAAGCGGTGGGCCCGTCACGCGTGTGCGCGCCGGACCCACCGCTTTCATGGTGCTACGGGGACTGCTCACTGCTTGCCGGGCGGGTGCCCAACGTCACTTCTTGGCCTTGCCGCCACCGCTGTCGTCGCTGGAGAGCACCGCGATGAAGGCTTCCTGCGGCACCTCGACGGAGCCGACCATCTTCATCCGCTTCTTGCCCTCCTTCTGCTTCTCGAGCAGCTTCCGCTTACGGGAGATGTCACCGCCGTAACACTTGGCGAGGACGTCCTTGCGGATGGCGCGGATCGTCTCGCGGGCGATGACCCGGGATCCGATCGCGGCCTGGATCGGCACCTCGAAGGCCTGCCGCGGGATGAGCTCGCGCAGCTTGGCGACGAGCCGCACACCGTACGCGTACGCGGCATCCTTGTGGGTGACGGCGGAGAAGGCGTCGACCTTGTCGCCGTGCAGCAGGATGTCGACCTTGACGAGCTGGGCGGACTGCTCGCCGGTGGGCTCGTAGTCGAGCGAGGCGTAGCCGCGCGTCTTGGACTTCAGGTGGTCGAAGAAGTCGAAGACGATCTCGGCGAGCGGCAGCGTGTAGCGGATCTCGACGCGGTCCTCGGAGAGGTAGTCCATGCCGAGCAGCACACCGCGCCGGTTCTGGCACAGCTCCATGATCGAGCCGATGAACTCGCTCGGGGCGAGCACCGTGGCGCGTACGACGGGCTCGAACACCTCGTCGATCTTGCCCTCGGGGAACTCGCTCGGGTTGGTGACCGTGTGCTCGGTGCCGTCCTCCATGATCACGCGGTAGACCACGTTCGGAGCGGTGGCGATGAGGTCGAGGCCGAACTCGCGCTCGAGCCGCTCACGGATCACGTCGAGGTGCAGCAGGCCGAGGAAGCCCACGCGGAAGCCGAAGCCGAGCGCGGCCGAGGTCTCCGGCTCGTAGACCAGCGCCGCGTCGTTGAGCTGCAGCTTGTCGAGGGCCTCGCGCAGGTCCGGGTACTCCGAGCCGTCCAGCGGATAGAGCCCCGAGAACACCATCGGCTTGGGGTCCTTGTAACCACCGAGGGCCTCGGTCGCGCCGTTGTGCAGGGAGGTGATCGTGTCACCGACCTTGGACTGACGGACGTCCTTCACGCCGGTGATGATGTAACCCACCTCACCGACGCCGATGCCGTCGGCCGGGGTCATCTCGGGCGAGGAGACACCGATCTCGAGCAGCTCGTGGGTGGCACCGGTGGACATCATCCGGATCCGCTCACGCTTGTTCAGCTGACCGTCGACGACTCGTACGTACGTCACGACGCCGCGGTACGAGTCATAGACCGAGTCGAAGATCATCGCGCGGGCCGGGGCGTCGGCGACGCCGACCGGCGCGGGGATCTCGGCGACGACCTTGTCGAGGAGCGCCTCGACGCCCATGCCGGTCTTGGCGGAGACCTTGAGGACGTCCTCCGGATCGCAGCCGATGAGGTTCGCCAGCTCCTCGGAGAACTTCTCGGGCTGGGCGGCCGGCAGGTCGATCTTGTTGAGCACCGGGACGATCTTGAGGTCGTTCTCCATCGCCAGGTACAGGTTGGCGAGGGTCTGGGCCTCGATGCCCTGGGCGGCGTCGACGAGCAGGACAGTGCCCTCGCACGCGGCGAGCGAGCGCGAGACCTCGTACGTGAAGTCCACGTGGCCCGGGGTGTCGATCATGTTGAGGATGTGGGTACTGCCCTGGTCCGGGCCCTCGGTGGGGGCCCAGGGCAGTCGCACCGCCTGGGACTTGATCGTGATGCCGCGCTCGCGCTCGATGTCCATCCGGTCGAGGTACTGAGCACGCATCTGCCGCTGATCGACCACTCCGGTCAGCTGGAGCATCCGGTCGGCGAGGGTGGACTTGCCGTGGTCGATGTGCGCGATGATGCAGAAATTGCGGAGCAGCGCCGGGTCGGTACGGCTCGGCTCGGGCACATTGTTAGGGATCGCGGGCACGCAGGGTCCTGTCTCTTGAGGCGCCTTATGCCTCGGGTCGGATCGATACGTAGCTTCCATGGTCCCACGGCCGGGGCACCGCTACCGGTTTGGGCCGGTGGGAGTACGGCTGGTACCGTGGGCAGCTGTGTCTCATGCCCTCTCAGCAGGAGGCACACACTCAGTGAAAATCATCGGTACGGGTCCTTCACCGGGTCCGTGCCTGAACCTGCAAAGGCTCATTTCGTGGCGAACATCAAGTCCCAGATCAAGCGGATCAAGACCAACGAGAAGGCTCGGCTGCGCAACAAGTCGGTCAAGTCCTCCCTGAAGACCGCGGTCCGCAAGGCCCGTGAGGCCGCTGCCGCGGGTGACGTCGAGAAGGCCACCGAGTACCAGCGCGCTGCCGCGCGTGAGCTCGACAAGGCCGTCTCGAAGGGTGTCATCCACAAGAACCAGGCCGCCAACAAGAAGTCGGCGCTTGCTTCCAAGGTCGCCGCGCTCAAGGGCTGAACCTTTTCTCCCGGACGCGAGTCCGGGTACTGAAAACTCCCGGATGTGAGTCCGGGTACTGATCTGACGCCGGAAGGACCCGGGCGGGCCCTCTCTCATCCGCCCCCGACCGGCACCCCGAGCCCGCACGCGACTGCGTTCGCCACGCGGGTGTGGGCTCACCACCAGCTTGAACCGAGGCCCCGCTCTGATTCTTCAGGGCGGGGCTTTCGGCGTTCGTATGGCAGGGTCGTCCGGTGTTTGGTCACCTCAGCCCGTCCGGCGTTTGAGGACGAGGCCGAAGGCCGACAGCGGGGTCGGGGCGCAGCCCCGGGGAACGGGACGGGAAGGGGCGGCGGGGGCGATATCCCGCCCGCTCCACCGACCTACCCGCACTTTCCAGCCCGGGTACCCCCTACACCCGCCCCCGAGAACGCGCAGCCCGCGCAATGGTGACCACAGCCTTCTCCAACGCGTACTCGGGGTCGTCCCCCCCACCCTTGACCCCCGCATCGGCCTCAGCCACAGCCCGCAGCGCCACGGAAACCCCGTCCGGGGTCCACCCCCGCATCTGCTGTCGCACCCGATCGATCTTCCACGGCGGCATCCCGAGCTCCCGCGCCAGATCGGCCGGCCGCCCCCCACGCGCGGACGACAGCTTCCCGATGGCCCGCACCCCCTGCGCGAGCGCGCTGGTGATGAGCACCGGCGCGACCCCGGTCGAGAGCGACCATCGCAGCGCCTCCAGCGCCTCCGCGGCCCGCCCCTCGACGGCCCGGTCGGCCACGGTGAAGCTGGACGCCTCGGCCCGCCCCGTGTAGTACCGCCCGACGACGGCCTCGTCGATCGTGCCCTCGATGTCGGAGGCGAGCTGGGTCACGGCCGAGGCCAGCTCCCGCAGATCACTGCCGATGGCGTCGACGAGCGCCTGGCAGGCCTCGGGCGTCGCGGACCGCCCGAGCGTGCGGAACTCCCCGCGCACGAAGGCCAGCCGGTCCGCCGGCTTGGTCATCTTCGGGCAGGCGACCTCCCGGGCGCCGGCCTTGCGCGCGGCGTCGAGGAGCCCCTTGCCCTTGGCGCCCCCGGCGTGCAGCAGCACCAGGGTGATCTCCTCGACGGGCGAGCCGAGGTACGCCTTCACGTCCTTGACCGTGTCCGCCGACAGGTCCTGGGCATTGCGGACGACGACGACCTTGCGCTCGGCGAACAGCGACGGGCTCGTCAGCTCGGCGAGCGTGCCGGGCTGGAGCTGGTCGGAGCTGAGGTCGCGCACGTCGGTGTCGGCGTCGGCGGCCCGGGCGGCCGCCACCACCTCCCGCACCGCGCGGTCGAGCAGCAGGTCCTCCTGGCCCACCGCGAGGGTGAGGGGGGCGAGAGGATCGTCGTTTGCAGTCTTCCTGGCCATCGCGGTCAAGCATCCCACGGCCCACTGACAACCCGACCGGCCAAGAGCCGTACTCGCGGCGCGGCACATACGGCGCCGGCGCCGGTACTCGCACGGCGCCGGTACTCACGACGCGGTATTCACGACGCGGTATTCACGGCCCGGTACTCACCGCCCGGTACTCACGGCTCCGTGCTTATGGCTCCTCGCGCCAGCCGTCCCAGCCGGCCGCGAACTCGTCCAGCTCACCGGGGTCGAGCCGCCCCCGCGGATCCTCGACGACCACCAGCCACTGCGCGTCCTCGGCATCGTCCTCGCCGGCCAGCGCGTCCCGGACGAGCTGGGGCTCCTCGGTCACGCCGAAACGCTCCCCCAGCGCCTCGGCGGCCTCCTCCGCGGCGTCCCGGTCGGGCAGCACCAGTACGTGTCTCACATCGCTCACGCCACCATTTTCCGGCACGCGCCGACGGCTGCCGAACGGGGTCGCCGTACGTACCTCAGCCCCTGGGCACGATCAGCCTCAGCCCTTGGGCACGATCCGCCTCACCCCTTGGGCACGATCCGCCTCACCCCTTGGGCGCGATCAGCCTCAGCCCTTGGGCACGATCTGTACGTCGAGCTCGATCCGGACGCTGGAGCCGACGACGGCGATACCCCGCGCCAGCATGGTCTGCCAGCTGACGGTGAAGTCGTCGCGGTGCAGCTCGACCGTGGCGCGGCAGGCGGCCCGGGCCTCGCCCTCCATACCGTTGCCCAGCCCCAGGTACTCCGCGTCCAGGGTGACCGTGCGCGTCACCCCGTGCAGGGAGAGCGCCCCGGTGATCGCCCAGCGGCTGCCGCCCCGGTGCGAGAAGCGGTCGCCGTAGAACTCCAGCGTCGGGAACCGGTCCACGTCGAGGAAGTCGCCCGACCTGAGATGGTCGTCGCGCATCTTCACATTCGTGTCGATGGACGAGGCGTCGATGACGACATGGATCGCGGACTCCTCGATCCGGTCGGCCACCCGCAGCGCGCCCGCGAAGGTGTTGAACCGGCCATGGATCCGGGCCAGCCCGATGTGCCGCGCAGTGAACGCGATCGAGGAATGCGTCGGCTCGATCTCCCAGTCACCCGGCGCGGGCAGCTGCGGCGGCGGCGAGACCTGGAGCGTGACGTCGCCCAGCGAGGCGTGACCGCTCTCGGCGACCGTGGCGCTCCCGTGGAACGGGGCGTACCCCTCCGCCGAGACGGCCAGCCGGTAGTCACCGGCGGGCACGGTCGTCATGAACGAACCGAACGGGTCGGTGCCCCCACTGACCACCTTGCGCCCCATGGCATCGCTCAGCGCGAACTCGGCCTCCCGCACCGGCTCGTTGACCGGATCGAGCACGCGGCAACTGAGCACCCCCGCGCTGGGCGGCACCGTCACCGCCGCCAGAGGGCTTGTCCGTTGAGCCCGGTTCGTACGGTTTCCCAGCCAGCGGCCGAACATGACCTACCCACCCCAGTGCGCCTTGACGTCGACGTCGATCGGCAGATCGATACGCACGTCGATCGTTGCGAGTTGAACGAAAGGGCATTCGATCACCGTTGCGGCTTTCGAGGCAACACAGGCCCTCATCACGGAATTCAGCGCGAAGGTGCGCAGCTGCCCCCGAGTGCGCCATATTGCTCCTCCCGGTAACCATTTGCCCAGCTCAGAGGCATTTCTACTTACGGGTAACCGTGGGGCGGCCGGGGCCTCCGGATCAGTGGGCGATCGGATCGGTGGGCGATCGGATCGGTGGGCGATCGGATCGGTGGGCGGTCAGATCGGTGGGCGGTCAGATCGGTGGCGCCCCCGCAGGCCGGAGCACATCAGCGCTCGGTATGCACCACCCCCAGCCCATCTCCGCCGCCGCCCCCGTTTCCGCTTCCGCTTCCGCTTCTGCTTCCGCTCCGCCCCTGGCCCACGACGGCGATCGCCCCGTCCTGGTCCGTCCGCAGCACCGCCGCACCCCGTTCCCGCAACGCCCCCACCGTGCGCGGAGCCGGGTGCCCATACGGGTTGTCGACCCCGCACGAGATGAGCGCGAGCCGGGGCGCGACCCGGCGCAGCAGCTCCGGGTCCTGGTACGCCGACCCGTGATGAGCGACCTTGAGCACGTCGACCGGGGGCAACCGGGCCCCGTCCCCGGTTCTCAACAGGGCACGCTGCGAGGCCGGTTCGAGGTCGCCGAGCAGCAGCATGGTCAGCCCCGCGGTGCGCACGAGCAGGGTGACACTGGCGTCGTTCGGGCTGTCCGGAGCCGACAGCGGGCGCGGTGGCCACAGCACCTCCCAGTCGAGCGGCCCGCTGCGACGCCGCTCCCCCGCCACCGCCGGAACCACCGGGACTCCGCGCCCCGCCGCGAGCCGCCCGACGAACTCCGCCTGATCCGCCGGCTCCCGGAACCCGGTCGTCTCGATCACCCCGACGGAGCGCCCCCGCAACACCCCCGCGAGGCCCGCCACATGGTCCGCGTGGAAGTGCGTGAGCAGCAGCAACGGCACCTTCGTGATGCCGAGCGAACGCAGGCACCGGTCCACGAGCAGCGGATCGGGCCCCGCGTCCACCACCACGCCCGTCCCGGCCCCCGCCGCGAGCACCAGCGCGTCGCCCTGCCCCACATCACACATGACCATGCGCCATCCCGGCGGCGGCCAGCCCGTGACGACCCGGGTGAGCGGCGGCGGCTGCACCACCACGAGAAGCAGCGCCAGCAGACAGGCCGCCACTGTCCAGGGCGACCTCAGCACTCTGCGCCCCACCAGCACGGCCACCACCGTGCCGGCCGCCAGCAGCACCCCGCCACGCCAGCCTCCCGGCCAGTCCACCCCGCTGCCCGGCAACGCGGCCCCGGCCCGTGCGATGTCCGCGATCCATCCCGCGGGCCACCCGGCACACCAGGCCAGGAACTCGGCCACCGGCATCGCCACGGGCGCCGTCGCCAGCGCGGCGAACCCGAGCACCGTCGCGGGCGCCACGGCGAACTCCGCGAGCAGATTGCACGGCACCGCCACCAGACTCACCCGCGCCGCCAGGACAGCAACGACGGGCGCACACACCGCCTGTGCCGCCGCGGCAGCGCCCAACGCCTCGGCCGCCCGCGCCGGAACGCCGCGCCGCCGCAGTCCCGCGCTCCACCGCGGAGCCAGCGTCAACAGCGCCCCGGTGGCGAGCACCGACAACAGGAACCCGTAACTCCGTGCCAGCCACGGGTCGTACAGGACGAGCAGCAACACCGCCGTGGCCAGCGCCGGGAGCAGGGACCTACGGCGCCCTGTGGCGATGGCGAGCAGGGCGATCGCCCCGCACGACGCCGCCCGCAGCACGCTCGGCTCGGGCCGGCACACCACGACGAACCCGAGCGTGAGCGCCCCGCCCGACAACGCCGTCGCCCGCAGCGACAACCCGATCCGCGGTGCAAGGCCCCGCCGCTCGACACGGTGCGCCGTGCCGGGCGGGCCGATCAACAGGGCGAGCAGAATCGTGAAGTTCGCCCCGCTGACAGCCATCAGATGCAGCAGGTCCGTCGCGCGGAACGCCGCGTACAGCTCCGGCGTGACGCGCGCCGTGTCGCCGACCACGAGGCCCGGCAGCAGCGCCCGCGCGTCCCTGGGCAGACCCGCCGTCGCCTCGCGCAGCCCGGCACGCAGCGCTCCGGCCAGGCGCTGCGGCCCGCTCGGCCCGGCCACCACGCGTGGCCGCTCGCCCCGCCCCGCATGCAGCACTGCGGCGATCCGGTCGCCGTCCCTCAGCGGCGGCGCGAGCCCGCCCTCGACACTGAGCCGGGTGGACGGCAGCAGGGAGAGCCAGGAGCCGCCCCGGGCCTCGACGACGATCAGGACCGGCGCACGGGTCCGCGACATCGTCCCGTTTGGCGCCGTCACCCGCACGACGTCCGCCTCGATGAGCACGACACGCGGAGCCGCGTGATCCCCGGTGACCCGGGGCCGGGTGACCCGCGGATCAGAGGTGACCTCCAACTCGACGTCCGCCCGCGCATGTTGAGCGGCGAGCTCCGGAACCGGCCCTCTGCGCAGATCGGCCCCATGCAACCCCGCGGAGGCCGCGGCCGCGGCGACACAGAGCAGCAGCACGGCGCCGGACGGGCCCCGCCAGGAGGGAGGAGGGCGGGGCGGCCCGTGTCGCCCTCCTCCCGGCCGCCGGCCCGCGCGCCCCATCGCCAGCAGCGCCGCTCCGGCAAGCGCACACACCGCCGCCACGGTCGCCGCCCAGCTCGGTGTGGCCGTCACGGTCACCGCCGCGGTCAGCCACGCCGCGAGCGCGGGCCCCACCAACCGCAAGTCCAGCGGCTCCTCTTGCCGCGGATTCGCATCACCGAGCCGACCGCTGGGAGCCGGTGGAGGGGGCAGGGGCGGTGGATCGGAACCCCGAGGGGCAACCCTCGTGCCGCTCACGGCCGCACCAGGTTCTGGAGGTCCTCGAAGCGGCGGTCCCCGATGCCGTTGACCTCGCGCAGTTCGTCGACCGAGCGGAAACCCCCGTGCTCCGTGCGGTAGTCGATGATGTGCTGGGCCAGCACGGGGCCGACCCCGGGCAGCGTGTCGAGCTGTTCCAGCGTCGCCGTACTGAGGCCGATCGGCGCTGTGGACGCCGCCCCCGCGGGCCCGCCGGGCGCCACGGCCACGGGGACCGCCGGGGCGCCCACCAGGACCTGCTCGCCGTCCGTCAGGAGCCGCGCCCGGTTGAGCCCGGCGGTGTCCGTGCCGGGGCGGACCCCTCCGGCCGCCCGCAACGCGTCCGCGACCCGGGCCCCGGCGGGCAGCCTCTGCACTCCGGGCCTGCGCACCTTGCCGCCGACGTCCACAACGATCCCCGCACCGCCCGACGCCACGGATCCAGGCACGGCCGAGGAGACAGTCGCACCCGGCGACTCCACCACCTCCGGCGCGGCGGCACGAACCGCCTCCGGCGCCCGCACAGGCTGCGTACGCCCCGACCAGAAATGCTGCGCCGCGAAGAGCGCCGCCACGCCGAGAACGACGACCAGGGCCAGAGCACCGCGCCGCTCGATCCCGCACCGGGTCTGCACCCACAGCGGCAGACGATCCCGCACGGCGAGCGTGAGCCGCCCCCGCCAGGATTGCCCCGGCCCCTTCTCGACCTCGGGCCCGGCACCGGACCCGGACCCGGACCCGGCCTCGGACCCGGACCCGGCCTCCCGCGCGGGCGACGCAGCAGGGCCACTCAGCACCTCCGAGGCCCCCGAGACCCCGTTCTCCCGCGACAGCGGCAGCGGCCCGGGCAACGGCAACGGCAACGGCAACGGCGGCAACAGCGGTGACTGCCGCGGCGGCGGCGGCGCGAACAACGCCTCCGCCCGCACCCGCGTCCGCTCCGCCGCGAGGCGCCGGCGCCGCGTACGCCGTCGTACGACGTGCCGGCGCCGTGCGCGGCTGTCGGATGCGGGGCCGCGCCCCGGCCCGCTGGATGCCTGTGCTGTTCGCAGCTGTGATCGAAGTGCCATGTCACGAGACGGTAGGCAGTCCCCGACAACGCTGTGGATCTTGCTCAATTCCCGGGGAGAACCCACCAGTTGTGGAAAACTCCCTCACCCACACACGCCCCAGCACCTTCGCGCCGCCGCACGCCAAAGACCGCACCCTCGCGCCGCCGCACGCCAAAGACCACGCCCTCGCGCCGCCGCACGCCAGAGATCGCCCCCTAGACCCGGGGCGACACCACAGCCCCCACCAACCCGGGCCCGGTATGCGCCCCGATCACCGCCCCGACCTCACTGACATGCAGCTCCCCCAGGCCCGGCACGTGCTCCCGCAGCCAGCCGGACAGCGCCTCCGCCCGCTCCGGTGCCGCCAGATGATGCACGGCGATGTCGACCTGCCTGCCGCCCGCGTGCTCGGCGACGATCTCCCGCAGCCGCGCGATCGCCTTCGACGCCGTGCGGACCTTCTCCATCAGCTCGATGCGGCCGCCGTCCAGTTGCAGCAGCGGTTTGACGGCGAGCGCTGAGCCGAGAAGCGCCTGCGCGGCGCCGATCCGCCCGCCGCGACGCAGATAGTCCAGGGTGTCGACGTAGAAGTAGGCGGAGGTGCCCGCGGCCCGCTTCTCCGCCGCCGTCACCGCCTCGTCGACGGTGCCGCCGCTGTCGGCCACCTCTGCCGCTGCGAGCGCGCAGAAGCCGAGGGCCATGGCCACCATCCCGGTGTCCACGACGCGCACCGGGACCGGCGCCTGCCGCGCGGCCATGACCGCGGCGTCGTACGTCCCGGAGAACTCGGACGACAGATGCAGCGAGACGATGCCGGTCACACCGGACTCGGCGACCTTGCGGTAGGTCTCGGCGAACAGCTCGGGGCTGGGCCTCGACGTCGTCACCGAGCGACGCTTCTGCAACGCCTCGGCAACCGAGCGGGCGGAGATCTCCGTACCCTCCTCCAGCGCCCGATCGCCCAGGACCACGGTCAGCGGGACCGCCGTGATGCCGTGGTCCTCCATCGTCCGCTGCGGCAGGTAGGCCGTTGAATCGGTGACGATCGCGACATGGCGGGACATGCACCGGAGGTTACCCGCCGGGGCCCGTCGGCGGCAGCCCGGCCCCCGTCGCCCGGCCAGAAGCGCCGACCCGGGGCCGGAGGATCAAGTCGTGCTCTCGGGACGGGGTTTCTTCTGCCACGGATACACCGGCCGCACACCCGGCGGAGTGATCGCGGGCCGCGCCGGCTCCTGAACCGGACCGGCCGCACCCTGGGTGTCCTGCGGAGCGGCCGGTGTGACGTCCTCCGTCGTCCAGTGCCGCAGCGCCCCGGCCTCCAGGTCGATCTGTGCACTCAGCGAGTCGAGATCGTCGCCCGCGAAGCGCCCGGCCCGGTCCCGGGCCGCGTGCCGCAGCGCGTCGGCGGACGCCGTGATCTGCTCGGTGCGCGCCTTCATCTCCGGCAGCAGGCTGCGCACGTGCGCCTTGTCGGGCTCGCTCTCCAGGCGCTTGAGCTCACTGTCCAGCTCGTGCCCGTGCGCACTCAGGCGCTGGAAGAGGCCGAGGGACTCCTTGAGCGTGGCGTCCTCGGCCACGCGCGCGTGCAGCGAGTCCTGCGTGGCCCGCATGGAGGTGCGCAGCTTCAGCCGCAGCTGGGCCAGCTCGCTCGCCGCGCCGGGCTGCGCGAAGGTCCTGGCCCGCAGGCCGGTGTCCTCCACCGCCCGCCGGGCCTGCTCGACCTTGCGGTCCACGCCGCGCTTGGCCGCGCCGACCACCTTCACCGTCGCGTACGCGCCGAGCGCCAGGAACAAGATGAAGATCAGCGCCACGATCACCAGCACAGCTTCCACGGCGCTCCTCCGATTCGTCCGTCTGCCCCGTAGTCCCGCCTCTCCACGGTAAACGGAGCGGGCAGGCCGAGGGTTCCATCAGAACCCCCAACCTGCCCGTAGGGAACAACCCTGAGTGCCGGGACAGGCTCTACGCGGGCACGATGTTCACCAGCTTCGGTGCCCGCACGATGACCTTGCGGATACCGGCGCCGTCCAGGGCCGCGACGACCTTCTCGTCGGCCAGGGCGACCTTCTCCAGCTCCTCGTCCGAGATCGACGGGGAGACCTCCAGACGCGCCTTGACCTTGCCCTTGATCTGCACGACGCAGGTGACGGACTCGTCGACGACGTAACTCGGGTCGGCGACCGGGAAGTCCTGGTGGACGACCGAGTCGGTGCGGCCCAGCTTGCGCCACAGTTCCTCGGCGACGTGCGGGGCCAGCGGCGCGACCAGCAGCACCAGGCGCTCGGCGACGGAGCGCGGCAGCGCGCTGCCCGCGTACGTCTTGACCAGGTGGTTGTTCAGCTCGGTGACCTTGGCGATGGCGGTGTTGAAGCGCATGCCCTCCAGGTCGCCGCGCACGCCGTCGATCGCCTTGTGCAGGGCGCGCAGCGTGGCCACGTCGATGTCGGTCTCGGGCACGTCCACGACGGTGACCTCGCCGGTCGCCTCGTCGACGATGTTGCGCCACAGGCGCTGCAGCAGCCGGAACTGGCCGACCACCGCGCGCGTGTCCCACGGCCGCGACACGTCCAGGGGGCCCATCGCCATCTCGTACAGGCGCAGCGTGTCCGCGCCGTACTCGGTGCAGATCTCGTCGGGCGTGACCGCGTTCTTCAGGGACTTGCCCATCTTGCCCAGCAGGCGCGTGACCTTCTCGCCCTCGAAGTAGTACGCGCCGTCGCGCTCCTCCACCTCGGCCGCCGGTACGGCGATCCCGCGCGCGTCCCGGTAGACGTAGGCCTGGATCATGCCCTGGTTGTACAGCTTGTGGAACGGCTCGGCCGAGGAGATGTGACCCAGGTCGAACAGCACCTTCGACCAGAAGCGGGCGTACAGCAGGTGCAGCACGGCGTGCTCGGCACCGCCCACATACAGGTCGACGCCGCCGGTGGGCATCCCCTCACGGGGACCCATCCAGTACTGCTCGACGTCCGGGTCGACCAGCTTCTCGCTGTTGTGCGGGTCCAGGTAGCGCAGCTCGTACCAGCACGAACCCGCCCAGTTGGGCATGGTGTTGGTCTCGCGGCGGTACTTCTTCGGCCCCGCGCCGTCGCCCAGGTCCAGGGTGACGTGGACCCAGTCCTCGTTGCGCGACAGCGGCGTCTCGGGCTGCGTGTCGGCGTCGTCCGGGTCGAACGTGCGCGGGCTGTAGTCCTCGACCTCGGGCAGCTCCAGCGGCAGCATCGACTCGGGCAGCGCGTGGGCGACGCCGTCCTCGTCGTAGACGATCGGGAAGGGCTCGCCCCAGTAGCGCTGCCGGCTGAACAGCCAGTCGCGCAGCCGGAAGTTGACGGTGCCCGCGCCCTTGCCGGTGCGCTCCAGCCACTCGGTGATGCGCGCCTTGGCGTCGGCGACGCCCAGGCCGTCCAGGCTGATCTGCTCGTTCGACGAGTTGATGATCTTCGCGTCGTGGGAGCCGAACGCGTTCTCCCACGTGTCCGTGTCGGTGCCGCGCCCGTCCGTCGGCTCGACGATGCAGCGGATCGGCAGCTCGAAGGCGCGCGCGAACTCGAAGTCGCGCTGGTCGCCCGCGGGGACGGCCATGATCGCGCCGGTGCCGTAGCCCATCAGTACGTAGTCGGCGATGAAGACCGGAACCTGCTCACCGTTGACCGGGTTGATCGCGTACGCGCCGGTGAAGACGCCGGTCTTGTCCTTGGCCTCGGCCTGCCGCTCCACGTCGGACTTCGAGGCGGCCTGCTTGCGGTACGCGGCGACGGCCTCGGCCGGGGTGGCCTGCCCGCCGGTCCACACCTCGTGGGTGCCTTCGGGCCACGCCGCCGGGACGATCTTCTCGACCAGGTCGTGCTCGGGAGCCAGCACCATGTAGGTGGCGCCGAACAGGGTGTCCGGGCGCGTGGTGAAGACGGTGATGGCAGCGTCACTGATGGGGAAGTCGACACGCGCGCCCTCGGACCGGCCGATCCAGTTGCGCTGCTGCAGCTTGATCGCCTCGGGCCAGTCCAGGCCGTCCAGGTCGTCGATCAGGCGGTCGGCGTAGGCGGTGATGCGCATGTTCCACTGGCGCAGCTTCGCCTTGAAGACGGGGAAGTTGCCGCGCTCGGAGCGGCCGTCGGCGGTGACCTCCTCGTTGGCCAGGACGGTGCCCAGGCCCGGCGCCCAGTTGACGGGCGCGTCGGAGGCGTACGCCAGGCGGTAGCCGCTCAGGACCTCGGCCCGCTCGGCCGCGCTCAGGCTCTCCCAGGAGCGGCCGCCGTCGACGGCACGCTCACCGCTCTCGAACTGCTCGACCAGCTCGGCGATCGGACGGGCCTTCTTCAGCTCGTCGTCGTACCAGGAGTTGAAGATCTGCAGGAAGATCCACTGCGTCCACTTGTAGTACTCCGGGTCGATCGTGGCGAACGACCGGCGCTTGTCGTGACCCAGGCCCAGGCGGCGCAGCTGGACCTTCATGTTCTCCATGTTGGCCTCGGTCGACGCGCGCGGGTGGGTGCCCGTCTGCACGGCGTACTGCTCGGCCGGCAGGCCGAACGCGTCGAAGCCCAGGGTGTGCAGCACGTTGTGCCCGGTCATGCGCTGGAAGCGCGCGTAGACGTCCGTGGCGATGTAGCCCAGCGGGTGACCGACGTGCAGTCCCGCACCCGAGGGGTACGGGAACATGTCCATGACGAACTTCTTGGGCCGGGCGGCGACCTCCGGGTCGCCCGCCAGGTCACCGCTCGGGTTGGGCGCCTCGTACGTGCCGTGCGCGTCCCAGAAGTCCTGCCAGCGTGCCTCGATGTCGGCGGCCATGACCGCCGTGTAGCGGTGCGGTGCGACCGCCGCCTCGGTAGCGGCGGCGGTATTCGTCTCGCTCATGATCCTCAAAGCTCCATCGATCGTCTCTGCCGGCGGCCCGTGCCCGGAAATGAAAAAGCCCCTCGCACAGGAGGGGACGCCGCGCCGATTCCGACCACACGCCCGTGGGCGGGTCGGGACTGATCAGCGCGGCTCACTAAGCAGAAGGCGTACGGCACGCATGGCGTCAGGGTACCGCAGCACCTGCGCGAGCCGCGACGGGCTTCTCTGCGACCTCAGTCATGGCCAACGGTTACTCCGCGTACCGCCAGCTATCGGGGCAACACAAATGCCGGACGACCTCTAGATAACGGCGAGATAACTCAAACCTCGTACTGGCTGGTATGCGTCGACCTAGAGTGCGGGCTGTGGGTCCACTGTGCCGAACCTTTCGGAGTCGCCCCCATGAACCCTCGAACCCCTCACAAACCGAACTCCCCTCGTTCACTTAGGAGTTCACTCACCACAGGCAGCAGCCGCCGCGCGAGAACGGGGGTGCTGAGCGCGGCGGTCCTGCTGCTCATACCCGTGGTCGTGGTCACAGGGAGCGACGCCTTCCGGGCCGCGCTCGACTTCACCACGGGTGTGCTGTCCCTGGTCTCCCTCACGGCGTCCGTCGTGTGGGGCCTGGTCGCGTCGGACCGCCTGTTCCTGACCTCCCGGCAGCGGCTGCTCTCCCAGGGCGTCCACCGGGCCACCGCGGTCGCCTCGCTGGGTTTCCTGCTGCTGCACGGCAGCGTGAAGGTGGCTCTCGCCCACGTCACGCTCATCGGGGCGCTGATCCCCTTCGGGATGGGCGTCACGGGCAGCAGCGGACTGATCGGCATCGGCGTGCTCGCCGGTCTCCTGATGGTGACCACGGGCATCACCGGCGCGCTGCGCAGTTCCATGGCCTCCCCTGCCGGACTCGCCGCGCGCTGGCGAGCGACCCACATGCTCGCCTACCCGGCCTGGTGCCTGGCCCTGATGCACGGCCTGTATGCGGGGCGGGCGCCCAAGACGTACGTGGTGGTCCTGTACTGCCTGTGCCTGATCGCGGTCGCCGGAGCGGTGGGTCTGCGGGCGGCGCCGCGGCCCGTCAAGGTCAAGGTCGCCGCACGGATCTTCGCCTTCCTGGACCCCGGCCCGCGCAGGGCCCGCGACATCGACCGCGGCACACCCCGAGACGTCGCCGCCGGGGCGCCCCGGGACGTGGCCGAGCAGCCGCTTCCCGCCACTGAGGCCCCGGCCCGTCCCTCGCCCGCCCCGGCCGGGGTCGGATTCGCGGCCGCCTACCGCGCAGTCTCCGCGACCCCGCGCGGCGAGGCACCCCTCTACACAGAGCCGCGGCAGACCACATACGTAGAGCCCACATACGTACAGCCCGCCCCTGTAGAGCCGACCTATGCAGAGCACTCCTACGGGGATCCGAGCGAGCCCGCGCCCACCCACCGCTGGCCCGCCCCGTCTCCCCCGCCCCCGGCCGAAGCCCCGCAGTCCGCGTACGACCCCAGGTACGACACGCCCTACGGAGGCGTTCCCTCCTACGACACCGCATACGGGAGCGGCGGCCCGTACGAGGAGAGGTACGGCGGCCAGTACGAAGCGAACGAGTCACCCACCGAACCGCTCCCCGGCCCCTTTCAGGCCCCTTCGTCGGGTGAGCCCTGGACCACGCCTTACGGAGGCACGCAGTGAACACGGCGCTGCCCGACGTCCCCGAAGTCCGCGTCGTCGGACTTCCCCAGCTCACGTCGGGGTTCGACCTCGTGGACCGGCTCGACCTCGACATGCACCTCAAGGTCCACGGCCCGCTGGAACCCATGCCGGGCGAAGCGCTCGCACAACTGGCCCAGGCCGTGTCGCTGCGCGGCCGGGGCGGCGCGGGCTTCCCCTTCGCCAAGAAGCTGCGCGCGGTCGCGGAGTCGGCGATCCGGCGCGGCGTACGCCCCGTGGTCGTCATCAACGGAAGCGAGGACGAGCCCGCCTGCCGCAAGGACACCGTGCTGATCAACCGGGCACCGCACCTGATCCTGGACGGCGCCCTCCTGGTCGCCGAGGCGCTCGGCGCGCGCACCCTCGTCGTGGGTGTGACCCGCGACTCCACGGAGGCCTCGATGCAGGCGGCCCTCGCCGAGCGCGGCCTGACGAACCGGCGTAACGCACCGCTACGCGCGCGCGTGCAGCGCAACCCCGTGCGCATGGTCACCGGCGAGTCCTCCGCACTGATCCGCTCCGCGGACGGCGGCCCGCCGATGCCGCCGGGCCGCAAGGTGCGCGCCTCCGACACGGGGGTGGGCGGCGCCCCCACGCTCCTGTCGAACGCGGAGACGTTCGCCCAGCTCGCCGTCGCCGCGCGCACGGGCCCGGAGCGCTACTGCCGCACCGGCCTGCACGACGAGCCCGGCACCGTCCTGCTGACGCTCTCCGGCGCCGTCGCCCGCCCCATGGTCCTGGAGGTCCCCTCCGGCGTCCCGCTGCGCTACGTCCTCCAGCTGGCGGGCGCTCCCCCGCTCCCCCAGGGCGTCCTCACGGGCGGCTATCACGGCAAGTGGCTGGACGGCGTCGGCGCGCAGGACGCCATCGTCTCCCGCGCCTCCCTGGAGGCGAGCGGCGGCGCTCTGGGCGCGGGCGCGATCCTGCCGATCGGCCCGGACACCTGCCCGCTCGGCGAATCCCTGAAGGTGGCGCAGTGGCTGGCCTCGGAGAGCGCGGGCCAGTGCGGACCGTGCTATCTGGGTCTCCCCGCGGCGGCGCGCGGCCTGGAGGACGTCCTGAACGGCGGCGGGCCCACCGCTCTGGAGGCGCTGCGCGAGGTGACCCGTGCGGTGAAGCGGCGCGGGGCGTGCAAGCACCCCGACGGTTCGGCGGCGTTCATCGAGTCGACGATCTCCGCGTTCACGGACGATCTCGCGGCGCATGTCCTGGGTTCCGGCTGCGGCAGGCCGGTGCGCGGGGTGCTGCCGCTGCACACGGAGGCGCCGGCGAACGCGGCGCCCAGCGGGAAGCGGCTCGCCGTCGACTGGACGCTGTGCCAGGGCCACGGGCTGTGCGCGGACATCGTGCCGGCGCTGATCCAGCTGGGTCCGGACGGCTTCCCCGCGGTCGCGGACGCGGCGGTGCCGCGCTACTCGGAGGCGAACGCCGTACGGGCCGTCCGGCGCTGTCCCGCGCTGGCCCTGCGTCTCGAGGAGGACGCGGCGGCGCTGCCTGCCGGGCCGGCGCTCCCGCCCGCACTTCCGCCGGGCCGCAGCCGCGCCCGCAGGTAGCCGCGGGCCGGGCGGACGATAGCCCCGGGGAACAGACGAAGGCGGGTCATCCGATCGGATGACCCGCCTTCGATTTCTGTGGAGCTAAGGAGAATTGAACTCCTGACCTCCTGCATGCCATGCAGGCGCTCTACCAACTGAGCTATAGCCCCGTGCTGTGTTCCGCCCGGTCTTCCTGTCGGTTTCCCCGGCGGCGACGCCAACATTACACGGTCACCCAGGTGCTCCACCAAATCGTTTCCCATCTGACCCGCTCTGTGCGGAAAGAGGACGGTTGTGGCCACTAGGGTCCCCTGACGTGACCGTGCTCGTCCTGCCCCGCACCCGCCGCCGTGTGCCCGCAGCCCTGGGCGTCTGCCTGCTCTCCTTCGTGAGCTTCTGGATCGCCCAGCGCGCCGCCCACGTCTCGATGATCGACCTGATGGTCTACAGAGCGGAGGGCGCGACCGTCAGAGCCGGGAGCGACCTGTACGCGCTGCGCACGACGCACGCCCGGCTGCCGACCACGTATCCGCCGTTCGCTGCGCTGCTGTTCACGCCGCTGACGCTCCTGGACGTCGCCACCATGCAGGCCGCGGCGACCGTCACGAACCTCGCTCTGCTGGTCGCCTTCGTATATCTCTCCCTGCGGCTCGTCGGGCGCCACGCGCGCGTGGAGCACGCTCTGTGGGTGGCGGCGGGCGCCGTGTGGTGCGAGCCGGTGTGGACGACGCTGCGCTACGGGCAGGTCAATCTGTTGCTGGCCGTGCTGGTCCTGTGGGATCTGACGCGGCGGCCGGGGCACCGCTGGGCGGGCGTCGGCATCGGAGCGGCGGCGGCGATCAAGCTGACGCCGGCGCTGTTCGTCGTCTTCCTGCTGTGCACCGGGATCACGCTGGCGGCGACCGGGAGGGGCAGCTGGCGGCCGTGGGTGCGGCACGCGTGCGTGGCGGGGTGCGCGTTCACCGCCGCCACGGCCCTGGCCGCCGTGGTCCTGCCCCATGACTCACGCCGTTTCTGGACCCGGATGGTCTTCGAGGCGAGCCGGGTGGGTCACGCCGAGGACACCGCGAACCAGTCGCTGCGCGGCGTCCTCGCCCGGCTCCTGCACACCGGCGACCCGAGCCCGTGGTGGGTGCCGGCCGCCGCCGTGACGGGCGCGGTGGGCCTCACGGTCGCCGTCGTGGCGGCGGTGCGGGGCCGGCGGGCCGAGGCCGTGGTGGCGTGCGCGACGACGGCGCTGCTGGTGAGCCCGGTCTCCTGGTCGCATCACTGGGTGTGGTGCGTGCCGCTGGTCCTCCTGGTGTGGGAGTCGGGCCGCCGCCGCACCGCCGCGCTCATGGCAGTGCCGTTCTGCTCGTACACACTGTGGTGGGTCCCGCACGGCCGCAGCAGGCCCGAACTCCAGCAGAGCGGCGAGCAGTTGCTGCTGACAGCCCTCTACGTAGGAGTGGCATGCGCCTTCTTGGCGTACTGCGGGGTCAGGCTGTGGCGAACGAGTAGAACCGCTTGAGGGTGCAGTGCTCGTCGAGGAGTCGGCCGTAGATCGGCTCGCCCTCCAGTTCCCGATACGTCTCGATCGGGTCGCCCTTTATGATCAGCGCCCGCGCGCACTCCTCGCACCAGTACTGGTAGTCCGGGTTGACCGGCTCCATGTCGCGCACGATGGGCGTACCACCGCCGCACCAGTCGCACTTCCGCCTGTGTGACCCCATGTTGATCAGCTCAGCTCCAGCTGTGGCCGCAGGCCGTGCACACGTACGAGATCCCGCCGTTGTCACCCAGCATCTGGGCGACGTGGAAGGAGCCGCAGGACGGACAGGTGAGGGGAACATCCATGACAAGGGGGACAGCACCGGAGGAAGGGGACGGAGACGGGAACTCGGCAGGTGACACGGTTACGCCGAGGAGGCGGTCGGCCTCCTCGATGATGCTCAAGGGCATCGTGCACTCCCTCCCGTCGGGCCGTCTTCGTCGGTCGGACGCAGCCCCCTTCCGGCCGTCCGATTCTGCCACGGCCGGAGCAATACGGTCAGCGACGCCGGCGTACCAGTCCGGACACGGCACCCAAGACAGCCGCCCCGGCCAGCGCATACGCGCATATCAAGAGCGCATTCGCAGAGGTATACGCCCCCGAGGCCCCGGACGACTCAAGGCGGTCGAGGAAAAACGCGCCGCGAAGGAGAGGTATCGCGGAGAGGATCCGCAGGACGGTCCGGCCGACGCCGGGGACGCGCAGTACCCGGCAGGAGCAGGGCCGCCCCATCCACGGGTGGGCGTGGCGTACGCAACGGAGAAGCAGACGGATCGGGCAACGAAAAATCCCGCCCCTGACGGGACGGGATCTTCGATTCCTGTGGAGCTAAGGAGAATTGAACTCCTGACCTCCTGCATGCCATGCAGGCGCTCTACCAACTGAGCTATAGCCCCGTGCTGTGTTCTTCTCCCCGGTTGTTTTCCCGGCGGCCCGAACAAGAAGAACTTTAGCTTGCGACCTGCCCGAAAGTGAAATCCGGTCCCCGCGGCCCACGGGGACCGGTTCAGTCGTCGTCGCCGAGGACCGGCTCGGGCAGCGTGCCCGCGTTGTGCTCGAGCAGCCGCCAGCCGCGCGCGCCCTCGCCGAGGACGGACCAGCAGCAGTTCGACAGCCCGCCGAGTCCCTCCCAGTGCTGGGACTCCAGACCCAGGAGGCGACCGATGGTGGTGCGGATGGTGCCGCCGTGGCTGACCACGACGAGCAGGCCGCTCTCCGGCAGCTTGTCCGCGTGCCGCAGCACGACGGGCGCCGCCCGGTCGGCGACCTCGGTCTCCAGTTCACCGCCGCCGCGGCGCACCGGCTCGCCGCGCTTCCACGCGGCGTACTGCTCGCCGTACCGCGCGATGATCTCGTCGTGCGTGAGGCCCTGCCACTCGCCGGCGTACGTCTCGCGCAGACCCTCGTCGTACGTGACGTCGAGGCCGGTGAGAGCGGCCAGCTCAGCGGCGGTGGCGGCGGCCCGCCTGAGGTCGGAGGCGACGATGGCGTCCGGCTTCAGCGAGGCGAGCAGCCGGGCGGCGCGGCGGGCCTGGGCGCCGCCGGCCTCGGTCAGCTCGATGTCCGTGGTGCCCTGGAAGCGGCGCTCCAGGTTCCAGGACGTCTGGCCGTGCCGCCACAGGACGACGCGGCGGCCCCGGGGGGAGCCGCTGGTCAAAGCACCTCACCGCCGAGTTCGCGCATCTCCTCCGCTTCGGCCGCGGCCTGCTCGCGCTGGGAGTGCTCCGCGCCCTTGCCACGGGTGGCCTTGGCGTCGGCGGGCAGCTCCAGCTCGGGGCAGTCCTTCCACAGGCGCTCCAGGGCGTAGAAGACACGCTCCTCGCTGTGCTGGACGTGGACGACGATGTCGACGTAGTCGAGCAGGATCCAGCGGGCGTCGCGGTCGCCCTCGCGGCGGACCGGCTTGGTGCCGAGCTGCTTGTTCAGCTGCTCCTCGATCTCGTCGACGATCGACTTGACCTGGCGGTCGTTGGGCGCGGAGGCCAGCAGGAAGGCGTCCGTGATGGACAGCACGTCGCTGACGTCGTAGGCGATGATGTCGTGCGCGAGCTTGTCCGCGGCCGCCTGTGCGGCGACAGTGATGAGCTCGAGGGAACGGTCAGTGGCGGTCACTACAAGGCTTTCCGTCGGCGGTCAGATCCCCCGGGATATGGCTGACGGGGGTACCTCAAGGGTCTCACGGTCCACCGGCCGGCCTTACGGCATTCCCGACGGCCCCGGCCCGCAGGGGTTGCGGGGCCGCCGGGAGGGTCACTTGCCGGTGTAGTCCTGGCCGAGGACGACGGACACGTCCGCGTTCGCGGCGGCCTCGGTCTTCTTCACGGCCGAGGTCGGCAGGCCGAGCGTCTTGGCGACCTCGACGGCGTCGTCCTTGCGGGCGTCGTCGCCGTAGGTGACCTGGGAGGCGGCCACGGAGGTGCCGGTGCCGCCCTCGACGAAGGTGTAGCCGCCGTTGACCAGGGCGACGCGGGCCTTCTCGGTGCGGGCCTTGTCCCCGGTGGCGTTCTTGACGGCGATGCGCAGCGAGTCACCCTTGGCGGGAGCCTTCACGGTGCCGCCGAGGACGTCCTTCACGACGGAGTTCGCGGCCGACTCGGAGAGGGCGCCGTTCTGCTGGACCGGCAGCACGGCGGTCTTGTAGTCGCCCTCCTTGGCGTGGTCGGCGAGCTTGGCGAGGAAGGCGCCGAGGTCCTTCTCGGTCAGCGACGGGTCGAGGATCTGGGCGAGCGTCTGCACGGTGGTCGTCGCGGCCTGCGGGTCGGACGACAGCTTGCGCAGTACGCCCTGCATGACCTGCCCGAACCGCATGAGCTGCGCCGTCTCGGCCTCGCCCTTGCCCTGGTAGGTGGCGTAGGCGACGGCCATCGGGCCGGAGAGGGTCTGGGCCTCGCCCTTGTGGACGAGGGTGGTGCCCTTCTTGGCCGGGTCGGGCACGTCGGTGTTCGTGGACAGCTCGATGTTGCCGACGAGTTCGACGAGGTTGTTGAGGTAGGGGGTGTCGAGGCGCCAGGTGCCCTCGACGTCCGTGCCGAGGAGGGTGTCGATGGCGCCGCTGGTGCCGGAGGAGCCGTCGTCGTCGACGGACTTGCCGAGCGTGGTGGCGGAGCCGTCGTCGCCGCTCAGGGCAAGGGAGTTGGGCAGCAGGACGGTGGTGCCCTGCTTCGTCGTGGCGTTGTTGACGAGCAGCGCCGAGGAGGTGCCGCCGCCCTTGGTGTTGTGCAGGTGGACGACGATGACGTCGCGGTTCTGCGGGCCGGTCGCCGCCGCGCCGCCGGTCTTCGCGTCGCCCTTGGAGAGGAACGGCAGCTTGTTCGCGTACCAGAGGTAGCCGACGCCGCCGACCAGGCACAGGGCGAGGACGACGACGAGGGCGACGACCCGGTTGCGGCCGCGCCGTCTGGCTTCCTCGCGCCGCTCACTGCGGGACTCGGTGAACGCCAGCCAGTCGATGACGTCTTCGGAGTTCTCGTCCGGCTCCTCCACGAAGGAGAACTGCTCGGTGTGGTACTCCCGGTCGTCCGGTTCCTGCGGCGCACGCCGGTCCTGCCGCCCCTGCCCGTCGGGCTCCTGCGGCGGCGCCTGCTGCGGGATGTAGGCGGTGGCCTGCTCGGTCTGCCGCGACGCATGCTGAGCCTGCTGGCCCTGGTGCGCCTGCTGTGCCTGGTGGGACTGCTGTGCCTGGTGGGACTGCTGAGCCTGCTGGTCCTGGTACTGCTGCTGCGGGACCCGTGCCTGCTGCCCCGTCCCCGCGGCCTGCCCGTACGGGTCGTAGCCGCCGGCGCCGTACGGATCGTAGGGCTGAGCGGGCTGCTGCTGCGGCGGAGCCGGCGGTACCGGCTGCTGCTGCCCGGTCGCGTACGGGTCGTAGCCGTACCCGTACGCCGAACCGGACGCGTTGTTCTCGTACGACGGCGCCTGCTGGACCTGCCGGTACACCGGTTGGCCGTACTCGTCGTAGCCGACCAGCTCGTACGCGTCGTTGCGCTGGTCGTAACCGTCGTAGCGGTCGTTCACCGATGCCCCTCTCGGCGGTGCAGGGTCATTCGCCTCGGTACAGCCGGCGTTTGTCGATGTAGCGCACCACACCGTCCGGCACCATGTACCAGATGGGGTCCCCCTTGGCCACCCTGTCCCGGCAGTCCGTGGACGAGATCGCGAGTGCCGGCACCTCGACGAGCGAGACACCGCCCTCGGGGAGGCCCGGGTCGGTGAGCGGATGACCGGGCCGGGTGACGCCGATGAAGTGTGCCAGGGAGAAGAGCTCTTCGGTGTATCGCCAGGTCAGGATCTGACCCAGGGCGTCGGCGCCCGTGATGAAGAAGAGGTCCGTCTCCGGGTTGAGCGCGCGCAGATCGCGCAGCGTGTCCGTGGTGTACGTCGGACCGCCGCGGTCGAGGTCGATCCGGCTCACGGAGAACTGCGGGTTCTCGGCGGTCGCGATGACCGTCATGAGATAGCGGTCCTCGGCCGGCGAGACCTGCTTGTCGCTCTTCTGCCACGGCTCCCCGGTCGGCACGAAGACCACCTCGTCGAGGTGGAACTGCGCGGCGACCTCACTGGCCGCCACCAGATGTCCGTGGTGGATCGGGTCGAACGTTCCGCCCATGACGCCGAGGCGCCGCTTGGCGGGCGAGTCCCACTCGCGATCCGGGCCGCCGGCCGGGCTGTTGACCGGGCCGGTAGGCATGTCCTGCGCTCCCATGCGTGCAGAGCCTACTGGCCCGATCCGAGTGCTCGGTGCCCCGGCTCAGCGGTCGCGGTTGAAGCGGGTCACGATCCACAGCATGAGAATCAGGATGACGAAGGCGGCACCGCCCGTCATGAGGGGGCTGATGCTCTCGTGGTTGCCGCCGTGCTCGCCGCCCTCGGCAGCGAGAGTGGCCAGCTGGGCAACGGGGCTGTGGAGGCTCATCTTCAGCAGGACCTATCCGGTGTGGGATCGGGATAAAGACTTCTGACCCATCGTAAGCGGGAGCCCTCACGGCGCTCACGGCGACTCTGCCGTACGGGCCACGGACACCCTCGTACGGTCGCAGGGACGAGTCGCGGAAACCGGTGTCAGTCGTCGCGCTTGTAGCCGCGCAGCAGGAACCAGGCCATGAAGACGGCGCCCAGGATGGCGACGACCAGCACGATGCGCAGGAGTGCGCCGGGGCCCTGGTCGGACGCGGCGGCAGAGACGATGTGCCCGAGTCCGGCGGCGTCGGTGTGGTGATCCATGACGGTTCGCTCCTTCTGTGTGCTGCCCCGTCACGGTATCTCCGCCTACTGTGGATCCAGCCTTGGGGGCACAACCGAGCGACAACCGAGCTACATCGACATGCCATCGACATGGGGGGCCGCATGCCCGACGTACCGAACGAGCAGCACGAGAACGTACCCAGCAGGCAGCGCCGGAGCTTTCCGGGGATCTCCTCACGGGCGTACGAACACCCCGCGGACCGCTCGGCCCTGGTGGCGCTGCGCAAGCTCACCGGGTTCGACACCGTCTTCAAGGCACTGAGCGGTTTGCTTCCTGAGCGCAGCCTGCGCCTGCTCTTCCTGTCGGACTCCGTGCGCGTGTCGGACGAGCAGTTCGCGCACCTGAACGCGATGCTGCGGGACGCCTGTCAGATCCTGGACCTGGAGAAGGTCCCGCCGATGTACGTCAATCAGGACCCGCAGCCGAACGCGATGTGCATCGGCCTCGACGAGCCGATCATCGTCGTCACCACCGGTCTGGTGGAGCTGCTCGACGAGGAGGAGATGCGGGCGGTCGTCGGCCACGAGGTGGGCCACGCGCTGTCCGGGCACTCCGTCTACCGGACGATACTGCTCTTCCTGACCAGCCTCGCGCTGCGCGTGGCGTGGATCCCGCTCGGCAACCTCGCGATCATGGCGATCGTGACGGCGCTGCGCGAGTGGTTCCGCAAGTCCGAACTCTCCGCGGACCGCGCCGGGTTGCTGGTCGGCCAGGACCTTCAGTCCTCCATGCGCGGCCTGATGAAGATCGCGGGCGGCAACCACCTGCACGAGATGAACGTGGACGCGTTCCTCAAGCAGGCCGAGGAGTACGAGGCCGGGGGCGATCTGCGCGACTCGGTCCTGAAGATCCTGAACGTGATGCCGCGCTCCCACCCGTTCACGACGGTGCGTGCCGCGGAGCTGAAGAAGTGGGCCGAGTCCCGGGACTTCCAGCGGCTGATGGACGGGCACTACCCGCGCCGCACCGAGGACAAGGAGACCAAGGTGACCGACTCGTTCCGGGAGTCGGCCGCGCACTACTCGGACCACGTGAAGAACTCGAAGGACCCGCTGATGAAGCTGGTCAGCGACATCGCGGGCGGCGCGGGTGACCTCGGCGGCCGGGTCCGCCGCGGCTTCGGCAACTTCGGGAACGGGAACGGGACCGGAGGCGGCGGGGGCAACACCGGCAACCACGGCACCCAGGACGACACCGGGAGCTGACCGGTCCCCGTACCCGCATCGGACGAAGGGTCGGACGGGCCGGGCGCGGAGTCAGACGGCCGGCTGGGCGCTCGGTGCGAGCGCGCCGCACAGCGCGGTCGCACTGCCCGTCGCGTACGGGTCGGTGCCCGCCGGTCCGTCCTTCTTCGCCGTCTGGCCCGCCAGCAGCGGGTGCAGATGCTCGGCCAGGTCCGCGGAGCAGGAGAGCGGGCCCGCCTGGACGTAGGACACGAGCACCTCGGCCTGGTGGTTGCGCAGGTCCTCGCGGTCGAAGCGGAAGTGCAGCTCGCGGCGGACCGTGAACAGGGAGGCCCGCGCGGTGTCGATGGCACCCGCGGGCCGCAGCGCGTACACGAAGGTGTGGTCGGAGGTCACCTCGAGGGTGTCCGTGTCGGTCTCGGCCGCGTGCAGCGTCCCCCGGACGCGGATGTGCGGGTCGGCGAGCTCGGCCTGCGCCGGGTCGAAGCGGACGAGCCAGCCGGTCGCCGCGTGCCGCCCGTCCGCGACCGGCCTCTCGAAGCTCTGGTCGAACTGGTCGAGCTGGCGCGGGTCGACGAGCATGCGTACGGGCCGCACCGCTCCCCCGGTGAGCACGTCCGGATCGAGCGAGGAGTCGACGAGATAGTCCTTGGCGGTGGTCAGGGCGGTGACGACCTGACTGTCGGAGAAGTGCGCGGTGCGCCGGATGTCGGACGGCAGCGCGATGCCGTCGGCGGCGGTCCCAAACTGCGCGGCCGGGCTGTGCTCGTACAGGTCGTCGGCGGAGACGGAGCCGGGGACCGCCGCGCCCGGGGCGAGCGGGATCACGGTCATCCGCAGCGGTTCGGTGTGCCGGGCCGCGGGGGCCGTGCGGTACGGGCTGCGGACGCCCATGTAGATCGCGGTGCCGAAGGCGATGACGATCAGGGCGACGAGTATGACGGCCTGCCTGGTCAGACCGCGGCGCAGCGCGGGCGTGCGGCGCACGGCGGGGGCGTGGTCGGTGATCCGCTCCTGGGCGGAGAACTCCTGGAGCCGGGCAGCCCGGACGAACGACTCGTCGAACACGACGGATCGGTATTCGTCCTCGCTGCCGCCACCGACGGGACCACCTTCCGGCGTGCCCTCCGGTGGGTCTCCTGGCCCGTCCATACCTTCAGGTTAGGTCTTCGGGCCCGCCAGTAAACGCCCTGGTGCACGACAACTTCCGCGGGTCCGGCGCCCGGCCGCTCAGGGGGACCGCGGGACCGCCGAAACCGCAGGCTGGGAGTAGTCGGCGGAGGCGGAGGGCGGGCCCGGGAGGCTCTTCTCCAGTTCCGTCGTGGCGGGTGGCGGGACCTGGTCCTGGCGGCCGGCCGAGGCGCCCCGGTAGACGGCCGTGAAGGCGAGGGCGACCATGCCGACGCCCATGAGCAGGGCGAGCGCCCAGGCGACGGGCCTGCGCCAGCGGACCATGCCCGCGTGCGGGCCGCCCCTGCCGTCCTGCTCCAGGCCCTCCTCGTACAGGCCGTCGGCGTCGTCCGGCACCCGGCCGAATCCGGCCGCGCCGTCCAGCCCGTAGCCGTCGCCGTCCTCGTAGAAGTCGTCGTCCGGTCCGCGGCGCGTGCGTGCCCTGCGGGACTCGGCCTCCTGGGCCTCGGCGCGCGCCTGGGCCGCGGCGAGCAGCCGCTCGACCGCGGTGGGCTCATGGACCTCGGCGGCCTTCACGAAGTCCTCGTCGAAGACCACGGAGGCGAACTCTTCGTCCCAGCCCCCGCGGTCGTGGTCGTCGTCGGGCTCCCAGCCGTCCGGGAACGGCGCGCCCCCCACGTCCTCCGGCACCCGTCCAGAGTAGACCTGAGGGGTCAATTTGGGCAGACGGTAAGGGAATTCACCTCACACATCACTGCTTAACGGGTGTGACCGTCGCCGGTGACGATGTACTTGGTGCTCGTCAGCTCAGGGAGGCCCATGGGGCCGCGGGCGTGCAGTTTCTGGGTGGAGATGCCGATCTCGGCGCCGAAGCCGAACTGGCCGCCGTCGGTGAACCGGGTCGAGGCGTTGACCGCGACGGTCGTGGAGTCCACGAGCTGGGTGAAGCGGCGGGCGGCCTGCTGGGAGGTGGTGACGATGGCCTCGGTGTGCCCGGAGGACCACAGGCGGATGTGCTCGACGGCCTTGTCGAGGTCGTCGACGACGGCTGCCGCGATGTCGTACGAGAGGTACTCGGTCTCCCAGTCGTCGTGGGTCGCCTCGACGACGGTGGCCTTGGAGCGGTCCGCGTAGGCGAGGATCCGCGGGTCGGCGTGGACGGTGACGCCCGCGTCGGCGAGCGCGTCCAGGGCGCGCGGCACGAACGCGTCGGCGATGTCCTGGTGGACGAGGAGCGTCTCGGCGGCGTTGCAGACCGAGGGGCGCTGCGCCTTGGAGTTGACGAGGATGTCGACGGCCATGTCGAGGTCGGCGTGGGCGTCGACGTAGACGTGGCAGTTGCCGGTACCCGTCTCGATGACGGGCACGATCGAGTTCTCCACGACGTTCTTGATGAGGGAGGCACCGCCGCGCGGGATCAGGACGTCGACGAGGCCGCGGGCGCGCATGAGTTCGGTGACGGAGTCGCGGCTGTCACCGGGCACGAGTTGGATGGCGTCGGCGGGCAGCCCGCTGCCGCCGACGGCGTCGCGGAGCACGCGCACGAGTGCGGTGTTCGAGGCGTACGCGGAGGAACTGCCGCGCAGGAGCACGGCGTTGCCGGACTTGAGGCAGAGGGCCGCGGCGTCGACCGTCACGTTCGGACGGGCCTCGTAGATGATGCCGACGACGCCGAGGGGTACGCGGACCTGGCGCAGGTCGATCCCGTTCGGGAGGGTGTTGCCGCGGACGACCGTGCCGACCGGGTCGGGCAGGGCGATGACGTCGCGCACGTCGGAGGCGATGGCGCGGACCCGCTCGGGGGTCAGGGTCAGCCGGTCGATGATCGACTCGCTGGTGCCTGCCTCGCGGGCGCGGGCGATGTCCTCGGCGTTGGCCTCGACGATCTCCGCGGTGCGCACTTCGAGGGCGTCGGCGATCGCCGCCAGTGCGTCGTCCTTCTCCGCGCGCGGCAGCGGGGCGAGGTCGTTGGCGGCGGCGCGGGCGCGGTAGGCGGCCCGGGTGACCGGGGTCATCGAGTCGTACGGGTTGAGCGAAGGCGACGTCATGCTCCGCAGGGTAACGGGGGACGGGTGGGCGTCCAGATCCTGTTCCGGGAGGTGAGACATGGCCGAAAAGGGGCAGGCCGGCGCAGGTGGGCCGTTTGAAACGGGCTCATACCTGGAAGGGGTGCACGCTCG
Source organism: Streptomyces kunmingensis (assembly GCF_039533535.1). NCBI lineage: Bacteria > Bacillati > Actinomycetota > Actinomycetes > Kitasatosporales > Streptomycetaceae > Streptomyces > Streptomyces kunmingensis. Next base: position 121,636 of record NZ_BAAATS010000030.1, read on the forward strand.
GCGGGGTGCGCCTGGACCGGATGCCCGTCTAGAACGGGTGTACACCCACCGGGGTCGCGGGGAGCGGACCGTAGCCTTCCGCGATGCGCTGGTGGTAGGTCTGCCGGTCGATGACCTCCAGGCCCACGATCTCCCAGGGCGGCAGCTGCGACGTCTGGCGGTGCTCGCCCCACAGCCGCAGGGCCACGGCGGCGGCGTCGTGCAGGTCGCGGGCCTCTTCCCAGTAGCGGATCTCCGCGTGGTCGACCGCGTAGCGGCTGGTCAGGAGAAAGGGGTGGTCGTGCGCGAGCTGTTCGAGGCCTCGGCGCACCTCGGCGATGGGGGCGTCGGCGCCCGAGACGCTGAGCGTGATGTGCCAGAGGCGGGGGCCCTCTTCGGCCATCCCTCCGTCGGACCCAGCGTCGCCCGCGGTCTCCCGCTCGTACGTGTCCCCGGCGGCCACGCTCATCAGTGCTCGCTCCGCCGACCCTCGGGGCGTCGCCCCCGGGCGCACTCGTCTCACGACGGCCTCCTTTGCGCAATGGTCGTGCGGAACCGCTCTGCATGGACTGCTTGAACTACCTGCATCAAGAGTTGAGCAGGACACGAGACGTCGTGGGGCGGTTTTACGGAAGGTCCCCCGCTGGTGGCAGGCTTTCGGCCTTTTACACGACTGTTTCGAAGGCGGACGGACGCGGATCACGCCCGGAGGAGGACCAGATCGTCCCTGTGTACGACTTCTCGTTCGTAGGCGGGGCCGAGATCGCGGGCGAGCTCCCGGGTGGAGCGGCCGATCAGCTGAGGGATCTCCTTGGCGTCGAAGTTGACCAGACCGCGGGCGACCGCCCGGCCGTTCTCGTCACGCAGTTCGACCGGGTCGCCCGCGCTGAAGTCGCCCTCCACGGCGGCGATCCCGGCGGGCAGCAGCGAGGTGCGCCGCTCGACCACGGCCCGTACGGCACCGTCGTCGAGGGTGAGGGAGCCCTGCGGGGTGGACGCGTGCTGGAGCCAGAGCAGCCGGTCGGCGCTGCGCCGGCCCGTGCGGTCGAAGTACGTGCCGGTGTCGCGGCCGGCCAGGGCGTCGGCCGCGTGGCTGGCGCTGGTGAGGACGACGGGGATGCCGGCCGCCGCGGCGATCGAGGCGGCCTCGACCTTGGTGACCATGCCGCCGGTACCGACGCCCGCCTTACCGGCGCTGCCGATCTTGACGTGGGCGATGTCGGCGGGGCCGCGCACCTCGGCGATGCGGGAGGCGCCGGGCTTGCTGGGGTCGCCGTCGTAGAGGCCGTCGACGTCGGAGAGGAGGACGAGCAGGTCCGCGTGGACGAGATGGGCTACGAGGGCGGCCAGCCGGTCGTTGTCGCCGAAGCGGATTTCGTCGGTGGCGACGGTGTCGTTCTCGTTGACGACGGGGAGAGCGCCCATGGCGAGGAGCTGGTCGACGGTGCGCGAGGCGTTGCGGTGGTGGGCGCGGCGGGCCATGTCGTCGCTGGTGAGAAGGATCTGGCCGACGCGGACGCCGTAGCGGGCGAAGGAGGCGGTGTAGCGCGCCACCAGGAGTCCCTGTCCCACGCTGGCCGCGGCCTGCTGGCGGGCGAGGTCCTTGGGGCGGCGGGTCAGGCCGAGCGGGGCGAGTCCGGCGGCGATGGCGCCGGAGGAGACGAGGACGATCTCCTTCTCCCCGCGGCCGTCGCGCCCGTGGTGCTTCGCCAGTACGTCCACGAGAGCGTCGACGCGGTCCGCGTCCAGGCCCCCCGCGGCCGTGGTGAGCGATGACGATCCGACCTTGACCACGATCCTGCGCGCTTCCGCCACGCTCTGCCGTGCCGCACGTGTTGCCCCTGACATGCTCCGCAATCTACGTGAAGTGACCATGCGGACGCTCCGGGGTTTCGAGGAGCGGACGATTCCCCGGACGGCCGAACCCCTGACGGGAATTTGGTCCTTCAGGTTCCATGTCCTTTGCCCCTTTTTCAGGTGACTGCCGTCACGGAGGATTGCTTGGGGGCCTTCAGAAGTCATACGGTCAGTGGTCAGCCTTTACTGAGGTGGCCCACCCCCCACGGTCGCGACCCTCACTGATCCCCCCTATTACTGCCCCAGGAGCCCAGCCCGTGCCCTCCGCCGGACTTGCCCCGCGCCGCGTCGTGCAGCTCTCAGCGCTGCTCGCGATGTTCGCGCTCTATGCGGCCCAGCTCGTCAGCGCGTCCCTGCCCTATGTTCCGGTGTTCGTCGCCGCGAGCGCGGCCGGGATCGCTCTCGACACCTACCTGCAGTACAAGCAGCCGGGCCTCCTGTCCCTCCTGGCCAAGGTGCGTTTCGACGTCACCGTGCGACAGCTGCTGCGCGACATGCTGATCCTGGTCGGCCTGCTGCGCATCGACGGCATCGAACCGATGGGCGAGCAGGCCCCACTCCTGTTCGCGCTCCTGGCCGTGTACGTGCTGCACTTCGGCTGCCAGGCCGCGGCGGTCCTGGTGCGCCGCACCCGTACGCTGCCGATCCTCACCCGCAACATCGACGCCTCGGCGCTGCGGCTGTCCGCGGCCCCGCCGCGCATCCTGGCCCGCCGCTCCAGCCACCGCATGCTGGCCTTCTCGATCCCGGCCACCGCGGGCCTGCTGCTGACGGCCGCCACGACCCACGCGTTCTGGGGCGGTATCGGTATCGGCCTCTCGATCGTCCTGTTCGGCGGCGGCATGCTCTACCTGGCCACGTGGCTGCTGCCCAAGAAGCGGGCGCTGAACGAGGCGAAGGTCATGGCGTGGCTGGACAACTGGCTGGCGGAGTACGAGCCGACCGTCGCCATGTACTTCTCCGGCGGCACGACCTCCGCGTACCAGGCGAACATGTGGCTCTCCACCCTCGCCGACGCGGACGGCAAGCCGCTGATCGTGCTGCGTGAGCGCTTCATGGTGAACAAGATCGACGCCACCGACGTGCCGATCATCTGCTTCCCGAAGGTCGCCTCGATGTTCTCCCTGGAGAACTCGACGCTGAAGATGATGCTCCACCCGGCGAACGCGGCGAAGACCTCGCAGGTGCTGCGCATCCCGACGGTCAAGCACGCGTTCATCAACCACGGCGAGTCCGACAAGCTCTCGTCCTGCAACCCGTACGCGAAGGCGTACGACGAGGTGTGGGTGGCGGGCCCCGCGGCCCGCGACCGCTACCAGCTGGCCGACGTCGGCGTCGAGGACAAGGACGTCGTCGAGGTGGGCCGCCCGCAGCTGTCCCCCATCAAGGTCGCCTCGGGCCCGGCCGGCGGTGACTTCACGACCGTCCTGTACGCCCCCACGTGGGAGGGCTGGGACGGCAACCCCGGCAACACCTCCGTGATCCTGGCCGGCGAGAACATCGTGCGGCACCTGCTCGCCGACGACCGGGTGCGGCTGATCTACAAGCCGCACCCGATGACCGGTTCGCAGGTCCCGGCCGCGGGCGCCGCCAATGAGCGCATCATGGCGATGATCCGCGAGGCCAACACGCGCCGCTCCGGTCCCCGCCCCGGCCCCGAGGCCGCCGCCGAGCTGGCCCGCCGCGCCGAGGCGCTCGACAAGCTGACCTCCACCTCGTTCCGCACCAGCGCCGACGAGATGGAGAAGATGCTGCTGCAGGGCAGGCCCGACGGTGGCCGGGCGGCTGCCGTGGCCGAGGCGACGGCGGCGTGGGAGGAGGCGTACTGGGCCTCGTTCCCCGAGTGGGAGCACCGGATCGTCACCGAGGCCCGGCCCGCGATCTTCGGCTGCTTCAACCAGGCCGACGTACTGGTCTCCGATGTCTCCTCGGTCGTCTCCGACTGGCTGGCCAGCGAGAAGCCGTACGCCGTCGCCAATACCTCGGGCCTCACGGAGGCGGAGTTCCGCACCGGCTTCCCGACAGTGGGCGCCGCGACGATCCTGGCGCCCGACGCGGACGGCGTGCCCGGGCTTCTCGCGGCCGTGCGCGGCGAGAGCGACGATGTGTACGCCGAGGCGCGTCTGGAGCTCAAGGAGCACCTCCTGGGCCCCTCGGACCCGCCGTCCATCGACCGCTTCAACGCGGCCGTGCGCGCCCTGTGCGCCCGCGCCGACGAGCGCCGGGTGCGGATGGCCGCGCGCGGCGACGCGGAGATCCCCGCGCAGCGTGAGGACTCCGTGGAGGAGCAGGTGGCCCAGGCGCAGGCGGCGGAGGCCGCCCCGGAGTCGGAGGACGCCGTCAACGCGTAGCGCCTGCGGCGCGCGAGCGTGCGGAAGGGGCCCGGGAGGATGTCCTCCCGGGCCCCTTCTGCATGAGCACGATCCGAAGCCGAAGCGGCGCGGCCCTGCATGAGCACGATCCGACGCCGTGCGGTCCTGCATGAGCACGATCCGACGCCGTGCGGTCCTGCATGAGCACGATCCGACGCGGCGCGGCCCCGCATGCGCACGATCCGACGCGGCGCGGCCCCGCATGCGCACGATCCGACGCGGCGCGGCCCCGCATGAGCACGATCCGACGCGGCGCGGCCCCGCATGAGCACGATCCGACGCGGCGCGGCCCTGCATGCGCACGATCCGACGCGGCGCTGCCCGGACCGGGCCAGTGTGGCCCGGACCTGCGCTTTTCGCGTTTAGAAGGGCTTGAAGTCGTCGTACTCCTGGTCCGCCTCGTCCCGCTCCGCCTGCTTGTCGCGGCGGCGCTGGGCGGCCGGACGCGGCTCATCCATACGGTGGTCCTCGCCACGGCGGCCGAGCATCTCGGCGCCCGCCATCATGGTGGGCTCCCAGTCGAAGACGACCGCGTTCTCCTCGGGGCCGATGGCGACGCCGTCGCCGCTGCGGGCGCCCGCCTTCATCAGCTTGTCCTCGACACCGAGGCGGCTGAGCCGGTCGGCGAGGTAGCCGACGGCCTCGTCGTTGTTGAAGTCGGTCTGGCGCACCCAGCGCTCCGGCTTCTCACCGCGCACCCGGAACAGCGGCTCGCCCTCGGCGTCCTCGCGGACGACGGTGAAGCCGGAGTCGTCCACGGCCTTCGGGCGGATGACGATACGGGTCGCCTCCTCCTTCGGCTTCGCGGCGCGGGCGGTGCCCACCAGCTCGGCCAGCGCGAACGACAACTCCTTGAGGCCCTTGTGGGCGACGGCCGACACCTCGAAGACGCGGTAGCCGCGCTCCTCCAGGTCGGGGCGGACCATCTCGGCGAGGTCCTGACCGTCGGGCACGTCGATCTTGTTGAGGACGATGATCTTCGGCCGGTTCTCCAGGCCCGCGCCGTACTCCCGCAGCTCGGCCTCGATGATGTCGAGGTCGGAGACGGGGTCGCGGTCGGACTCCAGGGTCGCCGTGTCGAGCACGTGCACGAGGACCGAGCAGCGCTCGACGTGGCGCAGGAACTCCAGGCCCAGGCCCTTGCCCTGGCTGGCGCCCGGGATCAGACCGGGGACGTCGGCGATCGTGTAGACCGTGGCGCCGGCGGTGACGACGCCGAGGTTCGGGACCAGGGTCGTGAAGGGGTAGTCGGCGATCTTCGGCTTGGCGGCCGAGAGCACCGAGATGAGCGAGGACTTTCCTGCGCTCGGGTAGCCCACCAGAGCGACGTCGGCGACCGTCTTCAGCTCCAGGACGACGTCGCGCAGGTCGCCGGGGACGCCGAGGAGGGCGAAGCCGGGGGCCTTGCGGCGGGCCGAGGCCAGGGCCGCGTTGCCGAGGCCGCCGCGGCCGCCCTGGGCGGCGATGAAGGTCGTGCCCTCGCCGACGAGGTCCGCCAGGACGTTGCCCTGCTTGTCGAGGACTACCGTGCCGTCGGGGACGGGCAGGACCAGGTCCTCGCCGTCCTTGCCGGAGCGGTTGCCGCCCTCGCCGGGCTTGCCCGCGGTGGCCTTGCGGTGCGGGGAGTGGTGGTAGTCGAGGAGCGTCGTCACCGACTGGTCGACGACCAGGATGACGTCGCCGCCACGGCCGCCGTTGCCGCCGTCCGGGCCGCCGAGCGGCTTGAACTTCTCACGGTGGACGGAGGCACAGCCGTGGCCCCCGCTACCCGCGGCGACATGCAGTTCGACGCGGTCCACGAAGGTGGTCATTGGTCAGTGCCTCCAGAAACTTACGGAAATTGCTGCTGCGTGCTGTATGGGCGTGCTGCATCCATACACAACACGCGAAAGGCGGACCCGCTTCCCCAGGGGGAAGTGAGGTCCGCCTCGCGAAAAAGAACTGGTCAGAACGCCTTTCAGGCGGCGACCGGAACGATGTTCACGACCTTGCGGCCACGGTGGGTACCGAACTCCACCGCACCGGCGTCGAGCGCGAACAGCGTGTCGTCCTTGCCACGACCCACACCGTTGCCGGGGTGGAAGTGGGTGCCGCGCTGGCGGACCAGGATCTCACCGGCGTTGACGGTCTGACCGCCGAAGCGCTTCACGCCGAGCCGCTGAGCATTGGAGTCGCGCCCGTTCCGAGTGGACGATGCGCCCTTCTTGTGTGCCATGTCTCAGTCCCTACCCTTACTTCGCAGCCGCGGGGATCTCAGTGACCTTGATCGCCGTGTACTGCTGGCGGTGGCCCTGACGACGGCGGTAGCCGGTCTTGTTCTTGTAGCGAAGGATGTCGATCTTCGCGCCCTTGTGGTGGTCCACGACCTCGGCCTGGACCTTGATCCCGGCCAGCACCCACGGGTCGCTGGTCACGGCGTCGCCGTCGACAACGAGCAGCGTAGAGAGCTCTACGGTGTCGCCAACCTTGGCGGTGGGAAGCTTGTCAACCTCAACGATGTCGTCGACAGCAACCTTGTGCTGACGACCACCGCTGCGCACGATGGCGTACACGGATCTCTCTTTCGCTCGGAACGGGACCCCCGCAGTCCAGCCGCACGAGACGGCCTCTCCAGGCGATCCCAGAGGGTACGCCCGGAGGAAAAAGGTTTACGGGAGTGAGGCGTATCGATGGACACGCCGACGGTCAAGGTTACGGGTCTGCCCTGAGCAGGGTCAAACCGGCCCCCGGCCGACTGCCTCAGGCCGTCTTGACCTCACCGTCCTGCGGCAGGACCTTGACGCCCTTGCACAGATTCGTGTCGTCGTTCGTCCCCGGGTACGCGACGTTCCACACCTTGGTGAAGTGGGTGCGGTACGTGTCGTGCACGGAGTCGTCGTCGATCTTGACGTACGCCTCGTCGTTCTCGCGCAGCGCCGGGCCCGAGGCGTTCTGCGAGCCGGTGAACGTGATCTTGTTGCGGGCGCCGTCGTACATGCCGTCGATCGCTACGTACTTGGTGTGGATGATGTACGGCGTCGCGAGCTTGGTGCCCGGGTTCAGCGGGTCCCGGTCGTCGTTGTAGCAGCGCGCGGGCGGGGCGCCCGTGGCGTTCATCGACTTCCAGGTGCCGGCGTCGGCGGAGGCGTACTCGATGCTGACCGTGCAGCCGGCCTTCTTCAGCGCGACGAGCTTGTCGGCGATGGCCTGCCGGGTGATCTGGAAGATCGCGGCGCGCACGATGGTGCTGCGCTTCACACCGGTGGCGTCCTTGTAGGTGCAGGAGACGTTGTTCAGCACCGAGTACAGGGTGTCCGTGGAGTTGGTCGTGCCGGCCCGCGGGAAGAAGTACGCCTTGTAGTGGCCGTTGGTGACCGTGCGGTAGTCCCAGTCCTTCCACAGCTTGGCGGCCATGTCGTCGAAGTAGTCCGCGTACGCCCCGTACAGGACCCGGTTGTTCGGCAGCTGGAGGGCGTCGTTGAAGAACTTGGTGCTGGCGGACGGCGTCGAGTTCGACGTGGTCTGCACGACGACGTTCGTGGCGCCCTGGACGGCCGAGAACAGCCAGAACTTGTTGTGCATGATCGACTTGCCGAACCTGGGATCGCCCAGGCAGGACTTGTCGGTGGGGCACAGCGTCACGTACGACGGGCTCAGCGTGCTGGTGCCCAGGGCCGCCTTCAGCTGCGCGTACACCGGGTTGGTGGGGCGGTCCTTCACGCTGGAGGAGTCGAGGACGACCTGCACGTTCACGCCGCGGTTCTTGGCGGCCACGAGCGCGTCGGAGATCGTCGTCTCCCACACGTGGTAGACGGCGACCTTGATGTACGAGCCGGGCAGCGCCGCGTTCGTCAGCTCGACCAGGCGGGTGCGGATCGCGTACTGCTGCGCCGTGGTGCCCAGGGGATCGTTGAAGAGGGGTCCCTCGGTCCAGGTGGGAACGTCTGCGGCTGTCGCGGAGCCCGCGGAGAGGCCCGCCTGCAATCCGGCCGCCGAGAGCACGGTGGCCAGCGCCACCGCCCGGCGTCCGGCCCTTGCCGGCTTCCCGGCACGGTGCCGTCCGGTGCCTCCGTTGCGCACGTGCGTCATTGCGACCCCTCCCCTGGCACGAGCACGCGTCTCCCCAACGCGCGCCCCTGCGTTCACTCCTATGACCGGATGAGTTTTGCAGGCGGCGGGCCGGGCTCCAAGAGGCGGGGGCGGATCGAGCGCGCATCGAGACCCGAGGGGCCCCTGCAGCCGGAGGTACGACAAAGCCCCCGCACAGCGCGGTGCTGTGCGGGGGCGTCGCCTGCCCGGTCTCCCGGGCGGTGCCTCAGGCCTCGTCGGCCGCGGCCGAGACCGACGGAGCCGACTGCTGCTCGGCCGCCGCGGTCTTCTTCGCGGTCGCCTTCTTGGCGGGCGCCTTCGCCGCCTTCTTGGCCGTCGTCTTCTTCGCTGCCGTCTTCTTGGCCGCGGTCTTCTTGGTGGCGGCCTTCTTCGCCGTCGCCTTCTTGGCCGTCTTGCGGGCCGTCTTCTTGGCGGCGGGCGCCTCCTCGGCGACCTCCGCCTCGGAGGACTCGGCCTCGGCCTTCGGGGCCTCCTCCGTGGCCGACGGGACGACCAGGACGGCCGCCTCCTCGGACGTGGCGGGGGCCGTCGCCTTGCGCACGGCGCGGCGGCGCGGGCGGGCCGGAGCCGCGGACGGCTCGGACTCGGCCGGCTCGGACTTCGGCGCCTCGGCCACGACGGTCTCCGGCTCCGCGGCCTTGACGGGCTCGCTGACGGTCACCTCGGCGGCCTCCTGGGAGGACGCCTTCGGGGAGCCGGCGGGCGCGCTGGCCTTACGGGTGGCCCGGCGACGCGTCCGCGGCGCGGGAGTCTCCTCCTGCACGGGCGCGGGCTCGGGCTCCTTCGGGGCCTCCGCCTCGACGACCGGCTCCAGCTCGGGCTCGGGCTCGGGCGCCGGGGCGGGCGCGGGGGCCTCCTGGGCCACCGGCTCCTTCGGCGCACCGGTCGGGGCCGACGCGCGGCGCGTGGCACGGCGGCGCGAACGGCCACCACGGCTCGCCGCGGCCTCCGCCTCGGCGGCGCTGGAGTACAGCTCCTCGTCCGGGTTGAAGTCCGGCTCGGGCAGCGCCACGGGAGCGGCGGCCTCCGCGGCGACCTCGGACTCGGACTCGGACTCCGTGCCGGTGTACGCGGCCTCGTGCTCGTGCTGGTCGGCCCCGCCGCCACCACGGCGCTTCTTGCGCTTGCCGCCGCCACCGTTCGACGTGGGCTGCTCCATGTGGACGATGACGCCGCGTCCGTTGCAGTGCACGCAGGTCTCGGAGAAGGACTCCAGGAGGCCCTGGCCGACACGCTTACGGGTCATCTGGACCAGGCCGAGCGAGGTGACCTCGGCGACCTGGTGCTTGGTGCGGTCGCGGCCCAGGCATTCGAGCATCCGCCGCAGGACCAGGTCCCGGTTGGACTCCAGGACCATGTCGATGAAGTCGATGACGACGATGCCGCCCAGGTCGCGCAGGCGCAGCTGGCGCACGATCTCCTCGGCCGCTTCGAGGTTGTTCCTCGTCACGGTCTCTTCGAGGTTGCCGCCCTGGCCGGTGAACTTACCGGTGTTGACGTCGATGACGATCATGGCCTCGGTCTTGTCGATCACCAGGGAGCCGCCGGAGGGCAGCCACACCTTGCGGTCGAGCGCCTTGGCGAGCTGCTCGTCGATCCGGTACGTCGCGAAGACGTCGACCTCGCTGGTCCACCGCGTCAGGCGGTCGGCCAGGTCGGGCGCCACGTGGTTGACGTAGCCGTGGATGGTCTCCCACGCCTCGTCACCGCTGACGACGACCTTGGAGAAGTCCTCGTTGAAGATGTCGCGCACGACGCGGACGGTCATGTCCGGCTCGCCGTACAGCAGGCTCGGCGACGACGTCGAGATCTGCTTGGACTTCTTCTGGATGTCCTCCCACTGGCCCTGCAGACGCTCTACGTCGCGGCGCAGCTCGTCCTCGCTCGCGCCCTCGGCGGCGGTGCGCACAATGACGCCCGCGTCCTCGGGAACGATCTTCTTGAGGATGGTCTTCAGGCGCGCCCGCTCGGTGTCCGGGAGCTTGCGGCTGATGCCGGTCATCGAGCCCTCGGGCACGTAGACCAGGTAGCGGCCGGGCAGCGAGATCTGGCTGGTGAGGCGGGCCCCCTTGTGGCCGATCGGGTCCTTGGTGACCTGGACGAGCACGGACTGGCCCGACTTGAGGGCGGTCTCGATGCGGCGCGGCCCGTTGGCCATGCCGAGCGCCTCGAAGTTGACCTCACCGGCGTAGAGCACCGCGTTGCGGCCCTTGCCGATGTCGATGAAGGCGGCCTCCATCGACGGCAGCACGTTCTGGACCTTGCCCAGGTAGACGTTGCCGACGTAGGAGGTGGCCTGCTCCTTGTTGACGTAGTGCTCGACGAGGATGTCGTCCTCGAGCACGCCGATCTGGGTGCGCTCGCCGTTCTGGCGGACGACCATCACGCGCTCGACGGCCTCGCGACGCGCCAGGAACTCGGCCTCGGTGATGATCGGGACGCGGCGGCGGCCCTGCTCGCGGCCTTCACGGCGGCGCTGCTTCTTGGCCTCCAGACGCGTGGAGCCCTTGATGGACTGCACCTCGTCCGAGGAGGTCGACGAGCGCTCACGCTCGGCGAAGCTGTCCTTCTTGCGGGGCTCGCGGACCTTGACGACCGTGCGCTCCGGGTCGTCGGCCCCGGTCTGCTCGCTCTCGGGAGCCGAGTCACCGGCGCGGCGCCGGCGGCGACGGCGACGGCGGCTGCTGCTCGACCCGGACCCGCTGTCGTCACGCTCGTCGCGCTCGTCGTGGTCGTGGCGCCCGGCGCGCTCGTCGTCCTGGGCGTCGTCCTCGGTGTCCTGCTCGGCGTCGGCCTCGTCGGACGCGTCCTGCTCGTGCTCGGCGTCGGCGTCGGAGTCGGCGGACTCGCCGCGGCGACGGCGGCGGCCACCGCGGCGACGGCGACGGGCCGGACGGTCACCGTTCTCGTCGTGGTCGTCGGACTGCTCGGCGGACTCGTCCTGGTCCGCGGGCTCCTCGGCCTCGGCCTCCACGGCGGTGTCCGCCGTCTCGGTGACGGCCTCGGGCTCGGCGGGCTGCTCGGCGGCGACCGGCTGCTCGTCGGCGGCGCGCTTGCGGCGGCGGTTGCGGCGCGGGGCCGGCTCCTCCTCGGCGACGACGGCGGCGGGCTCCGGCTCGGCCGCGGCGGGCTTCTCCTCGGCGGCCTCGGCCGCGGCAGCGGCGGCGGCGCGCTCCGGCGTCTGGAACATCGGCTCGGTGAAGACGGGCGCCTGGAAGACGGCGACGGACGGCCGCTTCGGACGGCCTCCCGCACTCTCGCCCTCGTCGGACCGGCCGGCCCGGGCGGCGGCCCGCTGGGCCTTCGGCTCGGCGAAGCCGCCCGCGGCCTTACGGGTGGCGCGGCGACGGCGGCGCGGCGACGCGTCCTCGGCGTCGGCGGTGTCGGCCTGCTCCGGCTGCGCCTCGGCGGGCGCGGCGGGGGCCTCTGCGGCGGGCTCGGCGGCCTGTGCCTCGGGGGCGGCGACGGCGCGGGTGGCGCGGCGGCGGTTGCGGCGCGGGGCGGCCTCCTCGGCCGGCTCCTCGACGGCGGCGGGCTCCTGAGGCACGGCGACGGCCTGCGGCTCCTCGGCCACGGGGGCTTCGGCAGCGGGGGCCTCGGCAGCGTCCTGCTCGGCGGCGGGCGCGGCAGCGGTACGGGTGGCGCGGCGACGGCGGCGCGGCGCGGGCTCCTCGGCGGCCTCCGGCGCGGCGGCCTGCTCGGTCGGCTCGGCCTGCTCGGCGACGGGCTCGGACACGGCGCGGGTGGCACGGCGGCGGGACGGCGCGGGTGCCTCGGCGGCGGCCTCGGGCTCGGCGGCCTGCTCGGCGGCCTGCTCGGCGGAGGGCGCGGAGACGGCGCGGGTGGCAC
>NZ_BAAATS010000030.1:133822-354849 GCF_039533535.1 Streptomyces kunmingensis
GCGCGGCGCGTGGCGCGGCGGCGCGGGCGGCCGGCGGGCGCGGCGTCCTGCGCCGGTGCCTCGGCGGCCGGGGTGGGCTCGGGGGTGGTGACCTGGGCCTCTTCGGCGGTGTCGAGCTCGGGCTCGGCGTCCGCGGCGGCGGCCTGCGCGGTCTGTGCGGCGGCCTTGCCCGCGGGCGGGCCGGCGGGTCGCGACGCGGCCCGGCGCCGACGGCGCGGGGGCAGGGTGTCGCTGGGGGTGTCGCCCACGGCGGAGGCGGTGGGGTCGTTCGGTTCGGTCTGCTCGGGCATGCGGGTGTATCTCCCGTCGGGCCCCCGGGCGCCGCGCCTCATCCGGATGACCGGTGACGCCTGCGGCTCGCGCGAATCGCGCGGTGCCGCCGGTCCGGGGCGCGGGCGCCGCACGGGGGCTCTCTGTCTGTTCTCGCCGGTTCCGGTACGCGATGTACGTACGGCCTGGCGAAAGTCCTTGGGTGGGTGCGCTGCCCGACCCAGGTGGCTCCCGAGTACGAGGGCGGCGCTACGACGACCGCCTTACGCGGAACCTTCCACGGCAGACGCCGTCGCGGCGGCAGATCCCGCGGCCTCCGAATGGGGGGCCTGGTCTGCCTCGCGGTCGGGCGCGAGCGGGTCGGTCACCGTGCCGGTCTCTTCATCGAAAGGCCCCTGCGCCAGCCTGGTCACCGCTGCGGGGACCGGCGGCGCCAGGTCAGCCACGGCGCGGAGACCGGACAGGACGTCGTCGGGTCGTACGGCAGGCGTCACGTGCCGAACAACCAGGCGCAGTATCGCACAGGCCTTGTCACCGGGCCTATCGGCCGGCGCTTCGACGGCCTCCAGGCTCGCGACGGCCTCGCGGGCGTCGAATGTACGGATGCCGTTCTTCGTCCTGCGCTGGACCTCCACGGTCTCGGCGGCCCGGAACGCCTCGGCGGCGCGCGAGGCATCCTCGACCGTCACTCCGTCGAGCCTCAGCTCCCACACGGAGGCGGCGAGCCGGTCGGCCAGGCCCGAGGTGCGGGCCTCGACGGCGTCGATGATGTCGAGGCCGACCGGCATCGACTCGTCGAGCAGGTCCTTGAGCTTCTCCGGGTCGCGCGGTGCGGTGAGCGCGATCTCCAGGTACTCGGCCTCACTGCCCGTGCCGGTGGGTGCGGCATTGGCGTACGACACCTTCGGATGCGGCGTGAACCCCGCCGAGTACGCCATGGGCACCTCGGCGCGGCGCAGCGCACGCTCGAAGGCGCGCTGGAAGTCTCGGTGGCTGGTGAACCGGAGGCGGCCGCGCTTGGTGTAGCGCAGTCGGATGCGCTGCACCGCGGGTGCGGGCGGCGGGCCTACGGGCTGTCGCTTGCCCAGTGTCCTAGTCCTTCGTGAGTGCGGTCGTGCTCTTACCCAGACTACGTGTGTGTGCGGCTTCCGGTTCCCGCAGGGCCCTGACCTGCGGTTCCGGTCGGGTCTCGGCGGGGCTCGGGGTGCCGAACAGGGCGCGGCGGAGCTCGGCGCGGGCCTGGCGGACACTGGCGCGGACCTCCCGGGCGACCCGGACCACAGGTCGCCACACCTGGTCGCGTACGACGTGCCCGACCGGGGTCAGCAGGTGACGGTAGATCCAGCGCGCGGGGTCGACGAGCAGCCACCGCAGCACCCGGCCGAGGAAGCGTCCGACCGCGAGCGACACATACCCGGCCACGCGCCAGGCATGTACGAGAGCCGCGCCGGTCTCCCGGGCGAGGACGCCGAGGGCCCGGCCGGCGGGGACGAGCACCCAGCGCCACAGGGTCAGCACGGGGACCACGAAGACCCACCGAAAGAGTGTTCCCACAGCGCGGCCCAGCGCGAGCAGCGTCCACCGGAGCGCGTGCCCGAGGGGCGTGAGCAGGGACACGTAGAACCAGGCGCAGGGCACCACGACGAGCACCCGTACGAGCCAGGCAAGCGCGCGTCCGAGCGGCGTCAGCAGATACGTGTAGAGCCAGCCCGCCGGTATCGCGATCAGGACCCGCGCCAGCCACGCCAGGGCCAGCCCGACCGGCACCAGCACGTACCGCCACAGCGCCACCCACGGCCACACGAACACAGCCATGGCCAGCCAGCGGAGGACAACCCCAACTCCCTTACCCAGTACGGCAATTGCGTGCCCGAGCGGCGTCAGCAGATACGCGTACAACCAGCGTGCCGGCGCCACGATCAGCACCCGCGCCAAGGGTACGAGGACACGCTCGTACAGCACGCGGCCCACGACCGTGAGGGCGTCCCACGCGAGCCGGACGGGCACCACGAGGACGAGTGCGACGATCCGCACCGGCAGCCGTACCGCCACGACGAGACAGCCCTCGGGCTCGGGGCGCTTCTCCAGGTCCATGCATGTCAGGACGCCGGAAGGGGCGATCTGGATCCATTTCCCGGGCACTCTGTGGCCCTCGTGGACGTTGACCCCCTTGTATAGGCAGACTTTGCGCAGTAATCGGCTACTACCAGGGGGCTCCCCGCATGATCACGCTCACGAAGGAAGACGGCCCGGCGGACCTGGACGGGGTGACGCACCTGTCCATCGGGGTCTCGTGGGACCCCACCTCCGGGAGCAGCGGTGGCGTCATGGGCGCCCTGCGCCGCAAGCAGGGCACCGACCTGGATCTGATCGCCATCGCCATGCAGGGCGCGGACCCGGTGCGCCTGGCAGGCCTCGACTCGCTGGACCCGCTGGGCAACGGCTCGATGGTGCACTCCGGTGACAACCAGACGGGCAAGGGCGACGGCGACGACGAGACGGTCACCGTCGAGTTCGCGCGGATCCCGCAGAACATCACGGCGATCGTGTTCATCGCGGCCGCGTTCAAGAAGGGCAGCTCCTTCCAGAAGGCGCGCAACGTCAGCATCAAGGTGTACGACGCCACGGGCGGCAGCAGCCAGCAGGTCGCCGACATCTGGCCCTCCATGCTCAGCACGGACAACGGCTGCGCGGTGGCCAAGGCGGTCCGCGCCCCGGGCGGCAGCTGGAAGCTCGAGGTCATCAACACGACGGGCAAGATCAAGCAGGGCGACGAGGTCGCTCTGATGCGGTTCGCCGTCAGCAAGTAGGCACCGCGTACCGCGGATACGTGAAAGGGGCGGCCGGTTGGTCAACCGGCCGCCCCTTCGCGTACTCACACCTCAGTGCGTGTGCTGCTCCGCGCCCGCGGGCTTCTTGACCGTCAGCGGCAGCAGCTTCTTGCCGGTCGGGCCGACCTGGATGGTCGTGTCCATCGCCGGGCAGACACCGCAGTCGAAGCACGGCGTCCAGCGGCAGTCGTCGACCTCGGTCTCGTCGAGCGAGTCCTGCCAGTCCTCCCAGAGCCAGTCCTTGTCGAGACCGGAGTCCAGGTGGTCCCAGGGCAGGACCTCCTCGTACGTGCGCTCGCGCGTCGTGTACCAGTCGACGTCGACGCCCTGGGCGGGCAGCGTCTTGTCGGCGCACGCCATCCAGCGGTCGTAGCTGAAGTGCTCGCGCCAGCCGTCGAAGCGGCCGCCGTCCTCGTAGACCGCGCGGATGACGGAGCCGATGCGGCGGTCACCGCGGGAGAGCAGGCCCTCGACGATGCCGGGCTTGCCGTCGTGGTAGCGGAAGCCGATCGAGCGGCCGTACTTCTTGTCGCCGCGGATCTTGTCGCGCAGCTTCGTGAGCCGGGCGTCCGTCTCCTCGGCGGAGAGCTGCGGGGCCCACTGGAACGGGGTGTGCGGCTTGGGCACGAACCCGCCGATCGACACCGTGCAGCGGATGTCGTTGGCGCCGGAGACCTCGCGGCCCTTCTGGATCACGCTCGTCGCCATGTCGGCGATCTGCAGGACGTCGTCGTCGGTCTCCGTCGGCAGGCCGCACATGAAGTACAGCTTCACCTGACGCCAGCCGTTGCCGTACGCGGTGGCGACGGTCCTGATCAGGTCCTCTTCGCTCACCATCTTGTTGATGACCTTGCGCATGCGCTCACTGCCGCCCTCGGGGGCGAAGGTGAGGCCCGACCGGCGGCCGTTGCGCGTCAGCTCGTTGGCCAGGTCCACGTTGAAGGCGTCGACGCGGGTGGAGGGGAGGGACAGACCGATCTTGTCCTCCTCGTACCGGTCCGCGAGGCCCTTGGCGATGTCGCCGATCTCGGTGTGGTCGGCGGAGGAGAGCGAGAGCAGGCCGACCTCCTCGAAGCCGGTCGCCTTGAGACCCTTCTCGACCATCTCGCCGATGCCGGTGATGCTTCGCTCCCGCACGGGGCGCGTGATCATGCCGGCCTGGCAGAAACGGCAGCCGCGGGTGCAACCGCGGAAGATCTCGACGGACATCCGCTCGTGGACCGTCTCGGCGAGCGGCACCAGCGGCTGCTTCGGGTACGGCCACTCGTCGAGGTCCATGACGGTGTGCTTGGAGACCCGCCACGGCACGCCCGACCTGTTCGGTACGACGCGGCTGATGCGCCCGTCGGGCAGGTACTCGACGTCGTAGAAGGCGGGGATGTAGATGTTGCCCGTCCTCGCGAGACGGAACAGCACCTCCTCGCGGCCGCCGGGGCGGCCCTCGGCCTTCCAGGCGCGGATGATCTCGGTCATGTCGAGCACGGCCTGCTCGCCGTCACCGATGACCGCGGCGTCGATGAAGTCGGCGATCGGCTCCGGGTTGAAGGCCGCGTGGCCGCCCGCGAGGACGATCGGGTCGTCGAGCGTGCGGTCCTTGGACTCCAGCGGGATGCCGGCCAGGTCGAGCGCCGTCAGCATGTTCGTGTAGCCGAGCTCGGTGGAGAAGCTCAGGCCGAAGACGTCGAACGCCTTGACCGGGCGGTGCGAGTCGACGGTGAACTGCGGGACCTTGTGCTCGCGCATCAGCGCTTCCAGGTCCGGCCAGACGCTGTAGGTGCGCTCGGCGAGGACGCCCTCGCGCTCGTTGAGGACCTCGTAGAGGATCATGACGCCCTGGTTGGGCAGACCGACCTCGTACGCGTCCGGGTACATCAGCGCCCAGCGGACGTCGGAGGACTCCCACGGCTTCACCGTGGAGTTGAGCTCTCCGCCGACGTACTGGATCGGCTTCTGCACATGCGGGAGCAGCGCTTCGAGCTGCGGAAACACAGACTCGACCACTTGGGGCGCCGCGGCGGCGGCTTCGGCAGGCATAACCGTGGACCTTTGTGAGCTGACAGGGTGACCCTCAAGGCTAACCCGCCGGGAGGCCCGGCTCCGCCGCCCGTTTCCACACCTTCGGCAGTTCCCGCTCCGCTTCCGCCGCGGCCGCCTGCTCCTGCCCGTACAGCAGACCCCAGGCGAAGGCGGTCTCGCCCGCCGCGTGTGCCTGGATGGCCAGGTCCCGCAGCGCCTCGCGGGCGACGACGGAATCCTGGTGGTCGCCGAGCAGCGACTGCACCTTCTTCACCCGCTTGGCGAACTTCTTGGACTTCTTGCCGAGGGCGGGTACGCCCGTCTCCCCGGCGTAGCGGGCGCGCTTGGCGGCCTTGCGGGCGTCGTGCAGCGCGTGATCGCGGTCGGTGCCGGGGGCGAGGGAGAGGGCGCGGTCGATACGGGCCGCGAGCCGGGCGTGATCCTTCAGGGCCGCCTTCACCAGCACCTCGGCGGCGGGGCGCCCGGCGGCGGGCCGCAGCGGCGGATCGGCGAGCAGCGCGTCCAGTGCCTCCAGGAGGGCCAGGTACCGCTTGCCGTCGAGCACGGCGACGGTGTGCCGGCGCGAGCCGAGGCGGCGGGCCACGGCCCAGATCCGCAGCCGGCCCCGCACGGGCCCGAGGAGCAGGGTGCGCGGCACGGCGTCGATCCGCGCGGTGAGCCGGGCGGTCAGCACCTCCCGGTCCCGGTCGATGCCGAGCTCCCCCGCGAGCCATTTGAGCTCCGCGCCGACCGGCTCCGTCACGGCCGGGTCCAGGACCTTCTTGTACGTCTTGAAGGCGCTGCGCAGCCGGCGGGTCGCGACCCGCATCTGGTGCACGGCGTCCGGCAGCTCCCGGCGCACGGCGGGGTCGAGCGCGACCAGGGCGTCGCGCTGCTCCCGCAGCCGGGCGAGGACGTGGTCCCCGGCGGTGACGGGCTCCTGCGCGGCGGCCTTCCCGGGCGCCACGGCCCCGGTCTCGTCCAGGGCGCGGGCCAGCTTGGAGGTGGCGGCGGCCCGCTCGACGCCGGCCTTGCGCAGCCGCTTCTCGACCTTGGCGAGGAACTCCGGGTCGCCGTCGTCGGCCAGCTCGACCTCGATCTCGGTCCACGCGGTGGCCTGCTCGCCGCCGATCCGCTCGGCGCGCACGGCGTCCACGCACACCTCGGCGAGCAGCGTGCCGTCGGCGTCGGTCAGATGGGACACGTCGCGGGAGGACCGCAGCCGGACCACGGGGACGAGCGGGGTCTCGCGGATCCGGGAGCGCACGAGTCCGGCGAGCGCCCGCGGCACCTCGTCGGAGAGCGGGGCGCGTACCTCGTCCCGGACGCCTTCGCTCACGGCGACCGGCAGCTTGAGGTGCCAGCCCGCGTCGTCGCCGCCGGTGCGCCGGCGCAGGGTGATCTGCTGGGCGGCCAGCCGCTGGTCGTCGGTGTCGTAGTAGACGGCGTCGAGCTCCACGACGCCTTTGTCGATGACGTCCGAGACGCCGGGGACCTTGTGCAGGTCGGGCAGCTCGAAGGGGTCGGCAGGGGCGTCGTACTTCCGCTCGATCTCGCGTTTTGTCTCCGCCATACATTGAATCTAGACGTCACATCTGCACGCCGATAGGGGCAGCGCCGCCTGACGAATCGGTACCCGGCAGAGGGGCGGAGGCCCCGGGGCTCCGCCCCGGACCCCGCTCCTCAATCGCCGGAGGGGCTTGAGGGGTCGACCGGAGGGGCTTGAGCGGGGCGGATGCCTACGCCGACATGGGGCGTTGCACCCTGATCGACTGGAGCAGGCCCACCGCCACCCACACCGCGAACATCGATGATCCTCCGTAGGACACGAACGGCAGTGGGAGGCCGGCCACCGGCATGATTCCGAGGGTCATCCCGATGTTCTCGAACGCCTGGAACGCGAACCAGGCGATGATCCCGGCGGCGACGATCGTGCCGTACAGCTCCGTCGTCTCCCGGGCGATCCGGCAGGCCCGCCACAGCAGCACGCCGAGCAGCAGCACGATCGCCCCGGCGCCCACGAAGCCGAGCTCCTCGCCGGCCACCGTGAACACGAAGTCCGTCTGCTGCTCGGGCACGAACTGGCCGGTGGTCTGCGAGCCGTGGAAGAGGCCCGCGCCGGACAGTCCGCCCGAACCGATCGCGATGCGCGCCTGGTTGGTGTTGTAGCCGACGCCCGCCGGGTCGAGCGCGGGGTTGGCGAACGCGGCGAACCGGGCGATCTGGTAGTCGTCGAGGACCCCGAGCTGCCACACGGCGACGGCTCCGGCCGCGCCGACGCCGATGAGTCCGAGGATCCACCGGTTGGACGCGCCCGAGGAGAGCAGCACGCCGAGCACGATCATCACCATGACCATGACGGAACCGAGGTCAGGCATCAGCATGACGACGGCCATCGGCACGGCGGCGAGCCCGAGGGCTTGCAGGACCGTCCGGTGGTCGGGGTGGTCCCGGTCGCCGGCGTCGACACGCGCGGCGAGCAGCATCGACATGCCCAGGATGATCGTGATCTTCACGAACTCGGAGGGCTGGAGGGAGAAGCCGCCGCCGATGATGATCCAGGCGTGCGCGCCGTTCACCGTCGCGCCGAGCGGGGTGAGGACGAGCAGCACCAGAAGGACGGAGATCCCGTACAGGATCGGGACCGCGGTGCGCAGCGTCCGGTGGCCCAGCCAGATCGTCCCCACCATCAGCGCGAGGCCGATGCCGGTGTTGAGCATGTGCCGGAAGAGGAAGTAGTACGGGTCGCCCTGGTTGAGCTCGGTGCGGTTCCTGGTGGCCGAGTAGACGAGGGCGGCGCCGATCATCGACAGCGCGAGCGCCGACAGGAGTATCGGCCAGTCGAGGCGCCGCACCACCGAGTCGCGGGCCATGAGCCGCGACATGGTGGAGCGCTCGGGACCGTACCCGGAGACGGAGAAGCCATTGGTGCCGGCCATGCTGGGTCAGTCCCTCCTGCTGAGTGTGGAGGTGGGCAGGGTCGCCGCCAGCTCCTGCTGACCGGGCGGCACTTCCTTCTGCGGCTCGTACGGCTTGATCTCCGGGGCGTCGATCGAGCCGTCGGTGCCGATCTTCGGCAGGGCCTTCTCCGGCTCGGGCAGCAGCGCCTTCTTCAGGTCCTGCTTGCCGTTGCTGTCGAGCCCGTACATCGCGTCGTAGATCTTGCGGACGGCCGGTCCGGAGGCGCCGGAACCGGTACCGCCCTGGGCGATCGTCATGACGACCGCGTAGTCCTTCGTGTACGTCGCGAACCAGGACGTCGTCTGCTTGCCGTAGACCTCGGCCGTACCGGTCTTGGCGTGCATCGGGATCTTGTCCTGCGGCCAGTTCTGGAAGCGCCAGGCGGCCGTTCCGCGGGTCGCCACTCCCGCCAGTGCCTGGTCTATCTCGTCGCGCGTCTTGCCGGTCATCGGCAGCTTGCCGTTGGTCTTCGGCTGGATCTCGGAGACCTGCTTGCCGTCGGCGCTGACGACGGCCTTGCCGACCTCGGGCGCGTGGAGGGTGCCGCCGTTGGAGATCGCCGCGTAGATCGACGCCATCTGTATCGGCGTGACGAGCGTGTCGCCCTGGCCGATGGAGTAGTTGACGGAGTCACCGGCGCGCATGAGGTTGCCTTCGAGGCAGTTCTCGTAGTTCAGCTTCTGGACGTAGTCGCCGTCCTTCTTGCCGGACTTGCACCAGGAGTCCTTGTTGGCCTTCCAGAACTGCTGCTTCCACTGACGGTCCGGGACCCGGCCGGTGACCTCGTTGGGCAGGTCGATGCCGGTCTCCTTGCCGAGACCGAACTGGTGGGCCGTCTTGTAGAACCAGTCCTGGGTGTCCTTGTTGCCCTTGAGCCCGCCGTCCTTCTTCCACTCGTTGTGGGCGAGCCCGTAGAAGACGGTGTCGCAGGAGACCTCGAGTGCGCGGCCCAGGCTGATCGGGCCGTGGTTCGCCGACTCGAAGTTCTTGAAGACCTGGTTGCCGATGGAGTACGAGCTGGTGCAGGGGTAGCGGCCGTTGAACTCGTAGCCCGCCTTGACCGCGGCCGCCGTGGAGACGACCTTGAAGATCGAGCCCGGGGCGGCCTGGCCCTGGATCGCCCGGTTCAGCAGCGGGTAGTTGGACTTCTTGCCGGTGAGGTTCGCGTAGTCCTTGCCGGAGATGCCGCCGACCCAGGCGTTCGGGTCGTAGGCCGGGTTGGACGCCATGGCGACGACGCGGCCGGTCTTGGCCTCCAGGACCACGACGGCGCCGGAGTCGGCCTTGTAGTTGGTCCCGGTGTTCCTGTCGTGCTCCTTGCGGGCGGTCTTCATCGCCTCGTTCAGCTCGTACTCGGCGACGGACTGCACGCGTGCGTCTATCGACGTGACGACGTTGGCGCCGGACTCGGCCTTGTCGCTGTCGGCGCGGCCGATGACGCGGCCGAGGTTGTCGACCTCGTAGCGGGTGACGCCGGCCTTGCCGCGCAGCTCCTTGTCGTACGTGCGCTCGAGGCCGGAGCGGCCGACCTGGTCGGAGCGGAGGTACGGCGAGTCGGAGTCCTTGGCCTTCTCGATCTCCGCGTCGGTGACCGGGGAGAGGTAGCCGAGGACCTGCGCGCTGTTGGAGCCGCCGGGGCCCGCGTAGCGGCGCACGGCGGTCGGCTCGGCGGTGATGCCGGGGAAGTCCTCGCCGCGCTCACGGATCTGGAGGGCCTGCTTGGGCGTGGCCTCGTCGGTGATGGGGATGGGCTGGTACGGCGATCCGTTCCAGCAGGGCTGCGGCGTCTTGGCGTCGCACAGCCGGACCTTCTCCTCCACCTCCTTGGGCTTCATGCCGAGGACGGCGGCGAGCTTGGCGAGGACGCCCTTGCCGTCGTCCTTCATCTTCATGAGGTCGGTGCGGGAGGCGGAGACCACGAGCCGGGTCTCGTTGTCCGCGATGGGCACGCCGCGGGCGTCGAGGATCGAGCCGCGCACGGCGGGCGTGACGACCTGCTGCACGTGGTTGCCGGAGGCTTCCTTGGCGTACTCGTCCCCGTTGCGGATCTGGAGGTACCAGAGGCGGCCGCCGAGGGTCAGCAGGAGGGAGAGGACGAGGATCTGCAGGACGATGAGCCGGATCTGGACGCGCGGCGTCCGGCCCGTCTCGGGAATGTTGGTCACGGCGGTGGGCTCCCCCTCTCAGTACGAGTACAGATACGAGTGCGTGCACATGTACGTGTACTTGTACGTGTACACCCGGGAGCTGTGCGTCAACTGACCGGCGGTCACAGGCGCTTGACCCCCTTGATACGGCCGGCGCGGGCGGCGCGGGCCTTGGCGGTCTTCATGCGCAGACCGCCGCGCTGGTTGCCGATGCGCAGGCCGGTGCCGGCGGAGAGCCAGCCGGCGGACACGTCGGCGGTCTTGCCGGAGCCGGTGGAGGTCTCGGCCAGTGGATCGTTGTCCGCGCGTCTGGCGAGCGCCATCACGCCGGGTACGACGAACGGCGCGAGCAGCAGGTCGTAGAGCGCGGCCGTGAAGAGCAGGCTGCCGAGGCCGACGTGGCGGGCGGCGGTGTCGCCGACGAGGGCGCCCACGCCCGCGTACAGCAGGGTGGTGCCGACGGCCGCGGCGACGACCACGATCATGGGGCCGGAGGCCGAACGCAGTCGCCCGTTCTCCGGCTTGGCGAGGCCCGCGAGGTAGCCGATGAGGCAGAGCACGAGGGCGTAGCGGCCCGCCGCGTGGTCGGCGGGCGGGGCGAGGTCGGCCAGCAGACCGGCCCCGAAGCCGACGAAGGCGCCGCCCACGTGACCGTAGACCAGGGCCAGGCCCAGGACGGTCAGGAGCAGCAAGTCCGGTACCGCGCCGGGGAGTTGGAGTCGCGCCAGGATGCAGACCTGGACGACCAGGGCGACGACGACGAGGCTGACGGAGAGCAGCACCCGGTTGAAGCGCATGGTTAATGCTCCTCCTTCACTACTGCTCGTAGCCGTTGTCGGCGGCGCCGTCCGCGGGTGCGGACGGGGTGACGGTGACGGTCACGGTCGGGGCCGGCTTGGGTTTGGCGGGCTTGGACGGCAGGACCTCGTCGCGCGGGTCG
The DNA here is from genome assembly GCF_039533535.1 of Streptomyces kunmingensis. Lineage (NCBI taxonomy): Bacteria > Bacillati > Actinomycetota > Actinomycetes > Kitasatosporales > Streptomycetaceae > Streptomyces > Streptomyces kunmingensis. The sequence goes on from NZ_BAAATS010000030.1 coordinate 144,988, forward strand.
GTGCGCGGGGGCTGTACGACGATGCCGACGATGTCGAGCTTGGTGAAGCCGACGTACGGCTGGACGTAGACGGTGCGGGTCAGGTCGCCGCCGGAGGGGTCGACGCGGACGACCCTGCCGACCGGGACGCCGGGCACGAACGGCTTGTCGGCCTGCGAGCCGAAGGTGACGAGCCGGTCGCCCTTCTCGACCTTGGCCTTGCCGTTGAGCAGCTGGACGCGGAGCGGGCGGTCGCCCTGCCCGGAGGTGAAGCCGAGCTCGTCGGTCTTCTCCATCCGGGTGCCGACGGTGAAGTCGGGGTCGTTGGCCAGCAGCACCGTCGCGGTGTTCGGGCCGACGGTGGTGACGCGGCCGACAAGGCCGTCCCCGTTCAGTACCGTCATGTCGCGCTCGAGGCCGTCGTTCGCGCCCGCGTCGATGGTGACGGTCCAGGAGAACCCTTGCGCGGACCCTATGGCGATGACCTGGGCTCCCTTGATGCCGTACTGGCCCGCGCCTGCGGTCTTCAGCATGGTGTCGAGCTGGCGGATCTTGCTGCGGTTGCGGTCGTCGCTGCCGAGCTTGGCCTTCAACGCCGCGTTCTCGCGCTCCAGTTGACCGATGCGGTCGTGCCGGTTGCCGGAGTCGCGGACCGCGCCGATGGCGTTGCCGATGGGGTCGACGGCGCCGGAGACGCCGCTTTCCACCGGGCCGAAGACCTTCGCGGCGGCCTGGCGGGCACCGTCGACCGGCGAGTCCTCACCGCCGCGGATGTCCACCGTGATCAGTGCGAACGCGATGGCGATCAGCAGCACCAGGAGCAGCCGGCTCTCTCGTGTGTCCCTCACGTACGGCGGCCGTGCCTTCCTGAGTCGGAATAAGGGGAATTCTTATGCCTTGCCTATATATCAACGATCCGCCGCACGAAGTGGCAGCCACTCGTACGGCGGACGTTATCGCGTCATCTCATCTGCGGGGCGAAGCGTCCAGCACCTGCTGGAGCGCCTCGAACTCCTCGACGCACTTGCCGGAGCCGAGCGCCACGCTGTCCAGCGGGTCCTCGGCGATGTGGATCGGCATGCCGGTCTCGCGGCGCAGCCGCTCGTCGAGGCCGCGCAGCAGGGCGCCGCCGCCGGTCAGGACGATGCCGCGGTCCATGACGTCGCCGGAGAGCTCGGGCGGGCACTTGTCGAGGGTGGTCTTGACCGCGTCGACGATCGCGTTGACCGGTTCCTCGATGGCCTTGCGGACCTCCGCCGCCGAGATGACGACGGTCTTCGGCAGGCCGGACACGAGGTCGCGGCCCCGGATCTCGGTGTGCTCGTCGTTGTCGAGGTCGTACGCGGAACCGATCGTGATCTTGATCTGTTCGGCGGTGCGCTCACCGAGGAGGAGCGAGTACTCCTTCTTGATGTGCTGGATGATCGCGTTGTCCAGCTCGTCGCCGGCCACCCGGATCGACTGTGCTGTGACGATTCCGCCGAGCGAGATCACCGCGACCTCGGTGGTGCCGCCGCCGATGTCCACCACCATGTTGCCCGTGGCCTCGTGGACCGGGAGGCCGGATCCGATGGCCGCGGCCATGGGCTCCTCGATGATGTGCACCTGGCGGGCACCGGCCTGCGAGGAGGCCTCGATGACGGCGCGGCGCTCGACTCCGGTGATGCCGGAGGGTACGCAGACGACGACGCGGGGGCGGGCCAGGTAGCGCCGCTTGTGGATCTTCAGGATGAAGTAGCGGAGCATGCGCTCGGTGATCTCGAAGTCGGCGATCACGCCGTCCTTGAGGGGACGCACCGCCACGATGTTGCCCGGCGTGCGCCCGATCATCTTCTTGGCCTCGGCGCCGACCGCGAGGATGCCACCGGTGTTGGTGTTGATCGCGACCACGGACGGCTCATTGAGCACGATCCCACGACCCCTGACGTACACCAGCGTGTTGGCGGTCCCGAGGTCGACAGCCATGTCACGGCCGATGAACGACATTGAGTTCCCCATCAGGATTCGTCTGGCCTTCCCAAGTGGAGCGTTTGATTGCTTGTCAGGTAGGCGAGAGGTGGACGCGTGTGGCGTGGAGGCTTCCATCGTAGTCTCGCCTGCACGATCACGGCGCGAGGGTCTTCGCCATTGTCAGCAGATGAACCCCCGCCCCGCTAATGGGGACGTGCCGACGGAGGGTTGCGTTCCCCCAATCGGGCCGCATATGCCAAAGAGCGGCCCAATTTCTCGGGCCGCTCCAGGTCAGTCGCACCGGGCGCCTGACATAGCGTCAGAAAACATTTTTTGCGAGGTCTCACCTGACGAGACCGCCGGCCCCTCCGGGCTTTGGGTCGAGCCTCGGGTCGGGCCTCGGGTCGCGCTTCGGGTCGGGCTTCGGGCGTGGCCTCAGACCAGGTTCGGGAAGAAGATCTTCAGCTCGCGCTCGGCGGACTCCTCCGAGTCCGAGGCGTGGATCAGGTTCTCCCGGACGATGACGCCGAAGTCTCCGCGGATCGAACCCGGGGCGGCGGCGATCGGGTCGGTCGGACCGGCCAGCTGGCGGATGCCCTCGATCACGCGCTCGCCGTCGACGACCAGGGCGACGACCGGCCCGGACGACATGAAGGCGACCAGCGGCTCGTAGAACGGCTTGCCCTTGTGCTCGCCGTAGTGCTGCTCCAGCGTCTCCTGGCTCAGGCTGCGCAGCTCCAGAGCGCTGATGGTCCAGCCGGCCTTGCGCTCGATGCGGCCGATGATCTCGCCGATCAGGCCACGGCGGACTGCGTCGGGCTTGAGCAGGACGAGCGTGCGCTGGGTCATGTTGGCTGGACTCCTTGTGCGGCCTGGATGTGCGGTGGGCCCGAGGTTACAGGGGGTCACCACGTTCGCTTGCCGCGGGGCGGGTGCGGGTTCGGTGGGGCTGGTCGCGCAGTTCCCCGCGCCTTTGGGGGTGCGTTGCGTCTGCGGGGCCGGTGGGGGCTGAGCGCGCAGTTCCCCGCGCCCCTGGGGGTGCGTTGCGTCCGCGGGGCCGGTGGGGGCTGAGCGCGCAGTTCCCCGCGCCCCTGGGGGTGCGTTGCGTCCGCGGGCCCGGTGGGGGCTGAGCGCGCAGTTCCCCGCGCCCCTAGGAGGTATTGCGTCCGCGACCCAGTGGGAGCTGAGCGCGCCGTTCCCCGCGCCCCTGAAAGGAGCATCGCGTCCGCGGGCCCGGTGGGGGCTGGTCGCGCAGTTCCCCGCGCCCCTAGGGGGTATTGCGTCCGCGGCCCGGTGGGAGCTAAGCGCGCAGTACCCCGCGCCCCTGAAAGGAGCATCGCGTCCGCGGGCCCGGTGGGGGCTAAGCGCGCCGTTCCCCGCGCCCCCGAGAGGAGCATCGCGTCCGCGGGCCCGGTGGGAGCTAAGCGCGCAGTTCCCCGCGCCCCTGATTCGCACTTCGTGCGTCATCTCGTTGGGCGCTTGCTGACGCGATCCATGTAGCTGCGGCGGAGCCGCATGCTTCAGGGGCGCGGGGTACTGCGCGACCAGCCACGACGACAGCCGCAGCCGGCATCGCGCCCCGCCACGCCACGCCGCACCACCGTAAAAGACTTACGCCGCGCTGGATTCCTGCTGCGCCCAGCGGGCCTTCGCCTCGTCGATCTTGCGGCCGAAGTGGATCGAGGCCCACCACAGCGCCGCGAAGCACGCCCCCAGGAAGAACATCAGCGGCACCCAGAACCCGCTCACGATCAGCGCGATCTGCAGGGCCCAGCCCAGCTGGACACCGCCCGGCCGCGACAGCACCCCGCACAGCAGCACGCTGAGCAGCATCGCGACACCGCACACCGTCCACACCAGACCGCTGGACAGATCGGGGTCCTTCATCGCCACGAGCCCGGCGAAACCGATGACGAAGAACTCACCGATCAGGGTCGAGGAACACAACGTACGCACAGCGGATCAGCCCTTCCCCAGCAACAGCCTGGCCTCGCCGACCGTGATCACGGACCCGGTGACGAGCACTCCCCCACCCGCGAACTCGCCCTCCTCCTCGGCAAGAGTGATCGCGGCTTCCAGCGCGTCGTCGAGCCGCGGCTCGACCTGCACCCGCTCGTCGCCGAAGACCTCCACCGCGACGGCCGCCAGCTCATCGGCGTCCATCGCCCGGTGGCTGGAGTTCTGCGTGACGACGATCTCCGCGAAGATCGGCTCGAAGGCCTCGAGCAGCCCCCGTACGTTCTTGTCGGCGCTCGCTCCGACGACCCCGATGAGCCGGCTGAAGTCGAAGACCTCACTGATCGCCTCGGCGGTGACCCGCGCACCCGCCGGATTGTGCGCGGCGTCCAGGACGACGGTCGGCGAGCGGCGGACGACTTCGAGGCGCCCCGGCGAGGTGACCGACGCGAACGCGGTGCGGATCGTGTCGATGTCGAGCGGCCGCGCGTGCTCCGAGCCGATGCCGAAGAACGCCTCGACGGCGGCGAGCGCCACCGCCGCGTTGTGCGCCTGGTGCGCGCCGTGCAGCGGCAGGAAGATCTCCTCGTACTCGCCGCCCAGGCCGCGCAGCGTCACGAGCTGGCCGCCGACGGCGACCTGGCGCCCCACGAGCCCGAACTCCAGGCCCTCGCGCGCGACGGTCGCGTCCGTCTCCACGGCCTTCTTCAGGATCACCTGCGCCGCGTCCACCGGCTGCTGCGCCATGATCACGGTCGCGTCCTGCTTGATGATCCCGGACTTCTCGCCCGCGATCTCACCGGGCGTGGAGCCGAGCCGGTCCGTGTGGTCGAGGTCGATGGGCGTGATGACGGCGACCGAGCCGTCGATCACGTTCGTCGCGTCCCAGCTGCCGCCCATGCCGACCTCGACGACCGCGACGTCCACCGGGGCATCGGCGAAGGCCGCGTAGGCCATACCGGTCAGCACCTCGAAGAAGGAGAGGCGGAACTCCTGCTGCGCGTCGACCATCTCGACGTACGGCTTGATGTCGTCGTACGTCTCGATGAAACGCTCGTGGGCGATCGGGGCGCCGTCCAGGCTGATGCGCTCGGTGACCGACTGGACGTGGGGTGAGGTGTAGCGGCCGGTGCGCAGGTCGAAGGCCGCCAGGAGTGCCTCGATCATGCGGGCCGTGGACGTCTTCCCGTTCGTCCCCGTGATGTGGATCGAGGGGTACGCGCGCTGCGGCTCGCCCAGGACGTCCATCAGCGCGGCGATACGACTGACGGACGGCTCCATCTTCGTCTCGCCCCAGCGCGAGGCCAGATCGGCCTCCACCGCGCGCAGCGCCTTCTCCACCTCCGGGTCCTGCGGGCGCGCGGGAATGTCGTCACCGCTCGGCGCGCCGCCCCGGGTGCGCAGGGTGCGGCTGCCCGCCTCGATCACCGCGAGGTCGGGGTCGCGCTCGGTCTCGGCGCCCACGATCTCCTCGAAGGCGTCGGAGTCGGGCTGGCCGGCGGGCTCGTCGTCGCTGCTGTCGCGCGGAGGGAGGTCACTCACGTACGCCAGTCTACGGAGACCCTCCGGCAGCACCGACGGCACCACCCATGGCAAACTTGGCGATCATGGACATAGGCATTGATCTCGGCACCGCCAACACTCTTCTCTACGTACGCGGTCAGGGCATCGTGCTGAACGAACCCTCCGTCGTCGCCGTCAAGGCAGGCAGCAGCACCGCGCTCGCCGTCGGCAGCGAGGCGAAGGAGACCATCGGCCGCACCCCCGGCTCCATCACCGCGATCCGGCCGCTGCGCGGCGGCGTCATCAGCGACTACGAGGCGGCCGAGGAGATGATCCGGCACTTCGTGCGCAAGGCCGTGCCCGGACGGCGGCCCCGTACGCGCATGGTCGTGTGCGTACCCAGCGGGGTCACGCCCGTGGAGCGGCGGGCCATCGTGCACGCGGCCCAGCGCGCGGGCGCGCGGGCCGTGCACCTGATCGAGGAGCCGATGGCCGCGGCGATCGGCGCGGGCCTCCCGGTGTCCGAGCCGCGCGGGTCGATGGTCGTCGACATCGGCGGCGGCACGACCGAGGTCGCCGTCATCTCGCTGGGCGGCGTGGTCACCGCGCAGTCGCTGCGGGTCGGCGGCGACCGGCTCGACGAGGCCATCACCGACCACGTACGCAAGGAGCACGGGCTGCTCATCGGGGAACGGACCGCGGAGGACGTCAAGGTCGCCATCGGCTCGGCGTGGCCCGTGCCCGGCGAGGAGGCCTTCGAGATGCGGGCGTTCACCGTGCGGGGGCGCGAGAAGGTCGCCGGGCTGCCGAAGACGGTCGAACTGACGGTAGGTGAGGTGCGCGCCGCGCTGGACGAGCCCATAGAGGCGATCATCGCCGCCGTACGGGCGACGCTGGAGGAGTGCCCGCCCGAGCTGTCGGGCGACGTCATGGAGCACGGGATCGTGCTGACCGGCGGCGGCGCGCTGCTGCCCGGCCTCGATCTGCGGCTGACGTCCGCCACGGGCATCCCGGTGTTCGCGGCCGAGGATCCGCTGCACAGCGTCGCCCTGGGATGCGGCAAGTGCGTGGACGACTTCGACGAGTTGCAGCGGGTGATGAGCGCGGCGTAGCGCCCTTCCGACGGATCTTCGCGGGGGTGCCCGGCGCGGTGACCCGTTCGGCCCGCACGCGCGGTGTACCCATCGGGTCATGTGGTACGCACAACAACCCGGCCGCCGCGCACGGCAGATCATCGGTGACGGCGCGGCCCTGCTGTGGATCGCCCTGTGGGCGGGGGCCGCGGTGGTCGCGCACCGGCTCATCAACCTCGCGGCCCGGTCCGCCCCGCACCCCCGCACCCGGCTGCCGCTGCTCGGGCCGCGGATGACCGGCACCCTGCACGACGTCGCCCGGGCCGGCGACCGGCTCGCCGATGCCGCGCCCACCGGGCAGGCGCCTCTCCAGGCCCTTGCCGTGCTGGCCGCGGTCGCCCTGTTCGTCGTCCCGGTCGGGCTGCTGTTCGCCCTGTGGCTGCCGCGCCGCATCCGCTGGACCCGGCAGGCCGCCGCCGCGCGCGAGCTGGCCGCCACCGAGGACGGGCGCGAACTGCTCGCCCTGCGCGCCCTGGTCCGCCCCCTCGACGAACTCGCCCGTTTCACCGACGCGGGGCCCGGCCGCCTCGCCGAGGGCTGGCGGGAGGCCGACCCGGCGGTCCTGGAGGCCCTGGCCGACGTCGAGTTGCGGCATCTGGGACTGAGCACGTCCCGGTCCTGACGTACGCCGCTCAAGGCGGAAGGCCCCGGAACCGATGGGTTCCGGGGCCTTCCGTCACGTAGCGGCAGTGCTTACGCCTGCGGCAGTCGCTCCAGCTGCGCCTGGATACGGGCGATGTCCTCGTCCGCCTTGGCGAGGCGGGCGCGGATGCCCTCCACGACGTTCTCCGGGGCCTTGCCCAGGAACTTCTCGTTGCCCAGCTTGCCCTCGGCCTGCGCCTTGTCCTTCTCGGCGGCGGCGAGGTCCTTGGCGAGACGCTTGCGCTCGGCGGCCACGTCGATCGCGCCGGACAGGTCGAGCGCCACCTCGGCGCCGGCCACCGGCAGCGTCGCCGTCGCGTGGAACTCCCCGCCCTCCGGCTGGAGCTTCAGCAGCTGGCGGATGGCCGCCTCGTGCGAGGCGAGCGCCGTGCCGTCCAGGGTGAGCCGGGCCGGGACGCGCTGGCCCGCCTTGAGACCCTGCTCGCCCTTGAAGCGGCGGACCTCGGTGACGACCTGCTTCAGCGTCTCGATCTCACGCTCGGCGGCGTCGTCACGGAAGCCACCCGGAGCGTCCGCACCAGGAACAGACACAGCCTTGGGCCAGTCGGCGACCACGACGGACTCGCCGCCGGTCAGCGTGGTCCACAGCGACTCGGTGACGAACGGGACGATCGGGTGCAGCAGGCGCAGCGTCACGTCCAGGACCTCGCCGAGGACCCGGCCCGACACCTTCGCCGGCTCGCCGCCCGCCATGAACGTCGTCTTCGACAGCTCGACGTACCAGTCGAAGACCTCGTCCCACGCGTAGTGGAACAGCGAGTCGGAGACCTTGGCGAACTGGAAGTCGTCGTAGAACGCGTCGACCTCGGCCACCGTCTTGTTGAGCCGGGAGAGGATCCACCGGTCGGTGGCCGTCATCTGCTCCGGCCCGGGCAGCGGGCCCTCGATCGTCGCGCCGTTCATCAGCGCGAAGCGCGTGGCGTTCCAGATCTTGTTCGCGAAGTTGCGGGAGGCCTGGACCCAGTCCTCGCCGATCGGCACGTCCGCGCCGGGGTTGGCGCCGCGAGCGAGCGTGAAGCGCACCGCGTCCGAGCCGTACGCGTCCATCCAGTCGATCGGGTCCACCGCGTTCGGGTTCGACTTCGACATCTTCTTGCCGAACTCGTCGCGGACCAGACCGGTCAGGGCGACCGTCTTGAACGGGACCTGGTCCTCCATCGCGTACAGGCCGAACATCATCATCCGGACGACCCAGAAGAAGATGATGTCGTGCCCGGTCAGCAGGACGTCGGTCGGATAGAACTTCTTGAGGTCCTCGGTCTCCTCCGGCCAGCCCAGAGTCGAGAACGGCCACAGGCCGGACGAGAACCACGTGTCGAGCACGTCCTCGTCCTGCGTCCAGCCCTCGGCCTCCGTGCCCGGCGCCTGGTCGTCGGGGCCGACGCAGACGACCTCGCCGTCCGGGCCGTACCAGACGGGGATGCGGTGGCCCCACCACAACTGGCGCGAGATGCACCAGTCGTTGAGGTTGTCGACCCAGTCGAAGTACCGCTTCTCCATGTCCTTCGGGTGGAGCGCGACGCGCCCGTCACGGACGGCGTCACCCGCGGCCTTGGCAAGCGTCTCGACCTTGACCCACCACTGCAGGGACAGCCGCGGCTCGATGGTGGTCTTGCAGCGCGAGCAGTGCCCGACGGAGTGCACGTACGGGCGCTTCTCGGCGACGATCCGGCCCTGCTCGCGCAGCGCGGCGACGATCGCCGAGCGCGCCTCGAACCGGTCGAGCCCCTGGAACGGGCCGGGCACGGTGATGACCGCCCGCTCGTCCATGATCGTCAGGGTCTCGAGGTCGTGCCGCTGCCCGATCGCGAAGTCGTTCGGGTCGTGCGCCGGGGTCACCTTCACGGCGCCGGTCCCGAACTCCGGGTCGACGTGCGTGTCCGCGACGACGGGAATCGTCCGGTTCGTGAGCGGCAGCCTGATCCGCTTGCCGATCAGGTGCGCGTACCGCTCGTCGTCCGGGTGCACGGCGACCGCGGTGTCACCGAGCATCGTCTCGACGCGGGTCGTGGCGACGACGACGGTCTCGTCCCCGTCGCCGTACTTCAGCGAGACGAGCTCGCCGTCGTCGTCCTGGTAGTCGACCTCGATGTCCGAGATGGCCGTCAGACAGCGCGGGCACCAGTTGATGATGCGCTCGGCGCGGTAGATCAGGCCGTCGTCGAAGAGATCCTTGAAGATCTTCTGGACGGCGCGGGACAGCCCCTCGTCCATGGTGAACCGCTCACGGGACCAGTCCAGGCCGGCACCGAGGCGCTTGAGCTGGCCGAGGATCCGGCCGCCGTACTCGCTCTTCCACTGCCACGTCTTCTCGACGAAGGCCTCGCGGCCGATGTCCTGCCGCGACTTGCCCTCCTCGGCAAGCTGCTGCTCCACCTTGTTCTGCGTCGCGATACCCGCGTGGTCCATGCCGGGCAGCCACAGGGTCTCGTACCCCTGCATGCGCTTGCGGCGCGTGAGGGCGTCCATGAGCGTGACCTGGAACGCGTGGCCCAGGTGCAGGGCGCCCGTCACGTTCGGCGGCGGGATGACGATCGTGTACGGCTCCTTCTCGCTCTTGGCGTCAGCGGTGAAGTAGCCCCGTTCCACCCAGCGCTCGTACAGCGCCCCCTCTACCTCGGCCGGCGCGTACTGGGTCGGCAGTTCGGAGGTGGGCGCTGGGTTCTGCTGCTGAGAGTTCTCGGTCACGGGGTCAGTTTAGAGGGGTCACAGGTCCGTACTGAAACCGATTCCGGGGGAACGAACCGCACGTGCGTACGTCAGGATGTCGGGAGCACATAAACAGCGGGGAGGAACCCAAGCAATGAGCCACAACCAGCCGGGCCCGTACGGAGGCCAGCCGCAGCAGCCCCAGCAGCCCGGGCCGTACGGCCAGCCGCAGCAGCCGGGGCCTTACGGCCAGCAGCCCCAGGCCCCGCAGCCCGGCTACGGGTACCCCCAGCAGGCGCCGCAGCCCGGCTACGGCTACCCGCAGCAGGGCCCGCCCGGGGTTCCGCCGCAGCAGCCCTACAGCCAGCCGCAGCAGCCGGGCCCCTACGGGCAGCAGCCCCAGGCCCCGTACGGCCAGTACCCGCCGGCTCCCCCGCAGGGCGGCGGCAAGAAGAAGACGGGCCTGATCATCGCGGCGGTCGCCGTGGTCGCCGCGATCGGCGTGGGCGCGTACTTCGTGTTCGGCGGAGGCGGCAGCGTCTCGGTCGCCGACGACGGCGCGCACAAGCTGACCGCGCCGGCGACGGTTCTCAACGAGTACAAGAAGCAGGAGGCCGCGTCCGACGGCTTCAGCGACGAGGACATGAAGGACGCCGAGAAGGACGGCCTGAAGAACGGCAAGCCCGTCAGCGCCGGTTACGAGGTCAAGGACACCGCCAACCCGCTGGGCAGCAAGGTGCTGCAGTTCCAGGGCGCGTACGGCGAGATCGACGACCCGGGCAAGCTCGTCGACGGCATGTTCGCCAAGGCGGCCACCGCCGCGCTCGAGGACGACGGCGACAGCAAGACCAAGGGATCGCTCGTCGGTGACCCCACCGACTACAGCACCGACGACGTCGTCCTGAAGTGCCAGGACGTGAAGATCGAGAACAACGACAGCTCGGCCGCCGCGGGTACGCCCAAGGTCATGCACATGCCGGTCTGCATCTGGGGTGACCACAGCACGGTCGCGATGGTCATGTCGATGGAGATCGCGGACATGATGGCCGGCAAGTCACCCGACCTCAAGGCGGCTTCGGACATCGCCTCGAAGCTCCGCCAGGAGATCCGCGTCAAGGCGTGATGACGCAGGGACACGGAAGAGGGGCCCGGTCGGATGTCCGACCGGGCCCCTCTCCTGTGTCCGTACGACGACCGCTGTGCGGCTACGCCGACTTCTGCTCCCCCGCGCCCGGGCCCCGGGAATCGCGCGGGATCAGCGTCGGGTTCACGTTCGAGTGGACTGCCTCCGCGGTGATGACCACTCGGGCCACGTCCTTGCGGGACGGGACCTCGTACATCACCGACTGGAGGACCTCCTCCATGATGGCGCGCAGTCCTCGCGCGCCCGTGCGGCGCAGGATCGCCTGGTCGGCGATGGCCTCCAGGGCCTCGCGCTCGAAGTCCAGCTCCACCCCGTCGAGTTCGAAGAGGCGCTGGTACTGCTTGACCAGGGCGTTGCGCGGCTCGACCAGGATCTGGAGCAGCGCCTCGCGGTCGAGGTTGTGCACGCTCGTGATCACGGGGAGGCGGCCGATGAACTCCGGGATCATCCCGAACTTCACCAGGTCCTCCGGCATGACCTCCTGGAACTGGTCCTTCTCCTCGAGCTCCCGCTTGGAGTGGATCGTCGCGCCGAAGCCGATGCCCTTGGCGCCGGCCCGCGACTCGATGATCTTCTCCAGACCGGCGAAGGCGCCGCCCACGATGAACAGCACGTTCGTCGTGTCGATCTGGATGAACTCCTGGTGCGGGTGCTTGCGGCCGCCCTGCGGCGGGACCGAGGCCGTCGTGCCCTCGAGGATCTTCAGAAGAGCCTGCTGGACACCCTCGCCGCTCACGTCGCGCGTGATCGACGGGTTCTCCGACTTGCGGGCCACCTTGTCGATCTCGTCGATGTAGATGATGCCCGTCTCGGCCTTCTTGACGTCGTAGTCGGCGGCCTGGATGAGCTTCAGCAGGATGTTCTCGACGTCCTCGCCGACGTACCCGGCCTCCGTGAGCGCCGTCGCGTCGGCGATGGCGAACGGCACGTTCAGCATCCGGGCGAGCGTCTGGGCGAGCAGCGTCTTGCCCGAGCCGGTCGGGCCGAGGAGCAGGATGTTGGACTTCGCGAGTTCGATCGCGTCGTCGCGGCCCGCCGCCCCGCCGTTCTCACCGGCCTGGACGCGCTTGTAGTGGTTGTAGACCGCCACGGAGAGCGCCTTCTTGGCGGCCTCCTGGCCTACGACGTAGCCCTCGAGGAACTCGTAGATCTCGCGAGGCTTGGGAAGTTCTTCCCACCGCACTTCGCTGGTCTCCGCGAGCTCTTCCTCGATGATCTCGTTGCAGAGGTCGATGCACTCGTCGCAGATGTATACACCGGGGCCTGCGATGAGCTTCTTGACCTGCTTCTGGCTCTTTCCGCAGAACGAGCACTTGAGCAGATCGCCGCCGTCACCGATGCGTGCCACGAGGTGCTTCCCCTTCGCCTGGGAGACGCCACGTTCAGCGGCTCCTGGTGCCTGTATCCGACGGTACCTTGCCGGGCCCCCCGTTCGGGCCCCCCTTGGCACGGTTCACTTCTTCCGTGAACCGTGCCGGGGAGTGGCAGACGATACAACGCCTTGTCAGGCGATTGCCTCGTTGTTCATCTTGCGCGTCGAGATGATCTGGTCGACCAGGCCGTACGCGAGTGCGTCCTCGGCCGTGAGGATCTTGTCACGCTCGATGTCCTCGCTGATCTTCTCCAGCGGGGTCGTCGAGTGCTTGGCCAGCATCTCTTCCAGCTGCGTACGCATCCGGAGGATCTCGTTGGCCGCGATCTCCAGGTCGGAGAGCTGCTCGCGGCCGGTGCCGCCGGAGGGCTGGTGGATCAGCACGCGCGCGTTCGGCAGGGCCATGCGCTTGCCGGGGGTGCCCGCGGCGAGCAGCACGGCGGCGGCCGAGGCGGCCTGGCCCATGCAGACCGTCTGGATGTCCGGCTTCACGAACTGCATCGTGTCGTAGATGGCCGTGAGGGCCGTGAACGAGCCACCGGGGCTGTTGATGTAGATGGAGATGTCGCGGTCCGGGTCCATCGACTCCAGGCACAGCAGCTGCGCCATGACGTCGTTGGCCGAGGCGTCGTCGATCTGCACGCCGAGGAAGATCACGCGCTCCTCGAAGAGCTTCGCGTACGGGTCGTACTCACGCACGCCCTGCGAGGTGCGCTCGACGAAGCGCGGGATCACGTAGCGGTTGTCGACCTGCGGGCCGGTGTAGAGGCCGCTGCCGGGGATGTTGTTCATGATCGTCGGTGTTCCGTCCTGGTGAGGGAGGCAGAGGGCTTGGGGCCGGCGCTGAGTCGGTGCGAACCGATCAGGCGCCGGTGCCGCCGCCGCCCGGAACACCCGTAGCGGCAGAGATGATCTCGTCGATGAGGCCGTACTCCTTGGCCTCCTCGGCGGTGTACCAGCGGTCGCGGTCTCCGTCACGGATGATCGTCTCGACCGTCTGGCCGGAGTGCTCGGCCGTGATCCTCGCCATGCGGTGCTTCGTACGCAGCAGGTACTCGGCCTGGATCTTGACGTCCGAGGCCGTACCGCCGATGCCGGCGGAGCCCTGGTGCATCAGGATGTCGGTGTTCGGGAGCGCGAAGCGCTTGCCCGCCGTGCCGCCGGTGAGCAGGAACTGGCCCATCGAGGCCGCCATGCCCATGCCGATGGTGATGACATCGTTCGGGATGTACTGCATGGTGTCGTAGATCGCCATGCCGGCCGTCACCGAGCCACCGGGGCTGTTGATGTAGAGGTAGATGTCCTTGTCCGGGTCGGCGGCAAGGAGCAGCATCTGCGCGGTGATCTTGTTGGCGATGTCGTCGTCGACCTGCTGGCCGAGGAAGATGATCCGCTCGCCGAGCAGCCGGTTGTAGACATGGTCGCCGAGGCCACCACCGATGGACGGCTCGCCGGCGGCGGAGGGCATCAGATTCGTCACGTATCCACCTGCTCGTCTCTGACGGCCACGTGCCGTCTTGCGTCTCTTACTGAGGCCGGGGCCCTCGCTCGGAGACTCCCCTGCCCTCGTATTCATGGACCCTAACGCGCAGGTCCCTTCGGGGAATCCCGCGAAGTCGACTGTTCGCTGTGAGCGCAGGTTCGCTCCGCTCGAGGCCGGGACCGCAGGGGCGCCTGCCCCGCGACGCCGGTCGGCGGGCGCAGGACGCGTGTGGTTGCTCGCGCAGTTCCCCGCGCCCCTACGGGGCGCGNNNNCCCCGGGACACGTGTCCCGGGGGCCTGCCGCGTCTACTGCTGGGAGGGATCAGGCCTCGGTCTTCTCCTGGTCCTCACCGGAGGTCTCGGCGGCGGCCTCGGTGGCCTCCGTCTCCTCCTCGTCGTCCTCGAGGTCGACGACCTCGCCGTTGGTGTCCTTCACCGTGGCGGCCTCGACCACGACGGCCAGGGCCTTGCCGCGGGCGACCTCGCCGACCAGCATCGGGACCTGGCCGCCTTCGACGACCGCCTGGGCGAACTGGTCGGGGGACATGTTGGAGGAGGCGGCGCGACGCATGAGGTGCTCGGTGAGCTCCTCCTGGTTCACGTTCAGCTTCTCCTTGTTGACGAGCTCGTCGAGGACGAACTGCGTCTTGATGCCCTTGACCGCCTGCTCGCGGGTCTCGGCGTCGAACTCCTCGACCGTCTTGCCCTGGATCTCGAGGTACTTCTCGATGTCGAGGCCCATCTGGCCGAGCTGGTGGTGCTCGAGGTTGTGCTTGCGGGTCTGGACCTCGTCCTCGAGCAGCTTCTCGGGAACGGGGACCTCGACCAGCTCGAGCAGCTTCTCCAGGACGCGCTCCTGGGCCTGCGTGGCCTGGTCGTACTGCTTCATGTTCTCGAGGCGCTTGCGGCTGTCGGCCTTCAGCTCGTCGAGGGTGTCGAACTCCGAGGCGAGCTGGGCGAACTCGTCGTCCAGGGCAGGCAGCTCACGGGCGGCGACCTGGGTGACCTTGACGGTGACCTCGGCCTCCTTGCCCTCGGCGGAGCCGCCCTTGAGCTCGGAGGTGAAGGTGGCCTCGCCACCGGCCTCCAGGCCCTTCACGGCCTCGTCGATGCCGTCGAGGAGCTCGCCGGAACCGATGGTGTAGGAGACGCCGGAAGCGACGCCGTCCTCGAGGACCTCGCCCTCGACCTTGGCCTCCAGGTCGATGGTCACGACGTCGCCGTCCTCGGCGGCGCGCTCGACCGGGGAGGTCGAGGCGAAGCGCTCCTGGAGCTGCTCCACGGACTTGTCGACGTCCTCGTCGGTGACCTCTACGGCGTCCACCTCAACCTCGATACCGGAGTAGTCCGGGATCTCGATGGCCGGGCGGATGTCGACCTCGGCGGTGAAGTTCAGCGTCTCGCCGTCCTTCAGCTCCGTGATGTCGACCTCGGGCTGGCCCAGTACGTTGAGCTCCGCCTCGTTGACGGCGTCGGTGTAGAACTTCGGGAGGGCGTCGTTGACAGCCTCCTCCAGGACCGCACCGCGGCCGAACCGCTGGTCGATGACGCGGGCGGGGATCTTGCCCTTGCGGAAGCCCTTCACCGTGACCTGCTGGTTGATCTTCTTGTACGCCGCGTCGAGGCTGTCCTTGAGCTCCTCGAAGGGCACCTCAATGCTGAGCCGAACCCGGGTCGGGTTCAGGGTCTCGACGGCGCTCTTCACGGTTCGGTCTCCTTGGGGGCTGACTTTAGGGATCGTGCCCGGCTTAGAGACACACGGGCATGCAGCTTGCATAGTAACGGCACGCCGGAGCACACCCACAATGCGATCTTGGGGTTCGGTCCGGCGAGGACGCCCGTGGAGGATCCGCGGTCGTCGTGTCGCCGCGGCAACGCTGGTCGGGGTGGCGGGATTTGAACCCACGGCCTTCCGCTCCCAAAGCGGACGCGCTACCAAGCTGCGCCACACCCCGTCGGTGCGACACGTAGGGTACATGCCCGCAGGCAGTGCGGCTCCCGCATTGCGGGGCGCGCGGTGGAGTGCGGACGGGGCGTGGACGGTGCACGGCAATAGGGTGTGCGAGCGGGGCCCGGGACCCGCTACGATGCCTTCCGTGCCGCGGTCGGTGACCTGGGGCGCAAGCTGTGCGGGCGTAGCTCAATGGTAGAGCCCTAGTCTTCCAAACTAGCTACGCGGGTTCGATTCCCGTCGCCCGCTCTTGATGAGGCCTCCGGCCCGGTTCCGCTCAGGCGGTACCGGGCCGGGGGCTTTTTCGCGCCCCGGCCTGCGATGTGCTCGCCGGTGTTCAGAAATTTATCGCGCTGATGCTGCTCGCGACGGAGTTGAGGAAGTTGTTGATGGCAGGGGCCATTCCGGTCGATGCCAGGAAGAAGCCGAAGAGCACTGCCACGATGGCGGGCCCCGCCTTGAGCGAGCCGCCGCGCATCAGCACAACGAGGACGATCGCCAACAACAGCACAACTGACAGCGAAATGGCCACACTGATCACACCCTAGGTCGGTCCGCTCTCCCGGCCCGGGGGGCACAGCCCCGCACACCCCCCGTCAGAGCCATCGTGCCACCAACGCGGCGTCCATATGCGGCCGGTGACGCATCGTCGGCCACGCGCGCGTGGGAGCGCGGTGGCCGAGGGGCCTTGGGGCGCATGAGCGGTGCACGTCGGCGGGGGTGCCGGGGGGTACGCGGGGGTACGGAATTCGGCTTGATCGTTTCCATCGGCGCACATGCGGCCCACACATGCCCGTCGCATGCCACGCATGGTTTTCCCGCATATTCCATCCGGTCTGCACACGGATAAGCGGAGCGTCGCGGCGGCTGAATTCCTGCCCCTTTATCCGCCCTCCCACCCGAAGTGACAATTGATGATCAATCGGACAAACGACCGGAGCCGCTCGGCGGCGTTATGCGGTGTTTAAGGCGGATTAGCAGTGCGATAGCGGACAGATCGGCATTGGCTCGATGTCGTACGCCGTCATGCGGACTTCTTCGAATCCGGGGTAGCCGGGACCGATAAGGAGGACTCGCGTTGAGGGTTTTACGAAATCGTTCGGGCGCTACTAGGGTGCCTCAGATGTTCCACACTGCCATGATCCCCGCCGGTGCAGTGCGGTCCCGGATCGTCTCCCCGAGCTCCTGGTGGGAGGGCCTGTGACCAACTCCCTGTACCCGCACGGCTCGCGTCGCACCCCGCTCCCCCCGGCCGCGGTCACGTCGCTCCAGGACACCGCCGCCCCGTCCCCCGCATCCGCTCCCGCCGCCGCCACGCCCCCGGCCACCGGGCAGGCCTCCGCTCGGGCCGGCGCAGGCAAGCCCGGGCAGCGGGACGCGTTCTTCGACAACGCCAAGTACCTGGCCATCGTCTTCGTCGCGATGGGCCACTGCTGGGAGCCCCTGACGGACGGCAGCCGCAGCGCCGAAGCGCTGTACATGTTCGTCTACACGTTCCACATGCCGGCGTTCATCATCATTTCCGGCTACTTCTCGCGCAGCTTCGACATGCGGCCGGACCGGCTCAGGCGTCTGATCACCGGCGTCGCCGTGCCGTACATCCTCTTCGAGATCGCGTACACGCTCTTCAAGCGGACCGCGGGCGGCGACCCGGACCATCCGTTCAGCCTGCTCGACCCGTGGTTCCTGACCTGGTTCCTGGTCGCGCTCTTCGTGTGGCGGCTCACCACTCCCCTGTGGAAGATCATCCGCTGGCCGGTGCCGGTCGCCCTGGCCGTCGCCGTGCTCGCGTCGGTCTCGCCCGACATCGGTGACGACCTGGACCTGCAGCGCGTCCTGCAGTTCCTGCCCTTCTTCGTGCTCGGGCTCTTCATGAAGCCGGAGCACTTCCAGCTGGTGCGGCGGCGTGAGGTGCGGATCCTGTCCGTGCCGATCGTGGCGGCCGCGCTCGTGCTGGCGTACTGGGCGGCTCCGCGGATGACGTCCGCGTGGTTCTACCACCGCGACAGCGCGCAGGAGCTGGGTGCTCCCTGGTGGGCCGGTGTCGTCATGACGCTCGCCCTGCTCGGCTGCTCGCTGGTGCTGACCGCGTGCTTCTTCGCGTGGGTGCCGAGGCGCAAGATGTGGTTCACCGTGCTCGGCGCGGGGACCTTGTACGGCTATCTGCTGCACGGATTCCTGGCGAAGGGGTCCCGGTTCTGGGGCTGGTTCGACGCGGACTGGGTGCACGAGCCGTACGGGCAGATCGCCGTCACCGTCATCGCCGCGGCGGTCGTCACCGTGCTGTGCACGCCGCCCGTACAGCGGATCTTCCGGTTCGCCATGGAGCCGAAGATGGAGTGGGCCTTCAAGAAGGACGCCACTCAGCTGGCCCGGGCGCGCAACAGGCCCTAGCGCGGCAGGCCCAGAAGTGCGCGCATCGTCGCGTACTTCTGGGTGAGGCGGGCCCGGGTCGGCTCGTCCAGGACCGCGAGGCGGGCCGGGTCCGCGTTGTGGGCCAGGTCCGCCTCTTTGACCAGCAGGGCGCCGGGCGTCGACAGGATGCGGTGCGCGTACGCCTCCGGGGGCTCGCCCGGCCGCTTCGTCAGGGCGCGCACGATCTCCTTGGTCGGCTCGGTCAGCGCGGCCGCCGCCAGCCACTCCTCGGTGAGGGCGTCGTCCTCGACCGCGTCGTGCAGCCACGCCGCCGCCACCTGCTCGTCCGTACCGCCCCGCGCCGCGACCCCCGCGGCCACGGTGCCGAGGTGCTCCGCGTAGGGCCGCCCCGCCTTGTCCCGCTGACCGCCGTGGGCCCGGCGGGCCAGGGCCTCGATCTCCCGGAGCGTCATCATGGGCCGACCCTAGACGTACGTACGGGACTACGGCGCTTCCCTCATCGCCATGCGCGCGGGCAGGGCCGTCGAGAGCAGGCCGAGGAGGAGCGCCGCGCCCGCGAAGGAGCCGTAGAGCAGGGGCGGGATGTAGGGGTTCTCGCCGGTGAGGCCGTTCATCATCGGGATCAGCGTCGCGAAGGCGATGGCCGTGCCGAGGACGATGCCCGCGCAGGCCACGAGGAGCGCCTCCCAGCGGATCATGCGGAGCACCTGGCGGCGGGTGGAGCCGATCAGGCGGAGCGTGCCGAGTTCACGGCGACGGTCCAGGACCGTCATGACCAGGGTGTTGACAGCGGCGAGCGCCGCGAAGCCGCCGAGGACCACGGCCATGGTGGTGTTGGCCCAGGCGTTCAGTTCGCGGTCGAGGGACTGGGCGGTGGTGTAGTCGGCGCGCGCGAGCGGGGTGCCGAGGGCGGACAGGGAGCGTGTCGTGCCGCCCTTCGTCCACACTTCGCTGTCGTAGGGGTTCGTGACGTGGCCCGTCAGCGCCGCGCGCGGCAGGGTGATCTGGGAGAGGCCGAGGCCGCGTTCGTACGTGGCCGAGAGCGTCGGGGACGCCTTCGTGCCGTCGGGCAGGCGCAGGGCGACGCGCTCGCCGACCTTCACGTGGGCGGAACGGGCCAGGGCCGCGTCCATGGCGAGGGTGTCCGGGTCGGTGAGGTCGATCGCGCCGCGGGTGACCTTCAGGTCCTGGACCCGGGCGAGGTCCTTCGCCGTACCGGTGACGGCCTGCGCCGACGCCGACTCCAGCCAGCGGTCGCCGCCGGAGCCCGCGGGGACGAGGAGCGAGGTCTTGAGCAGGCCGACGGAGGCGGAGACGCCGGGCGCCGTGGCGGCCCGGGCGACCGAGCCGGGGTCCAGGCCCGCGTCGGCCGTGACGATGTGGTCGGCCGTGATGCCCGCCTTCTGCTGGTTCGCCGCGGCGTGGTCCTCGCTCGTGTGCATGAAGACCAGCACCGAGGAGAAGGACATCGCGAGGACGATCGGGGTGATCGCGGAGGCGAGGCGGCGGGCGTTGCTGCGGGAGTTGGCGGCCGCGAGCGAGGCGGACGCACCGGCGCCGCGCAGCGGGAGACCGAAGAGCGTGGCGGCGAGGCGGGCCACGAGCGGGCCGAGGAGCGCCACGGCGAGCATGAAGCACATGACGATGCCGAGCGCCGTGTTGGCCGCGTCGTCACCGCTGAGGTGCGCGGCGAGCCCCGTGAGGACGATGCCGCCGACGGCTGCCGCGATGCCCAGCGGCGTACGGATCCAGCCGGGGCGCAGCCGCTCGACGGACGCCTCGGCGAGGGCCTGGCCCGGCTTGATGCGGGAGGGGCGGCGGGCCGCCATGTACCCGGCGAGGAGGCCGGTGAGGACGGCCGTGCCGACGGCGGTGAGCAGCGGGATGTACGAGACGGAGAGCTGGACGGCTTCGGGGACCGCGCCCTTGTCCTGGAGCTGGCCGAACCACCAGCGGGCCAGCGCGATGCCGGGCAGGCAGCCGAGGGCGCCGGCGAGCGGGGCGACCAGGAGGGTCTCGGTGGCGATGGAGCGGCGGATCTGGCGGGGGGTGGTGCCGATGGCGCGCAGCAGGGCGTACTCGCGGGCGCGCTGGCCGACGGAGAGGGCGACCGTGCCGGCCGCGGTGAACACGGCGACGGCGGTGGCGATGCCGCCGAAGGAACCGCCGAGGGCGATCAGGGTCTCCTTGGCGTAGGCGAGCGTGCCGCTCTCGGCGGCGCCGCGGTCGTCGCCGGTGTGCACCTGGACCGCGGGTGTGCCCGAAAGGGCGTGCGCCACTTGGGACTTGAGGGTGTCCGCGGAGACGCCGTCCTTCGGGAGCACGGCGATCGCGTCGATCCGGCCCGGGTGTCCGGAGACGCCGATGGCCTCGGTGTCCGTGAACCAGACGGCGGGTGCCTCGGTGGTGCCGGAGACGCGGTAGGTGTGCGGGCCCTTCGGCGTGGTGAGCGTGGTGCGGTCGCCGACCCGGGCACCGGGCCCGCCCATGACGATCTCGCCGGCTCGCGGGGCGCGGCCTTCTGTCAGGTGCTCGCCGGTGAAGGCGGTGGAGCCCCAGTTGTGGGCGGTGAGGGAGGCGCCTTCGAGCCGGACCCGGAAAGTGACGTCGGCGATCGCGGTACGCGCGCCCACCGCCGAGGCCGCTTTCGTCACGAGGGAGTCGGAGAGCCGGGCGCGGTCCGGCAGCGGGACGGCGTCGTCCTCGCGGTCCTCGCCGGATCCGGTGACGAAGTGGGCGCGCTGGTCGGCGGCGGCCACGACGGGGGCGCCCGCGTACCGCTCGGCCGGGACCGAGGCGCGTAGGCCCGTCTCCAGGAGGATGCCGCAGGCCGCGACGATCAGGGCGGACATCATCAGGGCGACGAACGTGCCGGCGAAGGCCGCGGGCTTGAAACGGAGCGCGGCGCGGGCCAGTCCGTTGGGGCGGGACATCAGGCGGCCGCCCTGACGGGTGCGGGCGCGGTCAGGGTGCGCATGCGGGCGGCGATGCGGTCGGCTCCGGCGCCCTCCAGGTGGTCGACGATCGAGCCGTCGGCGAGGAACAGGACGCGGTCGGCGTAGGCGGCGGCCGCCGGGTCGTGCGTGACCATGACGACGGTGGCGCCCATGCCGTCGACGGCGGAGCGGAGCAGTCCGAGGATCTCGGCGGCGGTGGTGGTGTCCAGGGCGCCGGTCGGCTCGTCGGCGAAGATCACGTCCGGGTTCGTGACCAGGGCGCGGGCGATGGCGACGCGCTGCTGCTGGCCGCCGGAGAGCTGGCCGGGGCGGCGCCGCCCCTTGTCGGCGAGGCCGACCTGGGCGAGGACCTCGGCGGCGCGACGCCGGTCCGGGCGCGCGCCGGCCAGGCGCATCGGGAGCAGCACGTTCTGCTCGACGGTGAGCGAGGGCAGCAGGTTGAAGGCCTGGAAGACGAAGCCGAGGCGGGTGCGGCGCAGGGCCGTGAGCTTGTTCTCGCTCATGCCGGTGATGGTGGTGCCGCCGAGGGCGACGGTCCCGTCGGTGGGGCGGTCGAGCCCGGCCGCGCACTGCAGGAAGGTGGATTTGCCGGAGCCGGAGGGGCCCATCACGGCGGTGAACGTGCCGCTGGGCAGGGCGAGTTCGATACCGCGCAGGGCGTGCACGGTGGAGCCGCCGCGGCCGTAGCTGCGCCGTACGCCGCGCAGTTCGACGGCCCAGTCCCCGGTGGGCGCGGCGACGGGTGCCGCGCTCCGGTCGTGCTGCCGCTTCTTGCGCAGGCCCATGGGGTCCGCCCTTCGTACGTCGCCGGGTTGTCGAGGCCCCTGCCTCGATGCATCGAACGTACGGATCCGAGGGGTCCGGCGACCATGAGGGCGGCTGGCGGATCGGGGGTGGGGAGAACCCCCGCCCGCGATCGCCCGGGACCCCGCCGCACTCCTTTGGTAAGCTAACTATTGACGCTTTCTTGACGATCTCTTTACCGAGAGGACCGGGCCCATCGGACACGCAGACACCTTGATCGCCATGGGTGGCGCCTTTCTCGCCGCCGCCGTCCTCGCCCGCCTCGGCGGGCGCATCGGACTCCCCACCATTCCCTTGTTCATCCTGGCCGGGATCCTCCTCGGCCCGCACACGCCGGGCGTCGTGCTCGTCTCCGACCCGCACGAGCTGGAGATGCTCTCCGCGCTCGGGCTGGTGCTGCTGCTCTTCTACCTGGGCCTCGAGTTCCATCTGGACGACCTCAAGGCGGGCGGCCGCAAGATGGCCGTCGCCGGAGCGACCTACCTCGTGCTGAACGTCGGCGCCGGCCTCGGTTTCGGATTCGCCCTCGGCTGGGGCACCTCCGAAGCTCTGGTCCTCGCCGGGGTGCTCGGCATCTCCTCGTCCGCCATCGTCACCAAGGTGCTCGTGGACACCGGGCGGCTCGGCAACCCCGAGACCAAGCCGATCCTCGGCATCATCGTGGTCGAGGACATCTTCCTGGCCCTGTATCTCGCCGCGCTGCAACCGATCCTGTCCGGCGCCGACTCGCTGGCCGCCGCGGTCCTGGACGGCGGGAAGGCCTTCGGGTTCCTGCTGCTGCTCGCGCTGGCCGCGCGGTTCGGTACGCGGGTCGTCGGCAAGCTCTTCAACACCAGGGACGACGAGCTCCTCGTCATCTCCTTCCTCGGCGCGGCCGTGTTCGTGGCGGGGGTCTCCGAGTGGTTCGGGGTCGCGGACGCCATCGGGGCGTTCATGGTCGGTCTGATGCTCGGGTCCACGACGTCCGGTGAGCGGATCCTCAAGCTGGTGCATCCGTTGCGGGACGCCTTCGGCGCGATCTTCTTCTTCGCGTTCGGGCTGTCCATCGATCCCGGGGATCTGCCGACCGTGCTCTGGCCCGTACTTGCCGCTGTCGCGGTGACGCTGGTGATGAATGTGCTGGCGGGTCTCGGGGCTGCGCGAGTGTACGGGTTCGGGGCCGGGCCCGCGGCGAACATCTCTACGACGCTGCTGGCCCGGGGGGAGTTCGCGCTGATCCTGGCCACGATGGCCGCGGGGGCGGGGCTCGATGAGCGGCTCTCTCCGTTCATCGCGGGGTATGTGCTGCTGCTGGCCGTGCTTGGGCCGCTGGCAGCGGGGCGGTCCTCTTGGCTGGCCCGTCTTCTGCCCGGGGGGTCGTCGGTGGCCGTCGAGGAGGAGCGGCGGGTGGGGGCCGGGGTGTGACGGGGCCCTGGGCGGGGGCGTTCCGTGAAGGGTGCGGGTGCGTCGTGGCTGTTCGCGCAGTTCCCCGCGCCCCTAGGGCGGGCGGCTTCGCCGCTGCCCCCGCGCCCCTGAGATGGCGCACGTAGTGCGCATCTCAGGGGCGCGGGGAACTGCGCGAGAAGCCCCACCGGGCCGCAGACGAAGTGCGGGTGTCCGGGGCGTCCCACCGGGCCGCACGCGTGAAACCCGCCGAGCCCCGGACGGGAGACGCTCAGGGGACCCCGGGTCAGGTGTCGCGGCAGAGCAGGAGGAGCGCCCTGTCGTCGTTGACGTCCTTGGCCACCGCCTCGATGAGATGCCACGCCGCACCGTGGAAACCGCCGGGGACATAGCGATCGGCCTCACCCGTGAGCCGGTCGATGCCCTCGGTGATGTCCCGGTCGGACGTCTCCACCAGGCCGTCGGTGAAGAGCATCAGCACGTCACCGGGACGGAGCGTCCCCTTCGTGGCGTCGAACTCCGCGCCGTCGTAGACCCCGAGGAGCGGACCCTCCGCGGCCTTCTCCTCCCAGCGGCCGGTACCGGCACTGAGCTGGAGGCCCGGCGGATGCCCGGCCGAGTACAGCTCGTAGTCCCCGGACTCCAGGTCGAGGACGAGATGGATGGAGGTCGCGAAGCCCTCGTCCCAGTCCTGGCGGAGGAGATAACCGTTGGCCGCGGGCAGGAACGCGTGCGGCGGCAGCGAGCCGAGGAGGCCGCTGAAGGCCCCGGCAAGGAGCAGCGCCCGCGACGCCGCGTCCATGCCCTTGCCGGACACGTCGGTGAGGACGACTTCCAGGGTCCGGCCGTTGTTCGTACGGGCCGCGACCACGAAGTCACCGGAGAACGACTGCCCGCCGGCCGGCCGCAACGCCATCTCCCGGTGCCAGCCCTGCGGCAGCTTCGGCAGCCGGGACTGCGTACGGATGCGCTCGCGCAGGTCGAAGAGCATCGTGCCGCCGCGCCGCCAGGGCACCCCGACACGGCTGCGGAACTGCGCTATCAGGAGGCCGAAGAAACCGCAGGCGGCGACCGTGAGGACGGTGCCCGGCGTGACGCCCGCCGCGCGCTGCGAGTACGGGCCGAGCTGTACGGACTCCACGATCAGCGCCGCGGCGGCGGCCGCGTACAGGCCGAGCAGGCTGGCCGGGCGCAGCACCAGGCCGCCCGCGACGATCGGCAGGACGAGAACGGTGGGCGTGCACCAGACCGGGTTGAGGATCGTGAAGCAGGTGATCAGCGGGATCGTGAGCAGCAGCCCGGCGAGCGCGATCCAGTCCGAGCCGTCGCCCCGGAAGTAGTCCACCCCGGATTTGCGCACGGCGGTGCGGACCCGGTGCACGCGCATCTTCATCCGGGCCGAAAACGTCTCGGCGGCCGCGCGCTGCTCGCGCGGGCGCCGCTCTCGTCGTAGGGCCATTGCTCGTGGACCTTATCCATCGGGCCTGGACCTGTGCACGGGTGGTCCCACTTGTCCCCCCTTTTCGGGCACGCCCGGCCAGGGTCCGCCAAGGGTGAATTCGCTCGCTCATGTCCCGCTTGCCCTGCTAGGCATGGCCTATGACGACTGACGTACGCGTGCTGCGCCAGGACGAGTGGGAGCGCTGGTACGCCCGGCTCGAGGTGGCCTTCGGCGGGGTGGCCGAACCGCCGCAGGAGCGGCGGCTGTGGGACGACCTGACGGAGCTCGACCGCTCGGTCGGGGTGTGGGACGGCGCGGACTGCGTGGGTACCGCGGGAGCCTTCTCGTTCCGGGTGTCGGTGCCCGGCGGCGCGTTCGTGGACGCCGCGGGCGTGACGATGGTGAGTGTCGCCGCGACGCATCGCAGGCGCGGCATCCTCACGTCGATGATGCGCCGCCAGCTCGACGACGTACGGGACTGGGGCGAGCCCCTCGCGGTGCTGACCGCGTCCGAGCCGGCGATCTACGGCCGGTTCGGATACGGCATCGGTACGCGGCAGGCGTACGTGAGCATCGACTCCTCCCGGGTCAGGATCGACGCCCCGGCCGGGACCGATGACGTACGGCTGCGGTTCGTCGACGCCGCCGAGGCGGCCGAGCGGTGCGAGGCGGTGTATCTGCGCACGATCGGCACCCGGCCGGGGATGCTGGCGCGCTCGCCCGGCTGGGAGCGGCTGCCGCTGCTCGACGAGCCGGAGGAGCGGAACGGGGCGTCGCCGTTGCAGTGCGTCGTCGCCGAGCGGGGCGGGGAGACGGTCGGCTTCACCCGGTTCCACAACAAGCCGGAGTCGGAGTGGGCGGTGCCGCACGGCCGTATCCAGGCGCGGGACGTCACCGCGCTCGACCCGGCGGCGTACGCGGCGCTGTGGCGGTTCCTCTGTGACATCGACCTGACGTCCACGGTGGAGGCGCGCAACCGTCCGGTGGACGATCCGCTGTTGTCGATGGTCTCCGACATCCGGCGGTGCGGGGTCCGGGTGCGGGACTCGATGCACGTACGTCTGGTGGATGTGGGCACCGCCCTCGAAGCGCGTACGTATCTCACGCCCGTGGACGTCGTGTTCGAGGTCGAGGACGCCTTCTGCCCCTGGAACGAGGGGCGTTGGCGGCTGTCCGGGGATGCGACGGGCGCGTCCTGCAAGCGGACCGAGGAGCCAGCCGATCTCACCCTGTCCGTACGGGAGTTGGGCGCGGCCTACCTCGGTGACGTGTCACTGGCCGAGCTGGCCGGGGCGGGGCGGGTACGCGAGGTGCGGCAGGGGGCGCTCGCCGAGGCGGCGTTGGCCTTCGGGTCGCCGGTCAAGCCCTGGTTGCAGCACGGGTTCTAGTAAGTGCCTGTGTCGGTGGCGGGCGGCTGGCAGGTCGGGCACCAGAAGAGGTTGCGGGCCGCCAGCTCCGCCGTGCGGATCTCGGTGCCGCACAGGTGGCAGGGCCGGGGCGCCCGGCGGTAGACGTAGACCTCGCCGCCGTGGTCGTCGACGCGCGGCGGGCGGTTCATCGCCTCGGGGGTGTGCTCGGGGCGGACCGTGTCGATGCGGTTGAGGCGGACGCCCTCACGCATGAGCGCCACCAAGTCGTCCCAGATGGCCTTGAACCGGGCTTCGGTGAGGCTGCGGCCGGGGGTGTACGGGTCGATGCCGTGGCGGAAGAGGACCTCGGCCCGGTAGACGTTGCCGACGCCCGCGATGACCTTCTGGTCCATCAGGAGAGCGGCGATCGACGTACGGCTGCGGGAGATGCGCGCGTACGCCTTCGCCGGGTCGGCGTCCGTGCGCAGCGGGTCCGGGCCGAGGCGGTCGTGTATCGCCTGCTTCTCGGCGTCGGTGATCAGGGCGCAGGTCGTGGGGCCGCGCAGGTCCGAGTAGTACGCGTCGTTGCGCAGGCGCAGGCGGACCGTGTCCGTGGGGGGCGGGGGCGGGGTCTCGCCGAGGGTGTACTTGCCGAAGAGGCCCAGGTGGATGTGGACCCAGGAGGCTCCGCCGAACTGGAGGAAGAGGTGTTTGCCGTGGGCCTCTGTGCCGATCAGTTCCTGGCCGGTGAGGAGGGCTGCCGCGTCGGAGAATTTGCCCTGGGGGCTGGCGACCTGGGTTTTCCGGCCTGCGAAGCGTTCGGCGTGGTCCTGGGCCAGGCGGTGGATCGTGTGGCCCTCGGGCACGGGTGTTCCTCTCGGGGCGGGCACAGGTACGGCGCCTGTGGTGCGGGGCACGGGGCTCTGCCCCGGCCCCCGCTCCTCAAGCGCCGGAGGGGCTTGCTAGCAAGCGCCGGAGGGGCTTACTTGGGGTGGTGCGGCGGGATCTCCGGGAGCTCGCCGGTCTCCTCGTAGGCCGACAGCATGTCGATGCGGCGCTGGTGGCGGGGCTCGTTCGAGTACGGGGTGCCGAGGAAGATCTCGACGAACTTCGTCGCCTCCTCCTCCGTGTGCATCCGGCCGCCGATGGAGATCACGTTCGCGTTGTTGTGCTCGCGGCCGAGCGCCGCGGTCTGCTCGCTCCAGGCGAGGGCCGCACGGACGCCCTTGACCTTGTTCGCGGCGATCTGCTCACCGTTGCCCGAGCCGCCGATCACGATGCCGAGGGCGTCCGGGTCCGCCGCCGTCCTCTCCGCGGCGCGGAGGCAGAACGGGGGGTAGTCGTCCTGGGCGTCGTAGATGTGGGGTCCGCAGTCGACGGGCTCGTGGCCATGGGCCTTGAGCCATTCGACCAGGTGGTTCTTGAGTTCGTAGCCGGCATGATCCGAGCCGAGGTACACGCGCATGGGTCCGAGTGTGGCACGCCACGGGCCGGGTAGCCGCGTCCGGGGGCAGAACCATGGTCATCCGGAAGTGGAGCGCACGTGAGGCACAGGTAACGAAGACAACAATCCGGAGTCAGGTCTTCCGCCCCGGTCCCTTCTGCGCTTTGAATGCCAGGGCTCGCACCCCGAGAACCTAAGGATCCGTTCATGACTTCGCAGTCATCCCTTGCGACGGAAGACACTCCGCCCGGTGGCCCCGAAAATCCGGGCGGTGGCAGCGGCCTCCAGGCCGGGCTGAAGAACCGGCATCTTTCGATGATCGCCATCGGCGGTGTCATCGGCGCCGGACTGTTCGTCGGGTCCGGCTCCGGTATCGCCGCGGCGGGCCCCGCCATCCTGATCTCGTACGCCCTCGTCGGCGCGATGGTCGTGCTCGTGATGCGGATGCTGGGCGAGATGGCCGCGGCCCGGCCGACCTCCGGGTCCTTCTCCGCCTACGCCGACCAGGCGCTCGGGCGCTGGGCCGGGTTCTCCATCGGCTGGCTGTACTGGTTCTTCTGGGTCGTGGTGCTCGCCGTGGAGGCGACCGCCGGAGCCAAGATCCTCAACGGCTGGATACCGGGCGTGCCCCAGTGGGGCTGGGCGCTGATCGTCATGATCGTGCTCACGGCCGTGAACCTGGCGGCCGTCGGCAGCTACGGCGAGTTCGAGTTCTGGTTCGCCGGGATCAAGGTCGTCGCCATCGGCGCGTTCGTGATCGTCGGTCTGCTCGCCGTCTTCGGTGTACTGCCGGGCTCCGACAACCCGGGCAACGGGTTCGGGCATCTGACCGATTCCGGCGGCTTCTTCCCCGAAGGGCCCGGCGCGATCCTGACCGGTGTGCTGATGGTCGTCTTCTCCTTCATGGGCAGCGAGATCGTCACGCTCGCCGCCGGTGAGTCCGAGGACCCGCAGAAGGCCGTCACCCGCGCCACGAACTCGGTGATCTGGCGCATCGGCATCTTCTACCTCGGCTCGATCTTCGTCGTGCTGACCCTGCTGCCCTGGAACGACGCCTCGATCCTGAAGGACGGGTCGTACGTCGCCGCGCTCAACTCCATCGGCATCCCGCACGCCGGTCAGGTCATGGACGTCATCGTGCTGACCGCCGTCCTGTCCTGTCTCAACTCCGGGCTCTACACCGCCTCCCGCATGGCCTTCTCGCTCGGGCAGCGCGGGGACGCGCCGAAGGCGTTCGCGAAGACCACGTCGCGGGGTGTGCCGCGCACCGCGATCCTCGGTTCCGTGGTGTTCGGGTTCCTCGCCGTCTGGTTCAACTACCAGTGGCCGGACACCGTCTTCGACTTCCTGCTGAACTCCTCCGGAGCGGTCGCGTTGTTCGTGTGGCTCGTCATCTGCTTCACGCAGTTGAAGATGCGCGGGATCATCCTGCGGGAGCAGCCGGAGAAGCTCGTCGTGAAGATGTGGCTGTTCCCGTATCTGACGTGGGCGACGATCGCGATGATCTCGTTCGTGCTCGTCTATATGTTGACGGATGACGCGGGGCGGGAGCAGGTGCTGCTGTCTTTGCTGGTGGCTGTGCTTGTGGTGGGTGTTTCGTTCGTACGGGAGCGGGTGCAGCGGGTTCGGTGACCTGAGGCCGCTTGCAGCTGGGGTCTCGGGGCTCTGCCCCGGGCCCCGCTGCCTCTCGTACGACAGCGGGGCTCAGTTGGTGCCGGAGGGGCTTAGTTGGTGCCGGAGGGGCTCCTCTGGAGCACCGTGAACGTCTTCTTCACCTGTTCGTACGTCTTGCGGGCCCTCGTCTCCGTCTGTGGCTGGTACCACGTGCCTATCTGGTAGGACTGCGTGCCCTGTTCGAAGCCCAGGAGTTCCGCGTGCCAGCGGGCGCCCTTGAGCGTGAACAGGTACTCCCAGACCACCGCCGGGCGGCCCCGGAACGTCGTGCGGCCGAGGCGGATCTTCTCGTAGTCCTGGCCCTGGTGCGCGTCGCGTTCCGCCTTCTTCCAGGTCGCCAGGAGGTCGTCCTTCGCCAGCGCCGACTGGGCCACCAGCTCCTGCGTGCCGTCCGGTGACGTGTAGTGCACCTCGGACGCCGTCTTCACCACGCGTTCCCAGCCTTTCGGCGGCACCCAGGCGTACCCCGCCTCCCGGCGCGATCCGGGCGGCAGGGTCTGCTCGGTGGCCGGCGGACGCGAGGTGCCCTCGACCGTGGGCGGGCGGGACGTGGCCGTCGGGGCGCCGCCGGGTGAATCGTTGCCCGGCAGGGTGAGCGCGAGCGCCACGGCGAGGCCCGCGGCCAGTGCCCCTCCTGCGGCGAGCAGTGTGACGCGGCGGCGCTTCGGCCGGGGGCCGGCCGCCGGGGCGGGCGGGCCCAGGAGATCGTTCCCGCGGGGCGCCGAGGGCTCCGTCGGCGCCTCGGAGGGGATCGCGGACGGGCGCCCGGCCGGCGTCTCGGACACATACTCGGACCGGCGCTCGAACGACCCGAACGATCCGTTCGGCCGACTCCCGGACGAGCTTTTGGGCCGGCCCTCCGACGAGCTTTGGGTCCGGCCTTCCGACGAGCTTTTGGGCCAGCCTTCCGACGAGCTTTGGGTCCGGCCCTCCGACGAGCTTTGGGTCCGGCCCTCCGACGAGCTTTGGGCCCGACCCTCCGACGGGCTTCGGGTCCGACCCTCCGACGAACTTTTGGCCCGACCCCCGTACCGGCCCTCGGGCCAGCCTCCTGCCCGGTCCTCTTCGCGGCCCTCTTCGCGGCCCTCTGACAGGCCTCCCGGTGGGCTCTTTGACAGGCCCTCCGACCGGCCTTCCGACCGGCCTTCTGTCCGGCCCTCTGACCGGCCTTCCGTCCAGCCCTCCGACCGGCCCACCGATCGGCTCCTCGACGTGCTCCCCGATGCACGCTCCCCCGGGCTCGCCGGTGCACGCTCCCCCGGGCTCGCCGGTGCCCGCTCGGACGGGGACGCCGACGCACGCCCGGACGGGATTCTCGTCGGGCCCTCGGAAGGGGCCACGACCGAGGGCAGTACGGGCGGGGTCGCCCTCGGCGGCGTGGAAGACGAGGTCACCCTCGGCGGCGTGGAGGGCGGGGTCGCCCTCGGCGGCGTGGAAGACGGGGTCGCCCTCGGCGGGGTGGAAGACGGGGGCGCAGCCGGCGGCGTGGAGGGCGGGGTCGCAGCCGGCCGTTGCGGTGGTGCGTCGGCGGGCTCCGGTGGATGTGCGGGCGGGCGGTGCAGGCCGATGTCGAGCGTGGGGGTCCTGGGGTGCTGGTTCGGGACCGGGGCGGGGGCGGGTGTCGGGGCCGGCCGGGCGAGGGCCTCCAGGATCGCGTCGAGGTCGGGGCGGTCCTCCGGCTCCTTCGCCAGGAGGCGGGTCAGGAGCGGGGTCAACCAGTCTGCTTCGGGCGGCAGTTGCGGCTCCTCGTACAGGACGGCGTGCAGTGTCGCGAGCGTCGTGTCGCGGCTGAACGGGGAGCGGCCGCCCAGTGCCGCGCACAGGGTCGTCCCCAGCGACCACAGGTCGGAGGGCGGGCCCTGCGGGCGGCCCGCGACCCGCTCGGGCGCCATGTAGTCGGGCGAGCCGACGAGCATGCCGACCATGGTGAGCGCCGTGGTGTCCTGGATCGCGGCGATACCGAAGTCGGTGAGCATGACGCGGCGCCGCCCGGCCCGTTCGAGCATGACGTTGCCCGGTTTGATGTCCCGGTGCAGGACACCGCCGCCGTGCACCGGGCGCAGCGCCTCCGCCAGGCCCCGGCCGATCCCGGCGACCGCGTCGACGCCCAGCGGGCCGTCCTCGACGAGGACCTGCTCCAGGGAGCGGCCGTCGACCAGCTCCATGACGATCCACAGACGTTCGCCCTCGTCCACCACGTCGTACACGCGCACCACATTGGGATGGTCGATCCGGGCCGTCGCGCGGGCCTCGCGCAGGGTGCGCTCGCGGCGGGTGCGCGCGTCCTCGGGGTCGAGTCCGTCGATGCGCATCTCCTTCACGGCCACGGGCCGGTCGAGTATTTCGTCGACCGCGCGCCACACGCGCCCCATACCGCCCTGGCCTATGTGTTCGTCCAGGCGGTAGCGCGCTGACACCACCAGCCCCCGGACGCCTCCGCTCATATTCCCTTGCAATCGACTGCACCCCCGAAACACGAAATCGACACTTCGCGCCGTCCCAGCATAGTGGGGAGAAATCTTGTGGTACCTCTTCAAGTACTGCGAATTCGGATGCAGTCGGGGATGCACGGGAATGACCTAGGGGGACGAACATGAGTTCTGGACGACAGGCCAAAATCGCCGCTTCACTGCTTACCGCGACGATCTCGACGGTAATGATCCTGCCTTTCACCGCAGCCGGTGACGACGGGCCCGGCCCGGGCAGCAGCAAGGGTGGCAAGGCCATGGACAAGGCGCCTTCGGGTGTGGAGCTGACCACGGGTCTTTCCGAGAAGATCTCCGTCGACAACTCGAGCGGGAAAACCGAGAACCTCGTCGTCGGCGTGAGCAATCAGGGCAGCAAGGACAGTGGCAAGGTCAATCTGCTCGTGGCCGGTTTCGACGGAATGACGATCAAGGATGTGCCGGGCTGCACCGCGATCACCAAGGCCGATCTGCCCAAGGGTTCGAACAGCGCATTCACCTGCGCGATCGACAATCTGGCGGCCGGGAAATCTGCGTCCTACAAGGTTTCCGCGACTTTCGATCTCGGAAAGACCGGAAAAATCTG
The DNA here is from genome assembly GCF_039533535.1 of Streptomyces kunmingensis. Classification (NCBI taxonomy): domain Bacteria; kingdom Bacillati; phylum Actinomycetota; class Actinomycetes; order Kitasatosporales; family Streptomycetaceae; genus Streptomyces; species Streptomyces kunmingensis. The sequence continues at coordinate 177,249 of NZ_BAAATS010000030.1, forward strand.
CCTTCCCGTGACGAGCGCGGACGGCAAGAAGACGTTCTGGCAGCAGGGGCCCGTACCGTTCGGCACGACCAGTCCCTCACCGAACGCACCCGTGACCCCACTGTTGCTCGGCACGGAGAACAAGCCCGCCGCTCCGGCCGGGGACCAGGGCGGCGACACCGGCGGTGACGGCAAGGGCGGTGACAAGAGCGGCGACAAGGAGACCCTGCCGTCGACCGGTGTCCGGGACGACGCGCTGCCGCTCGGCGCGGCCGGGGCCGCACTGCTCGCCGCCGGCGGGGCCGGGCTGTGGTGGTCGACGCGGAAGCCGTCCGCCACCCGCTGAAAAGGCCGCGGCATAACCTGACGGCACCTGTCAGGTTATGCGGGGACAGTACGTGCCATGACTACGCATGACGACAGTTCCCCGCGCTCCGACAGCGCCGTGTTCCGCCCCGGCGAGGCCGGCTACGACGACGAACTCGCCGGATTCCAGACCGGGTTCACCCAGCGGCCGGACGTGATCTACGCGGCGGTCACCGCGGACGACGTGGTGGCCGCCGTGCGGTACGCGGCGGCCCGGCAGCTCCCGGTCGGCGTCCAGGCCACCGGCCACGGCCTGCCGGGCGACGCCGAGGGCGGGGTCCTCATCAGCACGCGCCGGATGGACGAGGTCACCGTGGACCCGGCGGCCCGCACCGCGCGGATCGGCGCGGGGGCCTCCTGGGGCACCGTGGCCGAGGCGGCCGCGAAGCACGGCCTCGCCCCGCTCAACGGCTCGGCACCGAGCGTCGGCGCGGTCGGCTACATCCTCGGCGGCGGGCTCGGCATCCTGGGCAGGGAGTTCGGCTACACCGCAGATCACGTACGGTCCGTCGACGTGGTGACCGCCGACGGCCCGGCCCAGCACGGCGAGACCCACCACGGCACGGCCCCGCACGGCCCCGTCCAGCGCGTCACGGTCCGCCACGTCACCGCCGACGGCGACCCCGAGCTGTTCTGGGGTCTGCTCGGCGGCGGCGCCAACCTCGGCGTGGTGACCGCGCTGGAGGTGGGCCTCGTGCCGGTGACCCGGCTGTACGGGGGTTTCCTCGCCTACGACGGGCGGGCGACCGATCCGGCGGACATCCTGCGCGCGTACGAGGAGTGGACGGCGACCGTCCCGGACGCGCTCACCTCGTCGGTGGCCGCGCTCGTCTATCCGGACCTGCCGATGCTGCCGCCGCACCTGCGCGGGCAGTACGTGGTCTCGGTGCGGGTCGCGTTCACCGGCGGCGCCGAGGAGGGCGAGCGGCTGGTGGCTCCCCTGCGCGCCGCGCTCGGCCCCACCGTCACGGACACGCTGCGCGAGCTGCCGTACGAGGAGAGCCGCACGATCCACAACGACCCCGAGTTCCCGCACGCGTACTACGGGGACAGCGTGTTCCTGGACGAGCTGGACGTCGCCGCTGCCGGTGAACTGTTCGCGCTGTGCGGGCCCGCCGCCGACGCGATGCACGTGGTCCAGCTCAACCACCTGGGCGGCGCCCTGTCGCGGCCCGCGCCGAACGCGGTGCCCTATCGGGACGCGGGCTGGCTGGTGCGGATCCTGTCGCCGCTCGACGGGTCCTCGAAGGACACCGCGCGGGCCCATCACGCGCGGGCGTTCGGCACCGTCGCCGGGCACACGCTCGGAAGGTCGCTCAACTTCGCCTTCGGCGGCGGGGACCGTACGGAGGGGCTGTACGACGCCGGAACGCGAAAGAGGCTCGCCGGTCTGAAGGCCGCGTACGACCCGGCGAACCTCTTCCGGAGGAACTACAACCTGAGCTAGCCGCCTACTTGTCGGCGTACTTCCAGGCGGTGGGCAGCGCGCCCATCGCCAGGGCCGCCTTCAGGGCGTCGCCGATCAGGAACGGGGTGAGGCCCGCCGCGATCGCCGCCGTCAGGCTCATGCCGGTGGACAGCGCCAGGTAGGGGACGCCGATCGCGTAGATGATCGCCTCGCCGACCAGCATCGTGCCCACGGTGCGCAGCGCCGAGCGGTCGCCGCCGCGGCGGGCGAGGGAGCCGACGACGGTCGCGGCGAGCAGCATGCCGAGCACGTAGCCGAACGACGGCATCGAGTAGCCCGAGCCGCCCTCGGCGAACCACGGCATGCCGGCCATGCCCGCGAGCGCGTACAGGGCGATCGACAGGAAGCCGCGGCGGGCGCCGAGCGCGGTGCCGACGAGGAGCGCGGCGAAGGTCTGGCCGGTGACCGGCACCGGGGAGCCCGGCACGGGGATCGCTATCTGCGCGGCGATGCCGGTGAGCACGGCGCCGCCGACGACCAGGGCCGCGCTTTTCGCAACGACGGCGGACTTGGTGCGGGAAGCGGGGAGGAGGTCGGCCAGGACCTTGCCCGGGCGGGCGACTGCTGCGGTGGCGGTGGCGGTGCTCATGGGGACTCCGCGTTCTGAGAGGCGCCTTGCGGGCGGGCAGGGTGGGACTCCGTGACGCTATCCCAGGGCGGTCGAGCCGATCACGGTCACCGGTCGACAAAGGCTGGGGCGGCGACTTGGTGGGCTCCGTACAAAGATGCGGCTGTACACCTCGTACGGGGTGATGCTCGTCACTGACGACACGGGCAGTCAGGGGCCATTTTGCGGTGAGGGGCGCCCGGCGGGGAGACTGTAGGTTCCCGCCAATTCGTCTGTGAGTCCCGAGAGCCGGCCGATCACCTTATGCACGACCACGCCACGTCCGACGAAGCTCTGGACGAACCTCTTTCGGGCGGGCTCAAGCAGCGCCATCTGACCATGCTCGGGCTCGGCGGTGTCATCGGCGCCGGGCTCTTCGTCGGTTCGGGGGCCGGGATCGCGGTCGCCGGTCCTGGAATCGTCGTGTCGTATCTGATCGCGGGCGCGCTCGCGATGTCGGTGATGCGGATGCTGGGCGAGATGTCGGCGGCGATGCCCGCGTCCGGTTCGTTCTCGGTGCACGCGGAGCGGGCGCTCGGCCGGTGGGCCGGCTTCAGCGTGGGGTGGCTGTACTGGTTCCTGCTGGTGGTGGTGCTCGCCGTGGAGGCGACGGGCGCCGCGCAGATCGCGAACGGCTGGGTGCCGGGTGTGCCGCAGTGGGCGTGGGTGCTGCTGTTCATGGTGGTGTTCACGGCGACGAACCTGGCGGCCGTGAAGAACTTCGGCGAGTTCGAGTTCTGGTTCGCGACGCTCAAGGTCGTCGCGATCATCGCGTTCCTGGCGCTCGGCACGCTGGCGGTCTTCGGTCTGCTTCCCGACACCGATCCCGTCGGCCTCACCCATCTCACCGGCGACGGCGGTTTCCTGCCGCGCGGCTGGCAGGGCGTCATCTCCGGAGTCCTCGCGGTGATCTTCGCGTTCGGCGGCCTGGAGGTCGTCACCATCGCGGCGGCGGAGTCCGAGGATCCGGTGCGCTCGGTGGCGCGGGCCGTACGCAGCGCCGTGTTCCGGATCCTGTTCTTCTACGTCGGCTCGATGCTGGTCATCGTGACGGTGCTGCCCTGGACGGCGCAGAAGGCGGGCATCAGTCCGTACGTCACCGTCCTGGACTCCATCGGTGTCCCGTCGGCGGGCCAGATCATGAACATCGTCGTCTTCGTGGCGCTGCTGTCGGCCCTGAACGCCAACCTCTACGGCTCCTCCCGCATGGTCTTCTCGCTGGCCGAGCGGGACGAGGCACCGAAGGCGCTGCTGAAGGTGGACGGCGGGGTGCCGCGCCGGGCGGTCCTCGCGTCGGTGGCGTTCGGCTTCGTCTCCGTCCTGCTCAATCTGGAGTGGCCGGACACGGTCTTCCTCTACATGCTCAACTCGGTCGGCGCCGTGCTCCTGTTCGTCTGGGCGCTGATCGCGGCGTCGCAACTGCGTCTGCGGCGACGCCTGGAGGCCGAGGCGCCCGAGCGGCTCGTGCTGAAGATGTGGGCGTTCCCGTGGCTGACCTGGGCGGCGCTCGCCGCGATGGCCGTCGTGTTCGGACTGATGCTGACCGACGACGCGGCGCGCCCGCAGCTGCTCTGGTCGACGGGGGCGACGGCCGCGGTGCTCGCGGTCGCGGGTGTGCGGGAGCTGCGCGCGCGGCGTGCCTGATCCTTCACGGAACGTCGACTCGAGCGTCGCGGGGTGTGAGCGTCGTGTCCGTATAGCGGAAACGTATTCCCACTGAGCGGGCCGCCCGCTCAGACTGTGGGCCGTTTTACCTCACCCTTACGCTACTGAACAGGGCATTCCCATGTCTCGGACGTCCGTGCAGCCACCCGTCGACGCGCCGGACGACGCGCCGTCGCTCTCGCCCGGCCTCAAGCAGCGGCATCTGTCGATGATCGCGCTCGGTGGCGTGATCGGCGCCGGTCTCTTCGTCGGCTCCGGCACCGCCATCGCGGCCGCCGGACCGTCGATCATCCTCGCCTACGCGATCTCGGGCGCCCTCGTGATGCTCGTGATGCGGATGCTGGGCGAGATGGCGGCCGCGTATCCGGCCTCCGGCTCGTTCTCCGTGCACTCCGAGCGGGCGATCGGCCCGTGGGCCGGGTTCACGGCGGGCTGGGCGTTCTGGTTCCTGCTGTGCGTGGCGGTGGGCCTCGAGGGGATCGGCGCGGCGCAGATCGCGCACGGCTGGGTCCCCGGCGTGCCCGAGTGGCTCTGGGTCGCGCTGTTCATGCTCGTGTTCACCGGCACCAATGTCTCGGCCGTGAAGAACTTCGGCGAGTTCGAGTTCTGGTTCGCGACGCTGAAGGTCGCCGCGATCGTCGCGTTCCTGGTCATCGGCGTCCTGGCCATCGCGGGGCTGCTCGGCAACGACGCGCCGGGCACCGAGAACCTCACCGGGCACGGGGGCTTCATGCCCAACGGGACCGAGGGGCTCATCGCCGGACTGCTCGCCTCCGTCTTCGCGTACGGCGGCCTGGAGACCGTCACCATCGCCGCCGCCGAGTCCGAGCATCCGGTGCAGGGCGTCGCGAAGGCCGTCCGTACGGCGATGTGGCGGATCGCGCTGTTCTACGTCGGCTCGATGGTCGTGGTCGTCGCGCTCATCCCCTGGTCCGACAAGGCGCTGGTCGACCCGGACAAGGGCTCCTACGTCGCCACCCTCGAGTACCTGGACCTGCCGGCCGCCGGTCTCATCATGAAGATCGTCGTCTTCGTCGCCCTGCTCTCGGCGATGAACGCCAACATCTACGGCGCGTCCCGCATGGCGGGTTCGCTGGTCGCGCGCGGCCAGGGCCCCAAGGTCATCGGGAAGATCCACGGCGGGGTGCCGCGGATCGCCGTCCTGATGTCCGCGGTGTTCGGGTTCGTCTGCGTCCTGCTCAGCTACTGGCGCCCCGACGACATCTTCCAGTGGCTGCTGAAGACGATCGGCGCGATCATCCTCGTCGTCTGGTTCTTCATCGCCGCCTCGCAACTGCTCCTGCGGCGCAGGCTGGAGCGCGAGGCGCCCGAGAAGCTCGTCGTGAAGATGTGGGCCTACCCGTATCTGACCTGGGTGGCGCTGGCCGGCATGGCGGTCGTCTTCGTCCTGATGGCCCGCGAGGAAGGCACGCGCGAGCAGCTCTACTACGCGGGCGGCCTGACCGTGATCCTCGCGATCGTCGGTTACGTGCGGCAGAGGCTGGCCGAGAAGAAGTAACCCGGCACTTTCCCGAAGGGCCCCCGGAGCACCGCTCCGGGGGCCCTTCGCATGCGGCGCGACCTAGGTCGAAGGGCTGATCAACTCCGGACCTTGCTGCTGTTAGCCTGCACTTGCACATTGATTGCAATAAGCTCTGCACAGCAGCACCCTGCAGCCGGAGGACTCGGACGACATGGCGATCTACACGCTTCCTGAACTCCCGTACGACTACGCGGCGCTCGAGCCGGTCATCAACCCGCAGATCATCGAGCTGCACCACGACAAGCACCACGCGGCGTACGTGAAGGGCGCGAACGACACCCTGGAGCAGCTGGCCGAGGCGCGCGACAAGGAGACCTGGGGCGCCATCAACGGCCTGGAGAAGAACCTGGCCTTCCACCTTTCCGGCCACATCCTGCACAGCATCTACTGGCACAACATGAACAGCCCGAAGGACGGTGGCGGCGGTGAGCCGCTCGCCGCGGACGGTGTCGGTGACCTCGCGGACGCGATCACCGAGTCGTTCGGCTCCTTCGCCAAGTTCAAGGCCCAGCTGACCAAGGCCTCCGCGACGACGCAGGGCTCGGGCTGGGGCGTACTCGCCTACGAGCCGCTCAGCGGCCGGCTCATCGTCGAGCAGGTCTACGACCACCAGGGCAACGTCGGCCAGGGCTCGACGCCGATCCTGGTCTTCGACGCCTGGGAGCACGCCTTCTATCTCCAGTACAAGAACCAGAAGGTCGACTTCATCGAGGCCATGTGGCAGGTCGTCAACTGGCAGGACGTCTCGAAGCGGTACGCGGCCGCGAAGGAGCGGGTGAATTCGTTGCTGCTCGCCCCCTGAGGGGCGGCACCACATACGCCCCGCCTCGTGATCGTCTTCTCAACCTTCACGCCGGCGGGCGGCAGGAAACGACAGACCCCGCGAGGACGTGACTCGCGGGGTCTGTCGGTATACGGGGTTCCGGTGGACCGTAGGGAGATGCCTAAGTCGATAAATCTCCCATGCAAGACCTGCCGGCCCCACCGCTCCCGGCCGCACACGTCCCTGACCGCGGAGCAGAAGGACTGGCTGCGCAAGAACACGGACGTCAAATACACGGACGACTGGTGGAAGTGCGCCGAGACCGGCTGTCTCACTGCTCGGCCCTATGCCAGCGAGGGGAAAAGCGTGCAGTTCCCCCCGGACATCGCCTGACCTCAGTCGAAGATCGGCCCCTGCGTCCGCGTGCGCTTGATCTCGTAGAAGCCCGGAACCGAGGCGACGAGCAGCGTGCCGTCCCAGAGCTTGGCCGCCTCTTCGCCCTTGGGGGCGGGGGTGACCACGGGGCCGAAGAACGCGATCTGGTTGCCGTCCGCGCCGGGGACCGCGATGACCGGGGTGCCGACGTCCTGGCCGACCAGGTCGATGCCCTCCTTGTGGGAGGCGCGCAGCTCGTCCTCGTACTTGGTGCCGTCCCAGTGGTCGAGGAGGGAGGCGGGCAGGCCGACCTCGTCGAGGGCGCCGGCGACGGCCTCCTTCGTGAAGCCCTCGCCGCGGTTGTGGATCCGGGTGCCGAGCGCCGTGTACAGGTCACCGAGGACCTCGGCGCCGTGCTCCTGCTGGGCGGCGATGACGACGCGGACCGGGCCCCAGGCCTGGGTGCGCATCATCTCCCGGTACTCCTCGGGGAGCTCGTCCAGGCGCGGCTCGTTCAGTACGGCGAGGCTCATCAGGTGCCAGCGGACCTTGATGTCGCGGACCTTCTCGACCTCCAGGACCCAGCGCGACGTCATCCAGGCCCAGGGGCAGAGCGGGTCGAACCAGAAGTCGACGGGGGTCTTCTCATCCACGGTGGACATGGCTCTCTCCTCAGAAGTCACGGGTGGTGCCGCCTGCGGCAACGCGAGGGGCACCACGTGCATTCCCCGATGTCGGGCAGGGGGGCCGCGTGCGAGGATCGTAGGCGTTCGAACGGCCCCACAAGGGCCTGGAGCAGGCCATATGAGATCGTCACGAAGGAGTGCCGCCGTGCCCGGAGAGAACCTGTCCCGCGACGAGGCCCGCGAGCGAGCGGGGCTGCTGTCCGTCGAGGGGTACGACGTCGCGCTCGACCTGCGCTCGGCGGTCGGTGAGACGGCCGGCGAGGGCCCGCGCACGTTCCGCTCCGTGACCACGATCCGGTTCCGGGCGAACGAGCCGGGGGCGGCCACGTTCGTCGACCTGATCGCGCCGTCGGTGACGGCGGTGTCCCTGAACGGCGAGGACCTGGACCCGGCGGCCGTGTTCGACGGCAGCCGCATCCACCTGGAGGGCCTGGCCGAGGACAACGAGCTGGTGGTCGACGCCCAGTGCGCCTACTCGCGTACGGGTGAGGGCATGCACCGCTTCGTCGACCCGGAGGACGGCGAGGTCTATCTGTACACGCAGTACGAGCCCGCCGACGCGCGACGCGTCTTCGCCAACTTCGAGCAGCCCGATCTGAAGGCGCCCTACCGGTTCAGCGCGCAGGCACCCGAGGGGTGGACGGTCTGGTCGAACGGGGTCGGTGAACTCGTCGACGGCGTCTGGCAGTTCGCGGAGACCAAGCCGATCTCCACGTACATCACCGCTGTCGTGGCCGGCCCGTACCACTACGTGACGGACTCCTACGAGCGCACGCTCGACGACGGTTCGAAGCTCGTCGTGCCGCTGGGCGCCATGTGCCGCAAGGGGCTCGCCCCGTACTTCGACGCCGACGACGTCTTCCTCGTGACTAAGCAGGGCCTCGACTTCTTCCACGAGCACTTCGACTACCCGTACCCGTTCGGCAAGTACGACCAGGCGTTCGTGCCCGAGTACAACCTCGGCGCCATGGAGAACCCGGGCATGGTCACCTTCCGCGAGGAGTTCATCTTCCGCGGCAAGGTCACGCAGGCGTCGTACGAGCGCCGGGCGAACGTGATCCTGCACGAGATGGCCCACATGTGGTTCGGCGACCTCGTCACCATGCAGTGGTGGGACGACCTGTGGCTGAAGGAGTCCTTCGCGGACTTCATGGGGTCGTTCTCGATGGTGGAGGCGACGCGGTTCACCAACGGCTGGATCACGTTCGCCAACAACCGCAAGTCGTGGGCGTACCGCGCGGACCAGCTGCCGAGCACGCACCCGATCACCGCCGACATCCGGGACCTGGAGGACGCGAAGCTCAACTTCGACGGCATCACGTACGCCAAGGGCGCGAGCGTGCTCAAGCAGCTCGTCGCCTACGTGGGCCGGGACGCGTTCCTCGAAGGCGCGCGGCGCTACTTCAAGCGGCACGCGTACGGGAACACGCAGCTCGGTGATCTGCTGTCGGTCCTGGAGGAGACCAGCGGGCGCGACATGGCGTCGTGGTCGCGATCGTGGCTCCAGACGGCCGGGGTCAACTCGCTCACCCCGCAGGCCGTACTGAACAGCGACGGGCGGATCACGGAGCTGGCCGTGCTCCAGGAAGCCGCCGAGTCGCACCCCGAGCTGCGCCCGCACCGGGTCGCGGTGGGCCTGTACCGGCGTACGACGGAGGGTGCCCTGGAGCGGTACGCGCGGGCCGAGGTCGATGTGGACGGGCCGCGGACCGTCGTCGCCGAGCTGGCCGGGGAAGAGGCGCCGGAGCTGGTGCTCGTCAACGACGACGACCTCACGTACTGCAAGATCCGCTTCGACGAGAACTCCCTCGCGACGCTGCGCGAGCAGCTCGGCGACATCTCCGACCCGCTGGCCCGCGCCCTGTGCTGGTCCGCGCTGTGGAATATGACGCGGGACGCGCTCATGCCGGCCCGCGACTTCATCAACCTCGTGCTGCGGTTCGCGGGGCGCGAGTCGGACATCGGCGTGCTCCAGATGCTGCACGCGTGGGCGCGCTCCGCGCTCGGGCACTACGCGGCTCCCGAGTGGCGCGAGGAGGGCGGGCGGCTGCTCGCCGAGGGCGCGCTGCGGGAGCTGCGGCTCGCCGAGCCCGGCAGCCAGCACCAGCTGACGTGGGCGCGGTTCTTCACCTCCGTCGCGTCGGGCCCGGCCGATCTGCAACTGCTGCAGGGCCTGCTGGCGGGCAGCGCGAAGATCGACGGCCTGGAGGTCGACCAGGAGCTGCGCTGGGCGTTCCTGGACACGCTCGCCGCGTACGGCGCCGCCGACGAGGCGGTGCTCGGCGCGGAGCTGGCGCGCGACGACACCGCGTCCGGCAAGCGGCACCAGGTGCGCTGCCTCGCGGCCCGGCCGTCGGAGGCCGTGAAGGCGCAGGCGTGGGCGCAGGTCGTGGAGTCCGACGCACTGTCGAACGCGCTGGTGGAGGCGGTGATCGCCGGGTTCCAGCAGCCGTCCCAGCGCGAGCTCGTGGCGCCGTACGCGCAGAAGTACTTCGCGGTGATCGAGCGCGTGTGGCAGGAGCGGTCGATCCAGATCGGCATGGACGTCGTGCGGGGCCTCTTCCCGTCGCTCCAGGACTCGCCCGAGACGCTGGAGCAGACGGACGCGTGGCTCTCCGCGCACGAGGGGGCCGCGCCCGCGCTGCGGCGGCTGGTCCTGGAGGCCCGGGACGATCTGGCGCGGGCGCTGCGCGGGCAGGCCTGCGACGCGACCGCCGCACGGTAGAGGGACGAGCGTGGCGCCGGGTTGACGTGGGCCCGGCGCCGGGCGCGTGTGACGGGTGTTACGGAATGTGGGTATGACTGGCCGTAACCCGTCTGCCGCCTGGCCTTTTCGGCAGACGAACGGCTGGGCTTTAGGGCGAACTTGTCCGGTTTGTGCGACGAACCTGTAACAGCGGTTAGCGGGGGTGATCCGTCCGGGAAGGTCCGGGTCATGAACCACAACACCCCCGCTCCCCTGTCCCCCCGCCCCCTCCGCCACCTCGTCGAGGCTCAGCGGCGTGTCATGAGCGGCGCGCAGCTGAAGGCGCACGGGGTCGCCGCCGCCGCGGTGCACGAGCAGTGCCGGCCCGGCGGGCCCTGGCAGCAGGTGCTGCCCGGGGTGTTCCTGCTCCACCCGGGGCCGCCGACCAGCGAGGAGCGGCTGCACGCGGTGCTGCTGTACGCCGGCCGGACCGCGGACACGCGGCGCGCGACGGACGGCGTACCGGCGCAGCCCGCCGCCGGTGACGCGCACGGCGCGCCCGTCGTGCCGTACACGGACGCCCTGGTCACCGGGCTCGCGGCGCTGACGCTGCACGGGTTCGTGTCCCCTCCCCCGCTGCTCTCGCTCGACCACATCGACGTCCTCGTGCCGCGCACCCGGCGGCTGCGGTCCACCGACTTCGCCCGGCTGGTGCGCACGACGGGCCTGCCGACTCCCGTACAGCTGGACGGAGTTCCGGTCGCGCCGGTGCCTCGGGCGCTCGCGGACGCGATCGGGCAGCTCGCCGAGGCGGGTGCGGTGCGCCGGCTGCTGACCGAGGCGGTGCGGGGCGGGCACTGCGAACCTGCCGCTGTCGTGCGGGAGCTGACGCAGGCCCGGCTGCTCACCCGGCCGCATGTGGTGGACGCCGTGGACTCGCTGCTCGCGGAGGGGCGGGCGATCGCCGAGGACCGGCTGTACGCGATGGTGCGGGAGTTCGGGCTGCCGGACCCGCTGTGGAACGTGGATCTGCGGCTGCCCGGCGGCCCGCACCTCGGGGGCGTCGACGCGTTCTGGCCCGACCAGGCCGTCGCCGTGGAGCTGGACACGCGGACGCCGCGGCAGGACGAGCCCGCCGTGTACAGCGAGTACGTCCGTAAGCGCGAGCACCTGGAGCGGCTCGGGGTCACCGTCGTGCACCTCACGCCGAAGAAGCTGCGCGAGTCCCTGGAACAGCAGGCCGCCGTGGTGCGGACCGCGCTGATGGCGTCCGGCGACCGGGATCCGGCGGCGTACCTCGTCGTCCTGCCGCGGTGATCGTGAACTATCCCTTGCGCAGGACGAGTTCGGTGTTGCGGTCGTCCGGGGCGCCGGAGAGGGTCGTCCGGGCGCCCGGGGCGTTGAAGGAGAGTTCGCGGTAGAGGGCGGCGAGGCCCGGCTGGCTGAGGTCGGTGAAGTCCGTGCGGTGGGGGGCGGACGACTCGATGCAGGTGGTGAAGAGGGAGAGCGTGCCGTCGTGGTTGTCGGCGATCTCGATGACGCGGGCCAGCTGCGGGAAGTCGACGTGGGAGGCGGTGGAGATCTCCCAGTAGCCGCCGGTGCCGTCCTCGCCGGAGTGCGGGGTGATGCGGTTCTTGTGGCTGTGCCCGTTGATCCAGGCGAGGACCGGGCGGTGGCGGGCCAGCAGGGCGGCGAGTTCCTTGCCGCCGTGGCGCCGCTCGCCGGGGCGGCGGGGGTCCTCGCGCAGGTTGCGCATGCTCTTGCTGGTGTGGTGCGAGAAGACGATCACGTGGTCGCCGCGCTTTTCGGCGTCCTCCAACTCGGCTATCAGCCAGCGGAGTTGTTCCGCTCCGATCGAACCCTCGTAGTGGCCGCCGGGGTCGGTCGTGTCGAGGCTGATGCCGAGGACGTCGTCGGAGACCCGGAAGGCGTAGTACTGGGTGACGGCGGCGAGGTTGGCCTGGGTGTAGCCGTGGCCGACGGGTCCTGGGCCCGTGTGGGCCGGGTCGAGGTGCGCGGCGAGGTATTCGGCGGGGGTGAACGGGGCGCGGGCCTCGTCCGGGGTGACCGCGCGCATGGAGCGGGCGTGCCGGCTCAGGAGGTCCCGGAAGGCGGCGCCCTTGGGGTCGCCGCCGTTCTCCACGTTGTCCCAGATCGCCTTGGACTCCGAGCCGGGCAGCTCCATCAGCTTGCGCCCGCCGACCGCGAACTCGGCGAAGAAGGAGTCGCCGGGCGCGTAGCAGCCGCCGGGCAGGGAGTCGTGGTTGCCGACCGTGGAGTACCAGGGGAGGTTCAGGCCCGGGCTGCGCAGTTCGGCGATCGCCGCTTGCAGGAAGCCGGGGATGCGGGGGAAGCCGTGGCGCTGCTTGTCGGAGTCGCGCAGGGGCGCGTCCGGCTGCCAGTAGAGCGGCAGTCCGCTGTTCTGGACTCCTTCGTAGTGGCGCGGGTCGCCGGTGTTGGGGGCGATGCGGCCGCCGCTCATCGTCTTGAGGAACCAGTCGAGTTCGGAGCGGGCGTTGTTGTCCGTGTTGTCGCCGGTCGTCATGACGAAGTGCAGCGGGGACGCGGTGACGGGGGCGCCCCGCAGCGCGTTGACCCGCTCGACGAGCGCCACGGCCCCGGCCACGGAGAGCGCCTCCTGCGGCCGCCAGGCGCTGGCCGTCTCCGAGCGCAGGTACTCGTAGCGCAGCGGGTGCTGTACGTCGACCAGGTGCAGGTCGGTGAATTGCACGAAGGCGGCGAGCGCGGTGCGCCGGGCCTCCCGGCCCGGGCGGGGTGTTCTCAGGTCGGAGCGGACGACGCGCTGCCAGGCGGGTCCCGCGCCGAGGCGGCGGTAGGCCGGTCCGGCAGGGGCGGCGGCGACCGAATCGAGGGTGGTGCCGCGGGTGTAGGGGGCGAGCGGGGCCGCGGGGCCCTTGCGGGAGGCGAGGGTACGGGCCGGGGCGGGGCCCGCGGCGGCCGCGGAGCCGCCTGGGGCGAGGGCGTAGCCGAGTCCGGCGGACAGGGTCACCGCGCCGGTCGCGGCAAGGAGCGTACGGCGGTCGAGTGCGGCGGCTTTGGTGACAGAGCGTGTGCGCGGCATGGCGCGGTCTCCCCGGGTGCGAACGCGTCGACAGTGACGGCGGGCCGGCGGCACCGAGGGCCGGGGCCGGGCTGCCCGCTCCTCCTGGATCGTTGGCATCGGGAGTGGCCTGCGCGTTAACGGCGACGCAACGCGCAGCGCCGATCACGGTACGTGGATCACCGTGCCGTGGCGGGCCGGTGACCGGCGGCCCGTCTTGTCATGTGCGAGGGGGAACTCACCCCCCTCACCGTCACTCCGTGTTCATCTTTCAGGGAAGGACGTGCCCGGTGGGCGGGCGCTCGCGCCAGAGCCGCAGTCCGACGTCGACGAGTTCGACGCGCGGCAGCTCCTCGACGGCGGTGAGGTCGTGCCAGGCCGCCATGTCGGTGGAGCCGTGCTGTTCGTGGCGCAGGGTGCCGGCGGTGACGGTGCCTTCGTAGACGAGGCGCAGGCCGTGGAAGTCGGCGACCGTGCCGAGCCTGCGCGGGTAGCGGCGCAGGACGGAGTGGACGCCGAGGAACGTGACGGGGTCGACGGTGTAGCCGGTCTCCTCGTCCACCTCGCGGATGACCGTGTCGTAGGGGTCCTCGCCGTGGTCCATGCCGCCGCCGGGCAGGGTCCAGCGCTTGGTGCCGTCACCGGCGACCCAGCGGGCGAGCAGGATCTGTCCGTCACGCACGCACACGGCGTACGCCGCCACCCTCAGCTCTTTGTGCATCCCCTGACGCTAGAGGTACCCGGGGGCCGCGTGCGGCCCATTTCAGCCCCTCCGGCATTTGAGGAGCGGGGCCCGGGGCGGAGCCTCGTGACTTCGGCCGAGCCACCGGTCGACCACGAAGAGTGCGAGATCTCCACGCATCGTCCAGAAGAGGGCGCCGATAAACCCCGATAAGACCCGGTCCGCGCCGGATGGCGTATGGCGGAAGTGCGCCATGGCCTCAACCCGCCCCGGACAACTCTCCCCAAACTATGGCCTCTTAAGTAAAGCTGAGCGGTCATCCGGCACCGAATTCCGGAGCCCTTTGAACACCACCTGTTGTCCCACCTTCACGTACAGGGATGCTGATGACCCCCGATCCCCAGCGCGCACCCATATCCGGCGCGAGACGCGCGGCCCGGCTCGCGGCCGCCGCAGGCCTGGTGGCCGCGCTCACCGCGGCCGGGCCGATACCCATGGCCTTCGCCGCCGAGACGGACACCACTCCGTCCGCGGACCCCGCCGTCAAGTCCGCCAGTGAGAAGCTCGGCGCGCACGACGCGCAGCTCCTCGCCGACGCGAAGGCCGACGGCGAGAAGAACGTGACCCTCATGGTCGCGACCGCCCCGGGCGCCACCGAGCAGGTCGCGAAGCAGCTCGACGCCGTCAAGGGCGGCTCCGTGGGCCGCTCCGACGACAAGCTCGGCTACGTCCGGGCGACCCTGCCGACCGGCCGGGCCGACGCCGCCATCAAGGCCGCCGAGAAGCTCACCTCCGTGCACGGCATCGACCTGCGCCAGGAGATCCAGCTCGACGACCCGACCCCGGCGGGCGACACCGCCAAGGGCGCGGCCAAGAAGGGCAGCGGCTCCTACGGCGCCCCGGGCAAGAACACGCCGGCCAAGAACCCGTACAACCCGTCCTTCGAGACGGGCGCCGTCGACTTCGTGCAGGACAACCCGAAGGCCGACGGCCGCGGCGTCACCATCGGCATCCTCGACTCCGGCGTCGACCTGGGCCACCCCGCGCTGCAGAAGACCACGACCGGCGAGCGCAAGATCGTCGACTGGGTCACCTCGACCGACCCGATCGTGGACGCCGACGCCACCTGGCGCCCGATGGCCACCTCGGTGAGCGGCCCGACGTTCTCCGTCAACGGCCGTACGTACAAGGCGGGTTCGGGGACCTTCGGCTTCAGCACGTTCGCCGAGTCCACGACCACCGGCGGCGACGCCAAGGGCGACCTGAACCGGGACGGCGACACCACCGACAAGTGGGGCGTCCTCTACGACGCCGAGGCCGGCACCGTCACCGTCGACCTGAACGACAACGGCGACTTCACCGACGACACCCCGATGAAGCCGTACAAGGACGGCTACCAGATCGGGTACTTCGGCAAGGACGACCCGAAGACGGACGTCGTCGAGCGCGTGCCGTTCGTGGTGGAGATCCGCAAGGACGTCCCCATGGACCCCTACGGCGGTGACTGGGTCGGCAAGAAGCTCGACTTCGTCAACATCGGCGTCATCGAGTCCGAGCACGGCACGCACGTCGCGGGCATCACCGCGGCCAACGCGCTGTTCGGCAACAAGAAGATGAACGGTGCCGCGCCCGGCGCCAAGCTCGTCTCCTCGCGCGCCTGCACCTGGAGCGGCGGCTGCACCAACGTCGCGCTCACCGAGGGCATGATCGACCTCGTCACCGAGCGCGGCGTGGACATCGTGAACATGTCGATCGGCGGCCTGCCCGCGCTGAACGACGGCAACAACGCGCGCTCCGAGCTGTACACGCGCCTCATCGACCAGTACGGCGTGCAGCTCGTGATCTCCGCCGGCAACTCCGGTCCCGGCGCCAACACCATCGGCGACCCCGGCCTCGCGGACAAGGTCCTCTCGGTCGGCGCCTCCATCTCCAAGGACACCTGGGCCGCCAACTACGGCTCCAAGGTCGAGAAGTCGTACGCGATGATGCCGTTCTCCTCGCGCGGCCCGCGTGAGGACGGCGGCTTCGCGCCGACGATCACGGCGCCCGGCGCGGCGATCAACACGACGCAGACCTGGCTGCCCGGCGGTCCGGTCGCCGAGGCGGGCTATTCGCTCCCGGCCGGCTACTCCATGCTCCAGGGCACCTCGATGGCGTCCCCGCAGGCCGCCGGCGCCTCCGCGCTGCTGCTCTCCGCCGCCAAGCAGAAGCACATCGACCTGACCCCCGCGAAGCTGCGCACCGCGCTGACCTCGACCGCCAAGCACATCAAGGGCGAGCAGGCGTACGCCGAGGGCTCCGGCCTCATCTCCATCGAGGACGCCTGGCGCTCGATCCGCCACGGCGCGAGCGCGCACACGTACACCGTGAAGGCGCCCGTCGACACCGCGATCGACTACGCGCTCAAGACGCCGGGCTTCGGCACCGGCATCTACGACCGCGAGGGCGGCCTGAAGGCCGGGCAGAAGAAGACCTACGACGTGACGATCACGCGTACGTCGGGCTCGTCGAAGCCGGTGCTGCACAAGCTGTCGCTGAAGAACAACTCCGGTGACACCTTCCGCATCGCCGGATCCAGCTACGTGCTGCTGCCGCTGAACAAGGCCGTCACCGTGAAGGTGCAGGCCAGGCCGGACTCGGCCGGGCTGCGCAGCGCTGTCCTCGAGGTGAACGACCCGAGGACCGAGGGCGTCGACCAGCAGATCATGGCGACCGTCGTCGTCGCCGCGCCGCTGGCCAAGCCGTCGTACTCCTTCAGCGACAAGGGCTCGGTGCAGCGCAACAGCACCAAGTCCTACTTCCTGACGGTCCCCGAGGGCGCCAAGGCGCTCCAGGTGCGGATGAGCGGCCTCAAGGCCACGAGCCAGACCCGCTTCATCTCCATCCACCCGTACGGGGTCCCGGTCGACAGCACGTCGACGCCGGACTGCTACCCGAACTACGAGAACCCGGCCAACACCTGCCGCCCGGACCTGCGTTCGTACGCGGACCCGCAGGCCGGTGTCTGGGAGATCGAGGTCGAGTCGCGCCGTACGTCGCCGCTGCTCGACAACCCGTACACGCTGGACGCGTCCGTGCTCGGGGCGTCCTTCGACCCGGCGGTGCGGACGCTGCCCGAGGCGAAGGTCGGCACGCCGGCCGCCGTCGACTGGAAGGTGACGAACGACTTCGCCGCCATCAAGGGCGGCAAGCTCCAGGGCGGCCCGCTCGGCTCGTCCAAGTCGGCCCGGCCGACCCTCGCGGACGGTGCCACGCAGACCTCGACGATCGAGGTGCCCGCGGGCGCCGACAAGCTCGACGTCTCCATCGGCAACGTCTCCGACCAGGCCGCCGACCTGGACCTGACGGTCTACGACGCGGCCGGCAACCAGGTCGCGCAGTCCGCAGACGGTGACTCCGAGGAGGCCGTCAGCATCGCCAAGCCGGCCGCCGGCACGTACACGGTCGAGGTCGCGGGCTACTCGATCCCGTCCGGTTCGACCGCGTACGACTATGTCGACGTCTTCTTCTCGCCGTCGCTCGGCACGGTGAAGGTCGACGACACGAAGACCGTGACGCTGGCCAACGGCGCGTCCACGGACGTGGCCGCCGAGGTCACCGCCGCGGCCGCCGCTCCGGAGGGCCGCGAGTTCTTCGGCGAGGTGCAGCTGCTCAACGAGCGCGGCGTCGCCGCGGGCGTCGGCAGCGTGAAGATCGAGAAGGTCACCCCGTAGTACCCGGGGTGGCTTGAGCGCGGGGGCGGACGCCGGCGGGCGTCCGCCCCTTCGCGCTGCCGGGACAGGTTCTCAGCGGTGCGGGCCCTCGCAGTTCAGGCCCTCGGCGCCGGGCAGCGCCCCGAGGATCTCCTCGCGCGCGTCGCCGACGCCCGGTCCCGTCTCCCAGTCCTGCCGGTCCCCGGCACGCACGGGCGTACGGACCAGGGTGTAGACGCCGGGCCTGAGATCCTGCCGTGCCGAGCCGTCGAGGGTCACGGCGAACGTGGGGTGCTGCTTCGCCGAGCGTTCGGGGCGGTAGTAGCGCTCGACGTCCAGGACGACCCGTACGTCCCCGTCCGCCCGCGGCGTGACGCTGACCACGGTCCCCTCCACCAGGACCCGGGAACAGGCGAGGTGCATCTCGGGCGAGTAGCCGGACTTGCCGGAGCCGGCGCCGGAGTCGGAGCCGGCCGCGGCCTTGTCGGACACCGAGTTGCTGTCGCCCGTGCCCGGCGCGCTCACCGCGAGCCACACCATGCCGCCGACCAGCCCGGCGGCGCAGGCGGCGACGAGCCCGCCGAGCGCGATCCGCAGCGGCCTGCGACGGCGCACCGGCGCGGGTGCGCGTACGACGGGTACGGGCTCGGGGTCGCGGGGGGCCGCCAGCGCGTCGCCGAGGCCACGGATCTGGTCCCGGAGCAGCGCGACATCCGCCGCGACGGCCGGGGCGTCCGGGTCGTCACCGGGCAACGGCTCCCCGGTGAGGGCGAGCATCAGGAGCCGGTCCTCCCGTGCACTGTCCTCCACGTCACACCACCTCCTGCTCGTGCAGCCGGGTCCGCAGCACGCGGACGGCCGTGTGCAGCCGGCTCTTGACGGTGCCCTCGGGCACACCGAGCTCGGCCGCGATCTCCCGGACCGGCAGATCCGCGTAGAAACGCAGCACGACCACCTGCCGCTGCTCGTCGGGGAGCCCGTCGAGGCCCTGGGCCACCGCGAGCGAGAGGACACGGGTGTCGGCGGCGTCCCGGGTGTCCTCCTGGCGCAGCGCGGCGAGGCGCTCCCCGAGGCGTTCCTGGCGGCGGCGCGCCCGGTGCCAGTCCATGGCGAGGTTCGAGGCGACGACCGCCGCCCACGCCGACACGTCCCGCGGCGCCTCCTGCCCCTTCGCCGCCCGCTCCAGGAGCCGTAGCCGCACCTGCTGGACCCCGTCGGGCAGATCGGCGTACGGCATCCCGCCCAGTGACAGGACGGCCCGCACCCGGTCCTCGACGGCGGCGTCCAGGGGGTCGTCCGGCCGACCCCCGGGTTTTCTGCGCAGCACTGCCTCTCCCCTCCCCGCGTGTGACCTACGACGCGGCAGGGAGCCGGAACGTTCGACTCCGCCTGTGGTGAACCCCACGTGTCCCGTACCTCGGACAATCGATTGGACAAGGCGGGTCTGGACAGACACATGATGGACGCACCCGCCAGGCCGGATGGCCGCACGCAAGCACGGAGGAACCCCTGTGAAGGTCGGAATCGTCGGAGCCACCGGTCAGGTCGGCACGGTCATGCGCAAGATCCTCGTCGAGCGTGCGTTCCCCGCCGACGAGCTGCGCCTGTTCGCGTCGGCGCGCAGCGCCGGCTCGGTGCTGGACGGGGTGACGGTCGAGGACGCCTCGACGGCCGACTACACGGGCCTGGACATCGTGCTGTTCTCCGCCGGCGGCGCCACCTCCAAGGCCCTCGCCGAGAAGGTCGCCTCGCAGGGCGCCGTCGTCATCGACAACTCCTCGGCCTGGCGCAAGGACCCCGAGGTGCCGCTGGTCGTCTCCGAGGTCAACCCGCACGCGATCGCGAACCGCCCCAAGGGCATCATCGCCAACCCGAACTGCACGACGATGGCCGCGATGCCGGTCCTTCGCCCGCTGCACGACGAGGCCGGTCTCGAAGCGCTGATCGTCGCCACGTACCAGGCCGTCTCGGGTTCGGGCCTGGCCGGTGTCGCCGAGCTGCACGGCCAGACGCAGAAGGTCGTCGCCGACGCCGACAAGCTCACGCACGACGGCGGGGCCGTCGACTTCCCCGAGCCGGCCGTCTACAAGCGCCCGATCGCGTTCAACGTGCTGCCGCTGGCCGGCAACATCGTCGACGACGGTCTGAACGAGACGGACGAGGAGCAGAAGCTCCGCAACGAGTCCCGCAAGATCCTGGAGATCCCGGAGCTCAAGGTCTCCGGCACCTGCGTGCGCGTACCGGTCTTTTCCGGCCACTCCCTCCAGGTGAACGCCCGCTTCGCCCGCCCGCTCTCCGTCGAGCGCGCCACGGAGCTGCTCGCCGGCGCGCCCGGCGTCGAGCTGTCCGAGATCCCGACGCCGCTCCAGGCCGCGGGCAAGGACGCGTCGTTCGTGGGCCGTATCCGCGGCGACGAGACGGTCGACAACGGCCTGTCGCTGTTCATCTCGAACGACAACCTCCGCAAGGGCGCCGCGCTGAACGCCGTGCAGATCGCGGAGCTGGTGGCGCGGGAGCTCAGCGCCAAGTAGGCGCGTCTGCGGGGTTCCGCCGTTGTCGGGTGCGGCGTGCGTCGTGGCTGGTCGCGCAGTTCCCCGCGCCCCTGGAAGGCGCACTCCGTGCGCCTCTCAGGGCCGCCGCACCTCGAAGTGCAGGCAGCCGTACTCCACCGCCCGGACGTGCACCAGCGTCACGTCCGGGTCGGTGAACGCCTCGTCGAGGGCCGTGTCGAAGCCGGCCGTCGCGTCCGCCGGGATCTCCAGGAGGCGGCCGCCCGCGATGTGCCCGCGGGCGTCGTAGCGGCGCAGTGTGCGCAGGGCGCCGGGCCGGTCGAAGGGGTAGCGGCCGGGGTCGGGCGCGTAGCCCGCGCAGTCCTCGGCGGCGGCGTGCAGGAAGACCGGGCCCTGTTCGTCGTACGCACCCGGGCGCGCGCCCGTAGCGGCGGCCCAGCGGCGCAGCGGCGCGTACGAGACGAGAGCGATCCGTTCACCTGCCTGGATCGGCAGCAGACAGCAGCGCAGCGGGGAGCCCGCGTCGTCGTCCGTGGCGGTGTACGGGACGCAGGGGCGGCCCGCGTCGTCGGTGGTCCTGAGTTCCTTGAGGGCGGCGGCTTCGATGGGGCGTGCGGTGTACCGGGTCATGGGTCGAGGGTGGCCCCGCGCGCACGTGCGCACCGGCGGAAAACGGACATCGCGCTCGCGCGCCCCCGCGTGGAAGGATGACCGGAAACTCCACAAACGCAGAACACGTAACCGCACTAGGAGATGACCGCGTGCCTGGCACCAATCTGACCCGCGTAGAGGCACAGCAGCGGGCGAAGCTGCTCACCGTTGACTCGTACGAGATCGATCTCGACCTCTCCGGCGCGCAGGAGGGCGGCACGTACCGGTCCGTGACCACCGTGCGCTTCGAGAGCGCGGAGGCGGGCGCCGAGACGTTCATCGACCTCGTCGCGCCGTCCGTGCAGGAGGTGGTCCTCAACGGCCGCTCCCTCGACGCCGCCGCCGTCTTCCAGGACTCGCGCATCGCGCTGAGCGGCCTGGAGCAGGGGCCGAACGAGCTGCGGGTCGTCGCCACGTGCGCGTACACCAACACCGGCGAGGGCCTGCACCGCTTCATCGACCCGGTCGACGAACAGGCGTACCTGTACACGCAGTTCGAGGTGCCGGACGCGCGGCGCGTCTTCGCGAGCTTCGAGCAGCCGGACCTGAAGGCCACGTTCCAGTTCACGGTGAAGGCGCCCAGCGGCTGGACCGTGATCTCGAACTCGCCGACGCCGGAGCCCAAGGACGACATCTGGGTCTTCGAGCCGACGCCGCGCATGTCGACGTACATCACGGCGCTCATCGTCGGCCCGTACCACTCGGTGCACTCCTCCTACGAGAACGCCGAGACCGGGCAGAGCGTGCCGCTCGGCATCTACTGCCGGCCCTCGCTCGCCGAGCACCTCGACTCGGACGCGATCTTCGAGGTGACGCGGCAGGGCTTCGACTGGTTCCAGGAGAAGTTCGACTACGCGTACCCGTTCGCCAAGTACGACCAGCTCTTCGTGCCGGAGTTCAACGCGGGCGCGATGGAGAACGCGGGCGCGGTCACCATCCGCGACCAGTACGTCTTCCGCTCGAAGGTGACGGACGCGGCGTACGAGGTGCGGGCGGCGACGATCCTGCACGAGCTGGCCCACATGTGGTTCGGCGACCTCGTCACCATGGAGTGGTGGAACGACCTGTGGCTGAACGAGTCGTTCGCCACCTACGCGGAGGCCGCCTGCCAGGCGTACGCGCCCGGGTCGAAGTGGCCGCACTCGTGGACGACGTTCGCCAACTCCATGAAGACGTGGGCGTACCGGCAGGACCAGCTGCCCTCCACGCACCCGATCATGGCCGAGATCAACGACCTCGACGACGTGCTCGTCAACTTCGACGGCATCACCTACGCGAAGGGGGCCTCGGTCCTCAAGCAGCTGGTCGCCTACGTCGGCGAGGACGAGTTCTTCCAGGGCGTCCAGGCGTACTTCAAGCGGCACGCCTTCAAGAACACGCGCCTGTCCGACCTGCTCGGCGCCCTTGAGGAGACCAGCGGCCGCGACCTGAAGGCCTGGTCGAAGGCGTGGCTGGAGACGGCGGGCATCAACGTCCTCCGTCCCGAGATCGAGACCGACGACCAGGGCGTCATCAGGTCGTTCGCGGTCCGCCAGGAGGCGCCGGCCCTGCCCGAGGGCGCCAAGGGCACCTCGACGCTGCGGCCGCACCGCATCGCGATCGGCCTGTACGACCTCGACGACGCGAGCGGCAAGCTGGTGCGCGGCGAGCGCGTCGAACTCGACGTCACCGCGGGTGAGTCGACGCAGGTGCCGCAGCTCGTCGGCAAGCGCCGCCCGGCCGTGATTCTGCTCAACGACGACGACCTGTCGTACGCGAAGGTCCGCCTCGACGAGCAGTCCCTCGCCGTCGTCACGGAGCACCTCGGTGACTTCGAGTCCTCGCTGCCGCGCGCGCTGTGCTGGGCGTCGGCCTGGGACATGACGCGCGACGCGGAGCTGTCCACCAGCGCCTACCTGGACCTCGTCCTCTCCGGCATCGCCAAGGAGTCCGACATCGGTGTGGTGCAGTCGCTGCACCGGCAGGTGAAGCTGGCCATCGACCTGTACGCGGCCCCCGCGCACCGGGACACGCTGCTGGCCCGCTGGACCGAGGCGGCGCTGACGCATCTGCGTACCGCGGCGGCGGGCAGCGACCACCAGCTCGCGTGGGCACGGGCGTTCGCGGCGACGGCCCGTACGCCGGAGCAGCTCGATGTCCTGGACGGGTTGCTGGAAGGCTCGCAGACCATCGAGGGCCTCGCCGTCGACACGGAGCTTCGCTGGGCGTTCGTGCAGCGGCTCGCGGCGGTCGGGCGGTTCGACGAGTCGGAGATCGCGGCCGAGTACGAGCGGGACCGCACGGCCGCCGGTGAGCGGCACGCGGCGACCGCCCGGGCGGCGCGGCCCACTCCTGAGGCGAAGGCGGAGGCGTGGGCCTCGGTCGTCGAGTCGGACAAGCTGCCGAACGCGGTGCAGGAAGCGGTGATCGGCGGTTTCGTCCAGACCGATCAGCGGGAGCTGCTGGCGCCGTACACGGAGAAGTACTTCGAGGCGCTGAAGGGGGTGTGGGACTCGCGGTCCCACGAGATGGCCCAGCAGATCGTGGTGGGTCTGTACCCGGCGGTGCAGGTGTCCGAGGCGACGCTCGCCCGGACGGACGCGTGGCTGTCGTCCGCCTCGCCCAGTGCGGCGCTTCGTCGTCTGGTGTCGGAGTCGCGGGCCGGGGTTCAGCGGGCCCTTAGGGCGCAGGGGGCGGACGCGTAGCCCTCCGGGTGTGCCGGGCCGTGGTCGTACCCCGGCCATGCCCCGGCGGCCCGTCCTTTTGCGCAGTTCCCCGCGCCCCTGAAGAGGTTGTTACTCGGCTGCGGGCCGGCGGGGGCTGATCGCGCAGTTCCCCGCGCCCCTGGCGGAGTTCTTCGGCTGCGGGGCGGTGGGGGTTCTCGCGCAGTTCCCCGCGCCCCTGGGGCTTGCGGCTTCGCCGCTGCCCCTTGAAATGGCGCACGTAGTGCGCATTTCAGGGGCGCGGGGAACTGCGCGAGCAACCACGACGGCGGCGCACCCGCACACGCACCGCAATCCCTCCGGCGGAACCGCGCGAGCAACCACGACGGCGGCGCACCCGCACACGCACCGCAATCCCTCCGGCGGAACCGCGCGAGCAACCACGACGGCGCCGCAGCCGCACACGCACCGGAATCACCCGCGGCGGAACCGCGTAACCAGCTCCGCGCGACCCGCTTCCGTCAGAGCTCCGTGCACCCGCATCCGCGCCACACCCCCGTCAGGGAACGCGTCCAGCCGGACATGCGTAGCCACAACCTCCGCGCCGAGCGCAAAGCGATGCAGCGTATCCGGCTGAAGCCGCGTACGCGGGATGATCTCGAACCACTCCCCGCTCTCACCGTCCCGCCCGCTCAGCGCAGCCCACCCCGCCGAATTGCCCTTCAAGTAAGCCGTGTCGATCTCGACCGCCCGGATCGATCCCTGCGCGGCGAGCCGGAAGCGGACCCAGTCGTTGGTGCCGTGGACGCGGCGGCGCCGGTTCTCCCAGCCGTCGTCCATCTTGCGCGAGGTACCGGGCAGGATGATCTGCGTCGGCGAGGAGTAGAACCGGTCCGACGCGTCCTCGTACACACCCCCGTTGAGTACGGAGACCAGGTCGACCGTGCCGAGCAGGCCGAGCCACTCGGGGTCGGGTATCACCTCGCCGTGGACGCGCAGCCGGGCGATGCCCCCGTCGGGGTGCTGGCAGACCCGCAGGTGGGTGAAGCGCCGCTCGGAGGTGACGGTGAAGGCGTTGGCGGCGTGGCCGCGGACCTGGGCGCGCGGGACGATCTCCTCCCACTTCACGTCGTCGGCGAGCAGCTCCTCGGGGCCGGGCGCCCCGGGTACGGCGGCGGCCTGGATGCTCACGCCCTGCGGGTAGTTGCCGCGGAAGTGCGCGGTGTCGACGACGATGCCGCGGATCACGCCGGGCGCGCCGAGCCGCACGATCGCCCAGTCGTGGTCCTCGGGCGCCGGGAACGGCGAGCCGGCCGTGCCGCGGCGGCGCCGGGTCTCCCAGCCGTCCATGATCTTGCCCTTGTGCCCGAAGTGCTCGGGGTCGAAGACGGCCCGTTCGCGCACGAGGAGGTTCTCGCGCTGGGCGAAGAACTCGTCGTTGGCGGCGACGACGCCGGCTCCGAGCCGCCGGTCGGCGAGGTCGACGAGCTGGTCGAAGCCGGTGGCGTCACCGAAGGCGCGGTAGTCGGCGTACGGGTCGCCGCCGGCGTAGGGGGCGGCGTCATTGGCGTGCGGGTCGGCGGTGTGCGGGGCCTCGGGCGTTGGGGTCGTCGTCATGGACGTAGCGTCGGGCACGCCGAACACTCAGGTCCATCGAAAGTTTTTGGAGTGCATGTTCAGCAGAACTGAATGATCGGGCCGCTCAAGGGCTCAGCGCCTCCAGGACCCGCCGCACCGTCGCTCCCGCCTCCGCCCCCTTGCGTACGGCCGCCACCACATGCCGTACGGGGCGGTCGGCGCCCAGTGCGCACATCGCGACGCCGTCCCGCCCGGCCGCCGCCATCCGCGGTACGAGCGCGACGCCCATGCCCGCCTCGACCAGGGCGAGGATCGCCGTCCACCCGGCCGCGCTGTGCGCCTGCTCGGGCACGAATCCGGCGGCCTCGCAGGCGGCGATGGTGATCTCGGACCAGGGGCCGGAGCCGCCGAAGATCCACGGCTCGCCCGCGAGATCGGCGAGGCGCAGGCCCGGTTCCTCCGCCAGCGGGTGGCCGACCGGCAGGGCCACGTCCAGGGGGTCGGCGAGCAGCGGTACCCGGGTGAACTTCGGATCGCGGGCGGTCGGCGCGTGCACAGCGAGCGAGAGGGCGAGGTCGACGTCGCCGGACGCGAGGAGTTCGTAGGCCTGGCCCGCCTCCGCCTCGCGCACGCGGACGGTGATCCCGGGGTGGGCGGCGCGCAGCGCCCGTACGGCGGGCACGACGAGGGCGGGCACGGCGGTGGAGAACGCGGCGACCCGTACCGTCCCCGAGTCCCCCTGCACGTGCTGCTCCAACTCGGCGTCGGCACACTCCAGTTGGGCGAAGACGGCGTCCGCGTGCACCAGCACGAGATGCGCCGCGTCGGTGAGCCGCACCCGCCGCCCCTGCGCCTCCAGGAGCGGCACCCCGAGCTGCTTCGCCAGATTGGTGAGCTGCTGCGACACCGCGGACGGTGTCATGAGGAGCGCCTGCGCGGTGGCGGTGACCGTGCCACGCTCGCGCAGGGTGCGCAGGATCACCAGCTTCCTGATGTCCCACCGGTCGGGCCTCGGCGCTCGCTCGCTCATACGCCACAACGTAACCCGGCCTACGCTGACGGCATGAGCCAGACGGTACGGATCCGGGCGGCCCGCCCCGACGAGGCGGAGCAGCTGAGCGCGCTGGCCCTGCGGTCGAAGGCGCACTGGGGGTACGACGAGGCGTTCTTGGCGGCGTGCGTCGCCGAGCTGACGCTGCGGGCGGAGGAGGTCGCGCGGCGGCGGACCGCGGTGGCCGAGGCGCCGGACGGGCGGCTCGTGGGCCTCGCGACGCTCGAAGGGCGGCCGCCGCGCGGCGAGTTGGGCCTGATGTTCGTCGACCCGGACGCGATCGGCGGCGGCGTGGGCCGGCTCCTCTTCGACCATGTGCGCGAGGCGGCACGCGCCGCCGGTTTCACCCGCTTCGGCTGGGCCGCCGACCCGAACGCGGTCCCGTTCTACGAGGCGATGGGCGGACGCCGGGTCGGCTCGGTCCCGTCGGGGTCGCTCCCCGGCCGGGTCCTGCCGCTGATGGAGCTGGAGCTGCGCGGCCGCTAGGGAAGGGCGGCCAGCCACTCCACCAGCAGGCGGTTGACCTCGTCGGGCCGTTCCTGCTGGATCCAGTGCCCGGCCCCGTCGAGGACATGGGAGGCGACGAGGCCCGGCAGGGTCTTCGGGAACGCCTCGATCGCGTCGGCGAGCCACGTCGTGGACGCGTCGAGCGCGCCGCCGACGAAGAGGGACGGCTGCGGGACGGGGGCGCCGTCGTACGGTTCCAGGTCGGCCCAGTCGCGGTCCATGTTCCGGTAGCGGGCGAGCGCGCCACTGAGCCCGGTACGTTCGAACTCGCCCGCGTAGGAGTCGAGTTCGGCCTCGTCGAGCCAGGCGGGGAGGCGGCCGGGCGAGGGGAAACGGTCCCGCAGCCGGCCGCCGTGCGCCACGAAGTGCGGGTCGGGGTCCGAGGGTCCGGGCATCGTGTCGGCGGACAGCGCCGCGTAGAACCCGGCCAGCCAGCCGCGTACGTCGGGCTCGATCTCGGCCTCGGCGCGGCCGGGCTCCTGGAAGTACGAGACGTAGAACTCCTCGGGCCCGCCCGCCATCCCGGCGAACACCTCGTTGGGCCGTGGGCCGCCGCGCGGCGCGTAGGGCACGCTCAGCAGGCCCACGGCGCGGAAGACGTCGGGGCGCAGGAGCGCCGAGTTCGCGGCGATGTTCGCTCCCCAGTCGTGCCCGACGACGACGGCGGACTCCTCGCCGAGGGCGCGCACCACGGCGGCATTGTCCTCGACGAGCTCCGTCATCCGGTAGGACTCGGTTCCGGCCGGCCGGGAGGAGCGCCCGTATCCGCGTACGTCGATGGCGACGGCCCGGTATCCGGCGGCGGCCAGGGCCGGG
Source organism: Streptomyces kunmingensis (assembly GCF_039533535.1). Classification (NCBI taxonomy): domain Bacteria; kingdom Bacillati; phylum Actinomycetota; class Actinomycetes; order Kitasatosporales; family Streptomycetaceae; genus Streptomyces; species Streptomyces kunmingensis. The sequence continues at coordinate 204,577 of NZ_BAAATS010000030.1, forward strand.
AGCTGGCGGCGCCAGGAGTACCAGGACTCCGGGAAGCCGTGCAGGAGCAGGACGAGCGGGCCCGTGCCCTGCTCCACGAGGTGGGTGCGGCCGGCGGGGGTGGGGACGAGGCGGTGGACGGCGGCGGTGACGGGCGGCTGCTGCGTCATGGGGACCTCCGGAAGTGGTGGCGCCGTGTGGTCTTGCCCGGCGCCGCGGTGCCTCGATCGTCTCCCCCACCGGTCCACACCGCCGCGCCTTGTTGCCGGACCGGCAAATCCCGCTGCCGGCCACGGGGCTAACCCTCCAGGTACGCCAGCACGGCCAGTACCCGGCGGTTGTCGCTCTCGCCGGGCAGCAGGCCGAGCTTGGTGAAGATGTTGCCGATGTGCTTGGCCACGGCCTTCTCGGAGACGAACAGGGCCTCCGCGACACCGGCGTTGGAGCGCCCCTGCGCGAGCATGCCGAGGACCTCGCGTTCGCGGGCCGTCAGCGAGCCGAGCTTGCGGTCGCGGATCTTGCGGGCGAACAGCTTCGAGACGACCTCCGGGTCCATCACGGTCCCGCCGTCCGCGACCTGCCCGATGGTGCGCAGGAACTCGCCGCCGTTCGTGACCCGGTCCTTCAGGACGTAGCCGACCGCGCCCGCGCCGTCCGCCAGCAGCTCGTGCGCGTACAGCGGCTCCACGTACTGCGAGAGCAGCAGCACGGGGAGCCCCGGCACCTGGGCGCGGGCGGCGAGCGCCGCGCGCAGGCCCTCGTCGCTGAAGTCCGGCGGCAGGCGTACGTCGACCACCGCGACGTCGGGCCGCTCCTCGACGAGGACCTTGCGCAGCTCGGTCCCGTTGTCGACGGCGGCGACGACCTCGTGGCCGTAGGCGCCGAGGAGCCGGACGAGACCGTCCCTCAGCAGGAAGTGGTCTTCGGCGACGACAACGCGCACGGCACCTCCAGCGAGATCTGGGTCGGCCCGCCGGCCGGGCTGTTGACCGCGAGGACGCCGTCGAAGGTGGCCAGGCGGCGCTCGATCCCGGTCAGGCCGCTGCCCCGGGCGGGGTCGGCGCCGCCGCGCCCGTCGTCGGTGACGCTCACGCGAAGGGCCGAGCGGGCGGTGTCGTAGCCGATGTCGATCCACAGCCGTTCGGCGTCGCCGTGCTTGGCCGCGTTGGTCACGGCCTCGGCGACCGCGAAGTACACGGCGGACTCGACGGGCGCGTCCGGGCGGCCGTCGAGGTCGACCGTGACCTCCGCCTCCAGGGGGCTCAGCAGCGCCAACGACCGTACGGCGTCGGCGAGTCCGCGGTCGGCCAGGACCGGCGGGTGGATGCCGCGGACGAGATCGCGCAGCTCCTGGAGCGCGGCGACGGAGGAGGCGCGGGCCTCGGCGAGCAGGACGCGCACGGCCTCCGGGTCCTCGGCGAGCCGGTGCTCGGCCGCGTCGAGCGTCATGCCCATCGCGACGAGGCGGGCCTGGGCGCCGTCGTGCAGGTCCCGCTCGATGCGCCGCAGTTCGGCGGCCGAGGTGTCGACGGCGTCGGAGCGGGTCGCGGCCAGGTGGGCGATGCGGGCGGCCATCAGCTCCTGCTCGCTGGGGGCGAGCGTGGCCCGCACGAAACGGGCGTGCCGGTCCACGGTGCCGGGTGCGAGCCACAGACCTGTCTTGGCGACGACCAGGCCGAGCAGGCCCGCCATCAGGGCGGTCGGCAGGTTCCGGACGGGCACGAACATGTACCAGAGGCCGTCCCAGCCGGCGTCCCTGGCCAGGTACGGGCCGAACGCGGCGAGGAACAGCCCCCACAGGCCGAACAGGACGAGGGCGCCGGGGACGCAGGCGATGAGGCCGCCGACGAACGAGTACATCGTCGTCCAGCGCCATTCGCGGAACCGCTGCGCGTCGCCGAACAGCCACCGGTAGCGGGCGAGGAGGCCCCGGCTCTCCTTCTCCTGCCCGATGGGCGCGCTCGGCGTCGCCTCGACGGTGATGCCCGACCACTCGGCGGCCAGCGCCCGCTCGCGGTCCACCATGCGGCGCATCCCGGCCGCGGCGCCCGGCAGCAACCCCGGGACCGGTGTCCACACCGCGAGGTGGACCATCGTCGACCAGTGCACCGCCACCACCGAGAGCCACCACAACCGATGACAGCGCTTCAGCGCCTCGATCCGCTTCATGTCCCCCAGCTCCCCTGTTCGTCCGCCCTACCGCAATGAGTATGTGACGAACTCCCGGGGGAAGTCGGTGGACTTAACTCCCCCTTCCGCGTCCCGCGCCGCCCACGCCGCGTATCCGTCGGGCCGCACCAGCAGAGCGGTCCGCCGGCCGCTCGCCCAGTGGGCGACGCGGAGCCCGTCGCTCTTGTACGCGGTCCCCTCGGGCAGGATCAGGACGAACTCGCCCCCGCGCAAAGCCTCGTAGAGCCGGGTGCCGTCGGCCAGCGTCACGTCGGGCACCCGCTTGCCGACGAGCGGGTGCGCGCCCTTCGGGGCCGGGTAGGCGAAGCCGATGCCGGTGATCTGCCCGACGGCGCGGGTGCGGGCGGGGCGGACCCGGCCGAGGAACGCGGTGAGGGCGGCGCGGCCGGCGAGCGTCCAGGGGCGCTTGGCCATCGCCATCCGCACGATGCCGCCGCTGCTGCGCAGGACGGCCTTGCCGATGGGGTGCCGCTCGGCCTCGTAGGTGTCCAACAGGGCTTCGGCGGCACGCCCGTTGACGACGGCCGCGAGTTTCCAGCCCAGGTTGGCGGCGTCCTGGAGGCCCGTGTTCATGCCCTGTCCGCCCGCGGGGGTGTGCACGTGCGCGGCGTCGCCGGCGAGCAGGACGCGGCCCACCCGGTAGTGGGGGGCCTGGCGTTCGTCGCTGTGAAAGCGGGACATCCAGCGGGCGTCGTGCATGCCGTAGTCGCGGCCGAGGGCGAGCCGGGCGATCTCCTTGACCTCGTCGAGGTCGAGGGGCTCGCTGTCGGCCACGTCGCGGGACCGGTTCCAGCCGATGACGCGGTAGTACCCGTCGCCGAAGGGCGCGATGAAGGCGAACGCGTCGCCGACCGCGTTCACCGTGAGCAGGTTGTCCGGCTGCTCGGTGAGGCGGACGTCGGCGAGGACGACGGAGCGGATGACGGACTTGCCGGGGAAGGGCAGCCCCACGGCGTTCCGTACGGCGCTGCGCATGCCGTCGGTACCGACGACGTAGGAGGCGCTCAGCTCCGCCGGCTTCCCGTCCTTGTCCCGCACCTGGAGGGTGACGCCGTCCGTGCCCTGGGTCAGGCCCGTCACCTCCGTCTCGTAGGAGAAGGAGACCCCGGCCTCGTCCGCGCGCCGCCGCAGGGCCTTCTCGACCTCGTACTGCGGGACGACGAGGAGGTGGTTGAAGCGGGAGTGCAGTCCGGACAGGTCGACGGAGAGGCTGCCGAAGAGGCGGAGCCGGTCGAGCGTCCTGCCCTTCTCCTCGATCTCGTCGGCCAGGCCGCGGGCGTCGAGCTGCTCCAGGGTCCGGGCGTGGACGACGAAGGCGCGGGAGAGGTTGCTGATCCGGTGGGAGCGCCGCTCCACGAGGGTGACGGGGACACCGGCGGCGGCGAGGTCCCCGGCGAGCAGCAGGCCGGTGGGGCCCGAGCCGACGACGATGACGGAGCGGTCGTGCGGGGTGCTGTGGTGCGCGGTGCCGTTCATGAGGCCTCCTACGACCGTATGTGACCGTGCCGACGCCCGTCGGTCAACGGCTGTTGGTCAACGCTTGTTGGCAAACGTAGGGCCGCACCCCTGGACTGTCAACACGTGTTGGCCTACGTTTGTTGGCATGAGTGATGAGCAGCAGGCGGGGCGCCGTTCCGACACCACCCGGGCCTCGATTCTGGCCGCGGCCCGTGAGCGGTTCGCGGCGGACGGGTACGAGCGGGCCACGATCCGGGCCATCGCACGCGACGCCCGTATCGATCCGTCCATGGTGATGCGCTACTTCACGAACAAGGAAGGCCTCTTCGCGGCGGCCGTCGCCCTGGATCTGGAACTGCCTGATCCGGCGGACGCCCCGCGCGAGGAGCTCGGCCGCACCCTGGTACGCCACTTCGTGAACCTGTGGGAGGAGAACGAGGTGCTCACGGCCCTGCTGCGGGTCGGCGTCACCAATCCGGCCGCCGCCGAACGGATGCAGGGCGTACTGCGCGACCAGTTGATCCCGGTGGCCCGCCATGTGTGCCCCGACCCGGAACAGGCGCCCGCGCGGGCGGCGTTGTGCGCGTCCCAGGTGCTCGGGCTCGCGCTGACCCGGTACGTGCTGCGCTTCCCGGCGAGTGTGGCGCTGAGCGGCGAGGAGATCGTGGACTGGCTGGCCCCCACCCTGCAGCGCTATCTGACCGCCGAGTTGCCGCACACACCGTGAGAACGCGTCGAGGGCACCCACCGCGACGGATGCGCGGCGGGTGCCCTCGACGGGAAAACTCTGCGGGTCAGCCCTGCTTCGGGTGCTTGCGCGACTTGTCGCCCAGCATCACGAGACCGGCGATCACCAGGAAGATGACGATCGGGGCCACTACGTAGAGGCCGAGCGTATCGATCACGCTCAGGCCCTTACCCGGGTCGTCGCCGTCGTCGCGCGTCAGCGCGAGCGCGGGGGACGACATGAGCAGCATCATCAGCGTCGTACCGGAGGCCAGGGCGCCGGCGCGCAGGGCGTTCTTCTTGTCCACGGTGCCAACGTAGCGAACGCCTAAACGCCGCGCGCGTCCGGGGGGCCTATAAGGGGCACGGCCGTTCCCGCGAACACATGAAGGAGCGCGTGCGCCCGGGGGGAGGCGGCCAGTTCCTCCAGGGTGACGGGGCGGCCCGCGGCGTCCGCTACGGGCAGCCGCCAGTTCGGGTACTCGGCCCAGGTGCCGGGCAGGTTCTGCGGGCGCCGGTCGCCCACCAGATCGGGCAGCCAGAGGCCCACCATGCGGGCCGGGGTGCGCAGCAGGAAGCGGTGCACCGCACGGATCGCCTCCTCCTCGTCGTGGTGGCTGCCGGGCGGCAGCACGCCGAGCCGCGCGAACAGGTCGAGCCACTCCGCGATCTCCGCCGCCGCCTCGGCGGGCGTCGCCGTGGACAGGGCGAGCCGCTCGCGCAGCCGCACGTCGTCGCCGGAGAGCCGGGCCGCGGTGGACGGCAGGTCGTGGGTGGTGGCCGTGGCGACGCAGTCGGTGCGCCACTCCTCGGCCGGCACCGGCCGGCCGTCACCCTCGGGCGGGTACCTCCGCTCGAACCACAGCACGGATGTGCCGAGCACCCCGCCCTCGCGCAGCCGCTCCCGCACACCGGGTTCCACGGTGCCCAGGTCCTCCCCGATGACGTACGTGCCCGAGCGCGACGCCTCCAGGAGCAGTACCGCCAGCATCGCCTCGGCGTCGTAGTGGACGTACGTGCCCTCGGTCGGGGCCTCGCCCTCGGGGATCCACCAGAGCCGGAACAGGCCCATCACATGGTCGATACGGACGGCGCCCGCGTGCCGCATCAGGTTGCGCAGGAGGTCGCGGAAGGGCGCGTAGCCGGTCGCGGCGAGGCGGTCGGGGCGCCAGGGGGGCAGGCCCCAGTCCTGGCCGCGCGCGTTGAACGCGTCCGGGGGCGCGCCCACGCTCATGCCCTGCGCGAAGACGTCGCGCTGCGCCCACGCGTCGGCGCCGCCCGGGTGCACGCCGACCGCGAGGTCGTGCACGAGCCCGATGGGCATGCCCGCGTCGCGCGCGGTGCGCTGGGCCGCGGCCATTTGGGTGTCGGTGAGCCAGGCGAGCCGGCTGTGGAAGTCGACGCGGTCCGCCAGCTCGCGGCGCGCGCGGGCCGTCTCAGGCGAGCGCGGGTCCTGGAGGGGGGCGGGCCAGGAGTGCCGGTCGGGGCCGTGGCGTTCGGCGAGCGCGTTGTACGTGGCGTGGTCCTCCAGGGCGGTGCCCTGCTCGGCGAGGAAGTCGCAGTAGGCGGCCCGGCGTCCGGGGCTCAGCGGAACCGCCTGGACGGCTTCGAGGGTCTCCCGCTTCAGCGCCCACACCGCGTCCCGGTCGATCAACCCCTCGTCGCGCAGTACGTCTTCACGCAGCCGGGCGGCGTCGCCGGCGCGCGAGGGGACGTACGCGTACTCGGGGATGTCCTCGAGCCGCAGATGTATCGGGTCGGGGAACCGGCGCGACGAGGGGCGGTACGGGGAAGGGTCCGTGCCGAGCTCCGGGCCGCCCGGGACCGCCGCATGCAACGGGTTGACCTGGAGGAAGCCGGTGCCGTGGGTACGGGCCGACCACGAGGCCAGGTCCGCCAGGTCGGCCAGGTCGCCCATGCCCCAGGAGCGGGCGGAGAGCAGGGAGTAGAGCTGGACCAGGAGGCCGTGCGTACGGGTGGGCGGGAGCGGGGCCTTGCGCGGGGCGGCGATCAGATGGGCCGTCGCTGTGGCCCCGGCGGGGGTTCGCGCCGTGAGCGTGTGCACCCCCGGTGGGGGGCTGTCATGGTCGCCCAGTGACGCACCCGCCAGGGACAGGCGCGTGCCCTCGGGGAGTTCGTCCAGCCAGCCCGGCCTCGGCCCCTGCAGCCACCACACCACCGTCGGCGGCAGCAACCGCCGCGCCGTCTCGGCCTCCCGCGCGGCCAGCGCGTCCCGGGCCGCCTCGGGGGTGCCGGCGTCCACGCCGAACGCGGCGAGCGCGGCCGTGACCGCCGCGTCGGAGGCGCGGACCGTCTCCCCGGGCGACGGGGAGTAGGAGGTGGCGACGCCGTACAGCTCGGCGAGCCGGGCCAGGCTCATCCCGCGGCCAGGCCGCTCGGGGTGGGCTCGGAAGTCAGGGGGGCCGCGTCCGTGAGGGGCGGCTCGGACGTCAGCGGGGCGTAGTCGGCGAAGCAGGGTTCGCTGGTCAGCGGGGGCTCGGCGGACGACGTGGTGGTGTCCGCGCCGGTCGTCGCGGTGTCCGCCTGTTTGGAAAGGGCCGAGAGCAGAAGGTGAGCAGATGCGGCCACGAAGGCCTCCTTCGTCAGAGAGCTGCTAGGTCTCGTTCGTGTCGGGAGTCGGAAGTCCTACCCAGTCGACGCGAACGCAGACCTGTACGGGCGGACAACGTGTTACTGCTCACATTGTGGACGACGAAAAGAACTTGATCAGAGGAGAGGGAAAACCGGAGAACCTTCAGCCGACTACCAGCCATTCACTTCCGGAACCATCCCTCTCACTTCTCACGCACCGCCGGACGACTATGTACTCGGTACATATACGCGGTACATAATGAGCCGCATGAGCACCCGCCATGTCCTGCTGGGGCTGCTCGCTTCCGGTCCACGCCACGGCTACGACCTCAAGCGACGCCACGACGAGCGGTTCCCGCAGGCCCGCCCCCTCGCCTACGCGCAGGTCTACACGACGCTTCAGCGCCTGGTCCGTGACGGCTTCGTAGAGGTCGAGGGCACCGACTCCGACGGTGGCCCCGAGCGCACGCTCTACCGCGCCACGAAGGACGGCCGCGCCGAACTCCTCGGCTGGGCACGCGAGATCACCCCGCCCGCGCCGCACGTGGCCAACGAGATCTTCGCCAAGGTCGTCGTCGCCATCCTGCTGGCCGGCGACGGCACCGACCCCGCCGCCCACCTGCTGTCCCAGCGCGCCGCGCACATGGCGCGGATGCGGGAGCTGACCGCCGTGAAGAGCGACCCCGGCGCCGATCTCACCGCCGTCCTGTCCGCCGACTACGCCCTCGTCCACCTCGACGCCGACCTGCGCTGGATGACCACCACCGCGGCCCGGCTCGAAACCCTGACCGCGGAGGTCACCGCAGCATGAGCACACTCCTGGCCGCCGAAGGACTCACGAAGTCGTACGGCAGCACCCCCGCGCTGCGCGGCGCGGACGTCGAGGTCCGCACCGGCGAGATCCTCGCCGTCACCGGCGCGAGCGGCAGCGGCAAGTCGACACTGCTGCACTGCCTCGCCGGCATCGTCCGCCCCGACGAGGGCGCGGTGACCTACGCCGGTGCCCGGCTCGACGGGCTCGGTGAGGAGCGGCTGAGCGAACTGCGCCGCACGGACTTCGGCGTCGTCTTCCAGTTCGGCCAGCTCATCCCCGAGCTGACGGCCCTGGACAACGTCGCCCTGCCGCTGCTCCTCGCGGGCCGCCCGCGCGCGGCGGCGCAGAGCGAGGCCGACGCGTGGCTGGAGCGCTTCGGGGTGCGCGGCCAGCGCGAGCTGCGGCCGGGCGAGATGAGCGGCGGCCAGACCCAACGGGTCGCCCTGGCCCGGGCGCTGGTGACGGAGCCGAAGGTCGTCTTCGCCGACGAGCCGACCGGCGCGCTCGACTCCCTGGCGACCGAACAGGTCCTGACCTCACTGGTCCACACCGTGCGCGAGACGCACACGGCCGTGGTGCTGGTGACGCACGAGGCGCAGGTGGCGGCATACGCGGACCGGGAGGTGAGCCTGCGGGACGGGGTGGTGCAGGAGATCTCCGGGCCCTTCGGGACCCCCGGTTCCGCGGAGATCGCGTCGAGCACGCCGCTCACGCCGGTCACGCCGTCGTCGGAGGTGAAGCGATGAGTTCCGTCGCGGGCCGCATCACCTCCGACCTGCGCCTCGCGTGGCTGCTGACCCGCGGGGCCGACCGCCTGGAGCGGCGCCGGGCGGCGCTCACCGCGGTGGGCGCGGCCGTGGCCACGGGCTTCGCCTCGGTGGCCGTGGCGCTGCTGAGCGTCGAGGGGCAGTACTCCTTCTCGTACGGGCACGGTCTGCTGAACCAGCCGGGCACGCGGCACGGCATCGTCGCCGGGCTGCTCCTCGTGCTCGTCCCCGTGCTCGGCTTCCTCGGGCAGTGCGCCCGGATCGGCGCCGTCCAGCGCGACCGGCGCCTCGCGGGCCTGCGGCTCGCCGGGGCCGGGCCGAAGCAGGTGCGGCGGATCGGGGCGCTGGAGGCGGGGCTCGCCTGCCTGGCGGGGGCGCTCGCCGGGTTCGCCGTGTTCGCCGCGGCGCTGCCGGTGGTGGGCTGGACTCCGCCGGGCGCCGCCTGGCCGGTCCTCGCCCTCGTCGTCCTGGTGATCCCCGTGCTCGCCGCGCTGGTGAGCGAGGTCGCGCTGCACCGGGTCATCGCCTCGCCGCTCGGGTACGTCCGCCGGGAGCGGCCGCGGCGCGGGCCCCGGCCGGTGACCGCGCTGCTCCTGCCCGCGCTCGTCGTCGTCCTCGGAGTGGCGCTGCTCATGACGGGCGGCTCCCGTACGGGCGTCGCGGGGCTGCCGTTGTTCGTGCTCGGCGCGGTCGTGCTGACCGGCGCGGGCGCCATCTGGATCGCCGGCGCCTCGGCCCGGGTGATCGGGCGGCGGCTCGCGGGCCGCACCGAGGACCCGGCCGTGCTGATCGCCGCGGCCCGGCTCCAGGAGGACCCGTGGGCGGCGGCCCGCAGCCACGCCGCGGTCGTGCTCGTCACCGTCGTCGGGGTCGCCCTGGCCGGGATCCGCCGTGTCCTCCTCGACGACCTGCACGCCATCCAGCGCGAGGGCGACACGGCCGCGCCGATGGACTACTACACCTTCGGCCTCGACCTCACCGCGACGGGCGTCCTGATCGCCCTCCTGATCAGCCTGGCCGCGCTCGCCGTGGGCACGGCCGAGGCACTGTCCACGCGCCGCCGGGCGCTGGCCGCGCAGGTCGCGGCGGGTGTGCCGCGCCGGGTCCTGACCCGGGCGCTGCTCCTGGAGACGGCGTTGCCGCTGGCGCCCGCGCTCGTCCTGGCCACCATCGGCGGCACCGCGGTCCACATCGCGTACGCCGTCTCCTCGGACCAGAGCATCCCCTGGGCGCTGCCGCTGCTGGTCCCGGTAGCCGTCTACGCGGCCTGCCTCCTGGCCGCTGCCACGGCGCTGCCCCTGCTGCGCCGCTCGGTGCACCCGGCGCTGCTGCGCACGGTCTGAGAGCCCGCTTTCCGGCGTCGGGCGGCTACTTGGCGAGGTTCGCCGGCGGTATCGGCGACGCGGCGAGGGACTGCGGCGAGGTGGCCGAGGCGTACGCGGACGGCGCCGACACGCCGGCCGCCGGGTCCGCGGCCGCCTCGCCGTCCACCTGTACCGGGGCGCCGCCCACGATCCGGATGTCTGCCTCGTCGAAGGCCCGCTTGATCCGCCAGCGCAGTTCGCGCTCGACGGTCAGGGCCTTGCCGGGCATGGTCTTGGCGGTGACGCGGACCACCATCGAGTCGAGCAGCACGCTGTCCAGGCCGAGCACCTCGATGGGGCCCCACAGCATCTCGTTCCACGGCTCGGTCTTGCTCATGGCCTCGCCGGCCTCGGACAGCACCGCCTTCACCCGGTCCAGGTCCTCGTCGGCGCGGACGGTGACGTCGACGCCGGCGGTGGCCCAGCCCTGGGAGAGGTTGCCGATGCGCTTGACCTCGCCGTTGCGCACGTACCAGATCTCGCCCTTGTCGCCGCGCAGCTTGGTGACGCGCAGGCCCACCTCGATGACCTCGCCGGAGGCGACGCCCGCGTCGATGGTGTCCCCGACCCCGTACTGGTCCTCCAGGATCATGAAGACGCCGGAGAGGAAGTCGGTGACGAGGTTGCGGGCGCCGAAGCCGATCGCGACGCCGGCGACACCGGCGGAGGCCAGCAGCGGCGCCAGGTTGATCTCGAACGTGCCGAGGATCATCAGCGCCGCCGTGCCCATGATGAGGAACGAGGCGACCGAACGGAGTACCGAGCCGATGGCGTGCGAACGCTGCCGCCGCCGCTCCACGTTCACGAGCAGGCCGCCGAGCGCGGTGCCGTCGACGGCCTGCGCCGTGCGGTTCATCCGGTCGATCAGCCGGGTTATGGTCCGCCGGATCGCGACGCGCAGCACACAGGCGATGACGACGATCAGCAGCACCCGCAGGCCGATGCCCAGCCAGGTGGACCAGTTCTGCTCGACCCAGCTGGCGGCCTGACCGGCCTGTTCCTGGGCGTCCTTGAGGGTGGGTTGCGGGGTGTCGGACGAGGAGTCGCTCGCCCCCGCGGCCGACAGGACGGACAAGATCACGGCAGGTACCTCCAGGCGTAGCCATCCGCCCGCCGCTGGGGACACGTTCGGGGACGCGAGCGGGCAGGCACACCACACTAACGGGGCATTGTGTGTGGATCGTTGTCATGTTCGAGGGAGAGACCGTGCTCACCTGGGGATGAAGGTTGTGTGGTCGAAAACACTCCCAGCCCGTTACGTGGACATGGTGGCGCCACGACCAGCCATGAGGGGAGACTGGCTACGAGATCGTCCCGGCGCGAGCCACGCGCCGCCGGCGTACAAGGAGGCCTCCGTGCCGCATGTCCTGGTCCTCAACGCGTCGTACGAGCCACTCGGCGTCGTACCGCTCCGCCGCGCGCTCGTACTCGTCCTGGAGAACAAGGCCACTTGTCTCGAGGAGTCCGGCGCCTTCATGCACAGCGCGACACGTACCGTCCCCGCTCCCAGCGTGGTCCGGCTCAAGCGGTTCGTCAGGGTTCCCTACCGGGGTCCCGTTCCTCTGACCCGGCGTGCACTGTTCGCCCGTGACGGCGGCCGGTGCATGTACTGCGGTGGCGTCGCAACCAGCGTCGACCACGTGATCCCGCGCAGCCGCGGGGGTCTGCACGCCTGGGACAACGTGGTGGCGTCGTGCCGCCGCTGCAATCACACCAAGGCCGACCGCCACCTCGTGGAGATCGGCTGGCGCCTGCGCCACAAACCGGCTCCGCCGTCGGGTCTGGCCTGGCGCATCATCGGGACCGGGCATAGGGATCCGCGCTGGCTGCCGTACTTGCAGCCGTTCGGCGCGGACGAGGCACTGGCCCGGATCGAAGGCGTCTCCGCCTGATCTCGATCCGGGTCCCTGTGTTTTCCGGACGGCCGCATGCCGGTGGGTGTGCGGCCGTCGCTTCTGCTCTTCAAGCGCCTCTTCTACGCACGGTCCCCTCTTCGGGGGTGGGCTCGGGGGTGGAGCCGTGCCCCGTGCCCACGGACGGTTCTCCGTCATCGAGCGGCCGGAAGTCGAACGACGGGCTCTCCTCGTCGAGGTCAATCGCGAGGCGGGAGTCCAGGGCCTTCGCCAGGCGCTGGAGCAGCGGCAGTGTCGGCACATGGCCGCCGCCCTCGATCATGGACACCTTCGGCTGCGACATGCCGGCCCGCTCGGCGACCTGTCCTTGAGTCAGCCCGAGCGCTGTGCGCCGGCCATAGAGTGCCTCGCCGAGCGCAAGCGCGTATCCGGCTTCGACGTACGCTGCCGACGGTTCGACGTTCTCGCCAGCGAGTCGACGGGTGCGCGTGGTCTTCCACTGCGTGTGGTTCATGCGTCCTCTCCGCTTCGGTCGAATTCATGGGTCGCGGCATCGTGCTCGCTCTCGCGCAGCTTCTGCACGACTCTGGCGCGCTCCACTTCGCCGTGTTCGTTCATGCGCGTCTTGCGGAACACCGTCAGCAGCACGATCCGCCGGTCGGGAGCCAGCCAGTACGGGATCCGTACGGCAATGTCGCCGAGATGAAACCGCAGCTCGCGCAGGTTGCCGCCGAGCGACTTCGCATACGGGCCCGATGCCGCGAGCGGGTCGGGCAACAATCTGTCCGCGACGCGTTCCACGAACGCGCATTGGGTGTGGGAGAGCAAGGAGAGCCAGTCGCGCACCTCGGGTTCGATCTCGATGATCCAGGGCCGCTGCTCGCTCACACGTCTCCAGTATATCGAAATCGGTATGTTCCAGTCGGGCCATCGCCTGCGCACGTACGCGCCCTGTCTTGATCGAGGCCCCACTGGGCCCACACCGTCTTGCCCGCGCTCCAGGGCTCCCAGCCCCACTGGTCCGCCAGCGCCCCGACCAGGAGCAGCCCGCGCCCGAACTGGTCCATGTCGTCCGGCGCCCCGCGCACCTCTGGTTGCCGCTCGGCGCGCGGGTCGCTCACCTCTACGCGGAGCGTGGCGTCGGTGGCGTAGAGGCGTACGCGGATGAGGCGGTCCTGGACGCTGCCATGGAGAAGGGCGTTCGTCATCAGCTCGGAGACGACGAGGGCGACGTCGCCGGCCAGGTCCGGGTGACCCCAGCCGGTGACGAGCCGGGCGGCTCGGCGCCGGGCGAGCGGGACGCTGGGTGCGGCGGGGGTGTGGTCGAGGGTGTCCGTGCGGCGGATGGCATCGGGCCGGAGTTCGGCCATGACTCGCACCTCTCTGTGCGGTCGGGCAGCCGGCGGTGGCTCTGCCGCGTCTGCGATCGGGCAGCACGGTGCGCTTCCGCCAACTGGGTTCGCCGGGTGGCTTGTCGTGTACGGACCGTAGCCGTGCGCGGATTTCCGGCGCAATGAACTCCGAGACAATTGTCCCCATCGGGTGAATCGGTCGCCCCGTTGACGGCACTCGGGGCACCATGGAGCCCGTGAAGCGACCAGCTCAACTCGGCAATCGGATGTCAACTGTCCTGGGACGGCGCCTCGGTGGAGAACTGCTCCGGCTGCGCGACGCCTCGGGCAAGACGCAGCAGCAGGCCGCCGAAGCCATCAGCGCGACCAACTCGAAGATCGTGAAGATGGAGCGGGGCTGGGTTCCTATGCGGGACCCGGACATCAAGGCGCTCCACGAGTTCTACGGCGCCACCGGCCCCGAAGTCCTCGGTCATTTGCTCGAGTTGGCCAGGCTCGACCGCGACCGGCGCAAGGCGCGGGGCTGGTGGCGACAGACGCCGCCGGAAGGGACGATGGCCGAGTACGTGGCGATGGAAGACGCTGCCATGTTGGTGCGCAACTGGCAGGTATCGCTCATCCCTGGGCTGCTTCAGACGCTTGAGTACACACGCGCGCTCGCCGTAGGCGAAGGGGACTGGGACGACCCTGACGAGATCGACCGGTACGCGGAGGTCAAACGGCGGCGCCAGCAACGCCTGTTGAGCGACAACCCCCTCCAGTTCTACGGCATCGTCTGGGAAGCCGCACTGCGCCAAGAGGTAGGCGGGCGAAACGTGATGCGCGCCCAGCTGGAGCGCATGCTGGAACTGGCGGAGCTGCCCAACGTCCGCTTGCAGGTTCTACCGTTCCGGGCGGGCAGTCACCCCAGCATGGCCGGTCCGTTCAGCATCATCAGCTTCGCCGAGGATGGCGCCCTGGACGTGGTCCAGTCCGACACCGTGACGGATATGGTCTGGGTCGAAGACGCCGCGACGAGCACGACGTACCGGGCCCACTTCGAGCACACCGCCCGTCTGAGCCTGGCGCCCCGCGACTCGATCGCCCTCATCGAGGACCTCCGCAAGGAAATGTGAGCGATGCAAGAATTCCGCTTCGAGAAGTCCAGCTACAGCACGGTCGCCAACGAGTGCGTCGAGGTCGCCCGCAACATCCCCGGCGTCGTCGCCGTCCGCGACTCGAAGACGCCAGACCGCGCCCCCACACTCCGCATATCCCCGACGGGCTGGGCCCATTTCACTAAATCCCTGCGCTGACCTCCGCTGAGCCCGCCAGAACCCGCCCCGCCGCGGAGCGGAACGCTTCTGCACGCTCGTTCGAGTGAAAGGACGCGCTTACCCCGGACCGCACCGCCCGGAACGGCCCACAGTTCTGCGCGGGGCACCCGGCACCGGCGTAGCCTGGCCGCAGCGACACGGAGGACCAGCGATGAGCACCGCACCCATCTTGGAGCCGGTCATGGAGCCGCAGCAGGACCCCATCGATCTGTTGATCGCGATTGAGGAGGCGTCCCAGGCGCCGATTCGGCCCGAGTACATCGAGGGAGCCGTCAGCGTGCCTCCGCAGCCCAATGACCAGCACAACGACGGAGCCTTCGAGCTCAGCTACCAGTTCCGCGTCGCCGGAATCCGTTTGGTCGGTATGAACAACGGATACCGCGCCGCGCACAAAGACGGCCGGACCATGGCTCTCGTCATCCCCGACTTCTACGTGCGTCGCCGTCGCCCCAGTGATCTCGACGAGTCCTACCGACGCGCCCACAAGGGCTGGTACCCCATCGACATGGTGGCCCTCGTCGGCGAGGTCACCTCCAGCAACCATGAGACGGACACCGGGCCCAAGCTGCGGACCTACGCCGCCGCCGACGTGCCCGTCTACGTTCTGATCGACCGGCACGCAAAGACGGCCACCTGCCACTCCGTCCCGGTCGACGGTCACTACACGACCCGTACCGAGGTCGACCTGGGCCGCCCGCTCCCCCTCCCTGAGCCCTACCCGACCCTGGACACGGCCCCCTTCACGGACTGAGGCCGAGTCGCGGCGCCGCGCCACCCTGCATAACGACTTGGCCCCCTCGCGTCCTCTCCCTATTGACGCCCTTGCCACCCGGGACTTACGTTCCTCGCACCCGATAGGAAAGTTTCCTAACAGTGCGGCGAAAAGGCAGAGCGGCGATGGTGGCAACCCCCGGCACCCCCAGCGTGCTGCGCGTCATGAACGACCGGGCCGCGCTCGATCTCCTCGTCGCCCACGGTCCCCTCACCCGCACCCGGATCGGTGAGCTGACGGGGCTGTCCAAGCCGACCACCTCGCAGATCCTCGGGCGGCTCGAAGCCGCCGGGCTCGTGCGGACCACCGGGAGCCAGACCGGCCGCCCCGGACCGAACGCCGTGCTCTACGAGATCCACCCCGGCGCCGCCCACGTGGCCGCACTCTCCGCCGACCCGAACGGGATCACCGCCGTCGTCGCCGACATCACCGGCACCGAACGCGGCCGGTGCCGCATCGAGGCCCACGCCGTCGCCGAGGACGTCCGCAACCGCACGGCCCAGCTCGTCACCGAGGCCGTCGACGGGGCCCTCGGCCACGCCGGACTCGGGCACGACGACCTGACCGCCACCGTCATCGGCACCCCGGGCGCCATCGACCCGGGCACCGGCCAGCTCCGCTACGCCCCGCACCTGCCGGGCTGGCACTCCCGCACGCTCCGCGCCGAGCTGGCCGAGGTCCTCGGCACCCCCGTCTCCATCGAGAACGACGTCAACCTCGCCGCCGTCGCCGAGCAGTACGAGGGCGCCGCCCAGGACCACGACGACTTCGTCCTCGCCTACGTGGACGAGGGCGTCGGCGCCGCGATCGTGCTCGGTGGCGTCCTGCTGCGGGGGGCCACCGGCGGCGCCGGCGAGATCGGCTACATGCCGCTGCCCGGCGCCCCGCTGGCCCACGGCGGCGACGCCGTCGCCGCCCGCACCGACGCGGGCGGCGGATTCCAGAGCCTGGTCGCCGCCCCGGCCGTACGCAAACTCGCGCCCGAGGCAGCCGACTTGGCCGGCGCGTTCGCCCAGGACGGCGTCCTCGACGAAGTCGCCCGGCGTCTCGCCACCGGACTCGCCGCCGTCGTCGCCGTCGTCGACCCCGAGCTCGTCGTCCTGTCCGGACAGGTCGCCAAGGCCGGCGGCTCCGCCCTGCGCGAGCGCGTCGAGGCCGAGCTGACCGGACTCGCCCTGCCCCGCCCCCAGCTCAGGATCAGCGAGCTCGACGGCGATCCCATCCTCACCGGCGCCCTGCGCACCGCCCTCACCCAGGCCCGCTCCAGCGTCTTCGACACCAGCGGCGCCTGACCCGAAGCAACACCCCGCCCCAACCCCCGTACACGTAAAGGACGTTCGCCATGCCGCGATGGCGCATACCCCTGCGCGCCCCGATGGTGCTCGCCGCGGCCGGACTGCTGCTCGCCGGCTGCGCCAACCCGAGTACCGGAAGTGCCGCCGACGATCCGACGAAGCCGGTCACGATCACGTTCTGGCACGGCTGGTCGGCCGAGGGCGAGGTCAAGGCGATCGACGACTCGATCGCCCGCTTCGAGAAGCTCCACCCGAACATCCACGTGAAGTCCGTCGGGAACGTGCCCGACTCCACGGTCAACCAGGCCCTGCGGGCGGGCGGCGACGAAGCCCCCGACGTCGTCTCGTCCTTCACCACCAACAACGTCGGCCAGTACTGCGACTCCGGCATGTGGGTCGACCTCGACCCGTTCATGAAGAAGACCGGGCTCGAGAAAGAGAAGGTGTTCCCCCAGTCCCTTCTCGATTACTCGAGCTACAACGGCAATCAGTGCGCCCTGCCGCTGCTCGCCGACGCCTTCGGCATGTACTACAACAAGGACGCGTTCAAGGAGGCGGGGGTCTCCCGGCCGCCGCGCACCATGTCCGAGTTCATCGCCGACTCCGAGAAGCTGACCAAGAGGGACGGGAAGGCGTACAAGCGCGTCGGCTTCATGCCGAACTTCCGGCTCTACCAGAACAGCCCCGACCGCCTGTTCGCCCAGTGGGCGCCGACGTACTTCGACAAGGACGGAAAGTCGCGGCTCGCGAAGGACCCGGCGACGTACCAGTTCTTCGACACAGCGAAGAAGCTGATGGACGCGCAGGGCGGATACGACGCCCTGGAGCGATTCAGGACGTCGTTCGGTGACGAGATGTCGAACCAGAACGCCTTTCTCAGCGGCAAATTGGCGATGCATCTCGACGGCGAGTGGCGCGGGCTGATGCTGAACGACTCCAAGGCCGAGTTCGACTGGGGCGTCGCGCCGATGCCCGTCCCCGACGACCAGGCCGAGACGTACGGCCGGGGCTATCTGACCGGCACCGTCGCCGGGATCGCGCACAGCAGCAAGCACCAGAACGCCGCCTGGGAACTGGTGAAGTTCCTGACCTCCGACACCGACCAGGTCGTGCAGTTCGCCAACGCCATCCACAACGTGCCTTCGACCGAGGCCGCGCTCAAGTCACCGAAGCTGGACGCCGATCCGACGTTCCGCACGTTCCTGGACATCGCGAAGAACAAGTACAGCCAGGTGATGCCCTCGTCGACCAACGGCGGCATGTACATCGTGCAGTTGCAGGACTTCTCGTACACACGGGAAGCGGGCAAGGCCCCGGACCTGAAGAAGGGGCTGAAACGCCTCGACAAGCTCATCGACGCCGACACCCTGCAGTCGCGGAACTGAGGACCGGGAACCGAGGATCAGGAACCGAGGATCAGGAATTCGCTCATGGCACTCACGCTTTCCCGGCCCGCGCGCCGCAGACTGCGCACGCTCGGCTTTCTCTCCCCCTGGCTGATCGGGTTCAGCGTCTTCTTCGCGTATCCGCTGCTCGCCACCGTCTATTTCTCGTTCATGCACTACAACCAGATCAAGGCACCCACGTTCGTGGGGCTGCGGAACTGGAAGTACGTGTTCCAGGACATGCCGCTGTTCGGCCCGGCCCTGTGGAACACGCTGTGGCTGGTCGTGGTCATGGTGGCGCTGCGCGTCGTCTTCGGGCTCTCCCTCGGACTGCTCGTCACGAAGATCAAGAGCGGGGTCGGCCTCTTCCGTACCGCCTTCTACCTGCCCTACCTCGCCCCGCCGGTCGCCGCGACGGTCGCCTTCGTCTTCCTGCTCAACCCGGGGACGGGGCCGGTCAACGAGATCCTGAGCAAGATCGGTATCGACGGCCCCAACTGGTTCAACGACGCGGCCTGGGCCAAGCCCTCCCTCGTCCTGCTCTCCCTGTGGGGCATCGGCGACCTCATGGTCATCTTCATGGCCGCGCTGCTCGACGTGCCCAAGGAGCAGTACGAGGCCGCCGACCTCGACGGGGCGGACGCCTGGGGCAAGTTCCGGTACGTGACCTGGCCGTCGATCACGCCGATCGTGATGTTCGCCGTGGTCACGGGCGTCGTGCAGACGATGCAGTACTACACCCAGGCCCTGGTCGCCGGAAAGATCGCCTCCGGCGTCTCCATCGGCCCGGGCTCCGTGATCCAGCCCGGCTACCCGGATCACTCGACCCTCACGGTCCCCCAGCTCGTCTACTCGATGGGCTTCCAGAACTTCAACACCGGCGCGGCGTGCGTGCTCTCGCTCGTCCTGTTCGTCATCGCGATGGCCGTGACCATGCTGCTCATGCGCAAGCGCTCGGGCCTGCTCTCGGCGGAGGACTGATCCATGACCACCACGACCCTGCGCCCGGCGGCCGCCGACACCTCCCACGAGAGAGGACCGGCCGGCGCCCGCGCCCGCCGCAAGCGGATCCTGAACTGGATCGCCGTGCACAGCATCGCGATCGCCGTCGCACTCCTCTTCGTCCTGCCGTTCGTCTTCGTCTTCCTGACCTCCGTCATGAGCGACGACCAGGCGATGAGCGGCGACCTGTGGCCCAGCTCCTGGCACTGGGAGAACTACACGGCCGTCTTCAGGACGGACGGCTTCCTCGACTGGTGGCGGAACTCGATCGTCTACGCGGCCGTCGGGACGCTCCTCACCGTCTGCTCGGCGGTCCCCGTCGCCTACGCGCTCGCCAAGTTCCGTTTCCGCGGCCGCCGCACGGCGATGCTCCTCGTCATCTCGACGATGATGCTCCCGCCGCAGGTCATCGTGATCCCGATGTACCTGGTCTGGGCCCAGCAGTTCCACCTCGCGGGGACGTTGTGGCCGCTGATCATCCCGATGGCGTTCGGCGACGCGTACTCGATCTTCCTGCTCCGTCAGTTCCTGCTGACGATCCCGAAGGAGTACATCGAGTCGGCGAAGGTCGACGGCTGCGGTGAGCTGCGGACCCTGCTGAAGATCGTCGTGCCGATGGCCAAGCCGGGCATCGCCGCGATCGCGCTGTTCCAGTTCTTCTACTGCTGGAACGACTACTTCGGGCCGCAGATCTACGCGGCCCAGAACCCGGCTTCCTGGACGCTGAGCTACGGCCTCGAATCCTTCAAGTCCGCACACAGCGTCAACTGGAACCTGACGATGGCCGCGACGCTCCTCGTGATGGCGCCGGTCTGCATCGTCTTCTTCTTCGCACAGAAAGCCTTCGTCGAAGGCGTCACCCTCACCGGGGTCAAGGGCTAAGGCCAAGGATTAAGGACGGTTGTTCGCTCATGAAGCTCGCAGTGGTCGGCGGAGGATCGACCTACACCCCCGAACTCATCGACGGATTCGCGCGGCTGAGGGACACGCTGCCGATCGAGGAGCTGGTGCTCGTCGACCCCGCCGCCGACCGCCTGGAACTGGTCGGCGGCCTCGCCCGCCGGATCTTCGCCAAGCAGGGCCACCCGGGGGTCATACGTACCACCTCCGATGTGGACGCGGGCGTCGCCGACGCCGACGCGGTCCTGCTCCAGCTGCGCATCGGCGGCCAGGCCGCCCGCAACCAGGACGAGACATGGCCCCTGGAGTGCGGCTGCGTCGGCCAGGAGACGACCGGCGCCGGCGGCCTCGCCAAGGCGCTGCGCACCGTGCCCGTCGTCCTCGACATCGCCGAGCGCGTGCGCCGGACCAACCCGGACGCCTGGATCATCGACTTCACCAACCCGGTCGGCATCGTGACGCGGGCGCTCCTCCAGGCCGGTCACAAGGCCGTCGGTCTGTGCAACGTGGCCATCGGCTTCCAGCGCAAGTTCGCCAAGCTCCTCGACGTGGCGCCGGCCGACGTGCACCTCGACCATGTCGGGCTCAACCACCTCACCTGGGAGCTGGGCGTGCGCCTCGGCGGCCCGGACGGCGAGAACCTGCTGCCGCGCCTCATCGCCGAGCACGGCGACGCGATCGCCGAGGACCTGCACATGCCTCGGGAGATCGTCGACCGCCTCGGCGTCGTGCCCTCCTACTACCTGCGCTACTACTACCAGCACGACGCCGTCGTACGGGAACTGCGCACCAAGCCGTCCCGCGCCGCTCAAGTCGCCGAGATGGAACGCGAGCTGCTGAAGATGTACGGCGACCCGACGCTCGACGAGAAGCCCGCGCTGCTCGCCAAGCGCGGCGGCGCCTTCTACAGCGAGGCGGCCGTGGACCTGGCCGCGTCGCTGCTCGGGGGTGGCGGCTCACCACACCAGGTCGTCAACACGTACAACAACGGCATCCTGCCCTTCCTCCCCGACGACGCGGTCATCGAGGTGCAGGCGACGGTCGACGGCAAGGGCGCCCGCCCGCTGCCCGTACCGCGGCTCGACCCGCTGTACGCGGGCCTCGTCGCCAACGTCACCGCCTACGAGGACCTGGCCCTGGAAGCCGCCCTGCGCGGCGGCCGCGACCGCGTCTTCAAGGCGCTGCTCGCGCACCCGCTGGTGGGCCAGATCGAGTACGCCGAGCAGCTCACGGACCAGCTGATCGCGCACAACCGGGAGCACCTCGCGTGGGCATGACCGTCCTTGCCATCGACGCGGGGAACAGCAAGACCGACGTCGCGGTGATCGCGGCCGACGGCAGTGTCGTCGGCGCGGCCCGCGGCGGCGGGTTCCAACCGCCCCTCGTGGGCGTCGAGACAGCCGTGGACGTCCTGGCGGACGCGGTCGGACGGGCGTTCGCCCAGGCGGGCACCGACACGGTCGGGCACGTCTCGGCGTGCCTGGCCAACGCCGATCTGCCCGTGGAGGAGCGGGAGCTGGCGAAGGCCATACGGGCCCGCGGCTGGGCGTCCTCGGCGAGCGTGGACGTACGCAACGACACGTTCGCGGTGCTGCGGGCCGGGCTCCTGGAGGACGCGGAGCCGCGCGGGGTCGCCGTGGTGTGCGGCGCGGGCGTCAACTGCGCGGGCATGCTCCCCGACGGCCGCACCGCCCGTTTCCCCGCGATCGGCAAGATATCCGGCGACTGGGGCGGCGGCGGGGGCCTGGCGGACGAGGCGCTCTGGTACGCGGCGCGGGCCGAGGACGGCCGGGGGGAGCGCACCGCCCTGATGCGCACACTGCCCGACCACTTCGGGCTCTCCTCCATGTACGCGCTGATCGAGGCGCTGCATCTGGGGCGGGTGTCCGCTGCCCGGCGCCACGAATGCGCGCCCGTTCTCTTCGCCACGGCGGCGGACGGCGATCCGGTGGCCCGAGCCCTTGTCGACCGGATGGCGGACGAGGTGGTGGCCATGTCGACGGTGGCGCTGCGCCGCTTGGGCCTGTTGGACGAGGAGGTTCCGGTGCTGCTCGGGGGGAGCGTGCTGGCTGCGCGCCATGCGCAGCTGGATGATCGCATCGCCGAGTTGTTGGCGGAGCGGGCCCCCAAGGCGGTTCCCCGGGTGGTGGCGGAGCGGCCTGTGCTGGGCGCGGGCCTGTTGGGGCTCGACTCGGTCGGGGCTCCACCGGAGGTCCATGCGAGGCTGCGCCGCGTTTACGCGGGCTGACCTGTTCCGTCGCCGGGTGCGGGCCGGTGGGGGCGTCTCGCGCAGTTCCCCGCGCCCCTAGGTGAGTTCTACGGCTGCGGGCCGGTGGGGCTTCTCGCGCCGTTCCCCGCGCCCCTGAGATGCGCACTTCGTGCGCCCTCTCAGGAAGGGCGCGGGACGCGCCCCCATGGGGCTGCGGCGAAGCCGCATGCTCCAGGGGCGCGGGGAACTGCGCGAGCAACCACGACGGCGCCGCAGCCGAAGGCTTGCAAGGGGCGCGGGGAACTGCGCGCTCAGCCCCCACCGGCCCGCAGCCGTCCGTACTCGGGAACCGAACACATCCCCCACTCGTGTTCAGGAGAAGGGCTCGCAAACAAGATCGAGTCAATGGCTGTGCGGATGTCTGTCGCGGCAGCGATACTTGCGGCCGACGTACGACCATGGGGGAGGGTCGAGTGACATACCCGCCGAACGGAAGCGCGGCGCCACCGGGGCACCCCGGGCACCCCGCCGCGCCGACGAGGCCGAGCGTGCCACCGCAGCAGACGCGGGGCGCGGCACCACCCGTACCCGCACCCCCCGCTCCCCCGCGCCGCACCGCCTGGGCGGAGGGCGTCGACCGGCTGCGCGCGGCGGCCACCACCGAGCCGGGCCGGCTGCGCATCATCGGCGCGGTACTGGCCCTGCTCGTCGTCGCGTTCGGGGCGACGACGGCCTGGCAGATGACGGACCGTTCCGCCGCCGCCGACGACGTACTGCACTCGAGCCAGCCGCTGAGCGCCGACGCCGCCGACATCTACCGCTCCCTCGCCGACGCCAACACGGCCGCGTCCAGCGGCTTCCTGGCGGGCGGCGAGGAGCCCGCCGCCGTGCGCGACCGGTACGAGAGGAACATCCGTACCGCCGCGCAGAAGCTCGTGACCGCCGCCGCCAGCACCGACCCGGGCACCCGCTCTGCCGAGACGATCAAGAAGCTGAACACGCTGCTGCCGCAGTACAAGGGCCTCATCGAGCGGGCCCGGGCCAACAACCGGCAGGGTTTCCCGCTGGGCGGCGCCTACCTGCGGTACGCGAACGAGAAGATGCAGACCGAGATGCTCCCCGAGGCGGAGAACCTCTACACGACGGAGAACGAGCGGCTGCGGGACGACTACGACGCGGCGACGCCCTACCCGTGGATCGCGATCGCGTTCGGCGTGCTCGCCCTCGCGGCGCTCGCCTGGGCCCAGCGCCGCAACTACCGGCTGACGAACCGGGTGTTCAACCACGGGATGCTCGCCGCCACGGCCGCCTCCGTCGTCGTCCTGCTCTGGCTCGTCGTGGGGCACACTGTCGCGCGCAGCGGGCTCAACTCCTCGTACGACGACGGCGTCCGGTCGCTGAACGTGCTGCACGACGCGAGCATCGCGTCCCTGAAGGCGCGGGGGAACGAGAACCTGACGCTGGTCAGCCGCGGCGCCGAGACGACGAGCGTCAACGGCGTGTCCAAGGACAAGTACGACGTCGACTTCGAGAAGCAGATGGACCTGCTGGCGAAGAAGCTGACGGCGGCGGACGCACTGGCCGACGACAGCGCGGGCCGCACCCCGGTGAACGGGGCGAACGCGAGCATGAAGGAATGGCTCAAGCGGCACGGTGAGGCCCGCGACGAGGACGACGACGGCAACTACCAGCGCGCCCTCGACAAGATCATCGGGTCGAAGGAGTCCAAGCCGACGAGTGAGTGCTTCGATCTGGTGGACCAGAATCTCGACAAGGCGCTCACGCACGAGCAGCGTCAGTTCAGCGCGGACGCGGGCGGCGGACGCGACGCGATGACCGGACTGCCCGCCGGTGCCGCGCTGTTGGCCGTGCTCGCCGCCGCGGGCGCGGTGCTCGGCATCGGGCGCAGGCTTTCGGAGTACCGGTGAGAGGGGGTGCGGCCATGGAGGAGCGAGGTACCCGCAAGGTGAGTCTGCGCGGCTGGGGCGGCGTGGCGACGATGGCGGTCGCGTGCGCCCTGACGGTGGTGTTCGCGCTGCTGCTCCCCCTGACGCAGCGCGGCGGGGCGGTCGGTGGCGACGGGAGCACGGGCGCCGGCCCGGGCGGTGTGGCCGCCGGGGTGCAGGCCAGGGCGGACGACTGCGACGCGGACGTGGAGGGCAAGGAGCCGGAGCGCAGCGTGAGCCGGTCCGGCAGCGACAGCGGCGGCGCCGTGCAGGCCATCATGGACCGCGGCTACGTGTCGGTCGGCGTCGACCAGAACAGCTACCGCTGGGGGTACCGCGACCCCAACAACCTGGACGAGTCCAGTGAGCTGGAGGGCTTCGACATCGATCTCGCCCATGAGATCGCCAGGGAGATCCTCGGCAGCCCGGACAAGATCCGCTTCAAGGCCATCCCCACCAACCAGCGCATCCCCGCGATCCAGCGCGGCGACGTCGACATGGTGGTGCGCACGATGACGATCAGCTGTGAGCGGCTCAAGGACGTCGACTTCTCCACGGCGTACTTCCAGACCGGCCAGCAGGTGCTCGCCCCGAAGGCCTCGGACATCGACGGTTTCGACAAGTCGCTGGGCGGCAAGCGGGTCTGTTCGGCGGCCGGTTCGACGGCGGAGTCGGCGCTGAAGCAGGGCCGGACGGACCGGAAGATCCCGGCCGACACGGACATCTCCGAGACGGTGCCCAACCAGCTGGACTGCCTGGTGCGGCTCCAGCTCGGCGAGGTCGACGCGGTGGTCACCGACGGCGCGCTCGCGGCGAGCCAGGCCGCGCAGGACCCGACGGTGCAGCTGAAGGGCGAGCCGTTCACCAAGGAGTACTACGGCGTCGCCATGAAGAAAGGTTCGGACGAGCTGGTTCGCCGGGTGAACGGGATTCTGGAGGACTACCGCAAGTCCGGCGGCTGGCAGAAGTCGTACGACCACTGGCTGAAGCAGGCGCTGGGCGCCTCGGAGGGGCCGCCGGCACCGAAGTACAAGTAGCGGCAGGGCGTGTGGGGCAGAGATCGTAGCGGCGGTCTGCGGTCGGTTGTGGATCCGGAAGAAGCGAGAGGTGATCGATGGGCGTCGCGGGACCCCCTGGTCCGGTGATGGACCGGGATGAGGTGGACCGTGCCCTGGCCCGGCTCGGTGCCGAGCACGAGGCGATCGAGACGTCGCTGCTCGCGCTCCAGGACCACGCCGGACGGCGCCTGCTCGAAGGGGCTCAGCTGACCGGGGCGACCCGGGACCGCTGGGCGGCGGCCGAGCAGGCGATCACGCTGTTGTGGTCGTACTTCGACGCGTACGCGCACGCGCTGCGCACCGCGCGCGAGGTCCGCTCCCGGCGCAAGTGGCCGAACAGGGACGACCTCGGCGAGCTGACGGAGCTGCTGCGCGGCGAGGCCGTCACGGTCGCCTCGGGCGCGAGCACCACCGGCGGCGCACAGTCGATCACCGGTCCCGCGAAGCTGTCCGAGCACTTCACGCTGGCCGCGCTCGTGCAGCGGATGAACGACCTGTACGCGTCGTCCCTCGACATGGTCGTGGCCGCCGACGCGGTGTGGTCGGCGCTGCCCGCCCGGATCGACATGCTCGCCGCCGAGCTGGGCCGCACCCGGCAGCTCGCGCACTCCGTGGGCGTACGGCCGGGGGAGCATCCGGCCGGTGACGACCTGGAGCGGATCACGAGCTCACTGACCCGGCTTCGCGAGCAGGTGGTGTCGGACCCGCTCACGTACTGGCAGAAGGCACAGGGGAGTTCGGCCCCGGGTGGCGGACGGCCCGACACGACGGCGTACGACCGGCAGGCCCGCGCCCTGGAAGAGGTGCGGCGCGAGATCGAGGCCGTGCTCACGGTCCGCCAGGACGCGGAGGCGCGGCTCGGCCGGCTGCGGGACGTGCTCTCGCGCGCGGACCGTACGCTCGCCGAGGCGAGATCGGCGCGCGGCGAGGTCCTCGCCAAGATCGCCGCGTCGGAGGTGCCCGCGGTGTCCGGTCCGCCGATCGCCCTCCAGGAGCAGCTGGCGAGGGCCGCCGAGTACCGCAGACACGGCCAGTGGCACCGGCTCTCGCCGCTCCTCGAGTCGCTGGAGTCGAAGGCCGACGACGAACTGCTGCGTGCCCGCGAGTCGTTGACCGCGGTGACCGCTCCCCTGGCCGTCCGCGCCGAGCTGCGCGGGCGGCTCGACGCGTACAAGGCGAAGGTCGGGAGTCTCGGTTTCGCCGAGGACCCGTTCCTCGTGGAGCGGTACGACGCGGCGCGCCGCATGCTGTGGAGCGCGCCCTGCGATCTGCGGGTGGCGGAACAGGCGGTGCTGCGGTACCAGCGGGCGGCCGCCGAGGTGTTGTCGGCGGGCGGGCCCGAGCGGGCCGCGCCCACCGACCGTAGGGGGGAGTCGTAGGCATGGCCGAGGAGCACAGGTGCACGCGGCCCGGTTGCACGGGGTCGTACGAGGACATGGGCGGGGAGCTTTACTGCGACACCTGCGGGCTGAAGCCGGACGCCGCCGCCGTGAGCGCGCCCGCGCGGTCCGGGGCGGTGGACCGGAGCTGCCAGCGCCCCGGCTGCGGCGGCTCCTACGAGGACATGGGCGGCGGCGAGCTGTACTGCGACACCTGCGGGCTTGCTCCGGTGGTGTCGCCGACCGGTCTGGTGTCGTCGCCGCCCACCGGGATCGCGGGCGGCGGTTCGCGGGGCTCGCAGAGCTCGGCGTCCTCCGGCAGGTCGGCGCGGTCGGCGCGCATGTCGTCCCGGTCCTCGCAGTCGCGCCGGTCGGTGTCGGGGCGGCTGTCCCGTTCGCTGTCGGGCAGGTCGACGTCCCGGTCGGTGTCGGTGCGCAGCTCCGGCTCCACGGCGAGCAGTTCGGGCCGTGCGCGGCTCGGCGCGGGCCTGGTGCGCGTCCCGGACGTGCCGCGGCCCGACCCGCGCGTGATGGTGCAGGACAACCCCGAGGTGCCCGAGCGGAAGCGGTTCTGTTCACGTTCGGACTGCGGGGCGCCCGTGGGGCGGGCGCGCGGGGACCGGCCCGGCCGCACGGAGGGGTTCTGCACGAAGTGCGGCCACCCGTACTCGTTCGTGCCGAAGCTGGGCGCCGGTGACGTCGTGCACGGCCAGTACGAGGTCGTGGGCTGTCTCGCGCACGGTGGTCTCGGCTGGGTCTACCTCGCCGTCGACCGGGCCGTGTCCGACCGCTGGGTGGTCCTGAAGGGCCTGCTCGACACCGGTGACCAGGACGCGATGGCGGCGGCCATATCGGAGCGGCGCTTCCTCGCGGAGATCGAGCACTCCAACATCGTGCGCATCTACAACTTCGTCGAGCACCTCGACCAGCGCACCGGCTCCATGGACGGCTACATCGTCATGGAGTACGTCGGCGGCAAGTCGCTCAAGGAGATCGCCAACGAGCGGCGCACGCCCGCCGGCAAGCGCGACCCGCTGCCCGTGGAGCAGGCCTGCGCGTACGGCATCGAGGCTCTGGAGGCTCTCGGGCATCTGCACAGCCGCAACCTGCTGTACTGCGACTTCAAGGTCGACAACGCGATCCAGACCGAGGACCAGCTCAAGCTCATCGACATGGGCGCGGTCCGGCGGATGGACGACGACGAGTCCGCGATCTACGGCACGGTCGGCTATCAGGCGCCCGAGGTCGCCGAGGTCGGCCCGTCCATCGCCTCCGAGCTCTACACGGTCGCCCGCACCCTCGCGGTCCTGACCTTCGACTTCCAGGGCTACACGAACGTGTACGTGGACTCCCTGCCCGACCCCGACAACATCGAGGTCTTCCGCCGCTACGAGTCGTTCTACCGGCTCCTCGTCCGCGCCACCGATCCGGACCCGGCCCGCCGGTTCGCCTCCGCGCAGGAGATGACCGAGCAGCTGACCGGGGTGCTGCGCGAGGTCGTGGCCCTCCAGACGAACCGGCCGCGGCCCGCCCTGTCGACACTGTTCGGGCCCGAGGTGAAGGTCACCGACACCGAGTTGTTCGCCCGGCAGGCGGGCGAGGTCTCGCACCTGGGGGCGCGGGTGATCCCCGTGCGCGTACGCCAGAAGGCCGCCGCGCTCGCCGCCCCGCCGATGCCGGTCCTGCCGCCGTCCCCGTCCGCGCTCGTCAAGCGGCTCCAGGCGCAGGCCACCGCGCTGGCCCTGCCGGTGCCGCGGGTGGATCCGGGCGATCCGAACGCGGGGTTCCTCGCGGGCCTGATGGCGTCCGCGCCGGCCGAGCTGATCGCGGCGCTGCACGCGGCGCCCACCGGCTCCCTGGAGCTGCGCCTGCGCGAGCTGCGGGCCCGCCTGGAGATGGGTGACCTGGACTCGGCGGTACGGGGTCTCGCGGCGCTCGAGGCCGACCACCCGGACGACTGGCGGGTGGTCTGGTACCGGGGTGTCGCGGCGCTCACGACGGGCGACCACGAGAGCGCGGCGCTGTCGTTCGACGCGATCTACGACGCGTTCCCGGGCGAGCCCGCGCCGAAGCTGGCGCTCGGCGTCTGCGCGGAGGTGCTCGGCCAGCTGGACAACGCGGCGGAGTACTACCGCCTCGTGTGGTCCACCGACCCGAGCTATGTGAGCGCCGCGTTCGGTCTGGCGCGGGTACAGCTCGCGGCCGGCGACCGGGGCGGCGCGGTGCGCACCCTGGAATCGGTCCCGGAGTCGTCGATCCACTACACGGCGGCCCGCGTCGCCTCGGTGCGGGCGCGCCTTCGGGGACGTATGACCGAAGGCGTCAACGGGGCGAACGGGGCCCAAGGCGACCCGCTGCTGAACGATCTGACGGCGGCGGCCGGACAGGTCGAGGCGCTCGACTCGTTCGGCCTCGACGCGGTGCGCCGCGAAGAGTTGTCCACCGAGGTCCTCGGTACGGCGCTGGACTGGGTACTCTCCGGTAGGCAGGGTTCCGGTCAGCCTCAGGGCCCCGGGCGCACGGTGGTACTCGGCAGTGATCTGGACGAGCGCGGCCTGCGCCTCGGCCTGGAGCGCTCGTACCGGACACTTGCCAGGCTCGCTCAGCGCGGCGAGGAGAGGATCGAACTGGTGGAGCGGGCCAACCGCTACCGCCCCCGGACGTGGGTGTGAGTTGATGTCACAGACGCACCAGCTAGCCACGTGCCCCAGCTGCGAGGAGCCGCTCGACGAGGGCGACCGCTTCTGCGGGGCCTGTGGATACGACCTGTCGTCGGAGCCGTCCGTGCCCGACGACCGGCCGACACTGACCATGGCCGCCCCCGGGGCGGCGGAGGAGGCCGCCGCGGTGGACTGGCCGGACGCTCCCGAGCTGGACAGCTCGGACACACCCGCGCCGACGCATCTGCCGGCCGACCTCGTGGGCACCGAGTCCGACGGGGCCGCGCTGCCCGCCGCCGTGCGGACCGACGACCCCGCGGACGGTGACTTCCCGCTCGCCGCGCCCGATCCGCGGACGGTGCCGCCCGAGGAGCTGGAGAGCGCGACGCCGCCCGCGGGCACCAAGCTGTGCGTGGCGTGCCGCGCCGGGCAGGTCGACGCGGACGGTTACTGCGAGAACTGCGGGCACGCCCAGCCGCGCGAACGCGACCACATGGAGCAGGAGTTGGGCGCGGTCGCCGCCGTCAGCGACCGGGGCCTGCGGCACCACCGGAACGAGGACGCGTTCGCGATCTCCTCGGCCGCGCTGCCCGACGGCTCCCCCGCGGTCGTCGCCGTCGTCTGCGACGGGGTGTCCTCGGCGACCCGTCCCGACGACGCGTCGCTCGCCGCGTCCCGCGCCGCCAACGAGGCGCTGCACGACTCGCTGCCCCGCGGCACGCACCCGCAGCAGGCCATGCACGAGGCGATCGTGGCCGCCGCCGAATCGGTCAACGCCCTGGCGCAGGAGCCCGAGACGGCCCGCGAGCACCAGCCGCACCAGAACGCGCCGGCGTGCACCTTCGTTGGTTCGATCATCACGCGTGAGCTGCTGATCGTCGGCTGGGTCGGCGATTCGCGCGCCTACTGGGTGCCCGACGACCGCACGGCGCCCGCGGCCCGGCTCACCGAGGACGACTCGTGGGCCGCGCAGATGGTCGCGGCGGGTCTGATGAACGAGGCGGAGGCGTACGCCGACGAGCGGGCCCACGCCATCACGGGCTGGCTCGGCGCGGACGCGTACGAACTGGAGCCGCACACCGCTTCCTTCAAACCGGACCGGCCTGGTGTGGTGGTGGTGTGCACCGACGGACTGTGGAACTACGCGGAGGGCGCGCACGACATGGCGCGGATCGTGCCCGCCGACGCGGCGCTGCGCCCGCTGCACTGTGCCCAGGTACTCGTCGGACACGCGCTCGACGGCGGCGGCCACGACAACGTAACAGTGGCGGTGCTGCCGTTCCCCGTGCCGCAGCAGGGGGCAGGATCGGCGTAGTCGGGCGGTCCGTCCGGCTCGTGCCGTATGTCATCGTGCCGTGTGTCACGGGGGAACGCGTCATATGCCACGAATGGTCTTGTTCAGGGGGGACTTGTCACCATGGCCAACTTCTCTAAGTCGAACATTCCGCAGTTCTCGGTCGAGGTCTATCAGAACGAGTTCCTGCCGGAGGGCGGCCGCGAGGTCAACGCGATCGTCACCGTGACGTCCACCGGCGGCGGCACCATCGGCACCTCCGTCGGCGCCCCGCAGCTGTACGGCACGGGCGGGGGCCCGGACGCCGCGGTGGCGCTGATGGTGGACTGTTCCGGTTCGATGGACTACCCGCCGACGAAGATGCGCGGCGCCCGCGACGCCTCGGCCGCGGCGATCGACACCCTGCGCGACGGCGTGCACTTCGCGGTGATCGCGGGCACGCACGTCGCCAAGGAGGTCTATCCGGGTGCCGGGCGGCTCGCCGTCGCCGACCCGACCACCCGCGACCAGGCCAAGCAGGCGCTGCGGGGGCTCTCCGCGGGCGGCGGCACCGCGATCGGCACGTGGCTGCGCCTGGCCGACCGTCTCCTGTCCTCCGCGGACGTGGGGATCCGGCACGGCATCCTGCTCACCGACGGGCGCAACGAGCACGAGTCGCCGGAGGACCTGCGCGCCACCCTCGACGCGTGCGCGGGCCGCTTCACCTGCGACGCCCGCGGTGTCGGCACGGACTGGGAGGTGAAGGAGGTCACCGGCGTCGCCTCGGCGCTCCTCGGCACCGCCGACATCGTCGCCGACCCGGCGCACCTGGCGTCCGACTTCACGCAGATGATGGAGACGGCGATGGGCAAGGAGGTCGCCGACGTGGCTCTGCGGCTGTGGACGCCGCTCGGCTCCGAGATCAAGTTCGTCAAGCAAGTGGCTCCCACCGTCGGCGAGTTGACCGACCGCCGCACCGAGGCGGGCCCGCGCGCGGGCGACTACCCGACCGGCTCGTGGGGCGACGAGTCCCGCGACTACCACGTGTGCGTCCAGGTCCCGAACGCCGAGCTCGGCCAGGAGATGCTCGCCGCCCGCGTCTCCCTGGTGATCCCGCAGCCGGACGGCACGGCGCAGACCCTGTCGCAGGGTCTCGTCCGCGCGGTGTGGACGGACGACATGGCGGCCTCTACGTCGATCAACCCGCAGGTCGCGCACTACACGGGCCAGGCCGAACTGGCGCAGGTCATCCAGCAGGGCCTGGACGCGCGCAAAGCGGGCGACGCGGACGGGGCGACCGCGAAACTCGGCCGCGCGGTGCAGCTCGCGGCGCTCTCCGGGAACGCCGATACGGCGAAACTGCTTTCGAAGGTGGTGGACGTGGTCGACGCCGCGGAAGGTACTGTTCGATTGAAGGCGAAGGTCGCGGAAGCCGACGAGATGACTCTCGAGACCCGGTCCACCAAGACGGTTCGTGTGAAGAAGTAGCAGCTCAGACTGAACGTACAACGACACGTACGTACGAAGGAGAGGGGGAGGCGCCGACATGCCGACCTGCCCGAACGGACACCAGTCGGGTTCCGACGACTGGTGCGAGGTCTGCGGTCACCGCATGGCCGGTGCCGTGCCCCCGCCGCCGCCTCCGGCCGCCGGTTACGGATACCCCGGGCCGTCCGCGCCCCAGGGCATGCGGAGCCCGGGCGGAGCGCCCGAGCTGTGCCCGCAGTGCCGGACGCCGCGTGAGGGCGGTGCCCCGTTCTGCGAGGAGTGCCGCTGGAACTTCCTCACGAACACGGCGACGTCGTACACCCCGGCGGCGCCGAACCCGCCGCTGCCGAACCAGGGCGGGCCCGGTGGCCCGGGCGGACCCGGCGGATTCGGGGGTCCCGGCGGACCCGGTGGGCCCGGTGGGCCCGGTGGGGCTCAGGGGCCGAACCCGGCGCTGCGTTTCCAGCAGCCGCCGCAGGGGCCCGACCCGTACGAGTACCAGGGCTCACGCCCCTCGCAGATGAACCGGCCGGCCGAGCCGATCCCGCCGAATCCGTTCGGCCCGGGCGGCGAACCGTCGGGCCCGTCCCCGTTCCCCCCGCCGGGGCCGAACGGGACGGGTGGTGGCGTCCCGCAGGCGTTCCAGCAGCAGCCGCCGGCTCCCGCGCCGACGCAGCCGGGACCGCCCGCGCCGCCGGCCTACCCGAACCCGAACGCCGCCCCGCGCCCGGCGAACCCGTCGTTCGGCGGTCCCGGTGGACCCGGTGGCGGTCCTGGGGGCGGTCCCGGTGGCGGTACGAACGGTGACGACTGGGTGATCTCGCCGCCGTCGGCCTCGTCGACGACCGCGCCGCCCTACCAGCAGCAGCCGCCCCAGCAGCAGCAGTACGGGCAGCAGCCTCCCGGGCCGCCGCAGCCGCAGGGGCCGGTGAGCTGGTCGGCGACGATCGGTCCCGACCGCGAGTACTTCATGGCGATGATGCACCGCAGCGGTCCCGAGGCCTCGGGTCTGAACCTGCCCGCGTACTCGCCCGAGCAGCAGCGTCAGCTCATCGGCAACCAGATCACGATCGGCCGCCGCCGCCACTCCACCGGCGACACCCCGGACATCGATCTGTCGGTGCCGCCGGAGGACCCGGGGGTCTCGCACTCGCACGCGGTGCTGGTGCAGCAGCCGGACGGTACGTGGGCGGTCGTCGACCAGAACTCGACGAACGGTACGACGGTCAACGGCGGCGAGGAGCCGATCCAGCCGTTCGTTCCTGTTCCGCTTCAGGATGGCGACCGGGTGCATGTCGGGGCGTGGACCACGATCACGATCCACCGGGGCTGAGTCCGGGGGCCCGGTCCAGCGGGGGCAGCTCGCGCCGTTCCCCGCGGCCCTGGGGGTATCTCGGCTGCGGCACCGCCGTGACCGATCACGCAGTTCCCCGCGCCCCTGGCGGGTTTTCCGACTGCGGGCCGCTGGAACTTCTCGCGCCGTTCCCCGCGCCCCTGGAGCGTGCGGCTTCGCCGCTGCCCCATGAGATGGCGCACGCAGTGCGCATCTCAGGGGCGCGGGGAACGGCGCGAGCAACCACGACGGCGCCGCACAAACAAACAACCCATTAAGGGGCGCGGGGAACTGCGCGACCAGCCCCCACCGGGCCGCACAGACAAACAACCCCTCAAGGGGCGCGGGGAACTGCGCGAACTGCCCCCACCGGCCCGCAGCCGCGAACTCGCTACGGACAACCCCCCAGCCCCCACACATACGGCCCCCCAGGATCATCCAGCCACGCCCACTCCCGGCCCCCGGAAACCGTCACCCCGAACCGCTCCCGCGCAGGCCGCCCCTCCCGCTCCCACAGGGCAAGCGCCTCATGCGGATCCATCGCCCCAGCCGTAAGGGTGAGCAGGAACCGGAACAGTTCCTCCTGAAGCGCCCGCCGCGGCAACCCCCCGATCTGCTGCTCGGGCACCCGCCCCTCCGTATCCCCCCGCAGCGCGACGAAGTACGCCGGGGTGTGAAGGAACCGCCCCTCCGCATACGCCGCATCCCGCACGGTCAACGCCAGCAACCCCGTGGACACGGGCGCCAGAATCCGGGCCCCCGCCCGGCACTGCCCCAGCCACGCCACCGGAATCGACCGCAGCGCACACGTAGCGATGATCCGGTCGTAAGGCGCCCGCTCGGCACACCCGCGCCCCCCGTCCCCGGTGACGACGGCCGGCCGGTACCCGGCGGCGGCGAGATGGGTCCGGGCCGCCTCGGTGATCTCGGGGTCGAGGTCGACGGTGGTGACACCCTCGTCGCCCAGCCGGTGCGCGAGCAGCGCCGCGTTGTAGCCGGTGCCCGCGCCGACCTCCAGGACCCGGTCCCCGTCGCGTACGTCGAGGTCGGCCAGCATGCGGGCCATCAGCGACGGCTGGCTGCTGGAGGAGATCAGCTCCCCGTCGCGCAACCGGGTGGCGAGGGGCTGGTCCGCGTAGGCACCGCGCAGCCAGCGTCGCCGCCGCTCGGGGTCCGGGTGCTCGCCCCACAGCCGTTCGTAGCCGCCGGGCACGCCGACGAAGTAGTACGGCACGAAGAGATGGCGCGGCACCTGCTCGAACGCCTCCCGCCACCGCGCGTCCGCGTCCCACACCCCGCTCTCCTCGATCTCCCGTACGAGCGACGCCCGCGCCCGTGCCGCGAGCAGCCCGAGGTCTCCGGGTTCTTCCACGTGTTCCGCGACGTGCTCTGCGCCCATATGTCCACTGTCCTGCGCCGACGCCGGATCGGCGAGCCCCTCGCGGGCACTTGAGGAGACTTAAGCCTCAAGTCCTCGGTCACCCCGTCTGAGAGCATGGACGGGTGACTGAGATCCCGCGCGACACGCTTCAGGAGCAGACGTTCTACGAGCAGGTGGGCGGCGAGGAGACCTTCCGCCGCCTCGTGCACCGCTTCTACGAGGGCGTCGCACAGGACCCGCTGCTGCGTCCCATGTACCCGGAGGAGGACCTGGGCCCCGCCGAGGAGCGGTTCGCCCTGTTCCTGATGCAGTACTGGGGCGGCCCGCGCATCTACAGCGACAACCGGGGCCATCCGCGGCTGCGGATGCGGCACGCCCCGTTCCAGGTGGACCGGGCGGCGCACGACGCGTGGCTGAAGCACATGCGGGTCGCGGTCGACGAGCTCGGCCTGTCCGAGGAGCACGAGCGGACGCTGTGGAACTACCTGACGTACGCGGCCGCGTCGATGGTCAACACCGAGGGCTGACCTCCGCGGAGAGCCCCTCGGAGAACCCCTTGGAGAACCCCCGGGAAGCACCGCTCACCGAGCACTCCACCCCGGTATCCGGTCCAGACCTCTTCCCCAAACAAGCCCGCTTCTGACAGCATCCGGACAGACTTTCGGGGGCGCGAGGCGCGGTACGGGGATTCGGGGGCGGCACGGGTGTGGGGTTTTGTCCTCCTACGAGTGCGGGCGCACCGTCTGCTGCTGACCGCGGCCGTACTCGCGGTGCTGCTGACGACCTCGGTGCTCGCCATGCTCAGCGCGTTCTCCGCCGCGATCGGCGACGCCTCGCTGCGGCACTCGCTGCGCACCCGGGACGCGGCGACGACCGCGCTCGTGGTCCGCGCCGACGTCCCGGCGAAGGAGCGTGAGGCGGCCGTCGCCGCGCTCGACAAGGGCGCCCGGCGCACCTTCGACGGGCTGCCCGTGCACCGCGCGTCGCTGATCACCTCGGGCCCGTACGGGCTGCCGCACACCCCGCGCGGCAAGCAGCCCGATCTGACGAGGTTCGCGGCGGTCGAGCGCTCGGAGGTGAAGGTCACCGCCGGCCGGCTGCCGCGCGCGCCCCGCGGCTCCGTCATCGAGGCGGCGCTCCCCAAGGTCGCCGCGGAGCAGCTGAAGCTGAAACCGGGCGACCGGCTCACCCTCGCCGACCGGTTCGGCGGCCCCGAGGTGACCGTCGAGCTGACCGGCGTCTACCGCCCGGCCCGCCCGCAGTCCCCGTACTGGACGCTGGACGAGCTCGGCGGGCGCGGCGTGCAGAAGCTGAGCTTCACGACGTACGGACCGCTGCTCGCCGACCCGTCGGTCCTCGCGGGCGGCAGGGTCAGTGACGGCAGGTCGGCGTGGCTGGCGACCGCGGACTTCCGCACCATGACGACCGGCCGGATCGACGCGCTGCGGGACGCCGCCCGCGCCGGCCCCCGGGAACTCCTGCACAGCAAGGCACTCGCGGGTACGACCGCGGTCGGCACGTCGCTGCCCGATGTGCTCGACCGGGCCGAGCGGGCCTTGCTCGTGGCCCGTTCGACGCTGCTGATCGTCGCGCTGCAACTGGT
This sequence comes from Streptomyces kunmingensis, assembly GCF_039533535.1. Classification (NCBI taxonomy): domain Bacteria; kingdom Bacillati; phylum Actinomycetota; class Actinomycetes; order Kitasatosporales; family Streptomycetaceae; genus Streptomyces; species Streptomyces kunmingensis. Next base: position 240,672 of record NZ_BAAATS010000030.1, read on the forward strand.
ACTGCTCGCCACGTACGCGCTGCTCCTCGTGGCGCGGCTGCTGAGCGCCGAACGGGCCGGGGAAACGTGGACGCTACGGGCCCGCGGTGCCTCCCGCGCCCGTATCGCCGGGCTCGCCGCGGCCGAGGCGCTGCTGCTCGCGCTGCCCGCCGCGGTGTGCGCGCCGCTGCTCGCCGGCCCGCTGACCCGGCTCGTCGCCTCGCAGGGCGCCCTGTCACGGATCGGACTGCGACTCGACGCAGGTACGGACGGCCCGGTGTGGCTGGTGGGCGCGGCGGTCGCGGTGGGCTGCGCGCTCGCGGTGACGGTGCCCGCGCTGACCGTCCAGGGGCCGGAGCGCGGCCGGGCCCGCGCGCTGCCCGCGCCGCTGCGGGCCGGCGCCGATGTCGGGCTGCTCGTCATCGCCGGTGTCGCGTACTGGCAGCTGGACCGGCAGACCGGCGGCTCGGGCGCGATCAGCGCCGACCGCGAGGGAAGCCTCGGCATCGACCCGCTGCTGGTGGTGGCCCCGGCCCTCGCGCTGCTCGCGGGCACCGTCCTGACGCTGCGGCTGCTGCCGCCGGCGGCGCGGCTCGCGGAGCGGCGGGCGGCGAGCGGGCGCGGGCTGCCCGCGGCGCTCGCCGGCTGGCAGTTCAGCCGCCGTCCGGGGCGCGGCACCGGACCCGTACTACTGCTCGTACTGGCCGTCGCCATGGGCATGTTGGCGATCGGACAGGGCGCCTCGTGGGACCACTCGCAGACGGACCAGGCGGACTTCCGCTCCGGCGCGCCGGTCCGTGTCCTGGCGACGGAGCCCGGCATGGACCAGGTCGCGCGGTATGCGCAGGTCCCCGGGGTCCGGGACGCGGCGCCCGGCTACCGGCTCCAGGTGCCGCTCGCCGGCAACCGGACAGCCACGGTCCTCGCCCTGGACACGGCGCACCTCCAGGACGACCTGCTGCTGCGTGACGACCTCACGGACTCCACGCCGCGGCAGGTCGTCGCCGCCGTCACCCCGAAGGCGACGGAACCCGTGAACTTGCGGCTTCCCACTACGGCGGCAGGCGTCCGGTTCGGCCTGCGCGCGACGAACCTGGACGGCGCGGGAAGTCGCGGCCCCGACGAGACCACCTCCGTCTCCGCGACGCTCCAGGACCGGTACGGACTCACGTACCGCCTCCTGGTGGGCTCCCTCCCGCTGGACGGCCGGGTCCACCAACTCGGTCTGGACCTCGGCCCGGCGGCCGGTCCGCTCTCCGTGACGGGCCTCGACTTCGACACGGACGTACGCATCGGCCGGGGCGCACGGCACCGCATCGCCCTGGAGAGCATCACTGCCGTCGAACACGGCGACCACGCACGGAAGTTGGACCTCGAAGGCACCCGTTGGAGTACGTCGATGGGGGAGCGCGGCGCTCCTCCCGCGAGCGGCAAGAGCGATCCGACCCCACCGAAGCTCGACAAGAAGCGGGCCGGCATGAAGCGGGCCGGCAACACGGTGGCCGTGGTGTACGGAACCGGTTTCGTGCCACCGGAGTTCGCCTCGGGTGGCGCCCCGCCCACCGTGAACGTCAGCCTCGGTCTCGTCCGGCCCGAGGCCGGGGACGTCACCGCGGTGGCCACCGACCGCTACCTCGCCTCGTCGGGCACGCGCACCGGGCAGCGCGTCGACGTGGACCTGGGCATCGCGACCGTACGGGTGCGGATCGTGGACAGCGTCCGTGCGCTGCCGACGACCGGCCCGGAAGCGGGCGCCACCACGACGGGTTCGGGCTCCGGCTCGGCACCCGGCTCCGGCTCCGGCTCCGGTGGGGCGAAGGACGGCGGCGCGCTCCTGCTCGACCTGCGCGCCCTCAACCGGGCCCTCGCCGACGGTGGCACCGACCCGGTCGCCCCGAACGAGTGGTGGCTGTCCACGCTCCCCGGCGGCGACGCGAAGGCGGCGGCCGCGCTGCGGGCCCGCCCCGACACCGCCCCCTTGCAGGTCGTGGTGCGCGCGGAGATCGGCGAGCAGCTGCGCGACGACCCGCTCGGCGCGGGTCCGCAGTCGGCGCTCGCCGCGGCCGCTCTCGCCGCGGCCCTGCTGGCGGCGGTCGGCTTCGCGGTGAACACGGCGGGTTCGCTGCGGGAGCGCGGCGCCGAGTTCGCGATCCTCGGCGCGCTCGGGACCTCGCGCCGCCGCCTGGCCCGGCTGGTCGCCGCCGAGCAGGGCATCCTCGTGGCGCTGGCGCTCCTCGTGGGGGTGGGCCTCGGCACGTTCCTGACCCGGGCGGTGGTGCCGCTGACCGTGCTGACCGGCGACGCGACCCGGCCCGTACCCGATGTCCTCGTCCGGCTCCCCCTGCACCAGGTGGCGCTGCTCGTCGCGGGCGTGGCCGTCACCCCCGTACTGATCACCGCGGGGCTCGCGTTGCGCCGGCCGCCGCGCGCCGCGACCACGCTGCGCATCCAGGGAGGCGAGTGAGATGGCCGCTGCTACGAAAGTGGTGGCGCCCTGGGTACGCACCCGGCTGCGGACCGCGCCCGGGGCGGCGGCCGCCCTGTTCCTGCTCGTGCTGCTGACCTCGTGCCTGGCCGCGGCGTTCCCGCGGGCCGTGGACCGCTACGAGGACCGAGGGCTGCGGCAGGCCGTCACCGACGAGGCACCGAGCCGCATGATCCTCGACGTCACCACGTCCGAGCCCGGCCTCGAACTCGCCCCTGACGAGCGGGCCGAGAAGCTGTCCAGCGGCGTCGCGCAGACCGCGTACCGGAAGATCGCCGCGGCCCTGCCGAAGCCGTTCGCCGCGGATCCGCGCGAGTCGTCGTACGGGCTGCGCACCCTGGCGGAAGGGCTGATCGTCAACGACGACGGGCTGCCCCGGCCGGACGGTCTGGTGCCGCAGTTCACGCTGTACGCGCAGAACGGGCTCGCCGAGCACGCGAAGGTGACGGCGGGCAGGCTGCCGGGCGCCGCGTACACGGCCAGGCGGATGGAAGCCGTCGTGACCCGGGAAACCGCGCGGCACCTGCGCCTGCGAACCGGGTCGGTCATCCACGTCCCGGGCGCCGACGCGCGGCCGATCGCCGTGCACATCACGGGGATCGTCACCCCGGAGAACGCCTCCGGCGCGTACTGGTCGGCGACGTCCCAGCTGCGTACGCCCCGGCTGCGCACCACGAAGGACATGCCTCCGTCGCGGTACTGGACCGCCGGACTGCTGCTGCACCCGGACGCCGCACCCGCGCTCGTCAACACCGGACCTGTCGAGCAGTACTGGCACATCGCCCCGGACACCTCCGCGTTCACGGCACGCCAACTGCCCGCCCTGAAAGCCGGGTTGGCCTACATGAAGGACGGACCCGGGCTGCTGAAGGTGCGCAAGGCGTCGGGCGACCCGGGCACGGACGTCTCCAGCGGGCTCGACGACGTCGTCGCCCGTTTCGAGGAGCTGCGTTCCGGTATCACCCCGGTGGTGGCGGTCGCCGCGTACGGCACGGGCACCGTCGCCTGCATCGTGCTGATCATGGCGGGCGGACTGGCCGCGGACCGGCGCCGCGGCGAACTCGCCCTGCTGCGCTCGCGCGGCGGCTCGCTGCGCGGCATCGGCGGCCGGCTGCTCGCCGAGACGGCGCTGCCCGCGGTCCCGGCCGGTGTCCTCGGCTGTCTGCTCGCGCTCGCGGCCGTGCCGGGGAGCCGCTGGTCGCAGGCCGCGTCGGCGGCGGGCGCCGTGGTGGTCGTGGCGTGCGCCGCGCTGCCGGTCCGCGCGATGGCCGCCCACCGCCGGGCGCGGCTGCACAGCGCGCGCGACGACGTGGCCACGGCCCGCCCCTCCACCCGCCGCACGGTCACCGAACTGACCGTCCTGGTACTGGCCGTCGGCGCCATCGTCGCGCTGCGCCGCCGCGGCGCCACCGACGGCGGCGACGGCCTCGTCGCACTCGCTCCCGTGCTGGTCGGCGTGGTCGCGGCCTTCGTCCTCGTACGTGTCTATCCGCTGCCGCTGCGCCGCCTGGTCGGGCCCGCCGGGCGGTTGCGCGGCGCCGTCGGCCATCTGTCGCTCGCCCGCGCGGCACGGGCCAGAGCGGGCGCGGGCACGACCGTCCTGCCGCTGCTCGCCCTGCTCACGGCGCTGACGACGGCGGCGTTCGGCGGCAGCGTCCTCGCCGGGATCGACGGCGCCCGCGACCGGGCCGCGCTGCTCGCGACCGGCGCGGACGCCCGCGTGGACAGTGACCCCCGCATCGACGGGCCGCTCTCCGCCGCCCTCGTCAGCCGGATCCGCTCCACACCCGGCACCGGCTCCGTCACCCTCGCCGCCATCCATGACGACGCCGAGGTCAAGGAAGGCACCCGCCGCCTGCCGCTCGCCGCGGTGGACCCGGCCGCCTACGCGCGCTTGGCCCGCCACACCGGCCTCGGAGCCTTCTCCCCCTCCGACCTGAAGGCGGCGGGCCGCACGATCCCGGCCCTGGTCTCCCCGTCCATGGCCGAACTGTTCACCGGCGGCCGCCTCGACCTGTGGATGAACGGCGAGGACGTGACACTGCGCGTCGCCGTCGTCCGCGCCACGACACCCGCGCTCACCGACGACTTCCTCGTCGTCGACACCGCGGCCCTGACCCGCGCGACCGGCCTCCCGAACCGCCCCACGACCCTGCTCCTCACCGGCACCCGCATCGACGCGGCCGCCCTCCACGAAACGGCGGGCCCGGGCCGGACCGTCCGGCTGCGCGCCGTCGAACGGGCCCGCTACATCGACTCCCCGCTCCAGACCGGCGCCACCGGCATCTACGTCGCGGCGGTCGCCGCGGGCGCGGGCTTCGCCGGACTGGCCCTGCTGCTCGCCCTGGGCCGGGCCGCCCCCGAACGCCTCGCGCTCCTGGCTCGGCTGCGCACCATGGGCCTCACCCGCCGCCAGAGCCGCCGCCTGCTGATCCTGGAGGCCCTGCCGCAGGCGGCGCTCGCCGCGGCGGGCGGCACCCTGACCGGCTGGGCCGCGGTCCGCCTCCTCTCCCCCGGCCTCGACCTCACCAGCCTGGCCCTCGCGGACTCGGCGGGCGCCGGGGCCGGTCATCTGAACACGGATCCGCTGTCACTGGTACTGCCCGCGGTGTGCGTGGTGGTGCTCGCCGTCGGCATCGCGTCGCTCCAGGCGTGGTGGGCCGGACGGCGGGGCTCCGTACGGGAGTTGCGGGCGGGTGAGCCGACATGAGGCAGCCGCGCCTGGGTCTGAGCCTGGGCCTGGGCCTGGGCCTGGGCCTGAGCCTGGGCCTGGGTCTGAGCCTGGGCCTGCGCCTGCGCCTGCGCCTGCTGGAATCCGAAGACGAACCCACCACCGCTCCGTCCCGGGAGGCGCGCACCCCATGACGACCGAACACACCGGCACGCCGACCCTCGCGGAGCTGGAGGCACGGGCGTCCGCCCACCGGGACCGCCCGGCCTTCGGCCACTCCGCCCTGATCAGCTGCGACCGCCTGGTCCGCGTCTTCACGACGGACGGCGTCGAGGTCCAGGCCCTGCAGGGCCTCGATCTACTGGTGCAGGAGGGCGAGTTGATGGCCCTGGTCGGCGCGTCGGGCAGCGGCAAGTCGACGCTGATGAACATCCTGGCGGGCCTGGACGAACCGACCGCGGGCGCGGCCAAGGTCGCCGGCTACGACCTGCTCACGATGGGCGCCAAGGAACGTCTGCGGTACCGGCGCGAGGCCGTCGCGTTCGTCTGGCAGCAGACGTCCCGCAACCTGCTCCCCTACCTGACGGCCGCTCAGAACGTGGCGCTACCGATGCAGTTGCGCGGAAAGACGCGCCGCACGAGAAAAGCGGAGCGCGCCACGGAACTCCTGGACCTCCTCGGCGTCGCCGACTGCCGCGACCGCCGCCCGCAGCAGATGTCCGGCGGCCAGCAGCAACGCGTGGCCATCGCCGTGGCCCTGGCCAACGAGCCGAAGGTACTGCTCGCCGACGAGCCCACGGGCGAACTCGACTCGCACACCGGCGAGCAGATCTTCGCCGCGTTCCGCACGGCGAACGAGGAGCTGGGCACGACCGTCGTCATCGTCACGCACGACCAGGCGGTCGCCTCCGAGGTCCGCCGCACGGTCGCCATCCGCGACGGCCGCACCTCTACGGAGGTGCTGCGCCGCACCCAGGTCGACGCGGCGACCGGCCAGGAGTCCCTCATCTCCCGCGAGTACGCGATGCTGGACCGCGCGGGGCGGCTCCAACTCCCCGCGGAGTACACGCGGTCCCTGGGCATGCGGGAGCGTGTCCTGCTGGAACTGGAGGAGGACCACATCCAGATCTGGCCGGACGATCAGGAGCACTGACGGGGCGCTCCGCGCCGGGACGCTCCGCGCAGGGCTGGTGTTCCCCGACCGCGGGCCGGTGGGGTCTGGCCGCGCAGTTCCCCGCGCCCCTGGAGCGTGCGGCTTCGCCGCAGCACTGAGGCCATCGTCGGGTGCGGCGCCGCCGTGGTTGCTCGCGCCGTTCCCCGCGCCCCTGAAACACGCGGCTGCGCCGCAGCGCTGAGACCACCGTCGAGTGCGGCACCGCCGTGGTTGCTCGCGCCGTTCCCCGCGCCCCTGGAGCGTGCGGCTTCGCCGCAGCCCCATGGGGGCGCGCGTCCGATGAGAGGGTGCACGCAATGCGCATCTCAGGGGCGCGGGGAACGGCGCGACCAGCCCCCACCGGCCCGCAGCCAACAAACCGCATCCCAGGGGCGCGGGGAACTGCGCGAGAAGCCCCACCGGACCCGCGGCCGCGAAACCGCCCCGCCCCACCCGGGGCAAACCGCTCAGACGGGGCTGACCGCAAGCCCCCCAAGACCGCCGGAGGCACCCCGCCGCAACGCCACAGACCCGTACGGAGTACGCAACCGCACCCACGCCCCCGCCGCCAGCAGATCGACGAGGTCACCCCGAAGGAAGCCGAGCGAGGCCGCCGCATGCGCGAGCCGCACAGGCACCCCGCTGCCGCCGATCTCCCGGGACCAGATCTCCCGCCCGATCCCGTCGAGCCCGGCCCGGGTCCGCGCCTCCGGCGCCAACTCCTCGACGCGCGCCCGGAATTCACCCACGGCGACCTTCACGAGGCCACGCAGCGCCTCGGCCCCCGGAAACCCGGAGACCCGCTCCCATCCGCCGCGCGGCGGCAGGACCCCGGCCCACGGCGGACCGGTGACGGCCGCCGGGACCACGGCGGTGGCGGCGCCCTCGTCGACGGAGTCGAGCAACTCCCCCGCCGACACGGTCACATCGAGCGCGTCGTCGATCCCGTTCTCGTACGGCTTGAGGAGCCGTGCCGTACGGATCGCCAGCACCTCGAACGACGGCGGCCGCCCGAACACGGCGAGCGCCTGCCCGCCGGCCTGCGCCTGGAGACGTACGGCGGCCGCCTTGTCGTAGTGCAGCAGCCGGCCGAGGAAGGCGGCGACGTCCGCCGCCTCCCCCCGGTCGGCGAAATGCAGAACGGGCGCACTCATGCGGCGAGCGCCCCCGCACCGCCGTCGGCGCGGTCGTCCCGGTACTCCTCCAGGAACGACCGCTCCTCCGCGGTGATCCGGCGCGGCCGCTGTGCCTCGAAGTCGAACGGCACGACGACCGTCGACGCCCGCACATACACCACGTCCGCGTCCTTCACCTCGTACGTGAGCGTGAACGAAGCGGCCCGTATCTCGGACACCCACAGCTCGATGTCCACCGGCGCGTGCCGGTGGACCAGCTGCCGCTTGTAGTCGATCTCATGGCGCGCCACGACGGACCCCTGCTGGAAGTCCTTGTCCGGCCGGAACAGGAAGTCGATCCGCGCTTCTTCGAGGTACCGAAGAAAGACCACGTTGTTGATGTGGCCGTACGCATCCATGTCCGCCCAGCGCAGGGGGCAGGCGTATACGTGGCGAGCCATCAGCCGCGGGTCAGCTTCTTGTAGGTGGCGCGGTGCGGACGGGCCGCGTCGGCACCCAGCCGCTCGATCTTGTTCTTCTCGTAGGACTCGAAGTTGCCCTCGAACCAGAACCACTTGGAGTCACCCTCGTACGCGAGGATGTGCGTGGCGACCCGGTCGAGGAACCAACGGTCGTGAGAGACGACCACCGCGGCACCCGGGAACTCCAACAGCGCGTTCTCCAGGCTGCTGAGGGTCTCGACGTCGAGGTCGTTGGTCGGTTCGTCGAGGAGCAGCAGGTTGCCGCCCTGCTTGAGGGTGAGCGCGAGGTTGAGGCGGTTGCGCTCACCACCGGAGAGCACGCCCGCGGGCTTCTGCTGGTCCGGGCCCTTGAAGCCGAAGGCGGACACGTACGCCCGCGAAGGCATCTCGACCTGCCCGACATTGATGTAGTCGAGTTCATCGCTGACCACGGCCCAAAGAGTCTTCTTCGGGTCGATGTTGGCGCGGTTCTGGTCGACGTACGAGATCTTGACGGTGTCGCCGACCTTGATGTCACCGGAGTCCGGCGTCTCGAGGCCCTGGATCATCTTGAACAGGGTGGTCTTGCCGGCACCGTTCGGGCCGATGACACCGACGATGCCGTTGCGCGGCAGCGAGAAGCTGAGGTCGTCGATGAGGACCTTGTCGCCGAACGCCTTGCTGAGGTTCTCGACCTCGACGACGATGCTGCCCAGACGCGGGCCCGGCGGAATCTGGATCTCCTCGAAGTCCAGCTTCCGCATCTTGTCGGCCTCGGCGGCCATTTCCTCGTAACGGGCGAGGCGCGCCTTGGACTTGGCCTGCCGCCCCTTGGCGTTGGACCGCACCCACTCCAGCTCTTCCTTGAGCCGCTTCTGCCGCTTCTCGTCCTTCTTGCCCTCGACCTTGAGCCGCTCGGACTTCTTGGTGAGGTAGGTCGAGTAGTTGCCCTCGTAGGGGATGGCGCGACCGCGGTCGAGCTCGAGGATCCACTCGGCGACGTTGTCGAGGAAGTACCGGTCGTGGGTGACGGCCACGACGGCGCCCTTGTACTGGGCCAGGTGCTGCTCCAGCCAGTTCACGGACTCGGCGTCGAGGTGGTTCGTGGGCTCGTCGAGGAGCAGCAGGTCGGGCGCCTCGATGAGGAGCTTGCAGAGCGCGACGCGGCGCTTCTCACCACCGGAGAGGTTGGTGACACCCCAGTCGCCGGGCGGGCAGCCGAGGGCGTCCATGGCCTGCTCCAGCTGACCGTCGAGGTCCCACGCGTCGGCGTGGTCGAGGTCCTCCTGGAGCTTGCCCATCTCTTCCATGAGCGCATCGCTGTAGTCGGTGGCCATGAGCTCGGCGACCTCGTTGAAGCGCTTGAGCTTGCCCATGATCTCGGCAGCGCCGTCCTGCACGTTCTCCAGGACCGTCTTGGACTCGTCGAGCTTCGGCTCCTGCATGAGGATGCCGACGCTGAAGCCGGGCGAGAGGTAGGCGTCACCGTTCGACGGCTGCTCGAGGCCCGCCATGATCTTCAGAACCGTCGACTTACCGGCACCGTTCGGACCGACGACGCCGATCTTCGCTCCCGGCAGGAAGTTCAGGGTGACGTCATCGAGGATCACCTTGTCGCCGTGCGCCTTGCGCGTCTTGCGCATGGTGTAGATGAACTCAGCCAAGAGAAACCGTCCGGCAGTCGAAGTGTGGCAGCGAGGGGCCCGCGAACGCGGCACCACCGCGTGAGGGCAGATACACCCCATCTTGCCGTACGGCCACCCCCTGGCGGAAACCCGTATCAGGGGGTGGGCCTGAGCTGGGGGTTCTGGGAGCCGGGCTAGTCGAGCCAGATGAGCATGGCGTCTCCCGCGCTTGCTGCCGCCTGGAAGAACTGGCCGAGCGCTTCGTAGTGGTCCGTCACGTACCCCAATGATTCGCCGCGCTCCCAGACGATGGTCGGGTAGATCTCTGCTTTGGCAAGGTCGGTGGGGCCTACGCCCTCCGTCAGAGCAGCGCTGGGGGTGCCGGCGAACGCCTCGGCAGCCGCACGGACCTGTTCCACGGTGAGGTACCGGGGCGGTCCGTAGCCCCAGTCCTCGGCGCCGGGTATCTCCTGCTCACCGTGGACCACCGCGACCGGGAAGCCGATGCGTCGCAGCAGGAAGTCGAGTGCGTGCCAGGCCTTGTCGGTGGCGTGACTGCGCGCGTCGGGCAGTTCTGGCGGCCCGTCCGTCTCCGCCTCGATCAGTTCGTCCAGGAACTTCAGAGCCCAGTCCGGATCGCCGATCGCGCGGTCGAGCTGGGCAGGGGTCATGCGTGCGTACTCGCCGATCATGCTCATGGCCGGAGGTTAACCGCGTGCACTGACAGTGCGGCCGACCTGGTCAAGGCGCCTTCAGCCTCCGTGCCGCCGCGACGTCCCGCGGTCTGGGCCAGGGTTTCGGCCGCGGGAATTCAAGGGTCGAGCAGGATGAGCGCTGCGGTGGGCAGGAGTGTGCCCGCTGCGCTGAGCAGCCAGTAGTTCTGGGCGGTGAGGGTCGTGCGGCGGGCGAGGGCTCGGTTGGGGAACCACCAGAGCAGGGCGTACAGGCCGACGACGGGCACGATGATCACCAGCCAGAGGGCCATGCCGTCGTTCTCCGTCGGGGCCGGGTCGGTCCAGTTCGAGATCAGGTACCACAGCAGCCAGATCGGTACGACGCCCGGTATTCCGAGCAGCAGGTTGAGCACCAGGGGCGTCGGCCACCGTCTGAGCATCTTCCCCGCCGCTCCCATGTTCCGTGCGCCCGTGCTTCCGCGTGGCTTTCCCAGGGGCGAACCCAGCCGTGCCGGGCCCGGCCCCGCCTGTCCCCGCCTGCAACCGACTGAAGGGCCGCCCCGGTGCCATGCAGCGACGGGGCGGCCCTCAGGGGTGGTGTCGGCGGGTCAGTCCGTGCCGAATTCCATCGCGGCGCGGTCCAGCAGTTCCGCGTCGTCGGAGATTTCGCCGCGGGACGCGATCGCCTCGGCGCCGCCTTCCGGCATGGTGCCGATGAGGCCCGTCGCGGCGGCCTGGGCGGCGCCGATCGCCGGGTTGGCGGTGCCGATGAGGCCGAGGCCGGCGTACTGCTCCAGCTTGGCGCGGGAGTCGGCGATGTCGAGGTTGCGCATGGTGAGCTGGCCGATGCGGTCCACCGGGCCGAACGCCGAGTCCTCGGTGCGCTCCATGGACAGCTTGTCCGGGTGGTAGCTGAAGGCCGGGCCGGTCGTGTCGAGGATCGAGTAGTCCTCGCCGCGCCGCAGGCGGATGGTGACCTCGCCGGTGACGGCGGCGCCGACCCAGCGCTGCAGCGACTCACGGACCATCAGCGCCTGCGGGTCCAGCCAGCGGCCCTCGTACATGAGACGGCCGAGACGCCGGCCCTCGTTGTGGTACTGGGCGAGGGTGTCCTCGTTGTGGATCGCGTTCACCAGGCGCTCGTACGCGGCGTGGAGGAGGGCCATGCCGGGCGCCTCGTAGATGCCGCGGCTCTTGGCCTCGATGATCCGGTTCTCGATCTGGTCGGACATGCCCAGGCCGTGGCGGCCACCGATCGCGTTGGCCTCCATCACCAGGTCGACGGCGGAGGCGAACTCCTTGCCGTTGATCGTCACGGGGCGGCCCTGGTCGAAGCCGATCGTGACGTCCTCGGTGGGGATCTCGACCGACGGGTCCCAGAAGCGGACGCCCATGATGGGCTCGACCGTCTCCACGCCCGTGTCCAGGTGCTCCAGGGTCTTCGCCTCGTGCGTGGCGCCCCAGATGTTGGCGTCGGTGGAGTACGCCTTCTCCGTGCTGTCGCGGTACGGCAGGTCGTGGGCGACCAGCCACTCCGACATCTCCTTGCGGCCGCCGAGCTCCGTCACGAAGTCCGCGTCCAGCCAGGGCTTGTAGATCCGCAGGTTCGGGTTGGCCAGCAGACCGTAGCGGTAGAACCGCTCGATGTCGTTGCCCTTGAACGTCGAGCCGTCGCCCCAGATCTGGACGTTGTCCTCGAGCATCGCGCGGACCAGGAGCGTGCCGGTGACGGCGCGGCCCAGCGGCGTGGTGTTGAAGTAGGCGCGACCGCCGGAGCGGATGTGGAACGCGCCGCAGGTGAGCGCGGCGAGCCCTTCCTCGACGAGCGCCTCGCGGCAGTCGACAAGGCGGGCGACCTCGGCACCGTAGGCCTGCGCACGACCGGGGACCGAGTCGATGTCGGGCTCGTCGTACTGGCCGATGTTCGCCGTGTAGGTGCAGGGGACGGCGCCCTTGTCACGCATCCACGCGACCGCGACAGAGGTGTCGAGGCCACCCGAGAAGGCGATGCCGACGCGCTCGCCGACGGGAAGAGAGGTGAGGACCTTGGACATAGGAAGAGTATGCATGATTACGCATGACCATGCAACGGTGACCTGCGTCCCACCCCATCGGAACCCCGTGGACCCCACCGGACCCCACCGGACCCCACCGGACGGCGGAGAGGCCGCGCCGGTGGGGTGGGATCGGGCTGCTTACTCGCCGTCCGTCGGCGTCTTCTTCTTGCGGACCAGGATCAGCGAGGCTCCGCCGACCACGACCAGGGCGATGGCCACGCCCGCGATCACCGGCGTCGCGTTCGAGCTGCCCGTCTCGGCGAGGTCCGTACCGGCACCGCTGCCGCCGACGGACGCCGGGCTCGGCTGGGTCGTCGTCTGCGTGGTGAGGCCGTCGTCGCCGGAACCGACCGCGGCGGCCACCGTCCGGCAGTCGAGCACTCCGCGCAGCCGCTTCTCGAAGCCGTGCGGGCCCTTGATGGTGAAGTCGTAGGCCTGGTCCTCCTGGAGCGGGATCGTCACCGTCCGCGTGGCCCCCGCCGGGGTCGTGTACTCGGTCCCCATCAGGCTGAAGGTGAACGGCTCGTCGCCCTTGTTGACCGCGGTGATGTCGACGCCGCTCTTCGCGCAGTTCTTCCGCGCGGACAGCGCCGGGACGGCGCCCGTCTCCGCCCAGTTCGCCGTCGCGGTCGCGGCGACCGTGGACTCGCTGGAGCCCGCGAGGATCTGCGTCTGACTACGCGTCTCGGAGGTGAAGGCGCGCCCGACCGGCACGGTCGTCGACGCCTCCACGGTCAGCGCGGCCGAACCCGCCGCGGCCTCCTTCGGCACGTTGAAGAAGATCTGGCTGCCGTCGGCCGCGGAGGTGACCGGTCTGCCGGCCTTGTCGACGATCGTCACCCCGTCCGCGGCGGCCAGCGCGGGCGGTGTCACCGAGACGGCGTCCGCGTTCGTGTGCACGGTGACCGGGCCGAGCCGCTCGCCGGGCCGCCCGGAGACGGCCCCCGGCGTCAGGGTCAGCGAGGCTCCCGGCTCGGGCAGCGCACTTGCGCTCTTCTGTAGGTAGTCCGCGAGCTTCTCGGCGGCCGGGCTCTCCGCTTCGACGTCGGCCTGGTCCGAGTAGCGCCAGATGGCGACCTGGGTGCCGGCCGCGGCGTCCTGCTCGGTGAGGCTGCCGGAGCCTGCCTTGCGGGCGAGCGCGGCGAGGTCGTTGACCTGGGGGTAGGAGTTCTGCAGGATCCAGCGGATCCGGCCCGCGTCCGCGTTGCCGCTCAGGGACGTGCCGCTCCAGGGCGTCTCCTGGTACCGGGCGTCCGTCTGGGTCGGGTTGTGGATGTCGATGCAGTACGTCTGCAGCATCCCGCCGCCGTCGACGGTCATCCGGAACAGCCCGGCCGAGACCTGCTCGTCGCGCTCGCCGTCGTGGATCACGGCGGATCCGTACGTCTCCAGGCCGCCCAGCGTGGCGCTCGCGCCGCCCGGCTCTCTGGTGCCGTCGTCCGCGAAGGCCGATCCGGTACCGGATATCGCCCCGGCCATCGCGAGCCCCGACACGAGGGCCGCCGCCGCGAGGCGGGTGGCGCCTCGCTCACGCCGCCCGGCCCGTGAGAACACAGAAAACACGTAATTCCCTTCAGGCAGGACGTGGTGACACGTGGAGGGTGGTGTCCCGCCGGTGCAATCGCTTGGTCCTTGAGCTCCTTGTGCCGAGCCCTGTAGGTCGGGCCCTGTAGGTCGCGCCCCGTGGGTCGAAACCCTTTGGGTCGGGCCTCGTGGAGCGAGTCCCTCGAGGCTCTCGAAGCCCCGAACCCCCTGAGCTTCCCGAACCTCTTGAACCTCCTGAAGCTCATCGAGCCTCGCCCGGCATCCTAGGGAAGCGGCCGATCACGATCCCCAGAGCTGTCCTCAGTCAACCGATCCGACTCGCAATCGTTATCGCCAACACCGGTCCCGAACTGGGCTTATCGACAAATCTCCGGCACGCAGTCGTCGATAAGCCGCACTTCGGTCATCCGGCCGCCCGGACCCCGCACACCCGGTTTCCGACCCCGCCGAGGCTCCCCGGTACCCGCCACCACCGCCCGCCGCCGACACCCGTCGCAACCCGTCGCAACCCGTCGAGTCACCCCACCGGCTCCCCCACAGGCAAAGGCTCCCGCTCCGCCACCGGGGCCGACTCCCCTTCCGGTACCGGGTCGATCTCGAACGACGGCTCGTCCCGCGCCTGTTGCACCCCGCTCCCCTCACCACCGCCGGCCCTGGCGGGATCCGAGGACGTCCTCCTGACGGCCCGGCGGAACGCCGACGTGCCGCGGGACAGGTCGTGCCCGACCGCTGTCGCCGCGATGTCCGCCGACGTCCAGTGCTGCCCGCCCCTCTCCTCGTCACGTACCTTCAACCGGCCCTGCACGATGACCGGTTCGCCGATGGACACCGACCCCTGCACATTGGAGCCGAGCGGTCCCTTGGCCCACACCGTGAAGAAGTTCGTGTGCCCGTCCACCCATGTGTTCTGCACCGCGTCGAACCGGCGCGGGGTCACCGCGAGCCGGAACCGTGCCACCGGCCCCGTCGGCAACTCCCGGTACACCGGCGTCGTCGCGACGTTCCCCACCACAGTCAGCAGCGTCTCGTTCATGACGTACGTCCCTCCCCGTTCGCATCGCGACCCGAGCCCTCCCGAGCCGCGAAATCCGTATCGCGCCCCGAGCCTCCCCGAGCCGCGATCTCAGACTGCCCCGACGCCACGATCCCCGCCGACGCCTGTGCCCTACCGGCCGGTTGTGGACAACCCGGCCACCCGCACGTACTGCTCCCGCACCTCCCGGTACCGCAGCAGCTCCGCAGCGACGGGGTCCAGGACCCGAGCCCTGCCGCATGCCGCGGCGGCGTCCCGCAGCCGCCGTTCCGCCTCGTGGCCGTACCGTCGCGCGGGCCCCTTCGCCGCCATCCGGCAGGACCACTCGACGCACGGGCCGCCCACGATCCCGGTGAGCATCATCAGCGCCGGAACGCCCAGGTTCGGCGGCACGACGCCGACGATCTGGCCCACCAGCCACAGCGCGCCCAGCACTTGCAGCACGGTCATCGACACCTGGACGAGTACGGCGACGGGCCACCACCCGGGCCGCGGCGGCCGCCCCCCGCCCCCGTAGGGCCCTCCGGTGATCCGGCTGCCGCCCGTGTCCGGCACGGTGCTGTCCAGGGCCAGTTCGTCCAGCGCCTCCGGCAGCCCGTCCGCACCGCGCGCGGCGGCCTCCCGTACGGCCTGCCCCCAGGCGACGGGCAGCCCGGTCGCGGCGGCGTCGCCGACCGCCCGCACCGCGTGTTCGACGCGCTGCCGTGCCGTGGCCTGCTCGTCGGCCGGCGCCTCGGGGGCCTCGACGGGTGCGGGAAGGGTGCGCTGGGCCTCGTACCAGCGCCAGAGCCTGAGCCAGGGGGTGCCGCACGCCCGGTTGGCGCCGCGGGACCAGGCGCGTTCGGCGGCCTGGCCCGCGGCGGCGGCGCCCACCGCGTCGGCGAGCCGGTCGGCGAACTCCTCGCGGGCCGCCTCGCTCAGCCCGGTCTGCCGCCCGGCGCCGTAGACCGGCCGCAGGCGGTCGGCGGCGGCGTCGACGTCGGCGGCGATCCGGCGGGCGGCGGCCCCGCGCTCGGCCGTGAACTGGTCGAGCGCGTCGCGCAGTTCACCGACGCCCTCGCCGGTCAGGGCCGACAGCGGCAGCACGGTGGCGCCCGGTTCCCCGTGCTCGCCGAGCGCGATGCCGTCCTCGTCGAGCAGGCGCCGTAGATCGTCGAGTACCTGGTCGGCGGCGTCGCCGGGCAGCCGGTCGATCTGGTTGAGGACGACGAACATGACCTCGGCGTGCCCGGCCATGGGCCGCAGATACCGTTCGTGCAGCATGGCGTCGGCGTACTTCTCGGGATCGACGACCCAGATGACGGCGTCCACCAGGGCGAGCACCCGGTCGACCTGTTCGCGGTGCGCGGGCGCCGCGGAGTCGTGGTCGGGCAGGTCGACGAGGACGAGGCCGTCCAGGGCCGCCTCACCGTGCTGGCGTTGCAGCGGCCGGCGCCGCGAGCGTCCCGGGATGCCGAGCCGGTCGAGCAGTCCGGCGGCGCCGTCCGTCCAGCTGCACGCGATCGGCGCCGAGGTGGTGGGGCGGCGCAGTCCGGTCTCCGAGAGGGGCACACCGGCCAGGGCGTTGAACAGCGTCGACTTGCCGCTCCCGGTCGCCCCCGCGACGGCGACGACGGTGTGCCGCGCGGAGAGCCTGCGCCGGGCGGCAGCCTCGTCCAGTACGCGTCCGGCCTCGGCGAGCGTCCCGCCATCGAGCCGCGTGCGGGAGAGTCCCACCAGCTCACGCAGCGCGTCGAGGCGCGGCCTGAGCTCTGCATCGGTCCCTCCGTCGTACGTTCCCGGGCCCGCCGCCGGGCCGGTCTCCGGCGCCCCGCCCGGCAGTTCGGCGGCACGGCGCGCGATGAGCCCGTCGTCCCAGGGGCCGGCGCGGCCGGTCTGTCCGGCCGGTGGAGTGGTGCGTTCGGGTCCGGCTGCGCGTCCGGTGGGTCCGGCCGGGTGGGTGTGTTCGGGTCCGGCTGCGCGCCCGGTGTGGTCCGCGTGGTCCGTGACGGCGGTCACCGCCCTCACCTCTCCTTCTGCAGCAGCGACAGGGCCGCGATCAGTTCGGCCTGGGGTTCGGGGCCGACGCCGAGCGTGTCCACCGGCGCGAGGCGGCGCTCGCGCTCCGTGTCGAGGACGGTGTCCAGGTACTCGTTCAGCAGCTGTTCTCCGCGGTCGCGCAGGCGCAGGGCGCCCTGCGCTCCGATCCGTTCGGCGAGGCTCTCGCCCGCGGTCCTGGCCCGGTGCCCGCCGAGCAGGCCGGTGGCCACGAGCGCGGCGACGATCTCGGGGTCGGGCGGCGTCGCACTCTGCGCGTCGACGACGGCCTGTACCTCTTCCTCCGCGTACTCCTCGAGCACCCGCCGCCATCTCCGTACAGCCATGCCGATCCGGTGCTCGGCGCTCTCCGGGTCGGGGTCGGGCCCGGCCAGTCCGGGGGCGCCGCCACCCGGTTCCCGGCGCCATGCCTCGTCGATGCGCTCCTCGGCGGCGGTCACCGCGCACAACAGGAGGGCGCCCAGGCTCTCGACAAGAGCGTCGAGCAGTTCGTCCGCCGAGCAGTCCAGCGGATAGCTCCGCCAGCGCTTCAGGGCGTCGCCCGTCAGCACGGCACCTCCTTGCAGCCTGGTGCGTACGCGCGCGTGCTCGCTCTCGTACGCGTCCTCCACGGCGGCGACGAGCCGGACCGCGGCGGAGTACTGGGCGGCGACCGACGCGGCCAGCTCCGGCATCCGGGCCCGCAGCGAGTCGAGTACGCCCCGGGCGGTGCGGGTCATGGCGCGGGTGCGGGCGTCGGGGTCCTGGGCGCGGTGGGTGAGCCAGGCGCGCAGCGGGGCGACGGCGGTGGTCGGCAGCAGTCCGCCGTTGCCGGTCGACTCGGGAAGTTCGGGCACGGTGAACCGGGGCACCTCGCCGAGGCCGGCCTTGCTGAGCAGGGCGCCGTACTGCCGCGAGACTTCGGCGAGGACCTGGTGGGGCACACGGTCGAGGACGGTGACGAGGGAGGCGTCGTGCTCCTTCGCGGTACGCAGCAGGCGCCATGGCACGGCGTCGGCGTACCGGGAGGCGGTGGTGACCATGACCCACACGTCGGCGGCGCTGATCAGCCGGGCGGCCAGCATCCGGTTCTCGGCGACGAGCGAGTCGACGTCCGGGGCGTCGAGCAGGGCGAGCCCGCGGGGCAACGTCTCCGCCGTCTCGATCCGCAGTGTCCCCTCCTCGTCCTCCAGGAGGGGTGCGAGCGCGTCGTCCTCGTCCGGTTCGTCGTCGGCCTCGGTGTCCGCCTGCCGGGGCACCCACACGCGCGTGAGGTCGGGCAGCACCCGCATCCCGGCGAACCAGTGGTGGTCGTCGGGGTGGCAGACGAGTACGGGCGTACGCGTGGTCGGCCGCAGCACCCCCGCTTCGCTCACGACGCGCCCCACGATCGAGTTCACCAGGGTCGACTTGCCGGCGCCGGTGGAGCCGCCGACCACCGCGAGCAGCGGCGCTTCGGGGGCGCGTAGCCGGGGCACGAGATAGTCGTCGAGCTGTGCGAGCAACTCACCGCGGTTGGCACGCGCGCGTGGCGCCCCCGTGAGAGGGAGCGGAAAGCGTGCGGCGGCGACACGGTCGCGCAGCGCGGAGAGTGCGTCGAGCAGCTGAGGCCGTACGTCCAAGGTCACCACATGCGAAGAATGCCCAATTTTGGCGGCTTTCTGAAGCATATGACCGGCCCTGCGCGCCGACAAAACACCCGTCGGCAGGCATGAGGGCCCGAACAAGTTCCGAACAAGGCGCCCGATACCGCACAGGAAGCACACAGCGGGACGGAAGGGGAGGCAGGGGGCGCAGGCATAACGAGTGCACAACACCCGGGGCGTGAGACGCCAAAAGCGATGCAGGATTCGTACCTGCCTGCGATTATCGGGGTCGCTTCACTGAACCTCCACATAGAACCACGGAGGCGAAACGGAGGCGAAGCAGCAAGGAGCGGGACCCGGGAGCCCTATCCTTGACCCCGGCAAGGTCACGGATCTCCCCCGCATCCGTCCCGGCCACCGGCCACACACCGGCCCCCGTAGCTCAGTGGATAGAGCAGGCGCCTTCTAAGCGCTTGGCCGCAGGTTCGAGTCCTGCCGGGGGCGCCCATACAGCCTCATCTGCGGAGACGCCGGTGAGGCTTTTCATGTTCCGGCGCTGCCTGGTGCCACGGCACGGCGGCACGGCGAAGCCCCGGGTTCTCTTCCGTAGGGGCTACGGGTGGAGTCCGGGGCCGGCCTGGCGCGGGAGCGTCAGAGTTTGTCCATGTGGGTGTACGGGCTGCTGATGCGGGCCTGGCGGGAACCGAAGTCGACGAGCATCGCGACGCCGTTCTCGACGCCGATGATCCTTCCCAGGCCGTACCGGTCGTGCGTGACCCGATCCCCGAGGGCGAAGTGCTTGGGGGGAGCGGCGGACGGAGCGTTGAAGGGGCTTGTCGGCAGGTGGCGTCGGGGCGCGGAGGGCTTCGTCATCGTGTTTCCAGTATGCGCCCCCGGAGCCTCAAAATGTCAGGCCGTAAAGAACCAGTAAGGCAACGAAGCGCGTCCCGGCCCCCGTTCCGTGTGCTCGGAGTGATCGACCCTCACCCTGGGCCGATCAAGAACAAGAGGAGACCATGAGTACGCCAGCCGCCCGCGTCGACCACGAGCTCGTCGACGCCGCCGCCCTCGTCGCCCGCACCCGCTGTCGCGGCGACAACCACACCGTCGCCGCCGCGGCCCGCGCCCGCGACGGCCGGATCATCACCGCGGTGAACGCCTACCACTTCACCGGCGGGCCCTGCGCCGAGCCCGTCGTCATCGGCGCGGCCGCCGCCCAGGGCGCGTACGAGCTCGTCACCATCGTCGCCGTGGGCGACCGCGACCGGGGCGTCATCCCGCCGTGCGGACGGTGCCGGCAGGTGCTGCTCGACTACTTTCCCGATATCGACGTCATCGTGGGGGCCGCGGAAGCTCCTGGACAGGGGGAGGTTCGGGCCGTTCGGATCACGGAGTTGCTGCCCTTCTCCTACGTGTGGGCCGATCATCAGCTCGACGAGGAGTAAGGCTGCGGCGCCGCGTAGTGCCGCGTGGTGCCGCGTAGTGCCGCGCAGTGCCGCGTGGCGCCATATCGCGCCACTATGGCGTCAGAACCTTGCCCGTGGTGCCATCATGGTGCCACTATGGCGTTATGGACCTCACGCCGTACGTCGACTCCCTGCACCGTGAACTCGCGGTGGCCGCCGAAGCCGGAGGGGACGAAGCGCGTGCGCTGGCCGAACGGCTCACCGCTCCCCTGGAGTCGGCGACGCGGTTGACCCTGCTCAACGTGCTCTCCGCCGCGATGGACGAGATCACCCGCGATCTCGCCCCGGGCTCGGTCGACGTACGGCTGCGGGGGCTCGACCCCGACTTTCAGGTGACGTTGCCGTCGGGCGGCGCCTTCGAGGAGCAGGCGGGGCCCGTCGAGCCGCCGAAGACAATGAGCCCGGCGCCCGCCGACAGCGACGAGAGTGGCACCGCCCGCGTCAATCTGCGACTGCCCGCCCACCTGAAGGCACGCGCCGAGGAGGCCGCGAGCCGCGAGGGTCTGTCGGTCAACGCGTGGCTGGTGCGAGCCGTCTCCGCGGCCGTCGAACCCGGCACCGCCGCCGCGCCCCGCCCCGCCGAGAGGACCCGGAGCGGCGGCCAGAGCTACACCGGCTGGGTGCGTTAGCCACCCGGCCCCGCGCCCCCCTCCTACAGAAACCCGCACCACGTCCACCACGTCCCACCTGCAGGGACGCCGCGAAGACCCATGAGGACGGGACAGCCATGCCTTCTTTCGACACTCCTGAACCCATCTCGGCCACGGCCCACGTGGACGCCGGATCGATCCGGTTCGTCGCGTCCGGGCGCGCCGACACCGTCGTCGATGTGACGCCGCGCGACCCGAAGAAGGACGCCGACGTACGCACGAGCGAGCAGACGCAGGTCTCGTACACGGGCGGCGCTCTGCACATCAGGACGCCCAAGCAGCGGTATCTCTTCGGTCGCACCGGCGTCGTCGACATCGTCGTCGGCCTGCCCGCCGGCTCCCAGGTCGAGGCGACCGGCGCCTGGACCGAGGTACGCGGCGAGGGACGGCTCGGCGAGGTGCGTGTGAAGACCTCGTCCGGCGATGTCCGCCTGGAGTCGACGGGGCAGCTCCATCTGACCGCCGCGCACGGAAACATCAGCGTCGACCGCGTCCAGGGCTCCGCCGAGGTCACCACCAGCTCCGGCAGCCTGCGCGTCGGCACGGTCGACGGCACCGCGGTGCTGAAGAACTCGCACGGCACCACGATCGTCGGCACGATCAGCGGCGACCTGCGCGTCCGCGGCGCCAACGGGGACATCATCGTCGACTCCGCCGAGGGTTCCGTCGCCGCGACCACCGCGCACGGCACCGTCCGCGTCGCCGAGGTCGCACGCGGCGAAGTGCAGTTGGAGACCAGCTACGGCGCCATCGAGGTCGGCGTCCGCGAGGGCACGGCCGCCTGGATCGACGTCAGCTCGGGCATGGGCCGGGTGCACAACGCGCTCACCGCGTCCGACAGCCCCGGGAAGTCGGAGGACACCGTCGAGGTCCGCGCCCGTACCCGCTACGGCAACATCGACGTCCGCCGCGCCCGCGCCTGAGATCCAGCTCCCGCTCCCACTGTCAGCCCCCTTCGTTCCCGGTCCCCCTCACTCCCGGTCCCCTTCGTTCCCGGTCCCCTTCACCGCATACGCCCTCGGAGGGCCATATGCCTTCATCTGTCATGTCCACATCCAGCAACAGCAACAGCGGATCACAGCCGCCCGCCGTCTCCGCCGTCGGCCTGCGCAAGTCCTACGGCGACAAGACCGTCCTCGACGGCATCGACCTGCGCATCCCCGCCGGTTCGGTCTTCGCCCTGCTCGGGCCCAACGGCGCCGGCAAGACCACCACCGTGCAGATCCTGTCGACGCTCATCGCCGCCGACGGGGGCCGGGCCCAGGTCGCCGGGCACGATGTCGACGACTCGCCGGACGGGGTGCGCGCCGCGATCGGTGTCACCGGACAGTTCGCCGCGCTCGACGACCTGCTCAGCGCCGAGGAGAACCTGCTCCTCATGGCCGACCTGCTGCGCCTCGGCAAGCGCGAGGGCCGGCGGCGGGCCACGGACCTGCTCCGGCGGTTCGACATCGCGGACGTCGCCGCGAACCGCGCCGCCACCTTCTCCGGCGGCATGCGGCGCCGCCTCGACCTCGCCATGACGCTGGTCGGCGACCCCGAGGTGATCTTCCTCGACGAGCCGACCACCGGACTCGACCCGCGCAGCCGCCGCACCATGTGGGAGATCGTGCGCTCGCTCGTGGCGGACGGCGTCACCGTCTTCCTCACCACCCAGTACCTGGAGGAGGCCGACCAGTTGGCGGACCGGATCGCCGTGCTCGACGGCGGCCGGATCGTCGCCGAGGGCACCGCCGACGAGCTCAAGGCGCAGATCCCCGGCAGCCACGTACGGCTGCGGTTCACCGGGCAGGACGAGTTCGAGCGGGCGGCCCTGGCGTTTCCCCACGCGGCCCGCGACGACGAGGAACTCGCTCTGCGCATCGCGGGCGACGGCGGTCTGGGTGCGCTGCGCACGCTGATCGACCGGCTCGACGCCTCCGGGGTGGGCGCCGCCGACTTCTCCGTCCACACCCCCGACCTCGACGACGTGTTCCTCGCCCTCACCGGCAACGGCAGCGGCAGCGGCAGCAGCAGCAGCAGCAGCACCCGTAACGAAGACGGCACCGCCCTGTACGTCAAGGAGACCTTGCGATGAGCACCCTGTCCTACGCCGTCCACGACTCGGCGACGATGCTGCGGCGCAATCTCAAGCACGCGATCCGCTACCCGGCGGTGGGGTTCGGCAGCGCCATGACGCCCATCCTGATGCTGCTGCTGTTCGTCTACGCCTTCGGGGACTCGATCGGCGCCGGTATCGGCGAGGGCGTGGGCGGCGGCACCGGAACCGGCTCCGGCTCCGGCTCCGGCCGCGACGCGTACGTGAACTATCTGACGCCCGGCATCATCATCATGGGCGTCGCCGCCGGATCGATGTCGACGTCGGTCGCGGTCTGCTCCGACATGACCAAGGGCATCATCAACCGCTTCCGCACCATGAACATCACGCGTTCGTCGTTCATGACGGGCCATGTCATCGGCAGCGTCGTCCAGACGATGCTGTGCATGGTCCTGGTCGTGGGCGTCGCGTTCGCCGTCGGTTTCCGGTCGGGGGCGTCGCCGCTGGAGTGGCTCGCCGCGTTCGGTCTCCTCGCGGCCGTGGCGTTCGCGGTGACCTGGCTGTCGGCGGCGCTCGGTCTGATCTCCAAGACCGTCGAGTCGGCGAGCAACAAGCCGCTCCTTGTGCAGTTCCTGCCCTTCCTCGGCTCGGCGTTCGTGCCGGCCGAGTCGATGTCGCCGGGCCTGCGCTGGTTCGCCGAGTACCAGCCGTTCACGCCGATGACCGAGACGCTGCGCGGCCTGCTGACCGGTACGGCGATCGGCCACAGCGGCTGGGTCGCGCTCGCCTGGTGCGCCGGGATCACCCTGGTCGGCTACCTCTGGTCGCGTTCACTCTTCAACAGCAACAGCAAGCGCTGAGGGCCGCCGCCCTTGAGGTGCCGAGACGCGCCCGGCGCACGCCTCCGCGCACCGGCTCAGCCCCCGTACAGCTCCTCGATCTCCCGCTCGTACGCTGCCGTCACAGCCGCTCGCTTGATCTTCAGGGAGGGGGTGAGCAGTCCGTTGTCCTCGGTGAACTCGCCCTCCACCAGGGAGAACTTACGGATGGACTCGGCACGTGAGACGGCCTCGTTGGCGAAGTCGACGGCCTTCTGCACGGCCTCGACCATC
Source organism: Streptomyces kunmingensis (assembly GCF_039533535.1). Taxonomy (NCBI): domain Bacteria; kingdom Bacillati; phylum Actinomycetota; class Actinomycetes; order Kitasatosporales; family Streptomycetaceae; genus Streptomyces; species Streptomyces kunmingensis. The sequence goes on from NZ_BAAATS010000030.1 coordinate 264,338, forward strand.
CGCGGGTCGCGAATCACCTCGGACATCGGGGTGTCGGCGGGCAGTTTGCGCACGCTCAGCCAGTGGGCGACGGACTCCGGTTCGAGGGTGATGAGGGCGGCGACGTAGGAGCGGTTGTCGCCGACGACGAGGCACTGGCCGACCGGGGAGCGGCTGCGCAGCCGGTCCTCCAGGACGGCGGGCGACACGTTCTTGCCGCCGCTGGTGACGAGGATGTCCTTCTTCCGGCCGGTGATGGTCAGATAGCCGTTGTCGTCCAGCGCGCCGAGGTCGCCGGTGGCGAACCAGCCGTCCGCGTCGAGGACTTCGCCGGTCGCCTCGGCGTTCTGCCAGTAAGCGCCGAAGACGATGGGGCCCTTGATGAGTACTTCGCCGTCGTCCGCGATCCGGACCGTGGTGCCGGGGACCGGCAGGCCGACGGTGCCGGGCCGGGGCCGCAGCGGGGGTGTGATGGTCGCGGCGGCCGTCGTCTCGGTCAGGCCGTAGCCCTCGTAGATCACGATTCCGGCGGTGTAGAAGAAGAGGTTGAGGCCCTTGTCGAGGGGCGAGCCGCCGCTGATCGCGTAGCGCAGGCGGCCGCCGAGTTCCTTGCGGACGCGGCGGTAGACGAGCAGGTCGTAGAGGCCGGTGGCGAGGGTCAGGCCGAGTCCGGGCCCCGGTGTGCCGTCGAGGAACTTCGCCAGGCTGCGTTCGCCGAACGTGACCGCGATCCGGTCGGCCCGGTCGAACGAGGCGCCGCGCCCGATCTTCTCCGCGGTGGCCCGGCCGGTGTCGTGGATCTTCTCGAAGAGGTACGGCACACCGACGACGAACGTCGGCCGGAACGAGCGCAGTTCGGGCCGCAGCTCGTCGGGCTTGATGCTCGGGCAATGACCGAGTTCGATACGGGCCAGCAGACACGCCACCTGGATCGTCCGGCCCAGGATGTGCGCGAGCGGCAGGAAGAGGAGGGTCGAGGCGGCCTGGCCCGTGATGGCCTTGAAGATGGGGTGCAGCAGCTCGACGGTGTTCGCGGCCTCCGCGTACAGATTGCCGTGCGTGAGGACGCAGCCCTTGGGGCGGCCGGTGGTGCCGGAGGTGTAGCAGACCGTCGCTACGGTGTCGGGGGTGAGCGCGGCCCGCCGTTCGGTGACCTCGTCGTCCTTGATCTCCCGGCCCAGCGTGGCGAGTTCGGCCAGGGCGCCGCTGTCCAGCTGCCAGGTGCGCGGCCGGTCCGCGTCGGGCAGGGCGGCGAGTCCGGCTTCGGCGGAGACCGCGTTCGCCGCCGTCTCCACGATCAGCAGCCGGGCACCCGAGTCCCGCACGATCCACTCGATCTGCTCGGGCGAGGAGGTCGCGTAGACCGGCACGGTCTGGCCGCCGGCCGCCCAGATCGCGAAGTCGAGGACCTGCCATTCGTAGCGGGTACGGGACATCAGGGCGACGCGTCCGCCCGGTTCGAGGCCGGCGGCTATCAACCCCTTCGCGGCGGAGGTGACTTCCTCGGCGAACTCCGCGGCGGTGACCGGCTGCCACTCCCCGCCGGGCTCCTTGCGCCGTACGACGACGGTGTCCGGCACCTCGGCGGCGTTCACGAACGGGATGTCGGCGGGCGTCGAGCCGTCCGGCGGCGGCTCGGCGAGCGGCGCGACGCGCGCCTGGCGGACCACGCCCCGCTCGTCCCGGACGAGTTCGGGTCTCGCGCGGTCGGCCAGGTCGCTGCGCTTCCTCGCCCGTTTCAGGTCCTTGCGTACGCCCATGACGGCTCCCGGTACGTGCTTCACGTGCCCGTTCGTACTTACTGAGGAGTCAACTTACTAGCGCGTAAGAAAAATTCAATGGGGTGTACGCGAATCGGGCCGCCGAGCAGATCGACCAGGCTCCGCCGGGTTCCGCCGGGTTCTCCGGGTTCCGCCGGATGTCGCTCAGCCCTCCGGCAGCCACGCCTTGCCGTCGAGGACGTCGCGCATGCCCACCCACACCATGTTCATCAGGCGCAGGGCGATGCCCTCGGGCGCCTGGCCGGGGTTGCGCTCCATCCAGTCGGTGAGCGAGTCGGCCGCGCCGACGAGCGCGTGCGCGACGAAGTCGGCGTCCTCCGCGCCGAGCCGGCTGCCGCGGCCACTGTCCGAGATGCCGTCCCTGACCAGCCCCGCGACCTCGGCCATGACCGCCCGCCTGGCCTCGGCGACGGCGGTGGCGATCGCCTCGCTCAGCTCCGAGGCCTGCCGGTGCAGGACGACCCAGCTGTCGCGGTGCTCGGCGACGAACGCGAAGAACGCCGACAGGCCCGCGTACAAACGCAGTTCGGGCGCCGCGCCCGCCCCGCGGGCCGCCTCCTGGAACGCGCTGACCAGCCGCTCGGCCTCGCGGCGCAGGCAGGCGAGGAAGAGGCCCTCTTTTGAGTCCAGGTAGAGATAGACCATCGGCTTGGAGATTCCGGCGAGTTCGGCGATCTCGTCGACGGAGGCCGCGTGGTACCCGCGCTTGGCGAAGACGCGGACCGCCACGTCGATGATCTGCTGCTCGCGCTCCTGCCGCGGCACGCGTTTGCGCCGCGCCGCCGTGCGCCCTTGAGCCGCTCCCGAAGTCCCCGTCACCCTTGTCAGCCTACCTACGTCGCCGTAACCTTACCAATCAGTAAGCTTACCGTTCAGTAAGAACCGGAACCACAGACCGACCACCGGAACCAACCACCGGACTACCTAGGAGAGTTCCATGAGCGGTGCCGACGAAATCGCGGCCCTCGACTTCGCGAGCGTCACGCCCGAGGAGTTCGCGCGGCTCGTGAAGGGCCTGTCCGCGAAGGAGATCAGCGAGATCGCGGAGGACAGCACCCTGCGCGCCCGGGTCCTGAAGGAGGTCTTCGGGCGCATGGAGCGGCAGTTCAAGCCCGACGTCGCCGGGTCCCTGGAGGCGCTCATCCGCTGGAAGGTCACCGGTCAGGGCACCACCCCCGAGGCGGTCTACGAGACGAAGATCACCGGCGGCACGTGCACGGTCACCGAGGGCCGCTCGGACGCGGAGCCGCGCGTCACGCTCGTCATGGGCGACGCCGACTTCCTCAAGCTGGTGTCGGGCAACTCCTCGCCCGTCACGATGTTCATGCTGCGCAAGGTGAAGATCGTCGGCGATGTCGCGCTCGCGGCAGGTCTGACCCGCTACTTCGACATCCCGAAGGCATAGGGGACGGCGACATCATGGCTTTCTCTCTCGAACTGGACCAGGAGCAGCGCGATCTGCGCGACTGGGTGCACGGGTTCGCGGTCGACGTGGTGCGTCCGGCGGCCGCCGAGTGGGACGAGCGCGAGGAGACTCCCTGGCCGGTGATCCGGGAGGCCGCGAAGATCGGGCTCTACGGGTTCGAGTCCCTGGCCGAACTCTTCGGCGACCCCAGCGGGACCTCGTTGCAGATCGCCAACGAGGAGCTGTTCTGGGGTGACGCCGGCATCGGCATGGCGCTGTTCGGTACGTCGCTCGCGGTCGCCGGGATCTTCTCGTCCGGTACGCCCGACCAACTGGCCGAGTGGGTGCCGCAGTGCTTCGGCGACGAGACGGACCCGAAGGTCGCGGCGTTCTGCGTCTCGGAGCCGCAGGCCGGTTCGGACGTGGCGGCGATGCGGACGCGGGCCCGCTACGACGAGGCGAAGGACGAGTGGGTGATCAGCGGCCAGAAGGCCTGGATCACCAACGGCGGCATCGCGAACGTGCATGTGGTGGTGGCGTCCGTCGACCCCGAGCTGGGTTCGCGCGGGCAGGCGGCGTTCATCGTGCCGCCGGGCACGGCGGGCCTCGAAGGGGCCAAGAAGATACGGAAGTTGGGGCTGCGGGCGTCGCACACGGCGGACGTGTTCCTCGATGACGTCCGCGTACCCGGGCACTGCCTGCTCGGCGGCAAGGAGAAGTTGGACAGGCGGCTCGCGCGGGCCCGCGAAGGAACCCGCGCCAAGGGGCAGGCCGCGATGTCCACGTTCGAGGTGAGCCGGCCGACCGTGGGCGCGCAGGCGCTCGGGATCGCGCGCGCCGCCTACGAGTACGCGCTGGAGTACGCGGGCGACCGGGAGGCGTTCGGCCGCCCGATCATCGAGAACCAGGCCATCGCTTTCGCCCTCGCGGATCTGCGTACGGAGATCGAGGCGTGCCGGCTGCTGATCTGGCAGGCGTCCTGGATGGCCCGCAACGACAAGGTCTTCGACGCCGGGCAGGGCTCGATGTCGAAGCTGCGGGCCGGTGAACTCGCCGTCGCCGCCAGCGAGAAGGCGATCCAGGTCCTCGGCGGCGCCGGGTACAGCCGGGAACACCCGGTGGAGCGGATGTACCGCGACGCCAAGATCTACACGATCTTCGAGGGGACCAGCGAGATCCAGCGGCTTGTCATCGCGCGGGCGATCTCTGGGCGGCAGATCCGCTGACGCGGGGCCCTGGGGCTGTTACGGGGTGCCCGGTGTCCCGGCGGCCCCGGGCCTATGCGCCGTAGGGGCCGTGCGTCGGGTGCGGGTGCACGTGTGTTTGTGGCTGGTCGCGCAGTTCCCCGCGCCCCTGAAGGGCGGGGGGCCGGCCTCATCCGGGACCGGACCCTTCGCCCTGTAGCTCGAACGTGCACCACACCTGCTTCTCGTCGAAGCCGGTTCTGTGCCAGCCCCAGCGGCGCGCCAGCGTCGCCACGAGGTGCAGGCCGCGGCCCCCTTCGCTCAGCAAGTCGACGCCGCAGGTGGGCAGTTGCGGTCTGCGTGCCGGGGCGTGGTCCGTCACCAGGACCCGCAGCGACGGCGGGGCGTACACGCGCGGCGCCCCCAGGATCAGCTCCAGGCCCGCGAGGCCGTCACCGTGCCGGATCGCGTTGGTGCACAGTTCCGCCACCGCGAGTTCGACCGAGTCCGCCAACTCCGGTAGCCGCCAGTGTTCTTGGACCCACGTCCTGGCGCGGCGCCGGGCCTGGGCGACCGGTCGGTGCGGGTCGAGCGTGGAGGCGTCCCAGCCGATTCGGGTGGGGGTGGTGTCGTGGAGCGCGTGGGGGGTGTCCATCGTTCACCTCGTGGTGAGTGGGCCGACGAGTGGCCTGCGTCACACACCATAGACCCACCTCTAAAACACGTAGTACCCGATTCACTAAAACGAGTCTCTTATTCGCATTCGGTGGACCGGGACTCCGATGGTCGGCAAACTGTGCGCGCGGACAAGGAGTTGACCCATGGCACCACGCATCACGCCCACCGTTCGTCAGCGCCGCTTCGGGACCGAGCTGCGCCGGATGCGCGACGCCGCCGGGCTGACCGCGCCCGTCGCCGCGGAGCGCCTCGGCTCGGACCGGACGATGATCTCCAACATCGAGTCGGGTCGTTTCGGCATCAGCGAGGAGCGGTTGCGACGTCTCGCGAGCATCTACGAGTGTGACGACGCCGAGCTGATCGACGCGCTGGCCGCCATGACCGGCGGCCGGACGCGCGGCTGGTGGGACGAGTACCGGGGCAAGGTTCCGCAGGACTTTCTCGACCTGGCCGAGCTGGAGCATCACGCCGTCGGACTGCGCACTCTGCAGACGGCGTACCTGCCCGGCATGTTCCAGACCGAGGAGCACGCCCGTGCCCTGTTCGACCTGTTCATCCCGGCGCTGCCGCGCCTGGAGGTAGAACTGCGCATCGCGCAGCGGCAAGCACGGCACCGCGTGCTCACCAAGACGCCCCCGGTGCGGTACCAGGGACTGGTTCACGAGGCCGCGCTGCGCATCCACGTCGGCGGACGGGACGTGGCGCGGGCCCAGCTCGCCCGCCTGCTGGAGGAGAGCGAGCGGGAGAACGTGACGCTGCTCGTGATCCCGTTCAGCGCGGGAGAGTTCCCGATGGCCGGCGACTCAGTGTTGTACGCGGCCGCCGAGAGCCCCCTTGTGGACACCGTCCAGGTCGACTCCCCGATCGGCGCCGTCTTCTTCGACTCCCCGACTCAGCTGGCCAATTTCAGGCGGCGCCTGGACGCAATCGAACAAGTAGCGTTGAATCCGCAGCAGTCGAGGGACGTCATCCTCGGCATCGCCAAGGATCTCTAAGAGGAACCGGTATGGCCGAGTTGAAGTGGGTCAGGTCGACCTACTCGGAAGCGTCCGCGAACAATTGCGTCGAGGTCGCCCTCCCCACCCCCCATCTCGTCGCCGTCCGCGACTCCAAGGACCCCGGGCTGCCCCACGCGACGGTGACCCGGTCCGCCTGGGCCGCGTTCGCCCTCGCCGTCGGTGGCGGCAGCCTCGCGCCCTCCGCGTAATCGGGAGGCCCCTACTCGGTCCGCCTCAGTTCGGCCGCGTCACGCACCGCGTCCGCCAGGGCCCGTACGTCGTTGTCCTCCGTCGTCGCCGTCAGGCCCTCGGCCCGTGAGGCCAGTTCGTTCAGGCCCGGCTCGGACGGATAGGGCTTGTCCGAGGCGCCGCCCAAGCGGTGGGCGAAGTACGCGGCGACCGCCGACAGCCGCAGCCGGGGCGCCGTGGCGTCCGACCAGAGCGGGCGGGTCAGGGCGGACGCCGAGACCGTGCCGGAGGTCTCGCGCGGGGCCCGGCTCTCCGGGTCGAGCCAGCGCACCGTCGCCTTCGCCACCCGACCCTCGGCCCCCTCGCGGAGCTTGACCGCGTAGAGGGCGGTCACCGTGTGGCCGGGGCCGATCTCGCCGCCGTCGACACGGTCGTCCCGGAAGTCGTCGTCGGCGACGCGGCGGTTGTCGTAGCCGAGGAGGCGGAAGTCGGAGACGGCCCGCTTGTCGAAGGCGACCTGCGCCTTCGCGTCCCGGGCCCGCAACTCCACGTTGGCGGGCAGTTGTTGGACAAATACCTTTTTGGCGTCGGCGCGCGAGGACACGTACGTGGTGTGGCCGTCGCCCTTGTCCGCGAGGCGTTCCATGAGCGCGTCGCCGTAGTCGCTGCCGACGCCCACTCCGAAGAGGGTGATGCCGTGGGCGCGGCGGGCGTCCGCGACGCGTTCGAGGATCGCGTCGGCCGCGGTCTCGCCGGTGTTGGCGAGGGCGTCGGACATCAGGACGACACGGTTGGTGGCCCCGGCCCGCACCCCCTTGACCGCCGTGGCGTAACCGGTGCGGACGCCCGCGTCGAGGTTGGTGGAGTCGGTGGGTTCGAGGGTGTCGATCGCGTCCTGGACCCGGTCGCGGGCTGCGCCCCCGGACGTGCCGAGCCGCGTCATCGGCAGCACCGTCCTCGCCTCGTCGCTGAAGGTGACCAGGGCGATCGAGTCGTCGGCGCGCAGCTGCCCGGTGAGGTCGGCGAGGCCTGTCTTGACCAGGTCGAGGCGGCCCGGCTCGCCCATCGAACCGGAGATGTCGATGACGAACGTGAGCGCCGCGGGCGGGCGTTCGCCGTTCGAGGGGGCCTGGGCCGTCGCGAGGCCCACCCGCATCAGGCGCCACCCGTCGTCTCCGGTGCGGGCGCCGTCCACGGTCACCGAGAACCCGTTGCCCTCGGGGCGCTCGTAGCCCTGCCGGAAGCTGTTGACGAACTCCTCCGGCCGCACCGTCCCCGGATCCGGCAGCCGCCCCTCCGCAAGGGTGCTGCGGGCGTAGCCGTAGGAGGCGGTGTCGACGTCGAGGGCGAACGTGGAGCGGTAGTCGGCGCCGCCGTCCCGCTCCCTCTTCCCGTCCTGGTCGCCGTCCGGTGCGACGGACGCGGCGGGCCCGTTCGCGGATTCGTCAGCTGACCCGCCTGTGGGACCGCCCTTACGGGCATCGTGCGCCGGGCCCTTCTTCGCCGAGCCCGAGTCTGAGGACGTGCCGTCCGCGCCGCACCCCGTGAGCAGCAGCCCGGCGGCCAGCGCGGCGGCGAGCAGCGCCCCGCCGCGGCGGCGTACTCCGAGCCGGCTCCGCGTACGCCCCGCACCAGCCGTACCGAACGAACCGAACGAACCGGCCGAACCGGCCGAACCGTCCCGCATGATCGCCATCGCCCCTCCCGTATCCCCCGCGTCGGTGTCCTGAGACTCTGACGCGGGAGGCGGGCGGAGTGTTCGTCCCGAGCGATTGCGCCTTGGCCTCAAAGGGGTTACGGGAGGCGGCTGTTGTGACCGGTAGGTGATCGTCCGGAGACCCTACCGATCCTGAGGCCCTGCCGATCCGCAGACCCCACCGATCCTGAGACCCTGCCGATCCGCAGACCCTTCGGCCTACGACACCACGTCCTTCCGCGCGAACCCGCGGAACGCCAGCGCGAACAGCACCACCGCGTACGCCACCGACACCGCCGCCCCCTGGATCATGCCGCTCCACTCCGGCTGCGCCTGGATCAGGTCGGCCCAGGCGAACTGCCAGTGCGCGGGCAGGAAGTCGCGCCAGTCGCCCAGCGCGGTGACCGCGTCCAGGACGTTGCCGACGATGGTCAGGAAGACCGCGCCGCCGACCGCGCCCAGCGGGTTGTCGGTCTTCGTCGACAGCCAGAACGCCAGCGCCGCCGTGACCAGTTGGGACACGAAGATGTAGGCGATGACGACGAGCAGCCGCTGCGCCGCCGCGCCGGCCGGCAGGGACCCGCCCGTCGGGATCTCCAGCGGTCCCCAGCCGTACGCGACCGCGCCCACGCCGAGCGCCACGACCGGCAGCAGCACCATCGCGGCGAGGCTCATCCCGAGCGCGACGGTCAGCTTCGACCACAGCAGGCGGGCGCGCGGTACGGGTGCGGCGAGCAGATAGCGCAGGCTCGACCAGTTCGCCTCGGAGGCGACCGTGTCCCCGCAGAACAGTGCGACCGGGATGACGAGCAGGAATCCGGCGGAGACGAACAGGCACGTCGCCGCGAAGTTCGCGCCCGACGCGGTCGCCGTGTCCATCAGCGTCACCCGGCCGTTGCGCCCCTCCGGCTGGCCGCCGATCGCGAACGCGGCGACGAGCACGAAAGGCAGCAGCGCGAGCACGGCCCCCATGACGAGGGTGCGCCGCCGCTTCACCTGCCGGGCGAGCTCCACCCGCAGGGGCAGCGTCCGCCCGGGCCGGTATCCGTCGGCGCGGCCCGCGACGGGCGGGATGGGCGTGGTCGTCCCGGTGCCGCTCATGCGGAACCTCCGATCAGCGTCAGGAACGCGTCCTCAAGGCGTCGGTGCGGGCCGAGCGACTTCACCGGTACGTCGAGCCGGACCAGGTCGGTCAGCAGACGGGCGGCGGGGTCGGCCCCCACGCGGGCAGGGGCCAGTCGGATCAGCAGGCCGTCGTCGGCGCGGACCGCCGACTCGACGCCCTCCAGCGCCGCCACCTTCTCCAGCAGCGGCTCCGACACGTCACCCGCCAGTCCGACGAGCACGGTGTCGCCGGAGCCGACGATGTCCGCGACCCGGCCCGCCCGCACGAGACGCCCGCGGTCCATGACGACGAGGTGCGTGCAGGACTGCTCGACCTCGGCCAGCAGGTGGCTGGAGACGATGACGGTGCGGCCACCGCGCGCGTACCGGATCATCACCTCGCGCATCTCACGGATCTGCGGCGGGTCGAGTCCGTTCGTCGGCTCGTCCAGGATCAGCAGGTCCGGCAGGCCGAGCATGGCCTGCGCGATGGCGAGCCGCTGCCGCATGCCCTGCGAGTACGTGCGCACCGCGCGGGCCAGCGCGTCACCGAGCCCGGCGATCTCCAGCGCCTCGTCCAGGTGCGCGTCGCCGGGCGGGCGGCCGGTCGCCCGCCAGTACAGCTCGAGGTTCTCCCGGCCCGACAGGTGCGGCAGGAAGCCGGCGCCCTCGACGAAGGCGCCGACGCGGGAGAGGACGGGTGCGCCGGGCCGGATCGCCCGGCCGAAGACGCGGATCTCGCCCTCGTCGGGCCCGATGAGGCCCATGAGCATGCGCAGGGTCGTCGTCTTGCCCGCCCCGTTCGGCCCGAGGAGGCCGAGGACCTGGCCCTTCTCGACGCGGAAGGACAGGTCGCGGACCGCGTACCGGTCCGTCGACTTCGCGTACCGCTTGCTCAGGCCGGTGATCTGGAGCGGCACTTCGGCCAGCTCGGGGTCGGGCGCGGGCGCCGTGGTGCGCCTGCGGGCCGTCAGCAGCAGCGCCGCCGCGACGACGACCGCGCCGACGGGCAGCCACCACACCCAGGCGGGCAGCCCCGCCGCCGCGGTCTCCACGCCGGGCGCGGTCGGCAGGCTCAAGCCCCCGGTGACCGACACCTGGTACGTCGCGGACTGCGCCGGGGACGCGTAACCGAGGTCCGTCGCCGACAGGACGAGCCGCAGGGTGTGGCCCTTCTGCACCTGGTGGTCGATGGCGGGCAGCGTGAACGTGACGTCCTTGCCGTCGCCGCCCGCCCCGGTCACCCGTACCGGCGTGACCAGTTGAGAGGGGAGCACCTGGCGCGCGCCGCCGGGGCCGGCGTCGTACACCTTGGCGAAGAGGACGGCGGTGCCGGTGGAGGACTTCACGTGGGCCGTGGCCGTCGGGGAGCCGGTGATCCGCACGGACTTCTTCAGCGGCGCCGAGTCGAACCGGGCGAACTGGCCGGGGAAGTCGAGCGCGAGCCCGGCGCCGAGGGACGACGACAGCTGGGAGGCGCCGCCGAGGCCGGGGACCGAGGAGATCGACGGCGGGGCGCCGCCCGGCGGGTTCTGGAACGTCTCGGTGGCGGACTTCAGCGGCACGGAGACCTGCTGCTCGCCGCGCAGTCCGGGATACCGGTCGCCGCTCGCGCCGCGCACCGTCGCCGCGCCGTCCGTGGAGTCGACGCCGCCTGTGCGGGTCACGCGGAACGCGGGCCCCGTGTCGACATCCTCGTCCTTCAGATACCGGTCGAACCAGGAGGTCACGCGGCCCGCGGTGCGGTCCGTCTCCATGTCCCCGCCGTCGTGGCCGCCGGCGATCCAGTCGACGTCGACAGGCGCGCCGTTGGCCTTGATCTGCTTCGCCATCGCGTCGGACTGGCTCAGCGGGAACAGGGAGTCGGTCTGCCCCTGCGAGATGAGGGTGGGCACCTTGATGCGGTCGCCGACGGCGGACGGGCTGCGCTCCTCGAGGAGCTTGCGGGCCTGCGCGTCCGGCTTCCCGGACACGGCGACCCGCTGGTACATGTCGCACAGCTCGGCCTCGAAGCGGCCGCAGTGCAGCCCGGCCTCGCTGGTGCGCGCGCCGATGTCCGCGGAGCCGGTGGTGAAGAAGATGCCGGTCCACAGCTTCTTGAAGACGTCGTCCGGGAACAGCGCGTCCGCCAGGTTCCAGTACGTGATCTGCGGGGCGATCGCGTCGACCCGCTTGTCGTAGGCGGCGGACAGCAGCGAGACCGCGCCTCCGTACGAGGCTCCGGTGACGCCCACGCGCGGGTCGCCCGCCTTGTCGAGCCGCACCTCGGGCCGCTTCGCCAGCCAGTCGATGAGCCGCGACACGTCGGCGACCTCGCCGCGGCGGTCGTTGAGCCCGATCTTGCCCGTGGACCCGCCGAAGCCGCGCGCGGACCACGTCAGGACCGCGTACCCGTTCTTGGCGAGCTTCTCCGCCTCGCCGCGCACATCGGCCTTGCTGCCGCCGAAGCCGTGCGCGAGCAGGACCGCGGGCCGCTTCTCGTGGGCGTCACCCGCGGTGAAGTACGACGTCCTGATGTGGACGCCGCCGCCCATCGGCAGCGTCCGGTCCTGCCGGTGCTCCGCGGCTCCGCCCCCGGAGGACGCGGCCGCGGCGACGGACCAGGTCCCCGCTCCCGCGAGCACCACAAGGGCCGCCGCGACGGCGATCCACCGCCGCGGCTTCCCACGTACCCGCTCGCGCCATGCGCCCATTCGTAGATCCATGCGTCAACGGTAGGCGCCACCACCGACAGTCACCGCACCCCCCGGTCGGAACCCGCTGACCTCCCCCGGTAGTACAGTCCGGCCGCCTTGTACCGCAGGCGTGGTACGACGCCGTCCTGGGCGCCCACGAGGCCCGTCGCGCACGGCAAGCGCTTTCCGCATCGATCCTGCAAGCGCTCGCAGCAATCGTCAAGAGGGTGTGCAGCAAAGACAGTTGAAGCGCTTTCTGCCTTGTGAGAACCGTTGACGCACCTGCGAGCGCATGCAAAGGTCCGACCTCGACACCGCCGTCGAGCCGCTCGTGGAGGCCCCCTATGGGCAGTGCCGCCCCCTCCCGCCGCCCGCTGACCCGCCGCACCACCCTGTCCGCCCTGCTGGCCACCGGCCTCGGCGCCGCGCTCACCGCCTGCGGCGAGCCGTCCCGGTCCGTCGGCGCGGGCGGCACCGTCACCCTGCGCTATTTCTTCTGGGGCGACAGCGGCCGGGCCGATCTCATCAACCAGTGCATCACCGCCTTCGAGCGCGAGCATCCGAAGATCAAGGTCAAGACGAGCTTCGCCGCGTTCGACTCGTTCTGGCCGAAGCTGAGCACCGCCGCGGCCGGCGGCAATCCGCCCGACGTGATGCACATCGACTACGCCTGGATCCGTACCCTCGGCGAACACGGCGTCCTCGCCGACCTCGCCGCCCACACCGGCCCCGGCAAGGAGATCGACGCCGCCACCCTCGTCCCCTCGCTGCGCACGGCCGGCCTGATCGGGGACCGCCGCGTCGGGCTGCCGCTGTCCCACAACAGCGTCTCGCTGATGTACGACGCGAAGGCGTGGGCCGCCGCCGGGGCCCGGCCGCCGACCGCGCCGATGGGCTGGGACACGTTCATGGAGCAGTCCCTCAAGGTCACCCGCCACAGCAAACGCAAGCAGTTCGGCATGGACAACCCCGGCCAGAACTACATGGGCGTCGAGACGTGGATGCGCCAGCAGGGCCTGCAGATGTGGACCGAGAAGGGCGGACTCGGCTTCGGCCACGACGACATGCGCCGCTACTTCACGCAGGTCGACGGCTGGCGCGCGGAGGGCGCGCTCGCGGGCCCGGACGTGGTCCTGGAGTCGCTGCCCGGCTACCCCATCACCACCGGCCGGGTCGCCTCCTACCTGGAGTGGGACAACCAGGTCGGCGGCCGCAGCGAGATGCGCGGCAGCAAGCTCTCCCTCGGCCTCGTCCCCACCGACACCAGCCGCTCCGGGATCTACGCCAAACCCGGCATGCTGATGAGCGCCGCCGCGAAGAGCCCGTACCTCAGTGAGGCCGCGCAGTTCATCAACTTCATGATCAACGACCGGCAGGTGGCGAAGATCCTCGGCACCAACATCGGTATGCCGCCCACGACCAGCCAGGAGGGCGCCGCCGCGGTCACCGATCCCGCGGTGCGCCAGGTCCAGACGTACGAGAAGCAGGTCGCGGCCCGGCTCTCGCCGACCCCGCCCCCACCGGCCGACGGCGGCGCCTCGCTCAACGTCTATCTGCAGCGTGTGGCCGAGAAGCTCTTCTACGGCCGGATCTCCGTGGACCACGCCGTGGAGCTCTTCTTCGACCAGTCGAAGGTCGTCCTGGCCTGACAGGCGAGGGCCCAGGCCGCCCCGTCCCCCCTCAACGTACGGAGTCCGCATGGCCTCTACGACGACGACCGACGCCGCGATCCCCCGCGCACGCCGCGGCGGCGCCCCCTCGACCGCGCCCGCCCCCAAGCGCCGGCGCACGAACGACCGCGCCGCGTACGTCTTCCTCACGCCCTGGATGCTCGGCGCCGCCGTGCTGACGCTCGCGCCGATGCTGTTCTCGCTCTACATGTCGTTCACGGACTACAACCTGTTCGACGCGCCCCGCTGGATCGGCCTCGCCAACTACAAGCGCATCCTCTTCGACGACCCCGAAGTACGCGACACCGTAGGGGTGACGCTGCTCTACGTGGTCGTCGCGACGCCGCTCAAGCTGATCGCCGCGCTCGGCGTGGCCCTGCTCCTGCACACGCGGCGCAAGGGCCGCAACTTCTACCGCGCCGCCTTCTACATGCCGTCCCTGATCGGCGCGAGCGTCGGCGCGGCCATCGTGTGGCGGCTGCTGTTCTCCACCGGCAGCGTCGTCGACCGCTTCCTCGGCGCGTTCGGGGTGCACACGGGCGGCTGGATCTCCAACCCCGACTGGTCGCTGATGTCGCTGGTCGCGCTCTCCATCTGGCAGTTCGGCGCCCCGATGGTGATCTTCCTGGCGGCGTTGCAGCAGATCCCGCGCGATCTGTACGAGGCGGCGGAGATCGACGGGGCGGGCCCCTGGCGCCGGTTCCTCTCGGTGACCGTCCCCATGCTGTCGCCGGTGATCTTCTTCAATCTGGTCCTGGAGATGGTGCACGCCTTCCAGATGTTCAACTCGGCGTTCGTGCTCTCCAACGGCACGGGCGGCCCGGCGGGCTCCACCCACGTCTACTCCATGTACCTCTACGAACTCGGCTTCAACGACTTCCGGATGGGCTACGCGGCCGCCCTGACCTGGGTGCTTCTCCTGGTCGTCGGCATCGTCACCGCCGTGCTGTTCAAGACGTCGGGCCGCTGGGTCCACTACGCGGGCGAGGAGAAGTGACGTGACGACGACACCCGTGACACCTGTGACACCTGTGACTCCCCCGACACCGGCGCCGACCACGGCTCCCCGCGCCCGGTCCCGTTCCCTGGCCTGGCATGCCGGGGCGGTGGCCCTGCTCCTCGTCCTGCTCTATCCGGTGGTGTGGGTGTTCACCGCCGCCGTGAAGCCGCCCGACGAGATCCTCTCCAGCTTCAGCCTGCTGCCGAGCGAGGTGACCTGGAGCGGGTTCACCACCGCCCTGGACGGGATCGCCGAGGTGCCCGCCTGGCGCTTCTTCGGCAACTCCCTCGTCCTGGCGCTCGGTTCGGTGCTCGGCAACGTCCTGTCCTGCTCCATCGCCGCGTACGCCTTCGCGCGGCTGCGGTTCCGGGGGCGCGGGCCGATGTTCGCCGTGATGATCGGCACGATCCTGCTGCCGACACACCTGCTGCTCATCCCGCAGTACACGATGTTCCAGCAGGCCGGGCTCGTCGACACGTATGTGCCCCTGCTGCTCGGCAAGTTCCTGGCCACGGACGCGTTCTTCGTGTTCCTGATGGTGCAGTTCGTACGCAATCTGCCGCGCAGCCTGGACGAGGCGGCCCTGATCGACGGCTGCGGGCACTTCCGGATCTTCGGGCACATCGTGCTGCCGCTGCTGCGGCCCGCGCTGATCACCACGGCCATCTTCACGTTCATCTGGTCCTGGAACGACTTCTTCGCGCCGCTCATCTATCTCCAGTCGCCTGAGAAGTACCCGCTGCCGCTGGCCCTGCGGCTGTTCGTCGACTCGACCAGCAGCCAGGACTACGGGGCGATGCTCGGCATGTCGGTGCTCTCGCTCCTGCCGGTGATCATCTTCTTCGTGGCGTTCCAGCGGCTGCTGATCGAGGGGGCGGCGACGTCGGGGGTGAAGGGATGAGCGCGGACTCTTCTGTCGTGCGGTCCCGTCGGCGCGACACCCCGTACGGGGAACGGTTCACGCTCTTCGCCGAGGTGCTGTGGATCGGGCTGCTCGTCGCGGCCGGTTCGCTGCTCGTCGTGACGTGGCCTGCGGCGATGGCGGCGGGCTGTGCGGAGGTTCGGCGGTGCGTGCCGGACGGGCCGTCGGCGGGGACGGGGCGGCGGTTCTGGGTGGCCTGGCGGGCGGCGTTGCGTGGGGGTTCGCGGGTGGGGGTGGTGGGGCTGCTGGTGCTGGGGTTTCTCGGGGCCGATCTGCGGTTGGCCGCGGTTGCGGGGGATGTGCCGTTGTTCGGGGGGCTGGTGGTCGTTGTCGCCGGGGTGGCGGGGGTGGTTGTCGTGGTGCAGATTCGGGTGGCGGCCCGGTGGTCCCTCACGGGGGGTTGGCACCGGGCCGGTCGTGATCCGGTGGGGACGGTGATGCTGGCGGGCGCGGTTCTCGTATCGGCGGTGTGTGTATGGCAGCTGGTTCTGCTGGCGCCGCTGGTGGCGGGGGTCCTGGCCCTGGCCGCGGTAGCAGTGGACCGGCGCTCCCCGCACCCCCCGGGGCTCCGCCCCGGCCCCCGCTCCTCAATCGCCGGAGGGGCTGAAAATACCCACCCCGGCGACGCCGGATCTTCTAGGGGCGCGGGGAACTGCGCGACCAGCCACGACGGCGCGGCACCGGTCGATCGGACCAAGGCCCGCAACGGCGCGGAGGCATCCCGGTGACAGGCGGAGCCACAGGCGCGGCGGCATCCCGGTGAACGGCGGAGCCACCGGCGCTGAGGGCGTGGCCGCGCAGGCAGGCGTGTCCCCCTCCACCGTGAGCCGCTGCTTCGCCACCCCGCACCAGGTGCGCCCGGAGACGAGGGCCCGCGTCCTCGCCGCCGCCGAACGCCTCGGCTACCGCCCCAGCCGCATCGCCCGCTCCCTCGCCCTCGGGCGAACCGGCACGCTCGGCCTCATCGTGCCCGACATCGCCAACCCCTTCTTCGCCGTGATCGCGAAGGCGGTCCAGGCCCGCGCCCGCCGCAAGGACTACGCGGTGTTCCTCGCCGACACCGACGAACACCCCGACGACGAGTACGAGTTGGCGCTCACCCTGGCCCGCCAGGTCGACGGCCTGCTCGTGGTCGCCCCGAGGATGGACGGCGACCGGCTGGGCGAGATCGTCCGGCAGGTGCCGAGCGTCGTCGTGAACCGGAGCGTGTCCGGCGTACCGTCCGTCGTCGCCCCCAGCGAGGACGGCCTGCGCCAGGCGGTCGCCCATCTGCACGCACTCGGCCACGCCCACCTCGCCCTGATCCTGGGCGCCCGCAACTCCTGGTCGAGCGAGAAACGCGGCCAGGCGGTCCGCCGGGCGGCCCAGCAACTGGGCGTCGCCGTCACCGAGTTCGGCCCGCACGAGCCCAAGTTCCATACCGGCGCCCAGGTCGCCGACCTCGCCCTCGCCGCGGGGGCCACCGCGATCGTCGCGCACAACGACCTGATGGCCCTCGGCATCCTGGCCCGCCTCGCCGAACGCGGCGTCCGCGTCCCCGACGACGTCAGCGTGGTCGGCGCCGACGACACCCTGCTCGCCACCACCGCCAGCCCCGCCCTCACCTCGGTCCGCATCCCCCTCGACGCTCTCGGCCGGCAGGCCGTCGACCTGCTGCTGCACCGTCTGGACCAACCCGAGAGCCCACCCCGCGAAACCGTCCTGCCCAGCGAGTTGATCGTCCGCCGCTCCACCGGCCCCGCCCCACGAACCGGTCCAGCCCCATGAACCGGCCCCACCCCACGAACCGGCTCCGCCCCAAGGACCGGCCCCGCCCCACGAAAGGAACCCCGACCGTGAGCTCCCCCGCCACCCCCCAGAAGCGCGCCGCGATCATCGGTACCGGCCACCGCGCCCAGATGTACACCAAGGCCCTCGGCGCCCGCGCCCACTACGACATCGCCCTCCTCGCGGACCCGAGCCCCAGCCGCATCGCCCACCACAACCGGCTCCTGACCACCCTCGGCAAACCGCAGGCGACGGCCTGCGCGCCCGACGACTTCGCGCAGGCGCTGCGCCGCCACCGCATCGACGAGGTCGTGGTCACGACGGTCGACGCGACCCATCACACGTACATCAACACGGCGTTGGAGGCGGGCTGCCGTGTGGTGACGGAGAAGCCGCTCACCACGGACGCCGAGAAGTGCCGCTCGATCCTCGACACCGTCGAGCGCACCGGCGGCGAGCTCTCCGTCGGCTTCAACTACCGCTACAACCCGGCCCACGAGAAGATCTGGCAGCTGCTGCACGACGGCGCGATCGGCAAGATCCGTTCCGTGCACTTCGAGTGGCTGCTCGACGTGCGGCACGGCGCCGACTACTTCCGCCGCTGGCACCGCGAGAAGCGGCACAGCGGCGGCCTGCTCGTCCACAAGTCGGGCCACCACTTCGACCTCGTCAACTGGTGGCTCGGCGCCGCCCCCACCCGGGTCCACGCGGAGGGCGGCCTCGTCTTCTACGGCCGCGACAACGGCGAACGCACCGGCCTGCGCCGCGACTACGTCCGCGCCCACAACTCCCCCGAGGCGGCCACGGACCCGTACGCGATCCGGCTCGCCGACGACCCGAACCTCACGTCCCTCTACCTCGACGCGGAGGCGGCCGGCGACCCGTACATCCGCGACCGGAACGTCTTCGGCGACGACATCGACGTGGAGGACGATCTCGCCCTGCTGGTCCGCTACGACTCCGGCGCGACGATGTCGTACCACCTCACGGCGTACTCGCCCTGGGAGGGCTACCGCGTCATGTTCAACGGCACGGCGGGCCGCCTGGAGCTGGAGGTCGAGGAGAACACCTGGCAGCCCCCGCGCGTCGCCTCCGGCGCACAGGGCGCACACGGCGGGGTCGTCATGGACCGCCCCGGCCGTACGTCGATCCTGCTGCGCCCGCTGTGGGAGGCGCCGCGCGAGATCTCGTACGAGTCCGCCGCCGGGTCCCACGGCGGGGGCGACCTGCGCATGCTGAAGGAACTGTTCGGGGCGGTGGGTGACGGGTCCGACGAGGGAGCCGTGCCGGCGGCGGGGAAGGGGGCGACGGCCCGGGACGGTGCGCTGGCGCTGGCCGTTGGGGTAGCGGGCAACCAGTCGTTGGCCACGGGGCTTCCGGTGGAGACGGCAGCGCTTTTCTGAAAGGCAGCCTGCCTTTCGCGGGCCTCAGCGCCGCCGATTCACGCGGCTTGTGCGGTGAGCCCGTTGATGAACGCGGAAAAGCACCTGGCGCTCACCACGAGAACACCCGTATCGGAGTCTTTCGAGTCGCGTACGCCAACCCCAGGCCCCAGGACCGCAACCTCGACGCACTCGTTGTCAGCGGCGCTGTAGCTGCTCTTGAACCAGCCGCTCGCCATCGGCTGGTTCAAGGCCGATATCTCGTTCATTCGACGAACTCCCGTCGTGCTGCGGTCAATAGGTCAAGACTGGCCGAGGTATCGGCAGCCTGAGATCTGAGGTAGTCAAACATGAGCTTGTAGTTCTGCACCTCGGAGGGGGCGTCCAAGTAGAGCCCGCGCTTGTGCAGTTCGAGGTACACCACGTTCATACTGCTGAGCGGGTCTCCGTCGTCCTCACGGCCGAGGAGCAGGAAGTGGCCTCCGGACCCCGCTGCGTGAGCACCTGCACCGAATCGGAGTACCTGGACATCGACATTGGGCCGTTGCGCCACGGCACGCAGATGGTCGATCTGCTCAACCATCACAGATGCGCCGCCCACCGGCCTGCGCAGCACGGCCTCGTCGAGAACAACTCATAGATGCAGAGCCGGAGATCTCTCCAGGATGGCCTGCCGCCTGATGCGGGCATCCACCTTGCTCCTGATCACATCCGACCCGCTACGGACATCCTGCGCCGCATGCAGAGCGAGGGCGTAACCGGGAGTTTGCAGCAGGCCCGGGACCAGGGTATTGGCGAAGACATGCTCGTACGTGGCGACGTCCTCGAACGATACGAGCGGGTCCATGACTTCGGGCACGGCGGGATGGTCTATCCACCACCCGTTCTCCTGATTGCGGACGAGCTGGATCAACGTGTCCCGTTCGTCCGGGGTAGCGCCGCAGGTATCGGCGAGGGCTCTGACGGTGGGCAACCTGAGCTTGGCGCGGTCCTGCCAGGTCTCGTAGCGGTTCACGGTGCCTACCGAGACGCCGGCGCGCTTGGCCACTTCGGACTGGAGGAGGTGCAGCTCGCGCTGGCGGGACGGCTGCTGGGCCGGGCGAGCGACAGCCTCGTTCAAGAGCAGGGCTCGGTCGTGCGGGACCTGATGGCAGCCCTGGGTGACGTGCTGCTGATCGCCGAGTGCCGCGGCGCCCGCCTCGGCACTCCACCTGATCCCGGCACTGCGGGCGCCGACGAGCCGGTCGTCGCCATCAGCGGGATGGTGCGTGCCCTGGCCGCGAGCGAGGGGCTGGACCTGGCCACGTTCCCGGGATCCACCGCCGCTTCGGCCGGTGCCGCGCGCCGCTTCGTGCGGGGTGTCACCGGCGCATGGAAACTCCCGGCAGAAACCGCGAACGATCTGGATACCGTCACCGGTGAGCTGGTCGGCAACGCCGTGTCCTACGGCGGCCTCGGCGTCATCACGGTCTCGCTCGCCCGAAGGCCCGCTTCCGTGACGGTCTGCGTGATCGATGACGGCGACGGTCCCAAGGCCCCCGCGCCACTACCGGCCCCGCCCGGCGTGGCGGGCCAGGACGAGGAATCGGGGCGAGGGCTCATGATCGTAGAGGCCCTGGCGGAAAGGTGGGGGTGGCGGCGTACTGGACGGGGCGGGCTCGCCGCCTGGGCCGCGATCGCGACCGGGTCGGGCGAGCGATGATGTTGTCCAAGTCGAGCAGTACCGCATGCCGTCCCAGGTACCTTGAAACGAGCGCCGTGAAAGGGGAACCGACCGAGATGACCACTCACCCCGTTGACTCCGAACCGCCCGCCCTGCCTCCGATGCGTACGATCGGCGAGCTGAGGGCGGCTCTCACCATGGGCTACGGCTTCCCCGGCGACGCCGACGACTTCGAAGCCGAACTGGCACGGGAGATCAATCACGCCGATCCCGCGGACCTCGCCGGCATCGTGCGCCTGGTGGAGGAGTTCCGGGGCCGGATCGCTGCCCGACAGGACCCCGGCTTCGACGCCGCCGTAGCCGCAGCCGCAGCCGAGATCCGCGCGGCCCGGGGTGCGTCTTCGTGAACGACGAAGCACCGCTTGTCGTCGCCGACATCACAAGCGAAGCCCGCATCCGCTGCGCGGCCATCGGCCAGGGAGCTGCGGAAGTCGTCGAGAATCTGCGCGCCGAGCTTGAGAAGAGCCCGACGCTGGGGCGACAGGTCCACAGCGCGATGGGAGAGCTGAAGCTCTACACGACGCGCCTTGAGGGCGCCGCGTCCCGCCCCGCCCTCACCGTCACTTATGTCTACGACGCTCCCCCGCCGGAGCCGGGCCTCATCCGCATCGCTCTCGTTTCTCCCGCTCGCTTCGCGGGTGGCGACTCCGAGTTCTGAAGGCCCGCGATCAGGCCTCTGCGTCCTCCGGGATCGAGATCAGCCAGCGAGTGGTGGGGCGCGGGCGCAGGTACAGCGCCCAGTACAGCGTCGCCGCCGCCGTGATCCCGCCCGTCCACAGCAGGTACGACGCCTCCTGCTGACTCAGTACGTACGCGAGCACCGCGATCAGCAGCACCGGGACCGCGGGCCACAGCGGCATCCGCCAGGCCGAGCGGTCGCGGTGCGCGCCGCGGCGGGCGAGGAGCGCGGCGACCGCCACGAGGATGTACATGCCGGTGACGGAGACGCCCGTCACGCCGTACAGGGTGTCGAGGTCGACGAAGCAGAGGGCCGCGCCGGGCACACCCACGACGAGGGTGGCGACCCACGGGGAGCCGAACCGGCCGAGCCGCGACAGGCCCCGGTTGACCGGGCCGGGCCACGCCTTGTCGCGGGCCGAGGCGAACAGGACGCGGGAGTTCTGGATGACCATGACGATGCCCGCGTTGATGATCGCGAGCGCGACGCAGAGCGAGACGAACGTGCCGACGGCCGAGTTCGACCATGCCTCGACCATGCCGCCGATGTCACCGGAGGTGAGCGCCGCGAGGTCCGGGGCGCCCATCGTGATCGCCACGACCGGGACGAGGATGATCACCGTGGAGATGGCGAGCGTGGCGAGGACCGTGCGGGAGACGGACGTACGGGGGTTCTCCAGCTCCTCGGAGAGGTAGACGGCCGTCGAGAAGCCCTGGGTCACGAAGAGGGCGATCGCGAGGCCGGACACCACCAGCATCGCCGTCACCGTGTCCGGGTGGGCCGACGAGCCGCTGCCGCCCGCCACCTGCATCGAGACCAGTGCGCCCGCGCCGCGTTCCGCGTGCGCGAAGCCGAGGACCGCGACGACGGCCGCCGCGATGACCTCCAGGACGAGGAAGACGCCGGTGATCCACGCGTTGGCGCGCAGGTCCAGCAGGCCGGCGAGGGTGGCGAGCAGCATGACCCCGGCGCCCGCGACCGACGGGTCCAGGTGCACGAGCGGCGCGAGGTAGTCGGCCGTGCCCATCGCGATCACCGGCGGCACGATCACCACGACGAGGAGCGACAGGACGAACACCAGCCAGCCGGCGAGGCGTCCCGCCAGCGTCGAGACCATGGCGTACTCGCCGCCCGCGCTGGGGATGAGCGTGCCCAGCTCCGAGTAGCAGAACGCCACGCCGATACAGAGCAGCGAGCCGATCGCGATGGTGAGCGCCGTCGCCGTGCCGAGGCCACCGAACAGGTCGGGCACGACGACGAAGAGCGTGGACGCGGGCGTCACGCACGACAGCGTGAGCAGGGTGCCGCCGACGACGCCGATGGAACGCTTGAGCTGCTGGGGAGCGGCCGTCTCCGGCGTGGGCTCCGGCACCGGGGGGACGGCGGTGGCGGGGCGAAGCGTGTCGGTCATGGAGCGGTTCCGATCGACTCGTGCGGCAGGTGGTCCGTGGTCCGGGCGGGAGCGCTATCGCCTCCGAAGGGCTCGGTGAGGGGTGGTACATCCGCTCCTGGCGCGTCATCGAACCCCGCCGGCATCCGGAACGTCAACGGCCGTTTCCCTGCGGAATCCGCAGCCGATGACTTTCTCAACTACCCGCGCATCTTCGGCTCTTGGTGAAGGTGGCCGTGTTCTGTGTTGTGCGCGGGCGAGTTGACCTTGATATGCAAGGTGCCTTGCGATGTGGACCTTTGCCGTCCCAATCGTCCTCTACGTACGGGAACCGCAGCCCCGCTCTCGAATTTCGCCGGAAGTTGTCCGCAGTCCGGACAACGCGCGAGTGCCCCGGGCCGCCTGGATCTGCGGGCCGGGGCACTCGGACGCGTAGGACTCAGTGGTTGCGCGGGAAGCCCAGGTCGACGCCGGCCGGGCTGTCGGACGGGTCCGGCCAGCGGGTCGTGACGACCTTGCCGCGCGTGTAGAAGTGCGTGCCGTCGTTGCCGTAGATGTGGTGATCGCCGAAGAGGCTGTCCTTCCAGCCACCGAAGGAGTGGTAGCCGACCGGGACCGGGATCGGCACGTTGACGCCGACCATGCCCGCCTCGACCTCCAGCTGGAAGCGGCGGGCCGCGCCGCCGTCCCGGGTGAAGATCGCCGTCCCGTTGCCGTAGCGCGAGTCGTTGATGAGCCGTACGCCCTCGTCGTACGTGTCCACGCGCAGGACGCACAGGACCGGGCCGAAGATCTCGTCCTGGTACGCCTTCGCCGACGTCGGTACGTGGTCGAGCAGCGAGAGGCCGATCCAGTGGCCGTTCTCGTGGCCCTCCACCGTGTAGCCGGTGCCGTCGAGGACCACCTCGCAGCCGTCGGCCGCCGCGCCCTCCACGTACGACGCCACCTTGTCGCGGTGGACGGCCGTGATGAGCGGGCCCATCTCGGACGCCGGGTCGCTGCCCGGGCCGATCTTGATCTTCTCGGCGCGGTCCTTGATCTTCGCGACCAGTTCGTCGCCGACCGGACCGACGGCCACCACGGCCGAGATGGCCATGCAGCGCTCGCCCGCCGAGCCGTACGCCGCCGAGACCGCCGCGTCCGCCGCCGCGTCCAGGTCGGCGTCGGGCAGCACCAGCATGTGGTTCTTGGCGCCGCCGAGCGCCTGCACCCGCTTGCCGTTGGCCGCCGCCGTGGTGTGGATGTGCCGGGCGATCGGCGTCGAGCCGACGAAGGAGACCGCCGCCACGTCCGGGTGCTCCAGAAGACGGTCCACCGCCACCTTGTCGCCGTGGACGACGTTGAAGACGCCGTCGGGCAGGCCCGCCTCGGACAGCAGTTCCGCGATCTTGATCGACGCCGACGGGTCCTTCTCCGACGGCTTCAGGACGAACGTGTTGCCGCACGCGATGGCGATCGGGAACATCCACATCGGCACCATCGCCGGGAAGTTGAACGGCGTGATGCCCACGACGACGCCGACCGGCTGGCGGATCGACGACACGTCCACCCGGCTCGCGACCTGCGTCGACAGCTCGCCCTTCAGCTGCACGTTGATCCCGCAGGCGAGATCGACGATCTCCAGGCCGCGCGCCACCTCGCCCAGCGCGTCCGCGTGCACCTTGCCGTGCTCGGCCGTGATCAGCTCGGCGATCGCGTCACGGTTGGCGTCGAGCAGCGCGCGGAACCGGAACAGGATCTCCGTGCGCTTCGCCAGCGACGACGTGCCCCAGCTCGCGTACGCCTCCCTCGCGGCGGCCACCGCCGCGTCCACCTCGTCGGCGCTCGCGAAGTCGACGTGCGTGGTGACCGCGCCCGTCGCCGGGTCGGTCACCGGGCCGTGGTTGCCCGAGACGCCCTCGACGGTCTTGCCGCCGATCCAGTGGTGGACCGACTTCGTGCCGGACTTCGTGCCGGACTTCGTGTCAGACATGTGGGCGACTCCTGTTGCGGTTCCCGCTGCTGCTTGGGGGCTGTTCTGTCAGAGGTGGCTGCGGCGCTTCGCCGCCTGGCGGTCGTACTCCTCGCGGGCCTTCACCGCCGGCGAGGAGTTCGCCGTCTCGGCCACGGGCACATCCCACCACGCCTGCGCCGGAGGCGGGCCCGACACTGTGTCGGCCGTTTCTGTCTCCACATAGACACATGTGGGGCGTGTCGCGGCGCGCGCCACGGCCAGCGCCTCGCGCAGTTCTCCGGCCGTCCTCGCCCGGTGTACGTCCATGCCCAGGCTCGCCGCGTTCGCCGCCAGGTCGAGCGGGAGGGGGCGGCCCGTGTAGGTGGCGTCGTCCGCGTTGCGGTAGCGGTAGGCCGTCGCGAAGCCCTCCGCCCCCACGGAGTCCGAGAGGCCGCCGATCGACGCGTAACCGTGGTTCTGGAGGATCACCATCTTGATCGGGATGTTCTCCTGCACCGCCGTCACCAGCTCCGTCGGCATCATCAGATACGTGCCGTCGCCGACCAGCGCCCACACCGGGCGGCCGGGCGCCGCCAGCGCCACGCCGATCGACGCCGGGATCTCGTAGCCCATGCAGGAGTAGCCGTACTCCACGTGGTACTGATCGCGTGAACGCGTCCGCCAGAGCTTGTGCAGATCGCCGGGGAGCGAGCCCGCCGCGTTGATGAGAATGTCATCGGCCGTCACCAACTCGTCCAGGATTCCCAGGACTTGGGTCTGGGTCGGCGGGCGGTCCTGGGTTTCCGCTGTTGTGTAGCAGGCTGTGATCTTCTGTTCCCAGTGCTCCTTGGCTTGTGTGTAGTCCTCTACGTAGGCGGGGGGTGTGGTGTAGCCCTGTGCTGCCTCCTTGAGCGCCGTCAGGGCCTCCCGCGCGTCCGCCACCAACGGGAGCGCCGCCAGCTTGTGCGCGTCGAACGACGCCACGTTGAGGTTCAGGAAACGGACCGCCGGGTTCGCGAAGAGCGTGCCCGACGCCGTCGTGAAGTCCGTGTACCGGGTGCCCACACCGATCACCAGGTCCGCCGTCCTGGCCAGTTCGTCCGCCGTCGCCGTGCCCGTGTGGCCGATACCGCCCACGTCCGCCGGGTGGTCGTGCCGCAGCGCGCCCTTGCCCGCCTGCGTGGACGCCACCGGGATGCCCGTCGCCTCCGCGAAAGCCCTCAGCGCCTCCTCCGCGCCGCTGTGGTGGACTCCGCCTCCCGCGATGATCAAGGGGCGGGTCGATTCCCTCAATGCCTGTGCGGCCGCGCGTAGTTCCGTTGCATCGGGAGCAGCGCGGCGGATCGTCCACGTGCGTTCCGTGAAGAATCCACTCGGCCAGTCGTACGCCTCCGCCTGCACGTCCTGGGGCAGCGCCAGCGTGACCGCCCCCGTCTCCACCGGGTCCGTCAGCACCCGCATCGCCTGCAACGCCGCCGGGATCAGCTGCTCCGGGCGCGAGATCCGGTCGAAGTACCTCGACACCGGGCGCAGACAGTCGTTCACCGACACATCACCCGCGTACGGCACCTCCAGCTGCTGGAGCACCGGGTCCGCCGGGCGCGCCGCGAACACGTCCCCGGGGAGCAGCAGCACCGGCAGGTGGTTGATCGTGGCCAGCGCCGCGCCCGTGACCAGGTTCGTCGCGCCCGGGCCGATCGACGTCGTCACGGCGTGCGCGGACAGGCGGTCGCTCTGGCGGGCGTAGCCCACCGCCGCGTGCACCATCGCCTGCTCGTTGCGGCCCTGATGGAACTTCATCCCGTCGCCGTACTGGACCAGCGCCTGGCCCAGCCCCGCCACGTTGCCGTGACCGAAGATGCCCCAGGTCGCCTCGATGAGGCGGTGGCGGACGCCGTCCCGTTCCGTGTACTGGCGGGTCAGGAAGTGGATCAGGGCCTGTGCCGTGGTGAGCCGTAGATGCCCCGGTTCGGCTTGCCGTTCGGTGTGCGGTTCGGCTTGCCGTTCGGTGTGCGGTTCGGCTTGCCGTTTGGGCTGCGGTTCGGTCTGTGGTTCGGTCTGCGGTTTGCTTTGGTCCCGCGTCACCTGTAGCCCTCCGTCTTGTGATCCGGGTGGAAACAGATCTTCCAGTCCCGCTCCTGTCCCGGCCCCGCCATCACATTCAGGTAGTACATGTCGTGACCCGGCTGGGCGATCGACGGGCCGTGCCAGCCGTCCGGGACCAGGACCGCGTCCCCCGTGCGCACCTCCGCCAGGAGATCCGTGCCGCCCGGACGGGACGGGGACACCCGCTGGTATCCGTAGCCGGGCGCGCCCGTGCCGGGGTCGTCCTCGATCTCGAAGTAGTAGATCTCCTCCAGGCACGTCTCCACGCCGGGGCGGTGCTCGTCGTGCTTGTGCGGAGGGTACGAGGACCAGTTGCCGCCCGGTGTGATCACCTCGACCGCGATCAGCTGGTCGCAGTCGAACGTGTCCGCCGCCGCGAAGTTACGGACCCTGCGTGCCGTCATGCCGGCGCCCCTGGCCTCGACGGGTACCTCCGGCGCGGGGCCGTGACGGACGGGGAGTCGTCGCCCGCACTTCGCTCCTGCCAGGGCGAAGCGGCCTCCCGCACCGGAGGCGATCTCTGCGCGGGTGTCCCGCGGTAGGTACGCGAAGTCGCTCGGCCCCCTGAACACGTCTGCCCTGCCCAGCAGTTCGATACTCCGCCCTTCTGCCTCGATCGAGCAACCGCCCGACAGAGGCAGCACGATCCATTCACTCTCGCCGGTGTCGAACACGTGCCGTTGGGCGGGCGCCAGTTCGAGGATGCGGAGTCCTGCTCGGGACCACGTGGGCAGGTCCGTCTTGTCCGGGTCGACGGCCAGGGCGTACGGGCCGTCCGCCGCGGTGCCTGTGGGGAGGTGTGTCATTTCTGCGCCTTCCTCCTTGGGTCTGTGCGGTCGGTGTGGTGAGTGCCGTGGCTACAGCAGGCTTACCGCCGTGTCCACCGCCTGCGCCACGTCGCCGTCCGGCGGGTAGAGCAGCGAACGGCCCACCACCAAGCCCTGCACCGTGGGAAGTTGCAGCGCACCCCGCCATTTCTCGTACGTCGCCTCCTGGTCGCCGTCCTTGATGTCGCCGCCCAGCAGTACCGCCGGAAGCGTCGTCGTCTCCATCACGCGCGCCATGGCTGTCGGGTCGTCCGTGACCGGGAGCTTCAGCCAGGTGTAGGCGGAAGTGCCGCCCAGGCCGGAGGCTACGGCTATGGACCGCACTACCGCTTCTGGACTCAAGTCGTTGCGCAGCAGGCCCGAATCGGGGTCCCTGCGGGAGACGAACGGTTCGACGAAGACCGGCAGGCGGTGGGCCGCCATGGCGTCCACGGCGCGGGCCGCCGCCTCGATGGTGCGTACGGAGCCCTCGGTCGGGTCGTCGTAGTCGATCCGCAGCAGGAGCTTGCCGGCGTCGAAGCCGCGGCGGTGCAGGTCGGACGGGGTGTACCCGGTGAAACGGTCGTCGAGCTCGAAGGAGGCGCCCGCCAGGCCGCCGCGGTTCATGGAACCCAGGACGATCTTGTCGTCGAGGGCGCCCAGGAGGAGCAGGTCGTCCAGTACGTCGGCGGAGGCGAGTACGCCGTCCACTCCTGGGCGGGACAGGGCCAGGCAGAGCCGGGTCAGCAGGTCTGCGCGGTCCGCCATGGCGAACGGGCGGTCGCCTGCGGCCAGGGCGCCGCGGGCCGGGTGGTCGGCGGCGATGATCATCAGGCGGGCGGTGGGGGTGGGGAGCAGCGGGCGCCGCCTCCGCCGCGCGGCCGCTTCGGCCACAGCCTCGGGTCGTTCGGCCCGTAGCCGTGCCAGTACGCGGAGGTCGGGCAACTGATGCGGCGAGGGGGCGGGGGCCGGGGCAGGAGCCGGCGACTGGTGCGGCGAGGCAGCGGGGGCAGGGGCAGGAGCCGGCAACTGGTGCGGCGAGGCAGCGGGGGCAGGGGCAGGAGCCGGCAACTGGTGCGGCGAGGCAGCGGGGGCAGGGGCAGGAGCCGGCAACTGGTGCGGCGAGGGGGCGGGGCCGGGGCGGGGTGCCTCCTCGGCCGGTTCGGTCTCGTCGCCACCGGACGCCGAAGGCGGGTGATCCGGGATGCGGTGCCTGCGGAGTCCTGCGGGGGCACCCCACCCCGTCCCCTCCTGCACGCTCCCGTCCGCGACTGCGTCCCCGATTGCTGGCTCGATCAACCCCCGGCCCGCACCTCCGTTGCCAGCCCCCGTCTCCTCCAACCCCCGGCCCGCACCTCCGTTGCCAGCCCCCGTCTCCTCCAACCCCCGGCCTGCCGGCCCCCCGCCCGCAGCTCCGTCACCGCCCCCCGCCTTGGGCAATCTGCCGCCTGGGGCGGCAGGGTGGGCAAGGCGGCCCCCGAGCGCCGGGCCACCGTTCTCATCGGGGGAAGACTCGATGCGGGTCCCCGCGGTCACGTGTTCGGGTGGGCGGGGGGTTACGTCGGCCACTCCCGAGATCAGGGCCGTTTCGATCTCGGCCGGGGTTGGCATTGCCGAGGAGCACTCCAGGCGGGAGGCCACGATCGCCCCGGCCGCGTTGGCGAACCGCATGACCCGGGTCAGCCCCCAACCGGCCAGCAGGCCCTGGCACAGGGCGCCGCCGAACGCGTCGCCCGCCCCCAGACCGTTCAGGACGTCCACGGGAAGCGGGGGCACCTCCGCCGTCTCCCCGTCGGACGTCATCGCCAGGACACCACGCGGGCCCTGCTTGACGACCGCGAGGCGCAGCCCGAAGGAGAGCAGCGCGCGCGCCGCGGCCGTCGGTTCTCGTTCTCCCGTCGCGATCTCGACCTCGTCCACATTGCCTACGGCCACCGTCGCGTGGCGCAACGCCTCCACGTAGTACGGGCGTGCCGACTCGGGGTTGTCCCAGAACATGGGGCGCCAGTCGAGGTCGAGGACCGTGTCCCCCACGACCCCGGTGGCCGCCGCACGGTGCTCCAGCGCGGACAGCGTCGCCGTTCTGCTGGGCTCCGCGCACAGGCCCGTACCGGTCACCCAGAAGATGCGCGCGGAGCGGATCGCGTCGAGGTCGAGTTCGTCCGGGGCGATCTCCAGGTCGGGTGCCTTGGGGCGGCGGTAGAAGTACAGCGGGAAGTCGTCCGGCGGGAAGATCTCGCAGAAGGTGATGGGCGTGGGGAGACCGTCGACCGGTGTCACCCAGCGCGCGTCGACCTCGAAGCGCTCCAGCTGGTCGCGGAGATAGTCGCCGAACGGGTCCCGGCCCGTACGGCTGATCGTGGCGGTGCGCAGGCCCAGGCGGGCCGCCGCCACCGCCACGTTCGTCGAGGAACCCCCGACGAACTTGCCGAACGCGTCCACGTCCGCGAGCTTTCTGCCCGCCTGTAGCGGATACAGGTCCACCCCGATCCGGCCCATCGTGATCAGGTCGAACTCGCTGCGGGCCATGGGGGCCACGTGGGCCATACGAGGTTCCCTTCGACGGTGGCGTTCGGCGGGAGACGGGGGCGCGGGGATACGTTGCGGCGAGCCTGCTGTCGTATCTAGTCCTGTACCCGCTTTCCTGTCAACGTTTTGTCCTGACATTCGGACGATGCCTTGACACCCTTCTCGGGGGCCCTTGAGGCTGGTCCCATGACGACCCGGACATCACGGACAGCACGCATCCGCATCGGCTCGGCACCCGACTCCTGGGGCGTCTGGTTCCCCGACGACCCCCGCCAGATTCCCTGGCAGCGCTTCCTCGACGAGGTCACCGAGGCCGGTTACGAGTGGATCGAGCTGGGCCCGTACGGATATCTGCCGAGCGATCCGCGCGTGCTCGCCGAGGAGACCGGGCGGCGGGGGCTGAGCGTGTCCGCCGGCACCGTGTTCACCGGGCTGCATCACGGGCCCGCCGTCTGGGAGCGCACCTGGGAGCACGTCGCGTCGATCGCCGCCCTCACCCGCGACATGGGCGCCCGGCATCTGGTCGTCATCCCGTCTTTCTGGCGCGACGACAAGACCGGGGAGGTCATCGAAGGGTCCACGCTCAGCGCCGAGCAATGGGGGCATCTGGCCGCCGGTACCGAGCGGCTGGCGCGCGAGGTGGGCGACAAGTACGGGCTGCGCGTCGTCGTCCATCCGCACGCCGACACCCATATCGACACCGAGGAGAACGTCGCCCGTTTCCTCGACGCCACCGACCCCGGCCTCGTCTCGCTGTGCCTGGACACCGGGCACTACGCGTACTGCGGCGGCGACAGCGTCAAGCTCATCGAGACGTACGGCGAGCGCATCGGCTATCTGCATCTCAAGCAGGTGGATCCGGCGGTGCTGGCCGGAGTGCGGGAGAGCGGTACGCCCTTCGGGCCGGCCGTGGCGCAAGGTGTGATGTGCGAACCGCCGCGTGGCGTACCGGAGTTGGAGCCCGTGCTGGCTGCCGCCGCGCGGCTCGACGTCGATCTCTTCGCCATCGTCGAGCAGGACATGTACCCGTGCGAACCGGAACGGC
The DNA here is from genome assembly GCF_039533535.1 of Streptomyces kunmingensis. NCBI lineage: Bacteria > Bacillati > Actinomycetota > Actinomycetes > Kitasatosporales > Streptomycetaceae > Streptomyces > Streptomyces kunmingensis. The sequence continues at coordinate 294,979 of NZ_BAAATS010000030.1, forward strand.
CGCTGCCGATCGCCCGTCGCACGCGGGGCTATCTGCGCTCCTGCGGCGTGTAGCAGCATCGGTGGTCGGTGGTCGGTGGTGGGAGACGGCGGCCCCGCCGCCCCCGGCTGCCGCCCGGGGCGGCGGGGCCGGCCCACCTCGCGCGTTCGGGTCCTCCGTAGGGGTCTGTCCGCTCGGGCGCCGTTGCATGCGTCCGCAACGCGACCCCTTTGCATCATTCACGTCACAAACGCCCCCTTCCTGTCACACATGTCTGGCATACGCGGGTTCTGCGTCACAGGGGTCCCACAGGCCCTCCCTTCACCTCGGTGCTCATCGTTCTCGGGCACAGGGTGGGTGATCGCCGGCGGCCACCCCCGAGCCGCCGTCGCGACATCCGCCAGGGAGGAGCCACTGATGACCGACCGCAGGCTCTGGTCGTACAAAGAGATCGCCGCGCACATCCGCGTGCAGCCCGACACGGTCCGCTCGTACCGCAAACACGGCCTGCTGCCACCCCCCGACCACGTGGAGAACGGCAAGCCCTTCTGGTACGCCGACACCGTCCGCAAATGGGTCGCGTCCCGCCCCCGCAACAGGGGCCGCGAGAGAGACTGACCCACCCCGCCGCACACCCGTACGGGCGCCCCTCCAGGGGCGCCCTCCAGGGGCGCGGGGAACTGCGCGAGCAACCACGACGCACCCGCAGCGCCCACGCGCCGGCAAGCTCTACGGCGAGAACGGCTCGATCACGGTCACCCCCACCCCGGACGCCGCACCCATGGCCGCGAGAGCAAGGCCCGCCTGCGCGAGCGGGATCCGCGACGTCACCAGCAACTCGGGGCGCAACACCCCGCCCCGCACCAGCTCCAGCATCCCCGGATACGTGTGCGCGGCCATCCCGTGGCTGCCGATCAGCTCCAGCTCCCACGCGAGCACCCGCCCCATCGGCACGACCGGGTCCTCGGGCAGCAGCCCCACCTGCACATGCCGCCCCCGCCGTCGCAGCCCGCGCACGGACGCCGCGCACGTCGCCTCCGAGCCCAGCGCGTCGAGCGACAGATGCGCGCCGCCTCGCGTCAACTCCCGTACGGCGTCCGCCACATCGTCCGCCTGCGTCGCGTCCACGCATTCGACGGCGCCGAACTTCCTGGCCAGTTCGAGCGCTCCGGGTGCGACGTCCACGGCCACCACCCGCGCCCCGGCCGCCGCCGCGATCATCACGGCGGACAGGCCCACGCCGCCGCAGCCGTGCACCGCCATCCACTCCCCCGCCGCAACCCGGCCCTGCTGCACGACCGCCCGGAACGCCGTCGCGAACCGGCAGCCGAGGCCGGCCGCCGTCCCGAAGGCCATCCCGTCCGGCATCGCCACCAGGTTCACCTCGGCGTGGTCCAGGGCCACGTACTCGGCGAAGGAGCCCCAGTGCGTGAATCCGGGCTGCGTCTGGCGTTCGCAGACCTGCTGGTCCCCTGCCGCGCACGCCGCGCAACTGCCGCACGCGCAGACGAACGGCACCGTCACCCGGTCCCCGGCCCGGCACCCGCGCACGTCGGCGCCCACCTCCTGCACCACTCCGGCGAGTTCGTGCCCGGGCACGTGCGGCAGCACGATGTCCGGGTCGTGGCCCATCCAGCCGTGCCAGTCGCTGCGGCACAGGCCGGTCGCCTCGACGCGTACGACGACCCCGTGCGGCGCGGGCTCCGGGTCCGGCACCTCTCTTACGTCGGCCGGTTCACCGAACCGCTCGAACACGACGGCGCGCATCCACCCACCTCATCTCCGTATCCCCGTGTCTTCGCAGAAGCCGCGGTTCACGGTAGCCGCGGGGCCGTCGCCCCGGCCCGGCCCGCGTTCCGGACTGCGACTTACCGGGCTCTTCGCTAAACTTCCGGCAAATCACCCATAGGTTCGCGCAGGGCTACCTCCCCGAGCCCGCCGGGGCCCAGAAGCACCTCTTCACGCTCTTCTCGGTCGGCGGCCTGGTGCTCGTCTCGCTCCTCGGACTCGCCTGGGCGCGCTCCCCGTCCCGCCGCGATCCTTCTTGGAAGAGTACCCCCTAGGGGTATAGGGTCGGGAGAGTACGAGTTTCGAGTGGGTCGGAAGGTGCCGGGGGTACCCGGCCCCGCGTCCGGCCCTCACTCGCCCCGACTCGAACCCTTCCTTCGGCTTCCAGCAAGGAGAACGACATGAGCGCCCAGACCGAGCTCCACCAGATCGGCACCGAGGCCGCGGCGTCCGCGCCCGCCGAGGGCTCCTGCTGTGGCGGCGCCTGCCACGGCGACGCCTCGGCCCCGGCCGAGGGCTCCGTCACCACGGTCTACGAGGTCAAGGGCATGACCTGCGGCCACTGCGAGGACGCGGTCGCCGGCGAGATCTCCGAGCTCGCCGGGGTCGCCTCCGTCCAGGCGGTCGCCGCCTCCGGTCAGGTCACGGTGGTCTCCGCGGCCCCGCTCGACGAGGAGGCCGTCCGCGCCGCCGTCGACGAGGCCGGGTACGAACTGGTCGGCACGGTCTGAGCAGGCTCCGGGCCGGGCCCCGGTGGTCCGGCCCGCCCGCCGTACCCTCGACATCACCATGACGGACGCACCTCCCACCGACATCGACCTCGCGATCGGCGGCATGACCTGCGCCGCCTGCTCCGCCCGCATCGAGAAGAAACTCAACCGCCTCGACGGCGTGACGGCGACGGTCAACCTGGCCACGGAGAAGGCGAAGATCTCCTACGCCAATGCCGACATCACCCCCCAGACCTTGATCGACACGATCACCAAACTGGGCTACACGGCGGAGGCTACGATCCAGCCCCCGCCAGACCCCGCCAGGGGCGCGGGGAACGGCGCGATCAGCCACGACGACGCCGCGGCCGCCACAGACACCGTCACCCCTACGGCGAGCAGCCCCGCCCCCGGCACCCCCATCGCCCAGCGCCTGAGCGTCTCCGCGCTGCTCACGGTTCCCGTGATCCTCCTCGCCATGATCCCCGCCCTCCAGTTCGACAACTGGCAGTGGCTTTCGCTGACCCTGGCCGCGCCGGTGGTGGTCTGGGGCGGCCTCCCGTTCCACCGCGCCGCGTGGACCAACGCCCGGCACGGCGCCGCCACCATGGACACGCTCGTCTCCCTGGGCACGCTCGCCGCCTTCGGCTGGTCCCTGTGGGCGCTGTTCCTCGGCGACGCCGGGATGCCGGGCATGCGGCACGGGTTCACGTTCGTCACCGAGCGCGGCGGCGCCTCCTCCACCATCTATCTGGAGGTGGCCTCGGGCGTCGTCACGTTCATCCTCGTCGGCCGCTGCCTGGAAGCCCGCGCCCGGCGCAGCGCGGGCGCCGCGCTCAGGGCCCTGCTCGAACTCGGCGCGAAGGATGTCGCCCTGCTCGCCGCGGACGGCACCGAAGTGCGTGTGCCCGCCGACCGGCTGGCCCCCGGCGACCGGTTCGTCGTACGGCCCGGGGAGAAGATCGCCACCGATGGCACCGTCGTCGAGGGCGTGAGCGCCGTCGACGCCTCCGTGCTGACCGGCGAGTCGGTTCCGGTGGATGTGGCCGTCGGGTCCGCCGTCACGGGGGCGACCGTCAATGCCGGTGGGCGGCTCGTCGTGGAAGCGACCCGCGTGGGCGCCGACACCCGGCTCGCGCAGATGGCCCGGCTCGTCGAGGACGCCCAGACCGGCAAGGCGCAGGTGCAGCGCCTGGCCGACCGGGTCTCGGCGGTCTTCGTACCGGTGGTCGTCGCGATCGCCCTCGGCACCCTGGTCGTACGTCTTCTCGCCACGGGTGACACGACCGCCGCGTTCAGCTCGGCCGTCGCCGTACTGATCATCGCCTGCCCGTGCGCCCTCGGCCTGGCCACACCGACCGCACTCATGGTCGGCACCGGGCGCGGCGCTCAGCTCGGCATCCTCATCAAGGGGCCCGAGGTCCTGGAGGCGACCCGCGCCGTCGACACGGTCGTCCTCGACAAGACCGGCACCGTGACCACCGGCCGGATGGCCCTTATCGCCGTGCACGCGGTCGAGGGTGTCGACGAGAAGGAACTGCTGCGGCTGGCCGGCGCCGTGGAGCATGCCTCGGAGCATCCGGTGGCCCGTGCCGTCGCGGCGGGCGCCGCCGACCGTGCGGGCGAGCTACCGGCGGTCGAGGGCTTCGACAGTGTTCCCGGGCTCGGCGTGCGCGGCACCGTGGAGGGCCGTGCCGTCCTCGTGGGGCGCGAGCGGCTGCTCGTCGACGCGGGGATCGAGCTGCCGCCCGCTGTGACGGCGGCGCGGCAGACCGCCGAGGCGGAGGGCGGTACGGCGGTCACGGTCGCCTGGGACGGGGTGGCACGCGGCGTCCTGGCCGTCGCCGACACGGTCAAGGAGACGAGCGCCCGGGCCGTCGCCGACCTGCGCTCGCTCGGGCTCACCCCGATGCTGCTGACCGGTGACAACCGGGCCGCCGCGCTGGCCGCCGCGCGGGCGGTGGGCATCGACCCCGGCGACGTGATCGCGGAGGTCCTGCCGCAGGACAAGGTCGAGGTGATCCGGCGGCTGAGAGCGGAGGGGCGGGGCGTCGCGATGGTCGGGGACGGGGTGAACGACGCCGCCGCTCTGGCCACCGCCGATCTCGGTCTCGCCATGGGGACCGGTACGGACGCGGCGATCGAGGCGGGCGATCTGACGCTGGTCCGCGGCGATCTGCGGGTGGCGGCGGACGCGATCCGGCTCTCGCGCCGCACGCTGGCCACCATCAAGGGCAACCTCTGCTGGGCCTTCGGCTACAACGTGGCCGCGCTGCCGCTGGCCGCCGCCGGGCTGCTGAATCCGATGATCGCGGGGGCCGCGATGGCCTTCTCCTCGGTCTTCGTGGTCACAAACAGTCTGCGACTTCGCAGATTCATCTAGATAGGCCTGGACCTCCACATAATCCACACGGCACAATTGCAGCACTCTCACGCACGAGGCTCACATCTACATATCGGGCCTCTTGCGTACACACGGGACATAAGCAAGAGACGCAGATCACAACGATGAGAACGTAACCCTTTGCCGGTCCCGTGAGTCTAAGGAGGCGATGCAGGAACGTCTTGGGGGGCGTTTCCGTATCGACCGGGACCGTCTTGGGGGACGGGACCGACTGCGTTGGCCGGGGCACGTGCACCGGGGAGCTTGAGCGGCCACCCGTGCGTACGTGTTCCGGCGGCCGACGCGGACACAGACGCCCGGCCGGATCCCGTGGGGGGAATCCGCACCGGGAAAAGGAAGGCGCCCCGACTGTCGACCCGTGGGGGGATCGGCAGCGGGGCGCTTTCCGCTACTTACGGCCTGCTGGTCAGCGCTGCTCGACCGGGACGAAGTCCCGCTCGACGACGCCCGTGTAGATCTGGCGCGGGCGGCCGATGCGCGACCCGGGCTCCTTGATCATCTCGTGCCACTGGGCGATCCAGCCCGGGAGACGGCCCAGCGCGAAGAGCACCGTGAACATCTCGGTCGGGAAGCCCATGGCCCGGTAGATCAGGCCCGTGTAGAAGTCGACGTTCGGGTAGAGCTTGCGCTCGACGAAGTAGTCGTCGGCCAGCGCGTGCTCCTCCAGCTTCAGCGCGATGTCGAGCAGCTCGTCGCTCTTGCCGAGCGCCGAGAGGACGTCGTGCGCCGCCGCCTTGATGATCTTCGCCCGGGGGTCGAAGTTCTTGTAGACGCGGTGCCCGAAGCCCATGAGCTTCACGCCGTCTTCCTTGTTCTTCACCTTGCGGATGAAGGTGTCGACGTCGCCGCCGGAGGCCTGGATGCCCTCGAGCATCTCGAGCACCGACTGGTTGGCGCCGCCGTGCAGCGGGCCCCACAGGGCCGAGATGCCCGCGGAGATCGACGCGAACATGTTGGCCTGCGAGGAGCCGACCAGACGCACGGTGGACGTCGAGCAGTTCTGCTCGTGGTCCGCGTGCAGGATGAGCAGCTTGTCCAGCGCGGCGACGACCGTCGGGTCCAGGTCGTACTCGGCGGCCGGCACGGAGAACGTCATGCGCAGGAAGTTCTCGACGTAGCCGAGGTCGTTGCGCGGGTAGACGACCGGGTGGCCCTGCGACTTCTTGTACGCGTAGGCCGCGATCGTCGGAAGCTTCGCGAGAAGGCGGATCGTCGAAAGGTGACGCTGCTTCTCGTCGAACGGGTTGTGGCTGTCCTGGTAGAAGGTGGACAGCGCGGAGACGACCGACGACAGCATGGCCATCGGGTGGGCGTCGCGCGGGAACCCGTCGTAGAACCGCTTGACGTCCTCGTGCAGCAGGGTGTGCTGCGTGATCTCGTTCTTGAAGGTGGAGAGCTCGTCGACGGTGGGGAGCTCGCCGTTGATCAGCAGGTACGCCACCTCGGTGAAGGTGGAACGCTCGGCCAGCTGCTCGATCGGGTAACCGCGGTAGCGCAGGATGCCCTGCTCGCCGTCCAGGTAGGTGATCGCGGATTTATAGGCGGCGGTGTTGCCGTAACCGCTGTCGAGGGTCACCAGACCTGTCTGGGCCCGGAGCTTCCCGATGTCGAAGCCCTTGTCGCCGACGGTGCTGTCGATCACCGGGTAGGTGTACTCGCCATCGCCGTACCGCAGTACTACAGCGTTGTTGGTGTGCTCGCTCACGTCTCGTCCCTCACCGACGTAGTGCCTCTTCTTCGAGGTGCCCTGACTGTCTCTACCATCCCCCACTTGGCCCAGCAGAGTGCACTCGGGGTCGACCATTGGGCCTATTGACGGCACTCAGTGCCGCCAACCTGCTCATCCTGCCCCCTTCGCCCTGGTTCCGGAAGTCCTCTGTGACCTTCCCGACGAATTTGATCGATCAAAAATTTTGAAGGATCGCGCCGGACAACCGGAAATCGAGCGCGGTACAGCGTCTGCCCGCCGAAACCGTGCGCACCGCCTGCCCCAGAGCCTTGCGTGAACCGACCAGGACCACCAGCTTCTTCGCACGGGTGACCGCTGTGTAGAGAAGGTTCCGCTGAAGCATCATCCAGGCTCCGGTGGTGACCGGAATCACCACACACGGGTACTCACTGCCCTGCGAACGGTGGATCGTGACGGCATACGCGTGCGTCAGCTCGTCCAGCTCGTCGAAGTCGTACGGGACTTCCTCGTCCTCGTCCGTCAGTACCGTCAGCTTCTGCTCGTCGGCGTCGAGGGAGGTGACGACGCCGACCGTGCCGTTGAAGACGCCGTTGGCACCCTTCTCATAGTTGTTCCGGATCTGGGTGACTTTGTCGCCCACGCGGAAGACCCGGCCGCCGAACCGCTTCTCGGGCAGCTCCGGGCGGCCCGGTGTGATGGCCTGCTGGAGCAGCCCGTTCAGCGTGCCCGCGCCGGCCGGGCCTCGGTGCATCGGGGCGAGCACCTGGACGTCGCGGCGCGGGTCGAGGCCGAACTTGGCGGGGATGCGCCGCGCGGCCACGTCGACCGTCAGCCGCCCCGCCTCCTCCGTGTCCTCCTCCACGAAGAGGAAGAAGTCCTTGAGGCCCTGAGTGAGCGGCGGCGTACCGGAGTTGATCCGGTGGGCGTTCGTGACCACCCCCGACTCCTGGGCCTGGCGGAAGATCCGGGTCAGACGGACGGCGGGGACCGGGCTGCCCTCGGACAGCATGTCGCGCAGCACCTCGCCCGCGCCGACGCTCGGCAGCTGGTCCACATCGCCGACGAAGAGGAGATGCGCGCCGGGTGGCACCGCCTTCACCAGTTTGTTGGCGAGGAGCAGGTCGAGCATGGACGCCTCGTCGACCACGACCAGGTCGGCGTCGAGCGGGCGGTCCTTGTCGTAGGCCGCGTCGCCGCCCGGCTTCAGCTCCAGAAGGCGGTGGACGGTGGAGGCGTCCGCGCCGGTCAGCTCGGCGAGGCGCTTGGCGGCGCGGCCGGTCGGCGCGGCCAGCACCACCTTCGCCTTCTTGGCGCGGGCCAGCTCGACGATCGAGCGGACGGTGAACGACTTGCCGCAGCCGGGCCCGCCGGTCAGCACCGCGACCTTGCGCGTCAGCGCCAGCTTGACGGCCTCCTTCTGCTCGGGCGCGAGATCGGCTCCGGTGCGGCCCGCGAGCCAGGTCAGGGCCTTGTCCCAGGCCACGTCGCGGAAGGCGGGCATCCGGTCCTTGTCGGTGCGCAGCAGCCGGGACAACTGGGCGGAGAGGGAGAGTTCGGCGCGGTGGAAGGGGACGAGGTAGATCGCGGTGACCGGTTCGCCGTGCTCGCCTGGCACCTGCTCCCGTACGACACCGGGCTCGCCGGAGTCCTCGTCCGGCAGCGCCAGCTCGGCCAGGCACTCGATGACCAGGCCGGTGTCGACCTGGAGCAGCTTCACCGCGTCGGCGATCAGCCGCTCCTCGGGCAGGAAGCAGTGGCCCTGGTCGGTGGATTGCGAAAGGGCGTACTGGAGACCGGCCTTGACGCGCTCGGGGCTGTCGTGCGGGATGCCGACGGACTGGGCGATGCGGTCGGCGGTGAGGAAGCCGATGCCCCAGACGTCGGAGGCGAGGCGGTACGGCTGGTTCTTCACGACGCCGATCGACGCGTCGCCGTACTTCTTGTAGATGCGCACGGCGATCGAGGTCGACACGCTGACGCTCTGGAGGAAGAGCATCACTTCCTTGATCGCCTTCTGTTCCTCCCAGGCGTCCGCGATCTTCTTGGTGCGCTTGGGGCCGAGGCCCGGCACCTCGATGAGGCGCTTCGGCTCCTGCTCGATGATGTCGAGGGTGTCCAGGCCGAAGTGCTGCGTGATGCGGTCGGCGAAGACCGGGCCGATGCCCTTGACCAGGCCGGATCCCAGGTAGCGGCGGATGCCCTGGATCGTGGCGGGCAGCACCGTCGTGTAGTTCTCCACCGTGAACTGCTTGCCGTACTGGGGGTGCGAGCCCCAGCGGCCCTCCATCCGCAGCGACTCCCCCGCCTGCGCGCCGAGCAGCGAGCCGACGACCGTCAGCAAATCCCCGGCGCCTCTGCCGGTGTCGACGCGCGCGACGGTGTACCCCGTGTCCTCATTGGCGTACGTGATCCGCTCGAGGACTCCCTCGAGCACCGCCATCGGCCGGGCGCCGCCCTGCGCCTGCTCCTTCGCCATGATCCGACGGTATCGGTGAGGTACGACAACGGGGCATCCGCCGGGGTTTTCGGGGCTGGCCTAGGGTGCGGGGATGGGTGAGACGAGCGGGGTTCCGGCGGGCGAGGTTCCGGCGGGCGGGGTGCCGGTGAGTGTGCGGCGGCTGCTGCCCGATCTGCTGACGGCTGTGGCGCCGGTGGTGGGCGAGCGGGTGGTGGGGGTGTGGTTGTACGGGTCTGCCGCTACGGGATCGTTCGAGCGCGGGGTGAGCGATGTCGACGTACTGATCGGGGTGGAAGGTGAACTCGGTGTCGGAGTCGGTGAGTTGCTTGCTGTCGAGGCGCGAATCCTGCGGGCGCATCCGGCGTTCCGGGAGCGGCTCGACCTGACGTTCGCGCCCTCGGCCGCGCTCGCCGGAAGCCTCCTCGAACCCCTGCTCGTGGTCTCCCCCGGCGAACCGCCGCACACCGCGCGCGTGCTGCCCCGTTGGGCGCTGACCCGGGTCCTCGTCCGCGAGACGGGCCTGACGCTGGCCGGCCGGCCGGCGCGGGAGTCCCTGGCCGCCGCCGAACCGCAGGAGCTGCGGACCGCGCTCATCGACTCCGTCGCGGGGCTGCGGGACTGGGCGCCCGAAGTACGGCACCGGGGCGGCCACGCCTACCTGGTACTGACCGCGTGCCGGGCCCTGCGCGCCCTGACCACCGGTGAACTGGCGGACAAGGCGCAGGCGGCGGAGTGGACGGCCGCGCGGTGGCCGCGCCTCGGCCCCCTCCTGGAGGCGGCACTGGCGTGGCGCCGGACGCAGGCGGTCCGGGACGAGACGCCACTTCCGGCGGAACTGGCCGCGCTGCGGGATGAGTTGCTGGACCTGGTCGCGGCGACGGCAGGTGCGGCGCACGCGGGGCCGGCCGGGCAAGCGGGTAACTGAGGTCTGCGGGCATCGGGGCGCGCTGGCCGCTGGAGCGCGAGCCGGGCACGACGTAAGCCCGATACGTCGGGGCCGGTCAGCTCGCACCCTGGAGCGGGCGTGGTTCAGGGTACCCAGGTGGCGCGCCCCATGGCACGGCTCCCGCACCACCGCCGAAGCGGAGCCGATCGACAGAGCCCCCAGCAACTCGAACCTGCGGCCAAGCGCTTAGAAGGCACAACGCCTATCCGCGATGGTTGATCGGGATCTCGTAAACGATCTCGCAGTGAGCGGCAGGTACGACGATGTCCGCAGTCTCCACAGGCTGCCCTTGGTCGCTGTAGTAGGTGCGTCGGATGTGAGTGACGAGGCCAGCCTTCTGAATGCCGAGTAGCGAGGCTTCCTCTGCGGTGGCCTGCCTTGGCTCGGGCTGCTCGACGGCATGGCTGACGGTGATCCCGATAGCGGCCATGCGATTGACGACGCCTGCCCCGGCATGCGGCCCGCCTTCGGGCAGGACGACGAGCGTGCCCGCGGTCAGTTCGTAGGGCTCCCAGCTGGTGGAGAGCTGCACAGGGCGGCCATCACCGAGGAACTCGTACGACGTCCGGACACAGAGATCGCCGACACCTATGCCCAGGCGCGCCGCGATGTCGGCGGACGCCGGCACCTTGGCATCGGTACGGCTTTCCCAGTCACCTTGCCTGCCGACAGCCTGCATGTCTGCACGGAACGGCGACCCTCCAGGCTGCTCGCGGGCCGACGACCGCACGACCCGCACTCGCTGCCGAGGCTCCGCGACGTAAGTACCCGAGCCTGCGCGTCCCTCAAGCACTCCTTGGGAGATCAACAGCTCCTGCGCCCGCCGGACCACGTTCTCCCCGACGCCGCACTCCTGCCCGATCCGCCCGCGAGAGGGCAGGCGGTCTCCGGGCTCCCATACGCGCTCAGCGATCCGCCGCCGGAGCTCGTCGGCGATGCGGAGGTAGGGCGGCTGCTCAGGCACATGGCAAATCTAGTCCACTAGCTCTAAGCTAGTTAACCAGCTTCACTGAACGTGATCGCTGGCGACGGAGGCTGCCTGTGCCCGCTTCGAAGTTGAGCGCGGCGGCCATCGCCGCCCGGCTGTCCGCTGTCGGGCTCCCCACCCACGCGCGTGGACGAGCGCACTCGGTTCACGGCAATCGAAGCGGACGTACCGGACTCGCTCCCCGCTGATTCGTGGAGAGAGGTCTTGGACGTGGTGGCAGAAGCCGACCGCTTCGGGCTCGTGGCCACCAGTGGAAACGACCGCACCTTATGGGCGGTCGTGAACAACCCGGCCTCACCACGGGCGACGTCGGGAGACCGGGCCATCAGCAACAGGAGCTGATTCAGAATGCTCAACCGTATGCGCCGCGCCGCCGCTGCCCTGAGGGCGCGCTACTTCCCCAGAGGCAGGCACCGCCGCGCCTCAACACCATGCCCGCAACCCGCGCCGACTTTTACCGCCGCTTGCAACGGACCGACGGTCGTTCGCAGCCGCTCCTGCGACTGGGCGAGCCACCGGTACCCGCTCGCGGGTGAGGAGAACGCCCTCGTCCGCCCGTACGTCCTGACGTGGGAACGTCACGCACAGCAACACAGGTCGGTGGTCATTGCTCCGCTCTCGTCAGCTGACACGCGTTCGGTCCTCCTGGGGGCGCACTGATGCCTACACGACGGCAGACCAGCAGCCTGGACGCCTCGACTTCGTACCGCTCGAGCGCCTGCCGCATTGGCACCCACCCAGCCTGCTCCGAGTCCTCCCCGACTGCGGCCCCGGTCGACGTGCCGCTGATCTACGAGGCATGCGACTGCCCGTGTCATTTGATTCCCGGTCACCAAGAGGCAAAGGCAGGGGTGGCCGCACAGAACGTACTGAGGCTGCTTCCATGGGCAGGCACCGAGGGCAAGCCGTGCTATCTGGGCACAGACGACCCGGAGAGCTTCATGTCCCGCCTGGCGGACCATGTCGAGGCGGAGCAGCTTGAGATGGCATCCGAGTTGGTGGAGAAGGCATTCGAGCTACTCGACGACGAGACAGTAGACCTGAAGCATCTGAAGATCTTTGCGGCCCGGTTGGCCGCTGCCTTGAGAGACGTGCTGCGCGTGGCTACCAGTCGCGGCGACCGTCTGCCGACCCCGTGTTCCGGAAACGACTGACGAGTTATCTGCTGACCGCGATACACCTCGCCGGGCAGCACCGCGGCGGGGGCTCGGTGTAACCCGAACCCCCGCCGCTTCAGCCGACGACCGCCATGGGCCGGAACGCGGAACCAGGAGAGCGCGGGGTCGGCGCGTGGCGTGGATCACAGTGCGGGACCGGTGAGTTCCGTGATGCCCGCGCGTCCTACACGGCAACACCATCCGCACCCGGCCGACAGGACCCCGCCATGACCACCGCCAAAGGCCCCGCCAGTTACTTCCCGTCCATCGAGAAGAAGTACGGGCAGCCGGTCGCCCACTGGCAGGAACTCATCCGGGCCTCGCCCCTGACCAAGCACATGGAGCTGGTCGGCTGGCTCAAGGCCGAGCACGGCCTCGGCCACGGGCACGCCAACGCCCTTGTCGCGCACACGCTCGCGGAGGGCCGCGGCGAGTAGCAACGCGGGGCGGGGCGGGAAAAGTTGTCGGCCGCTGTCGATCCGGTCGCGGACCGTTCGACGTCATCATGTGCGGCGCCCTGCCCCACGATGACGCGACCGACCTGGCGAGGGAACACGTGGATCAATTGCTGAGAGTCATGAACTTCAACGTCTCCAGTGACGGCATCGGAGCCGGTGAGCACCAGAGCTTCGAGCGGCCGTTCGGGGTCGACCATGCCGAGCGGCTGTTCTCCTGGGCCGGTGCCACGGCGAGTTGGCCCATGCGTGCGGATCCCGGGGGGAGCCGGGGCCTCGACGACTACTTCACGCGGGATTTCGACCGCAACATCGGTGCCGAGATCATGGGCCGGAACAAGTTCGGGCCCCAGCGCGGGCCCTGGCAGAACCATGAGTGGCGCGGATGGTGGGGAGAGGAGCCGCCGTTCCGCACGCCGGTGTTCGTCATGACCCACCACACGCGTCCGTCGTTCACGCTCTCCGACACCACGTTCCACTTCGACGACGACCCGGCCACGGTCCTCGAACGGGCACGGGAAGCGGCGCGCGGCAAGGACGTCCGGCTCGGCGGCGGGGTCACCACCATCCGGCAGTTCCTCGACGCCGGCCTCGTCGACACCCTGCATGTGGCGGTGTCGCCGGTGAAACTCGGCTCCGGGCTACGGCTCTGGGACTCCCCCGACGAGCTGCGCGACCGGTACCTCCTGGAGGTGGTGCCCAGCCCGAGCGGCGTGACGCACCACCTGTTCTGGCGGAAGTGACGCCGCCAGGGCCGCGGGGCGTGGGGCGCGGGGCCCGCCCGGGGCGTCAGATCCCGCCCATCGGCTTCATGTCGACCTTCACCGGCGTGCCCCACACCCGCACGACCTCGTAGTCCGTGAACTCGTGCACCAGCCGGTAAGCCATCGCCGCGTCCGGGCGGCGGCGCTGCGCCGCGAGGTAGAGGTCCGCCTCGCGGCGGTCGTGGCGCGGGGTGCCGCAGAGCTGCCACACCTGCCCGTTCCACATCTCCGGGATCCAGCGCTGCTGGGGCTGCGGGCGGTCCTCGCGCGTGCCGTAGCGCGACATCACGGGCTGCTCCTCGGCGCGGGGGCGCGCGGGACCGCCCCCGTACTCCGAGCGGCGCGCCTGGCGGCGGCGTGTCTCGCACAGCAGGCACAGGTCGGGCGCCGACTCGTCGACCGCGCCCTGCGGGTGCTCGGCGCAGCGGGTCGTGGGCGCCGAGCCGGTGACCGTGTCGTCGAGCAGCTCCAGGGCGCGCTTCACGTCACCCCGCACCTCGTGGAGCTTGGCGTCCGAGGTGTCGCCGGTGAGCGTGTCGCCGTGCTCGCCGAGCAGTCGCAGGGCGCGGCCGAGTGCGGTGAGCTGCGCGTGGTTCACGGTCCTGGTCTCCGTTCGTCGCCGGGTCTGCGTATCCCATAACCCGTTGCTCCACCATGGCATGCCCCACCGACAAACCTCCCCGCGCCGCCTCCGCCCCATCACGATCCGGTCACGACAACCGGAACCCCCCTTGCCACCATCCCATGTAATCGATTCCAATCCATCCAAGCGGTTCATGTAATCGATTCCACGCAGCCACAAGGAGGTGGTCCGTGATGCCGTCCAGCGCGAGCATCAAGGACGTCGCAGCCGCGGCCGGGGTTTCCGTCGCCACGGTCTCGCGGGTTCTCAACGACCACCCATCCGTCAGCCCCGACGCCCGGGCGCGGGTCATGGCCGCCGTGGATTCACTCGGCTACCGGCCCAACGCCGTCGCCCGCTCCCTGCGCACCGACCAGACCCGCACCCTCGGCCTGGTCATCAGCGACGTGCTGAACCCGTACTTCACCGAGCTGGCCCGCTCGGTCGAGGAAGAGGCCCGCGCACTCGGCTACAGCGTGATCATCGGCAACGCCGACGAGCGGCCCGACCTCCAGGACCACCACGTACGGACCCTCCTCGACCGGCGCATCGACGGACTCCTCGTCTCCCCCACCGACGGCGGCTCCCCGCTGATGCTGGACGCGGCCAGGGGCGGCACCCCGATGGTCTTCGTCGACCGGTGGATCCCGGGCGTCGACGTGCCGGTCGTGCGCTCCGACGGGCGGGCCGCGATCCGGGACCTCGTCGCGCATCTGCACCGGCTCGGGCACCGCCGGCTCGCCATCATCGCGGGCCCGGCGGCGACCACGACGGGCAGTGAGCGCGTCACCGCGTTCCGGGAGGCGCTCGCCTCGTACGCGATCGAGCTGCCGGACTTCTACATAGGGCAGGGCGACTTCCAGGCGGGCAGCGGGCGCCGCGTGACGGACGGGTTCCTGGACCTGCCCGAGCCGCCCGAGGTCGTGTTCGCGGCCGACAACCTGATGGCGCTCGGCGCGCTCGACGCGATCCGCGCGCGCGGGCTGCGCGTCCCGGACGACATCGCGCTCGCCGCGTTCGACGACATCCCCTGGTTCGTGCACACCGATCCGCCCGTCACGGCGATCGCCCAGCCGACGACGGAGCTGGGGCGGGCCGCCGTGCGCGCCCTCGTGGACCGCATCGAGGGCCGGCCTCCCGCGTCCGTGACGCTCCCCGCCCACCTCGTCGTACGTCACTCGTGCGGCGAGCCACGTTCAGCACAACCGCCCACCTCAATGGAGAGGAGAGCCCAGTGAACCAGCCGCGCAACCCGGACGAGTTGCTGCGTATCGAAGGGATACGGAAGACCTTCCCCGGCGTCGTCGCGCTCGACAGTGTCGACTTCGACCTGCGACGGGGCGAGGTGCACGTCCTGCTCGGTGAGAACGGGGCCGGCAAGAGCACGCTGATCAAGATGCTCTCCGGCGCCTACACGCCCGACGAGGGCCGCATCACCGTCGGCGGCGAGCAGGTCCGTATCCATGGTGCGCAGGACGCCGAACGGCTCGGCATCGCCACGATCTATCAGGAGTTCAACCTCGTTCCTGATCTGACCGTGGCCGAGAACATCTTCCTGGGGCGTCAGCCGCGCCGCTTCGGTCTCATCGACCGCAAGAAGATGGACGCCGACGCCGAAGCGCTCCTCGCGCGCGTGGGCGTGAAGGTGTCGCCACGCGCGCGCGTGCGTGAACTCGGCATCGCCCGACTCCAGATGGTCGAGATCGCGAAGGCGCTCAGCCTGGACGCCCGCGTGCTGATCATGGACGAGCCGACCGCCGTGCTCACCTCCGAGGAGGTGGAGAAGCTCTTCGCCATCGTGCGTGCGTTGCGCGAGGACGGTGTCGGCATCGTCTTCATCACGCATCACCTGGAGGAGATCGCCGCTCTGGGCGACCGGGTCACCGTCATCCGGGACGGCCGCAGTGTGGGCCAGGTGCCCGCCTCGACCCCCGAGGACGAGCTCGTACGGCTCATGGTGGGGCGCTCGATCGAGCAGCAGTACCCGCGGGAGCGGCCCGACACGGGCGCCGCGCTGCTGAAGGTCGAGGGGCTGAGCCGGGACGGCGTCTTCCACGACGTGAGTTTCGAGGTGCGGGCCGGTGAGGTCGTCGGCATCGCCGGGCTCGTCGGCGCGGGGCGTACGGAAGTGGTCCGTGCCGTCTTCGGCGCCGATCCGTACGACGCGGGCAGTGTGGAAGTCGGTGGGGCCCGGCTGCCCCGGCACGACGTGAACGCCGCCATGGCCGCCGGGGTCGGGCTCGTCCCCGAGGACCGCAAGGGCCAGGGCCTCGTGCTCGACCAGTCCGTGGCGGAGAACCTCGGGCTCGTGACCCTGCGGACCGCGACCCGCGGCGGGTTCGTCGACCTCAAGGGGCAGTACGCCGCCGCCGAGCGGATCGCCTCCCAACTGGGCGTGCGGATGGCCGGGTTGGGCCAGCACGTGCGCACCCTGTCCGGCGGCAACCAGCAGAAGGTCGTCATCGGCAAGTGGCTCCTCGCCGACATCAAGGTGCTGATCCTCGACGAGCCGACGCGCGGGATCGACGTCGGCGCGAAGGTCGAGATCTACCAGCTCGTCAACGAGCTGACCGCCGCCGGGCACGCCGTCCTCATGATCTCCAGCGATCTGCCGGAAGTGCTCGGCATGAGTGACCGGGTGCTGGTCATGGCGCAGGGCCGGATCGCCGGTGAACTCGCCGCCGAGGACGCCACCCAGGACTCCGTGATGGCACTCGCCGTCAGCAACCAGAACCACCACGCGTACGAGGAGGAGGGCTCCCGTGACCACTGACACGCTCGGCAAGAAGAACGGCAAGAGCGCGACCACATCCGGCGGGAGCCTGCTGCGGCTGCTCCTCGACAACGGCGCGCTGACCGCGCTCGTCGTCCTCGTCATCGTGATGTCGCTGCTGTCCGGTGACTTCCTCACCACCACGAACCTGCTGAACGTGGGCGTGCAGGCGGCCGTGACGGCGATCCTCGCCTTCGGTGTCACCTTCGTCATCGTCTCGGCGGGCATCGACCTGTCCGTCGGCTCGGTGGCCGCCCTGTCCGCGACCGTCCTCGCCTGGGCCGCGACGAACGAAGGAGTGCCGGTCGTCATAGCCGTGCTCCTCGCCGTCGTCACCGGCGTGGCCTGCGGACTCGTCAACGGCGCCCTCATCTCGTACGGCAAGCTCCCGCCGTTCATCGCGACGCTCGCGATGCTGTCGGTCGGACGCGGGCTCTCGCTCGTCATCTCGCAGGGCAGCCCGATCCCCTTCCCCAACTCGGTCTCGCACCTCGGTGACACGCTGGGCGGCTGGCTGCCGGTGCCGGTCATCGTGATGGTGGTCGTCGGGCTGATCACCGCTGTCGTGCTCGGGCGTACGTTCATCGGGCGCTCCATGTACGCGATCGGCGGCAACGAGGAAGCGGCCCGGCTGTCCGGCCTGCGCGTCAAGCGGCAGAAGCTCGTCATCTACGGTCTGTCCGGCCTGTTCGCGGCCGTCGCCGGTATCGTCCTCGCCTCCCGGCTCTCCTCCGCGCAGCCGCAGGCCGCGCAGGGCTACGAGCTGGACGCCATCGCCGCCGTCGTCATCGGCGGTGCCTCGCTGGCCGGTGGTACGGGCAAGGCGTCGGGCACGTTCATCGGCGCGCTGATCCTCGCGGTCCTCCGCAACGGCCTCAACCTGCTGTCCGTGTCCGCCTTCTGGCAGCAGGTCGTCATCGGCGTCGTCATCGCGCTCGCCGTGCTGCTCGACACCGTGCGCCGCAAGGCCGGGGCCACACCGGCCGCCGCCGGTGCCGGTACGGGCGGACCGAAGCAGAAGATGCAGTACCTGATCGCGGCCGTCGTCGCCGCGGCGATCGTCGGCGGCCTCGCGCTGTGGAACAACGGCTCGTCGTCCGACAGCAAGAAGGACCTCAAGCTGGGCATGGCCGTCTCCACGCTCAACAACCCGTTCTTCACCGAGATGCGGGCCGGCGCGCAGGCCGAGGCCAAGAAGCAGGGCGTGCAGCTGACCGTCACCGACGCGCAGAACGACGCCTCGCAGCAGGCCAACCAGCTGCAGAACTTCACCAGCACGGGCCTGGGCGCCGTCATCGTCAACCCGGTCGACTCCGACGCCGTCGGCCCGTCCGTGCGCGGCGCCAACAAGGCCGGCATCCCCGTCGTCGCCGCCGACCGCGGCGTGAACAAGGCGGAGACGGCAACGCTCGTCGCCTCCGACAACGTCGCGGGCGGCAAGCAGGCCGCGAAGGCGCTCGCCGACAAGCTCGGCGGCAAGGGCACCATCGTGATCCTCCAGGGCCAGGCCGGTACGTCGGCCAGCCGCGAGCGCGGCGCGGGCTTCGCCGCCGGGCTCAAGAACTACCCGGGCATCAAGGTCGCCGCCAAGCAGCCCGCGGACTTCGACCGCACCAAGGGCCTGGACGTCATGACGAACCTGCTCCAGTCGCACCCCGACATCGACGGTGTCTTCGCCGAGAACGACGAGATGGCGCTCGGCGCGGTCAAGGCCCTCGGTTCCAAGGCGGGCAAGTCGGTCTCGGTCGTCGGCTTCGACGGCACTCCGGACGGCTTCAAGGCCGTGCAGGCGGGCACGCTGTACGCCTCCGTCGCCCAGCAGCCGCGCGAGCTCGGCAAGATCGCCGTGCAGAACGCGATCCGGGCGGCCCAGGACAAGAAGATCGCCGACGCGGTGAAGGTGCCGGTCAAGGTCGTGACGGAGAAGAACGTCGCCAACTTCAAGTGACAGTGACGCTCTCGTAGGCTTTGTGCCGACATACGAAGAAAGGCACCGCATGAACACGTACGACCTCCTCGTCGTCGGGTCGGCCAACGCCGACCTGGTGGTGGGCGTCGACCGCCGCCCGGCCGCCGGGGAGACCGTCCTCGGCTCGGACCTGGTCGTCCACCCGGGCGGCAAGGGCGCCAACCAGGCGGTCGCCGCCGCCAGGCTCGGTGCCCGTACGGCGCTCCTCGCGCGGGTCGGCGACGACGGGCACGGGACGCTGCTGCGGGAGTCGATGGAGTCGGCGGGCGTCGACACGTCCGGCGTCCTCGTCGGCGGGGCGCCCACCGGCGTCGCACTGATCACCGTCGACCCGTCCGGGGACAACAGCATCGTCGTGTCCCCGGGCGCGAACGGCCGGCTCACCCCGGACGACGTACGTGCGGCCGGTGAGCTGTTCGCGGGCGCCCGGGTCGTCTCCACGCTGCTGGAGATCCCGCTGGAGACGGTCGCGGAGGTGGCCCGCAGCATTGCCGACGGCGCCCGGCTCGTGCTGAACCCGTCGCCGCCCGCGCCGCTGCCGGACGAGGTCCTCGCGGTGTGCGACCCGCTGATCGTGAACGAGCACGAGGCCCGCGTGGTCCTCGGCACGGACACGGAGGGGGGCCCCGGAGACTGGGACGACTGGGCGCGGGCGCTGCTCGCGCTCGGCCCGCGCTCGGTCGTGATCACGCTCGGCGCCGACGGCGCGCTCGTCGCGGACGCCTCGGGCTCGTCCCGGGTGGCGTCGGTGAAGGTGAAGGCCGTGGACACGACGGGCGCAGGTGACGCGTTCACCGCGGCGCTCGCCTGGCGCCTCGGGACCGGCGAAGCGCTGGCCGACGCCGCCGCCTACGCGGCCCGCGTCGGCGCCGCCGCCGTCACCAAGGAGGGCGCGCAGGTGTCGTACCCGACCGCGGAAGAGGTCGCCGCGCTGTGAAGAAGTCCGGCATTCTCAACCGTCATCTGGCGGGCGCCACAGCCGAGTTGGGGCACGGGGACGGGGTGCTGATATGTGACGCGGGACTGCCGATCCCCGCCGGTCCGCGCGTCGTCGACCTCGCTTTCCGGGCCGGGGTGCCGTCGTTCGCGGAGGTCCTGGACGGGCTGCTCGACGAGCTGGTGGTCGAGGCGGGCACGGCCGCGCACGAGGTGCGGGAGGCGAACCCGGCGGCGGCCGGCCTGCTCCGGGAGCGGGTGCCGTCCCTCGGCTTCGTCACGCACGAGGAACTGAAGGAGCTGTCGGGAAGCGCGCGGCTGATCGTGCGGACCGGGGAGGCGCGGCCGTACGCGAACGTGCTGCTGCGCTGCGGCGTCTTCTTCTGAGACGACCGAAGCGTCCAAAAAACGCCGAGTGAAATGCCCGAGGGGCCCGGTCCGTGGACCGGGCCCCTCGGGCCTTCCCCTCCTGCGTCGGAGCTTCCTGGATCCCCCCAGATCTCCCCCTCCGAAAACCCCGACGCACCGTAGACCCGCCGGGGCCCCGAAAGGTTGCACGGATGCGGAGCGTTTTCTTCCCGGGATTTTCGGCGGGGCCGAAAGAGCCCGGATTCAGCAGGCGTGCTCGGTGAACCGGGCCGCCGTCTCCGCCAGGACCTCGCGGCCGTCCCGCGCCCACAGGCCGTCGTTGAACAGCTCGACCTCGATGGGGCCGGAGTACCCCTGGTCCTCCACCAGGCGGCGCCAGTACCGCATGTCGATCGAGCCGTCGCCGATCTGGCCGCGCCCGTTGAGCACGCCCTCGGGCAGCGGCGTCGTCCAGTCCGCCAGCTGGAACGTGGCGATGCGGCCCTGTGCCCCGGCCCGCGCGATCTGCTCGGGTGCCCGGTCGTCCCACCAGATGTGGTACGTGTCCACGCAGACGCCGACCTGGTGCGCGGGGAAGCGCTCGGCGATGTCCAGGGCCTGGGCGAGCGTCGAGACGACGCAGCGGTCGGCCGCGTACATGGGGTGCAGCGGCTCGATGGCCAGCCGCACCCCGTTCTCGGCGGCGTACGGGGCGAGTTCGGTGAGCGCGTCGGCGATACGTTCCCGGGCGCCCGCCAGATCGTAGGAGCCTGCCGGGAGTCCGCCGGAGACGAGGACGAGGACGTCCGTGCCGAGGGTGACGGCCTCGTCGACGGCGCGCTTGTTGTCCTCGATCGCCGCCTTGCGGTCGGCCGGGTCGATCGCGGTGAGGAAGCCGCCGCGGCAGTGCGTGGAGACGGAGAGGCCCGCCTCGTTCAGCAGCTTGGCGGCCGCCTCGACGCCGTACTCCTGCACCGGGGCGCGCCAGGTGCCGACGTGCTGAACGCCCAACTCGACGCAGGCTGCGACGAGTTCGGGCAGGCCGAGCTGCTTGACCGTCATCTGGTTGATGGAGAACCGAGGGTCGGCGGTGGCGCTCATGAGGTCACTCCGTACAGGGCGAGCAGCTGCTTCATGCGGGCCTCGGCCAGCTCCGGGTTCGGGAAGAGGCCCAGCCCGTCGGCGAGTTCGTACGCCTTCGCGAAGTGCGGGAGCGAGCGGGCCGACTGGAGGCCGCCGACCATCGCGAAGTGGTCCTGGTGGCCCGCGAGCCAGGCCAGGAGGACGACGCCGGTCTTGTAGAAGCGGGTCGGGGTCTGGAAGAGGTGCCGGGACAGCTCGACCGTCGGGTCGAGGAGTGACCGGAAACCCTTCGCGTCGCCGGTGTCGAGGACGCGGACCGCCTGCGCGGCGAGCGGGCCCAGCGGGTCGAAGATGCCGAGCAGCGCGTGGCTGAAGCCGCGGTCGTCGCCGGCGATCAGCTCGGGATAGTTGAAGTCGTCGCCCGTGTAGCAGCGCACGCCCTGCGGGAGGCGGCGGCGCAGGTCGACCTCGCGCTGGGCGTCGAGCAGCGACACCTTGATGCCGTCGACCTTGTCCGGGTGCGCGGCGATGACCTCCAGGAAGGTCTCCGTCGCGGCGTCCAGGTCGGCGGAGCCCCAGTAGCCGTCGAGCGCCGGGTCGAACATCGGGCCGAGCCAGTGCAGGACGACCGGCTCGGTGGCCTGGCGCAGGAGGTGGCCGTAGACCTCGAGGTAGTCCTCGGGGCCCTTGGCGACGGCGGCCAGTGCGCGGGACGCCATGAGGATCGCCTGTGCGCCCGTCCCCTCCACGAGCGCGAGCTGCTCCTCGTAGGCGGCGCGCACGGTCGCCAGGTCCGCGGCGGGGCCGGTGAGCTGGTCGGTGCCGACGCCGCACGCGATGCGGCCGCCGACGGCTCTCGCCTCGGCGGCGGAGCGCCGGATGAGTTCGGCGGCGCCCGCCCAGTCCAGGCCCATGCCGCGCTGCGCGGTGTCCATCGCCTCGGCGACACCGAGCCCGTGCGACCACAGGTGGCGGCGGAAGGCGAGGGTGGCGTCCCAGTCGACGGCGGCCGGCGAGTCGGGCGTCGTGTCGGCGAACGGGTCGGCGACGACGTGGGCCGCCGAGAAGACGACACGCGAGGAGAAGGGCGCGCCGGTGTCGAGGGCGAGGGGCGTGGAGCGCGGCTCGTACGATCGCAACGCGCCCGTCGTGTCCGGGAGTTGGATGGTCACAGCGTGATCTCCGGTACGTCGATGCGGCGGCCCTCGGCGGACGCCTTCAGGCCCAGCTCGGCGAGCTGCACGCCGCGGGCGCCGGCCAGCAGGTCCCAGTGGTAGGGCGCGTCGGCGTACACGTGCTTGAGGAAGAGCTCCCACTGCGCCTTGAAGCCGTTGTCGAACTCGGCGTTGTCGGGCACTTCCTGCCACTGGTCGCGGAAGGAGTAGGTGGCGGGGATGTCCGGGTTCCAGACCGGCTTGGGCGTGGCGCTGCGGTGCTGCACGCGGCAGTTGCGCAGGCCGGCGACGGCGGAGCCCTCGGTGCCGTCGACCTGGAACTCCACGAGCTCGTCGCGGTTGACGCGGACGGCCCAGGAGGAGTTGATCTGGGCGACGGCTCCGCCGTCCAGCTCGAAGATGCCGTACGCGGAGTCGTCGGCGGTGGCGTCGTAGGGCTTGCCGCTCTCGTCCCAGCGCTGCGGGATGTGCGTGGTGATGTGCGCCTGCACGGACGCGACCCGGCCGAACAGCTCGTGCAGCACGTACTCCCAGTGCGGGAACATGTCGACGACGATGCCGCCGCCGTCCTCGGAGCGGTAGTTCCAGCTCGGGCGCTGCGCCTCCTGCCAGTCGCCCTCGAAGACCCAGTAGCCGAACTCGCCGCGCACGGAGAGGATCTTGCCGAAGAAGCCGCCGTCGATGAGGCGCTTCAGCTTGAGCAGGCCCGGCAGGAAGATCTTGTCCTGGACGACGCCGGACTTGATGCCCGCGTCCTTGGCGAGCCGGGCCAGGTCGAGGGCGCCGTCGAGGCCGGTGGCGGTCGGCTTCTCGGTGTAGATGTGCTTGCCCGCGGTGATCGCCTTCTTCAGCGCCTCCTCCCGGGCGGAGGTCACCTGCGCGTCGAAGTAGATGTCGATCGAGTCGTCGGCGAGGACGGCGTCGAGATCGGTGGAGATGTTCTCCTCGCTCAGGCCGTGCCGCTCGGCGAGCGCCCGCAGCGCGTGCTCGCGGCGGCCGACGAGGACCGGCTCGGGCCACAGCACCGTGCCGTCGCCGAGATCGAGTCCGCCCTGGTCACGCAGGGCCAGGAGAGAACGGACGAGGTGCTGGCGGTAGCCCATGCGCCCCGTCACACCGTTCATGGCGATGCGCACCGTCTTGCGTGTCACGTGAGTCCCTTCGTCCTTCGCTACAGGAGGCCGCGGATGGCAGGCGTGCGTAGCGAGCGTTCGTAGCAAGCGCTTTCTACTTAGAAAGAAGCTAGCCTCTGCACAGCCGCTCGGACAAGAGCGGATACGAGACCGGCCGGGGCTCCCCGACTCTGGAGTGGTCCCGGCCGTTGACGGAGGATGACTCGATGACCGTGACCCTGGCGGACGTGGCGGCCCGTGCGCAGGTGTCCCCCGCCACCGTCTCGCGCGTGCTGAACGGCAACTATCCGGTCGCCGCGGCCACGCGCGAGCGGGTGCTGAAGGCCGTGGACGATCTGGACTACGTCCTCAACGGCCCGGCCAGCGCCCTCGCCGCGGCCACCTCCGACCTGGTCGGGGTGCTCGTCAACGACATCGCCGACCCCTTCTTCGGGATCATGGCGTCCGCGGTGCAGTCGGAGATCGTCGGACCCGGCGGGCGGGCCGGCGGGGAGCGGCTCGCGGTGGTCTGCAACACGGGCGGCTCGCCCGAGCGGGAGCTGACCTATCTGACCCTGCTGCAGCGCCAGCGGGCGGCGGCGGTCGTCCTCACGGGCGGCGCCATCGAGGACGAGGCCCATGTCGCGGCGGTCGCCGGGAAGCTGCGGCGCCTGGCGGAGGCGGGTACGCGCGTCGTGCTGTGCGGCCGGCCGCCGGTGCCGGAGACGGACGCGGCGGCGCTGACGTTCGACAACCGGGGCGGGGCGATGGAGCTGACCCGGCACCTGCTCGACCTCGGGCACCGCCGGATCGGCTACGTGGCGGGCCCCCAGGAGCGCACGACGACGCGCGACCGGCTGGAGGGCCACCGTGCGGCGCTGGCCGAGGCGGGCGTCACGGAGTCGGACGGGCTGGTGGCCCACGGCCCCTACGACCGCGGCGCCGGGTATGCGGCCACCGCCGAACTGCTGCGCAGCGAACCGGAGTTGACGGCCGTGGTCGCGGCGAACGACACGATGGCGCTCGGCGCGTGCGCGGCGCTGCGGGAGGCGGGGCTGCGCATCCCCGAGGACGTGTCGGTGGCGGGCTTCGACGACCTGCCGTTCAGCGTGGACGCGGTCCCCGCCCTCACGACGGTCCGCCTCCCCCTCGCGGACGCGGCAGCGCGGGCGGGCCGCATCGCGATGGGCCGCGAGGCGGAACCGGCGGGCGGGGTGGACGTGGTGCGCGGGGAGTTGATGGTGCGGGGGTCCACGGGGGCGCCGCGCGGGGCCTAGTCGCGGGGCGCGGCTCGGCGAACAGGTCCCTGTCCCGGGACGACGACCTCGGCCGGGCCGTCCGGCCACGGGCGGCGCCGTTCGCGCTGCTGCCGTCCGCGGTGGTGTGGGGGCTGGCGTGAGGCGCGGGAGCCGGTGCTGACGGGGCCGCCGCGCACCCGCAGGTTTCCGGTGCGCGGCGGGGTGCCCGCTACAGGTGGGGGCGGCGGCCACGCTCCTGGTGCGGGAACTGCTGGTCCGCGCCGGGCAGGGTCGGGTCCGGGAGAGTGGCGACGTCCTCCTTCGCCTGCGCCAGCTGCTTCGCCGTGTCGTGCGGCAGGCGGGGCGGCCGGCGTGAGGCGTGGGAGAAGCGGAACGCCGAGGTGAGGTCGCCGAAGGTGGACCGGCGCCAGTCGGTGACGTTGGGTTCGGCGACGCCCGTGAACTTCTCCAGGAACTGCAGCGCCGAGGTGTGGTCGAAGGACTCGGTGGCCACCCAGCCGCCGACCGTCCACGGCGAGACGATGATCGCCGGGACGCGGAACCCGCCGCCGATCGGCAGGCCGTTGACGAACTCGCCGGGCGTTCCCGCCGGGGGCGTGGGCGGGGCCACGTGGTCGAACAGTCCGTCGTTCTCGTCGTAGTTGAGGATGAAGGCCGTCTTCGCCCAGACCTTGGGGTTGGAGGCGATCGCCTCGATCTTCTGGGCCACGAAGTCGGCACCGGCGGCCGGCAGGTAGTCGGGGTGCTCCGACTGGTAGCTCGTCGGCATGATCCAGCTGACGGCCGGGAGACGGTCGTTGCGGGCGTCGTCCTCGAAGGTGCCCTCGGGCTGGGGACGTACACCGCGCTCGTAGAGCTCCGAGCCCGGCTTGGCGTCCTTGAAGGACGCGAACTGCTCCAGCATGTTGCAGCCGTAGTCGTCGTCCTGCTGGTAGACCTTCCAGCTGACGCCCGCGGCCTGGAGCCGTTCGGCGTACGTCGTCCAGCGGTACGGCGACGGCGCCGTGTTGTTCAGGATCGGGCCGCCCTGGGTGCCGGACGGGTCGATCGTGCCCGTCATCCAGTAGAGACGGTTGGGCCAGGTCGGGCCGAAGACGGAGCAGAAGTAGTTGTCGCAGATGGTGAAGGCCTCGGCCAGCGCGAACTGGAACGGGATGTCCTTGCGCGTGTAATAGCCCATCACATAGGGGCCGTTGACGCCGTCGGCCTTGCGGTGGGCCGGGAGCCACTGGTCCATGGCGCCGTTGTTCCACGCCTCGTGCTGCACCGACCAGGCGTGACTCGTGGACGGGATGGCCTGCGCGCTGGTGGAGTGCGTGTCCAGGTGGAAGGGGAGGAGGTACCCCTTCGGGTTCTCGGCGTCGGGCTGGTAGAACACCGAGCGGCCGTTGCTCAGTTTCAGCGCCTTGGGGTCGTTGAAGCCGCGTACGCCCTTGAGCGTGCCGAAGTAGTGGTCGAAGGAGCGGTTCTCCTGCATGAGCATCACGACGTGCTCGATGTCGCGCAGGGACCCCTTGCGGGGCGGGCCCGCGGCGACCGCCTTCTGCACGCTGGGCGGCAGGAGCGAGAGCGCGGCGGCGCCGCCGACGGCGCCTGCCGCGGAGCCGAGGAGTCTGCGTCGGGTCAGTTCGGCCATGGGAGCCCCCTGGGGGTGAGGTGTGGCTTCGGCTTCGGGCATGCCAACGGCCCGTGTGCGACGGGCCGTTGGATCACTGTGCGCGTCGCCCGACGAGCGGCGGAGGGGGCGAACGGTGAACACGGGACCAACGTGCGGGAAGGGGTTGGCCAACCCATGGGCTGCCCTTGAACCGCTATACCTGCCGTATGCACGGACTTGACCCGGGGCGGTCTGCGAGCGTCCGCATGCCGGACCGGGCCCCCGGGTGTCCGATCCGTGGACGCACCCGCCCACCCGGCGTAATCTGAGCGCCACCTCCGAACCTCTGACTGAGTCAACTGTTTCCGTCCACGTTCCCGTTCACTTTCACGTTCCTGTTCTCGTTCACGTCCACGTCCACGTCTGTGATCCGGCGGGCCCGGCATCGCGAGGTGACCCATGACCGTGCAGGACATCCGGTCCTTCAACCGCTTCTACACGAACGTCATCGGCGCGCTGGACTACAGCCGCCACCTGTACGCGCCGTACACCCTCACGGAGTCACGTGTGCTGTACGAGCTGGTCCACCCGGAGCAGGGCCGCCGGCTCGACGCGGCCGATCTGCGCGCCCGGCTGAACCTGGACGCGGGGTACCTGAGCCGCATCCTCGGCAAGTTCGAACGGGACGGGCTCGTCGAGCGCGGCGCCTCCGAGCACGACTCGCGGCGCCGCAGCATCACCCTCACCCCGCGCGGCCGCACCACCGCGGAACTGCTCGACGAGCGCAGCCGGGAGGCGGTCGGCGCGCTCCTCGACACGGTGCCCGCGGCCGATCGCGGCCGGCTGGCCCAGGCGCTGCGCACCGTGCGCACGGTCCTCGGCGACGGGCGGGCGGCCGCCCCGCGCTCCGAGGACGTGACGCTGCGCGACCCCGGCCCCGGCGACCTGGGCTGGATCGTGGCGCGCAACGGGGCGGTGTACGCGGCCGAGTTCGGCTGGAACGCGGAGTACGAGGGCCTGGTGGCCCGCGTCGTCGCCGACTTCGCGCAGGACCACGACCCGTACCTTGAGCGGGTGTGGATCGCCGAGCTCGACGGGCGTGCCGTGGGGTGCGTGATGTGCGTACGGGACGAGGCGCCCGGCACGGCGCGGCTGCGGCTGCTCCTCGTGGAGCCGGAGGCGCGCGGCCTCGGGGTCGGCGACCGGCTGGTGCGGGCCGTCATCGACTTCGCGCGCGGTGTCGGCTACCGCGAGCTGGTGCTGTGGACGAACGACGTGCTCACGTCGGCCCGCTCGATCTACCGGCGGCACGGCTTCGTCCTGGCCGGCGAGACACCGCACCGCTCGTTCGGCGTGGATCTGACCGGCCAGGACTGGCGACTGCCACTTCAGCAGGCTCGGGAGTGACGGCCGGCACCTGCGACCGCCCCCGCGCCACGCGTCCGAGTGACGGGCGGGAGCGCGGGTAGGGTCCGCCCCATGAAACTGGCGTTCTCCACACTCGGTGTCCCCGGCCTCCCGCTGGCCGACGTCCTCCGCCTCGCGACCACGCACGGCTACCACGGCGTGGAGCTGCGGGCGCATCCCGAGGAGCCGGTCCACCCGGGCCTCGACGCGGCCGCGCGGACGGAGGCGGCCGCCGCTTTCAAGGCCGCGGGCGTCGAGATCCTCGGCGTCGCCGGGTACGCGCGCGTCGCGGCGCCCGGCGACGACACCGCCGTCCTCGACGAGGTCCGCGCCCTCGTCGACCTCGCCCGCGACCTGGGGGCCCCGTACGTACGGGTCTTCCCGGGCGGCGGCGACGAACTGGACGACGAGGGCCTGGCCGAGGCCGACGCCATCGCGGCCGCCAGGCTCGGTGTCGCCGCCGAGTACGCGGCGGACCGCGGCGTCCGCGTCCTCCTGGAGACGCACGACTCGCACCGCACCGGAGCGGCCGCCTCCCGCGTCGTCGGCCCGGTCGGCCACCGCAACGTAGGCGTGCTGTGGGACGTCATGCACACCTGGCTGGGCGGCGAGCAGCCCACGGCGTCGTACGCGGCGCTCTCCCCCTACCTCGGCTATGTGCAGGTCAAGGACATCGCGGGCCCCGACGACACCACGCCGCTGCCGCTCGGCGAGGGAGCGCTGCCGCTGGCCGAGTGCGTGGAGGTGCTCAGCCGCGAGGGCTGGGACGGGTGGCTGTGCTGGGAGTACGAGGCGCGTTGGTACGAGTCGGCTGCGCCGCTTCCGGGGCTTCTCGGTGCGGGGCGGGAGCATCTGGCCCGGCTGCTCAACGAGTCGGCGTGAGTTCGGGATCCGGCTGAGGGTCCGGGCCTCTCTCCCCGTCGCCGACCGCGGGCCGTCGTGGTTGCCCGCGGCCCGCGGCGGAGCCGCCGAACGACACGGCCCCGCGCCCCTTCGGGGCGCCCTTCAGCGAGGCCAGTGCTACGCCTCCTACCAGGAGGGCCGCCGCGCACCAGCGCAAGGTGGTGACCTCCTCGTTCAGGAACAGCGCCGCCGCCGACATGCCGAAGACGGGGACGAGCAGGGAGTACGGGGCGACCGTCGAGGCGTCGTAGCGGCGCAGGAGGCGGCTCCAGACGCTGAAGCCGAAGAGCGTGGTGACGAGGGCTACGTAGACGATCGCGCCGACGCCCGGCAGGTCGAGGCCGGTCAGGGCGGAGGCGTCGCGGGCGGGGCCCTCGAAGAGGAGGGAGAGCGCGAGGAGCGGCAGGACCGGGACCGCGCTCGACCAGACCATGAAGTTGAACGGGGCCTCCGGCGACGCCTTGCGGGTCAGGACGTTCGAGGCGCCCCAGAACGCCGCCGCCACCAGGACGAGCGCGAAGGCCCCCAGCGGGCCCGAGCCGCCCTCGTCCACGGCCGCCACCGCGATGCCCGCGAGGGCCACCGCCATGCCCGCCATCCGTACGCGGCCGGGACGTTCGCCCAGGAACGCGAAGGCGATCAGCGCCGTGAACACGGACTGCACCTGGAGCACGAGCGAGGAGAGACCGGCGGGCATCCCGGTGTTCATGCCGATGAAGAGCAGCCCGAACTTGCCGACGCCCAGGGCGAGTCCGACCCCGATGATCCAACGCCACGGCACACACGGCCGGCCCACGAGGAAGACCGCGGGCAGCGCGGCGAGCAGGAAGCGCAGGGCGCAGAACAGCAGGGGCGGGAAGTGGGCGAGGCCGATGTCGATGACGACGAAGTTCACGCCCCACAGGGCGGCGACGAGGACGGCGAGGCCGGTGTGTGCGGGTCTCATGCGTCGAGCATCAGGTCCCGCGACCATGTAGCACCAGCGATGATTGCTGCATGGTTGGATGAAGCGTTGCTAACGGGATGACGCGTTGCTAAGGGGAGGCCGGTCATGCTCGATGTCCAGCGGTTGCGCGCGCTGCATGCCGTCTCCGTCCACGGCACCGTCGGCGCCGCTGCCGCCGCGCTCGGCTACACCCCGTCCGCCGTCTCGCAGCAGATCGCCAAGCTGGAGCGGGAGACCAGGACGGTGCTCCTGGAGCGCGAGGGGCGGGGCATCAGACTCACCGACGAGGCGCGTGAACTCGCCGCTACGGCGCGGGAGTTGATGGCCATCATGGAGCGGGCCGAGACCGGGCTGGAGGAGCGGCGCGGGGTGCCCGCCGGGCAGTTGACGGTCGCCGCGTTCGCCTCCGCGGCGCGCGGGCTGCTGCCCGCGACGCTGGCCGGGCTCGCCGAGCGGCATCCGGCACTCGACGTCCGCCTCAGCGAGGTCGATCCGCATCTGTCGGTGGACCTCGTCGCCAAGGGCGCGGTCGATCTGGCCGTCGCGCACGACTGGGACATCGCGCCGCTGCCCGCCCCGGCCGGGGTGGAGCAGGCCGTGCTCGGGGAGGACCTGTGCGATCTGCTCGTCCCGGCCGGGCATCCGCTGGCCGGGCGGGCCGCCGTGCGGCGGGAGGAGCTCGGCGGGGAGCGGTGGGTTTCGCAGCCGGCGGGGCGGGTGTGCCACGACTGGCTCGTCAGCACGATGCGCTCCGCCGGGTTCGAGCCGGACATCGCGCATCGGGCCGATGAGAATCCGACGCTGGTGGCGTTGGTCGCGGCGGGGCTGGGGGTGGCGGTCATTCCCCGCCTCGGTCGGGGGGCCCTGCCGGCGGGGGTCGTGGTGGTGGGGCTGGATCCCATGCCCCGGCGGCGGATCTACGCCGTATGGCGGACCGGAACGTCACGCCGTCCGGCGATCAGCGAAACGGTAGCCGCGCTCCACACCCAGGCCCGCCTGTGCCTGACCTCGGGGTCCTGAGAGTCGCGATCACGGGCGCGGGCCCTGTGGGGCTTCCCACACAGTTCCCCGCGCCCCCTAAAAAGCAGCATTGCCGGTGCAGGTCCGGTGGGGGCTGGTCGCGCCGTTCCCCGCGCCCCTGAGATGCGCACTGCGTGCGCGGCCTCGTGACGGGCCGACCGCACCGTTCCCCGCGCCCCCAAAAGCCGCCGCATTGCCGGTGCGGGTCCGGTGGGGGCTGGTCGCGCCGTTCCCCGCGCCCCTCAGAGGCGCACTTCGTGCGCCGTCTCAGAGGGCGCGCTTCCTCATGGGGCTGCGGCGGAGCCGCATGCTCCAGGGGCGCGGGGAACTGCGCGAGAAGCCCCACCGGGCCGCAGACGCAGGACACACTCCAGCCCCACCACCCCGCACACACAAACCTCCCAGGGGCGCGGGGAACTGCGCACTCCCGCCCCACCCGGCCGCACCCGGCGACGAACCGGATCAACCAGCCCGGCGTCGAGCCGCAGCCGCACTCCACCCACCCCCACCGACGGAGTCCCCCCGTGCTCACCCTCCCCCCACCCACCAATTTCGCCGAATCCTCAAGAACGCGGGAACCCGGGTGCGGAGTGGGGCGTCCAAGGGGCACGCTGCCGGTGAGTCTCCGTAGTGCGGTGTCGGCCTCGCTGCTGGCTGCGAACGCTGACCACCCTCTCCGCCGCCTGCGGCCGGCAGCCCGCCGCCACCGGCACGCCCCCCTCCAACTGTGCCGGTGGCGGCCCCTTCCACGTCAGCCCCCTTGACTGGCAGAAACTTTCCCGATATCCGTGACGCGCGGAAGTAATTTTCAGCGAACCCACTCGACCCGACCCACAGAGCTCGTGCCCCGCCCCTCCCCCGGAAGGAGCGCAAGTGCACCACCGCCAGTCCAGCAAGGGTTTCTCCAGACGTACGCTGCTCGCCGCCACCACGGCCGGCATCGCCGCGGCCGGCCTGAGCACCGCACCCGCCCAGGCCGCCGGCGCCACCGGCACCACCGGCACCGCCGACAAGGGCCACAAGGCCGACAAGGCGCTGAAGAAGATCATCTCCGGGATGTCCCTCGAGGAGAAGGTCGGCCAGCTCTTCGTGATGCGGGTGTACGGCCACTCGGCGACCGCCCCGGACCAGGCCGACATCGACGCCAACCTCAAGGAGATCGGCGTCCGCACCGCGGCCGAGATGATCGCCAAGTACAAGCTCGGCGGCATCATCTACTTCGCCTGGGCGCACAACGTCCGCGACCCGCACCAGATCGCCGACCTCAGCAACGGCATCCAGGAGATCGGCCGCCGGCAGCCCTCCCGGATCCCGCTGCTGGTCTCCACCGACCAGGAGCACGGCATCGTCGCCCGGGTCGGCAAGCCCGCCACCCTGTTCCCCGGCGCGATGGCGCTCGGCGCGGGCGGCTCCCGCTCCGACGCGCGCGAGGCGGGCCGCCTCGCCGGCGCCGAACTGCGCGCGCTCGGCATCAACCAGGACTACGCCCCCGACGCCGACGTCAACATCAACCCGGCCAACCCCGTCATCGGCGTCCGCTCCTTCGGCGCGGACCCGGCGGCGGTGGCGAGGATGGCCGCCGCGCAGGTCGAGGGGTACCAGTCGGCCCGTATCGCGTCGACCGCCAAGCACTTCCCCGGCCACGGCGACACGGCGACCGACAGCCACACGGGCCTCCCGGTGATCACGCACACCCGCGAACAGTGGGAGAAGCTGGACGCCCCGCCGTTCAAGGCCGTGATCGCCGCCGGCATCGACTCGATCATGACCGCGCACCTCGTCGTCCCGGCCCTGGACCCGGCCGAGGACCCGGCGACCCTCTCGCACCCGATCCTCACCGGCATCCTGCGCGAGAAGCTCGGCTACGACGGCG
This sequence comes from Streptomyces kunmingensis, assembly GCF_039533535.1. Lineage (NCBI taxonomy): Bacteria > Bacillati > Actinomycetota > Actinomycetes > Kitasatosporales > Streptomycetaceae > Streptomyces > Streptomyces kunmingensis. Next base: position 327,341 of record NZ_BAAATS010000030.1, read on the forward strand.
TCGTGATCACCGACTCGCTGGGCATGGAGGGCGTGCGCACGAAGTACGGCGACGACCGCGTGCCGGTCCTCGCCCTGAAGGCGGGCGTCGACCAGTTGCTCAACCCGCCGTCCCTGGACGTCTCCTGGAACGGCGTCCTCAAGGCCGTACAGAGCGGCGAGCTGACCGAGGAACGGCTCGACGCATCGATCCTGCGCATCCTGCGCCTCAAGTCCAAGCTGGGCCTCTTCAAGGACCCGTACGTCTCGCATCGCGGCGTCGACCACACCGTGGGCACCCGTGCGCATCTGGCGGCGGCCGACCGGATCGCCGAGCGCACGACGACGCTCCTGGTCAACAAGGACCGGCTGCTGCCGCTGAACCGGCGCACCCACAAGAACGTCCTCGTGCTCGGCGCCAACCCGGCCTCGCCCTCGCTCAGCGACGGCCCGCCCACCACCGTGCTCGGCGCGGCCCTGACCGAACTGGGCTTCGCCGCAACGGTCCTGGCGACCGGCACCGCCCCGAGCCAGGCGGTCATCGCCCAGGCGGTGGCCGCGGCCGCGGGCAAGGACGCCGTGCTCATCGGCACGTACAACGTCACCGCGGGCAGCGCCCAGCAGGCCCTGGTGAACGCCGTCGCCGCGACGGGCGTGCCCGTGATCACCCTGTCCATGCGCAACCCCTACGACGTGGCCCAACTCCCGGTGGCGCGGGCCCACTTGGCCGCGTACTCGTGGATCGACGTCGAACTGCGGGCGGCGGTGCGGGTGCTCGCGGGGCGGGCGGAGCCGCGCGGCAGGCTGCCGGTGCCGGTACAGAAGGCCGACGATCCGGCTCAGGTGCTCTACCCGATCGGCCACGGCCTGCGGTACTGAGCGGGACGTACGGGACGTACGCCGCACCAGTGGCGCACCACCCCCAACTGACGCAAAGCCCCCTGCACATCTGGCGTGTGCCCGCTCCGGCGGGCCACGCTGGACGGGTATCTCGGGGGGATCGCCATGTTCGCGCGGACGGTTGGGGTGGTGTGCGCGGCGCCGTTGCTGGCGCTCGCGCTGGTCGGTTGTCAGGCGACGTCGGGGTCGGAGGGCGACCCCACGGATCCCTCGTCGGCGAACCCGCTGCGCTCCCCGTCCGGCTACGGAGCGGTGTTCCTCGCCGTGGGCGAGTGCAGCTCACGGGGGCGGGCGTCGTTCAACGAGGTGCTGTGCCGCAGCGAGAGCGCCGTGGCACGGGTCCTCGCCCGCTACGACGGCGGCTCGGCCCAGGGCCCGGCCTGTCCGGCGCGCACCGATTTCGTGCTGCACATCAGCGAGAGCCGACCGTCCTCCGACGAGAACGGTGACGGCAGTGTCGCCCGCGGCTACGCCTGTATGCGCAACCTGGAGGAGCCGCACCCCGGCGATCCGGGCGGTGGCGGCGGCCCCCGCACGATCGTCGGCGACTGCGTGTACTCCGCGGGCGAGGGGCAGGTCCGTGAGACCGCGTGCGACGGCTCGGGCGAGCGCCTGCCGCAGTACCGCGTCCGCTCCGCGGTGGCGACCCGCGCCGCGTGCCCGCCGGACACGGCGCTGTACGTGGCCCTCGGCGGAACCGATCCGGTCGGATGCGCCGTCAGGGCGTGAAAGAGAAGAGGGTCCGAGAGAAGAGAATGGGGCCGCTCTCGCGACCCCCTTCTCTCATGCCCCTGCGGCTACGGCCGCAGCGTGAACTTCCGGGCGCCCTCGACCCGGTCGAGCTTCGCGTCGTGCGGTGCCTTGGCCGTCGCACCGGACAGGCCCGCCCACGCGAGGATCCGCTCCGTGGCGAGCGCCTTGTCGTCGGCGTTCAGACCGGCGACGTTGGCACCGTGGTTGGCGTGCGGCGCCGTCAGGACGTAGCTGTCCTTGGCCCCGGCGCCGAGGCGGAAGGGCTCAGCACCCCACGGGTCGTTGTCGCCGTAGACGTACAGCATGCGCGTCGCGTGGTGGCGCACCCACGTGTCGACGTCCCGCATCACGCGCGGCTGGAACTTCATCGGGATGGACTTCGGGACGAAGTTGCGCGGCGGCTGGTAGCCGTAGCGGGAGAGCTTGCCGAGCCAGGGCTGCTTGATGTCGGGCGAGCCGAGCTGCGTGCCCGCCTGGTAGTAGTACGGCGTGTACTGCGTGAGGCCCTGGTCGGCGTAGGAGGACCAGCCGCCTACCGCGTCGACGTAGTCGAAGAGCGCCTGGTCGGTGACGGTCCCGGCGTCGGGCACGTCCGCGCAGGCCGACTCGGGCTGGTACTGCCAGAAGCCCCAGACGAGGTCGAGGACGGTCGCCTCGTACGCCTTGTCCAGCGAACCCACCGTGTTCACGGTGTAGTTGTTCGCGGCGAGGTACTCCTTGTACTTCTCCTCCAGGGCGGTACGGCGCACGAGGGTCTCGCGCTGCACCTTCTGAAGGGCGACGCGGCAGTCCTTCGGGCCGACGTTCGCGAGGAAGCGGTCGTACGCGGAGTCCTCGTCGTTGACGACGTCGTTCGGGGCGACGTACGCGACGACGCCGTCCATGTCGCGCGGGTAGAAGCGCTCGTAGTACGTGGCGGTCATGCCGCCCTTCGAGCCGCCGGTGGTCAGCCAGTTCTGGCCGTAGAGCGGCTTGAGGGCCTGGTAGATGCGGTGCTGGTCACTGGCGGCCTGCCAGATGTCGAGCTTCGACCAGTCGGCAGGCTGCGGCCGGGACGGCGTGAAGAAGCGGTACTCCACGGAGACCTGGTTGCCGTCGACGATGCGGGTCGGCTCGCTGCGGCTCGGCGTCGTGGAGACGTTGTAGCCGCTGGTGAACATGACCGTCGGGCGGCTGACGTCCTTGTGCAGCACGGTGATGCGCTGCTGGAACGTGCCCTTGGACGGGTGCCGGTGGTCGACCGGCTGGGTGTAGTTGAGAACGAAGTAGCGGTAGCCGGTGTACGGCTTCTCCTCGACGAGGCTCATGCCGGGCACGGCGAGGAGCCGGTCCTTGATGTCGGCGGTGTCGGCGGTGGCCGTGGCGTCGGCCGGGCCGGCCGCGGCCGCCGTCGACAGGCCGGCCGCGCTCACCGTACCTATGAGCACCACGAGCGACAGCAGCCATCTGAACGCTTTGCGCATACACACTCCCCTGGGGTTGCACAGACGCTCCGGAAACTATCGGAGCGATTCGCGCACCACCAGGGTTACTTGGTGTCCGCTCAGCACGACATTCGAGATCACGTCAGCACAGAATCCAACCCGAACTGACCGATTTCGACCCCACTCGCCCCTTCACCCGGACACAGCGGTGCCCGGCGTGGACCGTGATCGGTCCGGCGTGGTGGGTGAAGCGGCCCGCGTCGACGACGGGCCGGTTGCCGCGGGCCTGGACGCTGACGGACATGGTCTGGCGGACGCCGGTGCGCTTGGCGAGCGTGACGGCGCAGACATAGCCGCCGCGCTTGTAGACGACGGTTTTCCCGGTGGAGAACGACAGGGTGCGGACCTTGTGACCGGCACAGAGCGAGGCGGCCTGCGCGCTGCCGGCCCCCGGCCCCGCCACGACCAGCAGCGTGGCCGCGACCAGCCCGGTCAGCGCGAGCACGAGCAGCCGACGCGGCCCCCGGGCACCGCCCCGGGCGCCGCGGGCGCCGGCTATGCCGCCGTCCTCACCTCTTCGCACCGCAGTCCCTCCCGTCACATCGGCACCAGAGTACTGATGGACGGACGCGTAGCACCGCCCGCACGGTTGCACCACGACCCGGACCGACCTCACGTACCGGCCATCACACGGCCGTCGTGCTGACGACCTCGCCTACCGGCCATCACACGGCCGTCGTGCTGACGACCTCGCCTACCGGCCATCACACGGCCGTCGTGCTGACGACCTCGCCTACCGGCCATCACACAGCCGTCGTGCTGACGACCTCGCCTACCGGCCATCACACAGCCGTCATGCTGACGACCTCGCCTACCGGCCATCACACGGCCGTCGTGCTGACGTCCTCCCCCACGAACGTGCGCCACAGCGCTGCGTACTTCCCGTCCCGCCGCAGCAGCTCGTCGTGCGTGCCGTCCTCGGCGACCCGGCCGCCGTCCATCACCACGACGCGGTCCGCGCGGGCCGCCGTCGTCAGGCGGTGGGCGACGACCAGCGTCGTGCGCTTGCCCGCTATCCGGTCCGTGGCGTGGTTGACCTGGGCTTCCGTGGCGAGGTCGAGGGCGGCCGTGGCCTCGTCGAGCAGCAGGATGTCGGGGTCGACGAGCTCGGCGCGGGCCAGGGCGATCAGCTGGCGCTGGCCCGCGGAGAGGTTGCGGCCGCGCTCGGCGACCTCGTGCAGGTAGCCGCCCTCCAGCGTGGCGATCATGTCGTGCGCGCCGACGGACCGGGCCGCCGCCTCGACCTGCGCGTCGCTCGCGTCGGGCCTCCCGTAGGCGATGGCGTCACGGACCGTGCCCTGGAAGAGGTAGGCCTCCTGCGGGACGACGCCGAGCCGGTGCCGGTAGCTCGTCAGGTCCAGGTCGCGCAGGTCGGTGCCGTCGACGGTGATCCGGCCGCCGGTCGGGTCGTAGAACCGGGCGACCAGCTTGACCAGCGTCGACTTGCCCGCGCCGGTCTCGCCGACGAAGGCGACGGTCTGCCCGGCCGGGATGCGCAGCGCCACGTCGCGCAGGGCCGTCTCCTCCTCGCCGTACGCGAAGTCGACGTCCTCGAAGGCGATCTCGCCGCTGAGGGAGAGCACGTCGAGGGGTTCGCGGGCGCTCTTCGTCGAGGTCGGTTCGCGCAGCAGCTCCTTGATGCGGCCCAGCGAGACGGTCGCCTGCTGGTAGCCGTCGAAGACCTGCGACAGCTGCTGCACGGGCGCGAAGAACAGGTCGATGTAGAGGAGGTAGGCGACGAGCGCGCCGGTCGTCAGTGTGCCCGCGTCGACCCGGTGCGCGCCCACCATCAGCACGGCCGCCGCCGCCACCGACGACAGGAGCTGCACGAAGGGGAAGTAGACCGAGATGAGCCACTGGCCGCGGATGCGGGCCTTGCGGTAGGCCTGGCTGCCCGCCGCGAAGCGCTCCCGGCCGTCCTGCTCGCGCCGGAACGCCTGCACGATCCGCAGGCCCGCGACGGACTCCTGGAGGTCGGCGTTGACGACGGAGACCCGCTCGCGCGCCAGCTCGTACGCCTTCACGCTGGAGCGGCGGAAGAAGAACGTGCCGACGATCAGCGGCGGCAGCGTCGCGAAGACGACGAGCGCGAGCTGTACGTCGATGACGAGCAGCGTGACCAAGATGCCGAAGAACGTGACGACGGAGACGAACGCGGTGACGAGCCCGGTCTGCAGGAACGTCGACAGGGCGTCCACGTCCGTCGTCATCCGGGTCATGATCCGCCCGGTCAGCTCGCGCTCGTAGTAGTCGAGTCCGAGCCGCTGGAGCTGGGAGAAGATCTTCAGCCGGAGCGAGTACAGGACCCGCTCGCCCGTGCGTCCCGTCATGCGGGTCTCGCCGTACTGCGCGACCCACTGCACGAGCACGGCGACCAGGGCGAGCCCGGCCGCCGTCCACACGGCGCCGAGAGCCATCTGCGAGACGCCCTCGTCGATGCCGTGCCGGATGAGGATGGGCAGCAGCAGTCCGACGCCCGCGTCGACGGCGACGAGCGCGAGGCTGACGAGGAGCGCCGCCCCGAAACCACGCAGGAGCCTGCGAAGGCCGTACGAGTCCTCGGCGGTGACGGCCCGCGCCTCGTCGATGTCGGGGGTGTCGGCGGCGGGCGGCAGCGCGTCGACCTGCGCGAGCAGTTCGGGCGTCGCGGGCATTCCGGACAGCGCGGTGTCCTTGGGCTCGCGGTCGCCCGTCCACAGCCTGGGGGTGACTCCCCGCTCGGCGTCGAACTCGGCGTCCAGCTCGTCCCGTACGGACGTGTCCTCCGGCTGACCGGCGGCGGGCAGGGCATGTCCCGGCGATACGCCGCCCAGCTCGTCGGGGTCGGTGAGCAGCCGCCGGTAGAGCGGGGAGTCCGCCTCCAGCTCCTCGTGCGTGCCCAGGGCGGCGAGGCGGCCGCCGTCGAGGACGGCGATGCGGTCGGCGAGGTTCAGGGTGGAGCGGCGGTGGGCGATGAGGAGGGTGGTGCGGCCCGCCATGACGCCGCGCAGCGCCTCGTGGATCTCGTGCTCCACGCGCGCGTCGACGGCGGACGTGGCGTCGTCCAGGACGAGCAGGCGCGGGTCGGTGAGGATGGCGCGGGCCAGCGCGAGGCGCTGGCGCTGCCCGCCGGAGAGCGTGAGCCCGTGCTCGCCGACCTTGGTGTCGTACCCGTCGGGCAGCTCGGCGATGAACCGGTCGGCCTGCGCCGCGCGCACGGCGGCCTCGATCTGCTCGTCGGTGGCGTCCGGGGCGCCGTAAGCGAGGTTGGCGCGCACGGTGTCGGAGAACAGGAACGAGTCCTCGGGCACGAGCCCGATCGCGGCGCGCAGCGAGTCCAGGGTCAGCTCGCGCACGTCGTGGCCGCCGATGAGGACGGCGCCGCGCGAGACGTCGTAGAAGCGGGGCAGCAGCAGCGAGACGGTGGACTTGCCGGAGCCGGAGGAACCGACGACGGCGAGGGTCTCGCCCGCCCGGATCTCGAAGGAGAGCCCGTCGAGGACGGCCCGGTCGGCGCCCGCGTACTCGAACGCGACGTCGTCGAACTCGACGGTCGCGGGCGCGTCGGCGGGCAGCTCCTTCGTGCCGTCCTCGATCGAGGGCTCGGTGTCGATGAGTTCCAGGACGCGCTCGACGCCGGCGCGGGCCTGCTGCCCGACGGTGAGCACCATGGCGAGCATCCGGACCGGGCCGACGAGCTGGGCGAGGTAGGAGGAGAACGCGACGAACGTGCCGAGCGTGATCTGTCCGCGTACGGCCAGCCAGCCGCCGAGGGCGAGCATCGCGACCTGCCCGAGCGCGGGCACGGCCTGGAGCGCGGGCGTGAACTTCGAGTTCAGCCGGATGGTGCGCAGCCGCCCGGCGAACAGCCGCCGCCCGACCTCCCGCAGCTTCCCCGTCTCCTGTTCCTCCTGCCCGAAGCCCTTCACGACGCGTACGCCGCTGACGGCGCCGTCGACGACCCCGGCGACGGCGGCGGCCTGCGCCTGCGCGTACCAGGTCGCCGGGTGCAGCCGGGAGCGGCTGCGCTTGGCGATGAACCACAGGGCGGGGGCGACGGCGAGCGCGACGAGGGTGAGTGGCAGCGACAGCCACGCCATGATCACGAGGGAGATGACGAACAGCAGGAGGTTCCCGATGGTCATCGGGAGCATGAAGAGCAGGCCCTGGATGAGCTGGAGGTCGCTGGTGGCGCGGCCGACGACCTGCCCGGTGGACAGCTCGTCCTGCCGCCGCCCGTCGAGCTTCGTGATCGTCCCGAACATCTCGGTGCGCAGGTCGTGCTGGACGTCGAGGGCGAGCCGGCCGCCGTAGTAGCGGCGGATGTAGGTGAACACGTAGACGACGACCGCGGCGCCGACGAGGACGCCCGCCCACGTCCCCATGGACCGGGAGTGGTCCCCGATGACGTCGTCGATGATGACCTTGGTGATCAGCGGTACGAGCGCCATGACGGCCATGCCGCCGAGCGAGGCACCCAGCGCGAGCAGCACATCCTTGGGATACCGCCATGCGTATCCCGCGAGCCTGCGCGCCCAGCCCCGTTTCTCCGCCACGCCTCTGCCTCTCGCCGTACCGCGCATGAACCCTCGTCCAGACCTGCCGAAGGGCCAACGCGAGGGGATCCGGATTTCATCCCACCGCAACAATCGGGCGGCCCCGGTGCCCGTCGCGGCGGCATCCACAGCCGGCACCCAGCTTCACCACAGCCCGCGCCCACCCGGCCCCGGCAGGGTGCACTCGTGACCTCCGCGACCGAACCACATCCCCACGCCCCTGCCCCGCCGCCACCCGCGGCCGCTCCCACGGCGCACCGCGCACCACGCTGGTCGCTGCCGGCGCTGCTCGCGATCCTCGTGCTGGCCGGGGTCCTGTACTCCTGGAACCTCTCCTCCTCCAGCCTCAACAGCTTCTACAGCGCTGCCGTGCTCAGCGGCACCGAGAGCTGGAAGGCGTGGTTCTTCGGCTCGCTGGACGCGGGCAACTTCATGACCGTGGACAAGCCGCCCTTCGTCCTGATGGTGATGGGCCTGTCCTGCCGGATCTTCGGCTTCGGCACCTGGCAGATGATGCTGCCGCTGATCGCTGCCGCGCTCGGCACGATCTGGATCCTGCACTCGTCCGTGAAGCGGGTGTGGGGCCACGGCGCGGCGGCGGTCGCCGCGCTGGTCCTCGCGCTCACCCCGATCACGGTCGCCATCAACCGTGACAACAACCCGGACGCGCTCCTCGTCCTGCTGATGGTCGCGGGCGCCGCCCTGGCCCTGCGCGCCGTGCGGGGAGGCCGGCTGCTGCCGCTGATCGGCTCGGCGGTCTGCTTCGGGTTCGCCTTCAACACCAAGATGCTCCAGGGCTACATCGCGCTGCCCGCCGTCTTCGCCATGTACCTGTACGCCGCTCAGGGCGGCCTGTGGCGCCGGGTGCGGAACCTCGCGGTCGCGGCCGTCGCTCTCGCGGTCGCCAGCTTCTGGTGGGCGGCGGCCGTGTCGTTCGTCCCCGCGTCCGAGCGCCCGTACATCGGCGGCTCCACGGACGGCACCGCCTGGGACCTGATCATGGGCTACAACGGTCTCGGCCGGGTCTTCGGCGGCGACGGCAACGGCGGTGGCGGGGGCGGCGGAGGCGGCGGCTTCTCCGGGACCGCGGGCATCGGCCGGATGTTCAACGACGTGCTCGGCGGCCAGATCTCCTGGCTGCTCCCCTTCGCGGGCATCGCGCTCGTCGGCGGCCTCGTGCTGCGCGGGCGGGCCCCGCGCACCGACCTCACGCGGGCCGCGCTGGTCCTCTGGGGCGGCTGGACGGTCCTGCACTATCTGACCTTCGCCATGGCCGAGGGCACGATGCACCCGTACTACACGACGGCGCTGGCCCCGGGTATCGCGGCGCTGTGCGGAGGCGGCGGCCTGATGCTGCTGCGCGCGTTCCGCGCCGACAAGCGGTGGGCGTGGGCCCTGCCTGTCGCTCTCGGTGTCACGGGGATCTGGGCGATCGTGCTGCTGCGCCGGGCCTCCGGCTGGAACAGCTGGCTGTGGCCGGTGATCGCGCTGATCATGGCGGCGGCCATCGCGGGCCTGCTCTTCTTCCGGTTCCACGCCGCTGGCGGACGTCGGATCAAGCTTCTCGCCGTGTCCGTGGCGGCGGCGCTCGTCGCCTCGGTGGCGGGCCCGGCGGCGTACGCCTGGTCGGTCCCGTCGGCCTCCGGCGGCGCGGGCGGCATGGGCGGCACCAACCCGACGGCCGGGCCGACGACCGGCAGCGGCATGGGCGGACCCGGCGGGGGTGGCGGCGGTGGCCGCGGAGGGTTCCCGGGCGGCGGCGAGATGCCGGGCGGCGGCTCCCAGCAGGGTGACGGTCAGCAGGGTGGTGGCTCCCAGCAGGGTGGCGAGATGCCGGGCGGCGGTGAGGCGCCTGGTGGCGGTGAGATGCCGGATGGCGGTGAGATGCCGGATGGCCAGTCCGGTGGTTTCCCCGGCGGAGGCGAGATGCCCGGCGGTGGCGAGATGGGCACCCCGCCGAACGGCTCCGGTTCCGAGGGCGGCTCCGAGTCCGGGGACGACTCCGGAGGCAACCGGATGCCCGGTGGCATGGGCGGCGGCGGTGGCATGGGCGGCGGTATGGGCGGCGGCGCCGACAGCGAGCTGACCTCGTACCTGGAGAAGCACCGCGACGGCGCCAAGTGGTTGCTGGCGGTATCGAGTTCGCAGAGTGCGGCCCAGATGATCGTGGCCACGAAGCAGCCGGTCATCTCCATGTGGGGCTGGTCCGGCAGCGACAAGGCGATGACCCTGGCCAAGCTCAAGGAGCTGGTGAAGAAGGGCGAACTGCACTACATCCAGCTCGGTGGCGGCATGGGCGGGGGTATGGGCGGCGGCAACGACGCCTCGTCCGAGGTCACCGCGTGGGTGAAGAAGCACGGCACGGCGGTGAAGGCGAGCGAGTACAGCAAGTCGACGACGGACGAGGACAGTGACACGTCCGACTCCCAGTCGCTGTACAGGCTGGACGCATCGGACGTGAGCTGACTTCCGTGCGCAGAACGGCCCCTGACCGACCGTCAGGGGCCGTTTCCGACACACAACCGACGCCTTACGTTCACCCAACCTCTACGTGTTCATGTCACGCTCCGGTCTACCCAGTCAACCCGCGTAGATCGGACGGACACCCCACATGCCCGGAACCCACATACGCACCATCGCCATGACGGCCGCGGGCCTGCTCTCCGCCGTCACCCTCCCCATGGCCACCGCGGGCCCGGCCTCGGCGACCACGACCGCGTACGACTCCACGTACTACAAGAACGCGATCGGCAAGACCGGCGCGAGTCTCAAGTCCTCGCTGCACACGATCATCAGCAGCCAGACGAAGATCTCGTACTCCGCCGTCTGGAACGCCCTGATGGCCACCGACCAGGATCCGAACAACAGCAACAACGTGATCCTGCTGTACAGCGGCGTCTCGCGGGCCAAGTCCCTCAACGGCGGCGATGTCGGTGACTGGAACCGCGAGCACACCTGGGCCAAGTCCCACGGCGACTTCGGCGAGGCGACGGGCCCCGGCACCGACCTGCACCACCTGCGCCCGGCCGATGTCCAGGTGAACAGCGTCCGCGGCAACAAGGACTTCGACAACGGCGGCAGCACCGTCACCAACGGCGGCGGCAGCCTCACCGACTCCGACTCCTTCGAGCCGCGCGACGCGGACAAGGGCGACGTGGCCCGCATGATCCTCTACATGGCCGTGCGCTACGACGGCGGCGACGGCTTCGCCGACCTGGAGCCCAACGAGAAGGTCAACAACGGCAGCGCCGCCTACATCGGCAAGCTCTCCGTCCTCAAGCAGTGGAGCGACGAGGACCCGCCGAGCGCCTTCGAGGAGAAGCGCAACCAGGTCATCTACGACACCTACCAGCACAACCGCAACCCGTTCATCGACCACCCGGAGTGGGTCGAGTCGATCTGGTAGGCGACACCGCTCAGCTCGGCGCGAACATCCGCAGCACGGCGGGGAGCACGACCACCCGCGGTCCCGGCGCGGCCAGGGCCGTCGCCAGGTCGTCCCGCAGCGCCTCCGGTGACGTACGCACCGCCGGTACTCCGAACGACTCGGCCAGGGCGACGAAGTCCGGCCGGGTCAGTTCGGTGCCCTCGGTCGCGCCGAAGGTGTCGGTCATGTACTCGCGCAGGATGCCGTAGCCCCCGTCGTCGACGATCAGCCAGGTCACGTTCAGGGACTCCTGCTTCGCCGTGGCGAGTTCGGCGATCGAGTACAGGGCGCCGCCGTCGCCGGAGACCGCGAGGACGGGGGTCGTCGGGTCGGCGGCAGCGGCGCCGAGCGCGGCCGGGTAGGCATAGCCGAGGCCGCCCGCGCCCTGCGCCGAGTGCAGTGGGCCCGGCCAGGCCGCCCAGGCCCAGTAGGACAGGATCGTCATGTCCCAGAAGGACGGGGCGCGGGGCGGGAGTGCGGCACGTACGGAGGCCAACACCTGCTGTTCCAGGGCGAGTTCCTGGCCGTCGATCCGTTCCCGCACGGCCGCCAGTACCTGGGCCACGCGTTCCGGTGCCTTTTCGTCCGCGCGTTCCTCGACCGTCTCCAGGAGGGCCTGGAGCGCGAGCCGGGCGTCGGCGTGGATGCCGAGCGCGGGGTGGTTGGACTCCAGCTTGCCGGTGTCCGCCTCGATCTGGACGATCCGGCCGCGCGGGGTGAACGAGTGGTAGTTCGAGGAGAGTTCGCCGAGCCCGGAGCCGATCACCAGCAGTACGTCGGCGTCCTCCAGGAACTCCGTCACGTGCCGGTCCTCCACCCACGACCGGAGGGACAGCGGGTGCTCCCACGGGAAGGCGCCCTTCCCGCCGTACGTGCACACGACCGGCGCGGACACCTTCTCCGCCAGCGCCCGCAGCTTGCCCGCCGCGTCGGCGCGTACGACACCGCCGCCCGCGATGATCGCGGGGCGTTCGGCGCGGGCGAGCAGGTCGGCGGCCACAGCGGTGAGTTCGGGTGGCGGAGCGAGTTCGTGCGGGAACGCGTCCGCCGCCGAGAGAACGGGCAGCGCCGCCGGGGCGAGCAGTACGTCCTGCGGGATCTCCACGTACACCGGGCCGTGCGGCACGCTCAGCGCCGATTCCCAGGCCGCCGCGATCGCGGACGGGATCTGCGACTGGGCGCGGACCGTGTGAACCGACTTGACCACGTCCCGGAAGACGGCCGACTGGTTCGGGAGCTCGTGCAGATAGCCGTGGCGGCCACCGCCGAGCCCCGCCACCGGTACCTGGCTGGACACCACGAGCACCGGGGCCGACGCGGCCGCCGCCTCCTGGAGCGCGGGCAGCGTCATCAGGGCGCCGGGGCCCGTCGACACGAACAGCGGGGCGACCTCGCCGCTGACCCTGCCGTACGCGTCCGCCGCGAACCCCGCGTTCTGCTCGGTGCGCAGCCCCACGTACCGCAGGAGATCGCAGCGGCGCAGCGCGTCGAAGAGGCCGAGGGCGTGCTGGCCGGGCAGGCCGAAGACGGTGGACGCGCCGAGACCCGCGAGCGCCTCCACGACGAGGTCGCCGCCCGTGCGCCCCGGCGGCGGTGTGAGCGCCGCCTCCGTCTGGCGGGGCGTGGGGCGCAGGACGAGGTCGTGGTCGTGGGTCATCGGGCGGCCCTTTCGTGAAGCGTTCCCGGAGATCAGGAGGCCATGGTCACGAGGCCGTACGGGACTCCGCGATCTGCCGGGACATGATCGTCGTCAGCTCGTACGCGGTGTGCGAGGCGGCGACGGCGGTGATCTCCGCGTGATCGTACGCGGGGGCCACCTCGACCACGTCGGCCGAGACCAGGTTGCAGGAGGCCAGGCCGCGCAGGATCTCGAGCAGCTCGCGCGAGGTCATGCCGCCCGCTTCCGGGGTGCCCGTGCCGGGGGCGTGGGCCGGGTCGAGGCAGTCGATGTCGATGGAGATGTACAGCGGCCGGCCGCCGATGCGCTGGCGCAGCTGGTCGGCGACCTCGTCGGCGCCGCGGCGGTAGATGTCCGCCGAGGTGACGATGCCGAAGCCCATCTTCTCGTCGTCGGTGAGATCCTGCTTGCCGTAGAGCGGGCCGCGCGTGCCGACGTGGGAGAGGGCCGAGGTGTCGAGGATGCCCTCCTCGACGGCGCGGCGGAACGGGGTGCCGTGCGTGTACTCCGCCCCGAAGTACGTGTCCCACGTGTCGAGGTGCGCGTCGAAGTGGAGCAGCGCGACCGGGCCGTGCTTCTTGGCGACGGAGCGCAGCAGCGGCAGCGCGATGGTGTGGTCGCCGCCGAGCGTCATCATCCGGGCGCCGGAGCCGAGCAGGTCGTCGGCGGCGGCCTCGATCGTGTCGACGGCCTCGTTGATGTTGAACGGGTTCGCCGCTATGTCGCCCGCGTCGGCGACCTGGGCGAGCGCGAAGGGGGACGCGTCCTGCGCCGGGTTGTAGGGGCGCAGGAGACGGGAGGCCTCACGGATCGCGTTGCCGCCGAAGCGGGCGCCGGGGCGGTAGGAGACGCCGGAGTCGAAGGGCACACCGACCACGGCCACGTCCGCCGAGGTGACCTCGTCCAGGCGCGGCAGCCGGGCGAACGTCGCGGGGCCCGCGTAGCGCGGGACGCGGGAGGAGTCGGTCGGGCCGACCGGGGTGTTCTGCTGCTCGCTGGCCATAGGGTGCCTTTCAGGAACGTACGGGAAAGGGGGCGCGGCGACCGTCAGTCGCCGTACAGCTCCGGGCGCCGGTCCCCGAAGACGTCGTTGTGCGCGCCGAGCCGCTTGTCGCGGGCGCCCGCGAGGTCGCAGGAGGCGAGCAGCAGGGCGGGGCCCTCGGTGGGGGTGTGCCCGGCGAGCGGGAAGCCGTCCGGGTCGACGATCACGGAGGCGCCGGTCCAGGTGACGCCGCGTTCGTCACCGGCGCGGTCGCAGGCGGCGACGTACATCCGGTTGACGGCGGCGTCGGCCTGGACGCGGACGACCTCGCCGGGGCGTTCGCCGTCCGGGCGAGGGAAGAGCGGCCAGTTGACGGGCGCGCACAGCAGCTCGGCGCCGGCGAGGGCGACGCGGCGGACCCATTCGGGGAACTCGACGTCGTAGCAGACCATGACGCCGATCCGGCCGACGCCCTCGATGTCGACGACGGGCGGCGCGGCGTCGCCGGGGACGAAGAAGTCCTTCTCGGTGCCGAAGAGGTGGACCTTGCGGTAGACGGCGCGGACGGTGCCGGACGGGTCGACGAGCACCGCCGAATTGCGGACCTGCCCCTGCTCGTCCAGCTCGGCGAAGCCCGCCACCAGCGTCACGCCGTGCCGGCGGGCGGCCGCGGACCAGGCGGTGACGGTCGGCCCGGTCACCGGTTCGGCGAGGGCGCGGGCCTCGGCGGCGTCCGCGAAGACGTAGCCGCTGTTGGCCAGCTCGGGCAGGACGACGACGCGCGCCCCGGCGTCCGCGGCGGCCGCGACGGCCTCCTCGGCGGCGGCGAGGTTCTCGGCGACGTCCCCGACCCCGAGGGCGAGCTGCGCACAGGCAACGGTCGTCGTCACGCTCCGGCACCTTCCACTTCGGTCGTGTTCAGCCATGGGGACGTCATCCAGGATGCAGCTGGAACGTAACCAGGAGCGAACGGTCGCATCGATCGCCCTCAGGGCGAATCATGCCGCCTGCCATGGACATCACGTACATCCTTGATCGGCGACACTGAACGCATGGCGCTGCTCCTCTCCGACCTCGTAGACCGGCCCGACCTGCACCTTTCCGTCGCCGCGTGCCCCGAGCACCTCGACCGGCCGGTGCTCGCCGCGCACGTCTCGGAGCTGGTGCGGCCCGGGCCCTGGCTCCAGGGCGGCGAACTCCTCATGACGATCGGGCTGCTGCTGCCGATGGACGTGGCGGCCTGTCGCGCCTACGTCGACGACGTCACGGCCGCCGGGGCGCACGCGCTGGCGCTCGGGCTCGGCCGCGATCTGCCGCACCAGGAGGCGCCCGGGCCACTGGTGGCGGCAGCGCGGGAGGCGGGCCTTCCGCTGCTCACGGTGGGTGCGAACGTGCCGTTCATCGCGGTGACCAAGGCGGTGTTCGCGGCGCAGGCCGCCGAGCAGCGGGCCGCGGTGGAGCGCGCCTTCGAGACCCAGCGGCGGCTGACGGCGGCGGCCTCCGGGGGCGGCGGCCTCACGCCGACGCTCGACGCGTGGACCTCGGCCACCGGAGTGCGCGCCCACGTCACCGACCCGCTGGGCCGGACCGTCGCCACCGGCTCGGACGGCCCTCGGGAACCGGACGCGGCGGCAGCCGGGCTGGTGCGCCGGGTCGCGGTGGGCGGGCTGCGGTCCAGCGCCGCCGCGCCGGGCCTGGAGGTGCAGCCGCTGGGCGCGCGCCGGCTGCGCGGCATGCTGGTCCTCGCGGGCGACCCGGGCCCGGATGCCCGGCTGCTGATCTCCGGCCTGGTCTCGCTGCTCTCCCTGGAACTGGAGCGCCGTCACCTCGCCGACGAGCCGGAGCGGCGGCGCAGGGCCGGTCTCCTCGGCCGCCTCCTCGACCCGTCCATCACGGCGGAGCAGGCCGCCGACGTGCTGGCCGGGGCGGGCCTCGCGGCGGAGGCGGTACGCGGCGTCGTGGTGGAGGCGCCCGGTGACGAGGCGGCCCGCGAGATCGCCGCGGACCTCGCTCTCGCGGTGCCGGGCGGGCTGACCCGGACCCGGGGCGCCCTCGTCGAGGCGGTGGTGGGCGAGGGGATCGACCCGGACGCGGCCCTCACCCACTTCGCTCCGGGCTGCCCGGCCGGCATCGGCTCCCCGGTGCCCGCGGGCGCGGCCCGCACCTCGCTCCGGGAAGCGGGCGGCCTGCTCGGACTCAGCCGCACGGCCGGCCATCCGGTCCGGGCCCGCCACGACCGCTCCAGCGCGCTCCTGCTCGACCTCGGCGACCGTACGACGCTCACGGGGTACGCGGACACGCTGCTCGGCCCGCTCGACGCGGCGGACCCCACCGGCGCGCTCACCCTGACCCTGGCCACCTGGTTGGACAGCGGCAGCTCCTGGGACGAGACGGCCCGCCGGCTCGGCCTGCACCGGCACACCGTCCGCAACCGCCTCGACAAGGCCGCCCGGCTGACGGGCCGCCGCCTCGACGACGGCGACGACCGCTTCGACCTGTGGCTCGCGCTACGGGCCCGGCGGGCGGCACGGCGGGGCTGAGGGGGCGGGCGGCGCGGCCAGGAGGGATGCCGGGCCGGGCTGACGGGCCCATGCCGCCCGCGGGCACTCCGGCCCGTACCGTACCCGCCCGCGTCCCACGCTCCGGTCCACCTTGCGGAACCGATCAACGCCGCACAGCGGCCCTGGGCACAATGGACCCATGCCGATACCCGGGATTCCCAGCGACAGTCCGACCCGTGCCGCCCTGATCGAGCACCTCGTCCGCACCCGCATCGCGGGCGATGTGGCCACGCCTCGCGAGAACAACCTCTCCCACTACCGCAAGCTCGCGAACGGCGACCGGCACTACTGGCTGGGCCTGGAACTCGGCGACCGCTGGACCGACGAGCAGGATGTGCTCGCCGTGATGGCCGAGCGCTGCGGCGTCGTCGACGACCCGGGGCACCGGTACGGGCAGGACACGATCGACCCGGAGCTGACGGTCGACGCCCTGGAGCGGATGGCGGCCCGCCTGGCCAAGGCCGCCGAGGACCGCCAGCGCGTCCTGCTCGCCACCGGTCACCCGGGCGGCCTCCTCGACGTGCACCGGGCGACGGCGACCGCGTTGCGTGCCGCGGGCTGCGAGATCGTGGGGATCCCCGAGGGGCTCGCGACCGAGGAGGGCATGGTCTTCCAGTTCGCCGACGTGGCGATGCTGGAGCGCGGGGCGACGCTGTGGCACACGCACGCGCCCGAGCCGATGACGCGGATCCTCGACGGCCTGGAGCACGCCGGGCGTCCGCTGCCCGACCTGGTCGTCGCCGACCACGGCTGGGCGGGCTGCGCGGCCCAGCGCGGGCTCGACTCCGTCGGTTACGCGGACTGCAACGACCCGGCGCTTTTTCTCGGCGAGGCGGAGGGGACGATGCAGGTGACGGTTCCCTTGGACGATCATGTGACGAGCCCGCGGCACTACGATCCTCTGACGGCCTATCTGCTGGGTGCGGCGGGGTTGTTGGACTAGGCGCCTCTACTCGCCGTAGGGGTTGCCGACCGTGTCGACCGACCCGCCGTCGTGGCTGGTCGCGCAGTTCCCCGCGCCCCTGGAGCATGCGGCTCCGCCGCAGCCCCATAGGGCGCGCCACATGAGGGCGCGCCACATGAGGGCGCGCCACATGAGGGCGCGCCACATGAGGGCGCGCCACATGAGGGCGCGCCACATGAGGGCGCGCCACATGAGATGGCGCACGAAGTGCGCATCTCAGGGGCGCGGGGAACTGCGCGAGAAGCCCCATCGGGCCCGCGGACGACCACGCACCCAGGGGCGCGGGGAACTGCGCGAGAAGCCCCATCGGGCCCGCGGACGACCACGCACCCAGGGGCGCGGGGAACTGCGCGACCAGCCCCCACCGGCCCGCGGCCGCGAGTCGGCCCCCACCGACCCGCAGCCGCATATCCGCTCAGGCCGCCCCGGCGAACCGGCGCTCACCACGGCCGGAGCCCCTCCTCGCGGCGCTGCGCGAACCCCGGGGTCGGATCCAGGTACACCCGCCGCACCGCAGGAAACCGCTCACGCAACCGCCGAGCCGCATCCTCGCAGGCCCACTCGATCTGCGCGGCGGTGGACGCGTCCCGGAAGTCCACCTTGGCCGCGACGAGCGCCTCGCGGGGCCCCTGCACCAGCGTCGTCAGCTCCAGCACGGCCTCGACGTGCTCCCCGGCGAGCAGAATGGCCCGGATCTCCGCCCGAACGGGCTTCGGCAGGGGCCGCCCCACGAGCAGCTGGGCGTTGGAGCGGCCCAGCACCCACGCGACCCAGAGCAGCAGCACCCCGATGCACAGCGAGGCGATCCCGTCCCAGACGCCGGATCCGGTGAGCTGCCCGCCGAGCAGCCCGCCCGCGGCGAGCAGCAGACCGGCGAGCGCGGCGCTGTCCTCCAGGACGACGGCCTTCACGGCGGTGTCGGGCGTGTACCTCAGATACGTACGGAAGGGCGCCCGGAACCGCGCGGCCTCGCCCCGCGCCTGCTTGACGGCGGTCCGCAGCGAGAACCCTTCGAGCAGGAAGGCCACGGCCAGCACGATGTACGACACCAGCGGGTCGCCCAGGTCCTCGCCCGCGACCAGCGTGTGGATGCCGTCATACAGGGAGAAGACGGCGCCGCCGACGAACGTGGCGACGGCGGCGAGCAGCGCCCACACGTAGCGCTCGCCGCCGTATCCGAGGGGGTGTTCCTCGTCGGCGGGTTTCTCGCTGCGTTTCAGGGCGGTGAGGAGGAGCAGTTCGGTGACGGTGTCGGCGAACGAGTGCGCGGCTTCGGAGAGCATCGCGCTGGAGCCGCTGATGACGCCGGCGACCGCTTTGGCGAGGGCGATGCCCAGATTCGCCACGGCGGCGACGATCACGGTGAAGACGCTCTCCCCGCCCGCCTCTTCCTCTTCCGCTACGCCCGCACCCTCATCCCGTGCATCCATGTACGGGACGTTATGTCCGATCAGCGCGGAACGCGAACGACACCTTCCTGGATGACGGTGATCGCGAGCTGCCCGTCGCGGGTGTAGATGCGGGCCTGTCCGAGGCCGCGACCGCCGGACGCGGACGGCGACTCCTGGTCGTAGAGCAGCCATTCGTCGGCGCGGAACGGCCGGTGGAACCACATGGCGTGGTCCAGGGAGGCGCCCACCACGTCGCCGACGGCCCAGCCCCCGCGGCCGTGTGCGAGCAGCACGGAGTCGAGGAGGGTCATGTCCGAGACGTAGGTGGCGAGGCAGACGTGCAGGAGGTGTTCGGCGCCCTCGGTGGCGCCGTCGAGCTTGCCGTTGGTGCGGAACCAGACCTGGGAGCGCGGTGGCTGCGGTTCGCCCACGAAGGCGAACGGCGGGGCGTCCACGTACCGCAGGTCGACGGCTTCGCGTGCTTCCAGGAGCCGGTCGACGACGCCGGGGTCGACGAACGCGTCGGCATGGCGCGGCAGCATCTCGGCCGCGGTCGGCAGGGTCTCCGGGTCGGGCGCGGACGGCATCGTGGCCTGGTGGTCGAGCCCGTCCTCGTACGTCTGGAAGGACGCGGAGAGGTGGAAGATCGGCTGGCCGTGCTGGATGGCGACGACGCGGCGCGTGGTGAAGGAGCGGCCGTCGCGGATCCGGTCGACGGTGTAGACGATGGGCGCGCCGGGGTCGCCCGCGACGAGGAAGTACGCGTGCAGGGAGTGGGCGTACCGGTCCGCCGGGACGGTGCGTCCGGCGGCGACGAGGGCCTGCGCGGCCACCTGCCCGCCGAAGACGCGCGGGACCACGGCGGACCGGGACTGGCCACGGAAGACGTCCTGCTCGATCCGCTCGAGATCGAGCAGATCGAGCAGGGACTCAAGTGCCTGATTCATACAGGTAGTTGTACTTACTGTGCGCGTCGGCCGGGTTACAGGCCCATGTTCTTCGCGATGATCATCTTCATGACCTCGCTGGTGCCGCCATAGATGCGGTTGACGCGGTTGTCCGCGTAGAGGCGGGCGATCGGGTACTCGTTCATGAAGCCGTAGCCGCCGTGCAGCTGGAGGCAGCGGTCGATGACGCGGTGGGCGACCTCGGTGCAGAACAGCTTCGCGGACGCGGCCTCCGCGGCGGTCAGCTCACCGGCGTCGAGAGCCTCCAGGGCGCGGTCGGCGACGGCCTCGGCGGCGTCCACCTCGGCCTGGCAGGCGGCCAGCTCGAACTTGGTGTTCTGGAAGGACGCGACCGGCTTGCCGAAGACGGTGCGCTCCTGGACGTACTCCTTGGCGAACCGGACGGCGGCCTTGGCCTGCGCGTACGCGCCGTAGGCGATGCCCCAGCGCTCGGAGGCGAGGTTCGTGCCGAGGTAGCCGAAGCCCTTGTTCTCCTCGCCGAGCAGGTCCTCGGCGGGCACCTTCACGTCGACGAACGCCAGCTCGGCGGTGTCGGAGGTGCGCAGGCCGAGCTTGTCGAGCTTGCGGCCGATGGAGTAGCCCTCGGACTTGGTGTCGACGGCGAAGAGGGAGATGCCGAAGCGGCGGTCGTCCTCGCGCGGCGCGGAGGTGCGGGCGCAGACGATGACACGGTCGGCGTGGACGCCGCCGGTGATGAACGTCTTGGAGCCGTTGAGCACGTAGTGCGTGCCGTCGTCGGAGAGCTTCGCGGTGGTCTTCATGCCCGCGACGTCGGAGCCGGTGCCCGGCTCGGTCATCGCCAGGGCCCACATCTCCTCGCCGGAGACGAAGTTCGGGAGGTAACGCTTCTTCTGCTCGTCGGTGGCGAGCATCTTGATGTACGGCAGGGCGAGCAGCACGTGCACGCCGGAGCCGCCGAAGGAGACGCCCGCGCGCGCGGTCTCCTCGTACTGGATGGCCTCGAACTTGTGGGTGTCCAGGCCGGCGCCGTCGTAGTCCTCGGGCACGTTGATGCCGAACAGGCCGAGCTCCGCCATCTTGGCGTACAGCTCGCGCGGCACGACGCCCTGCTGGAACCACTCGTCGTAGTGCGGGACGACCTCGGCCTCGATGAAGGCGCGCAGGGTCTCCCGGAACGCCTCGTGGTCCTCATTGAAAACGGTACGGCGCACGGAGAACTCTCCCTCTACGACGGTCTCTACACTACGACGGTCTCTACGGTGATTCACATACGGGCATACGCGACTAAGCGCTTGCTCAGAGGCACGTTACCCGCCAGTTACGAGAGCGTCCAGAGATGCACGTCACTCGGGTGCGTCCTGCGCGGCGGCCGCCGCGAACGCCCCCCGCGCCAGCTTGTGCAGCAGCGCGGCGGTCGCCGCGCGGCCGGGCAGCGAGCTCGGGCGGCTGAGGTGCGGCGTGGAGTTCAGCAGGCCGAAGACCGCGTGCACGGCCACGCGCGCGTGCGGCTCCGCCAGCTCCGGATAGACCTTGCGCACGCACTCCACCCACAGCTCCACGTACTGGCGCTGCAGCTGCCGCACCAGCTTGCGGTCGCTGTCGCGCAGCCGGTCCAGCTCCCGGTCGTGCAGCGTGATCAGGTCGCGGTCGTCGAGCGCGAAGTCGATGTGCCCCTCGATGAGCGAGTCGAGCAGTGCCACGGGCCCGTGCTGCGCCTCCGCGACCCGCCGCTTGCCGCCGGTCATCAGCTGCCCGCTGATCCCGACGAGGAGCTCGGCGAGCATCGCGTCCTTGCCCGCGAAGTGCCGGTACAGACCGGGGCCGCTGATGCCCACCGCGGCGCCTATCTCATCCACCCCGACCCCGTGGAAACCCCGCTCGGCGAAGAGCCGCGCGGCCTCTTGGAGGATCTGCTCACGGCGAGTGGGGGCGTCGGTTCTCGTGACCATGAAATCAATTCTAGACAGGCAGGTTAGCGAGCGTTAACCTGACGCCAGCAGGTTAACGGTCATTAACGTATTCATTGGGCGCTCGGCGCAGGGTGAGGAGACCGCAGGATGCACGAGGCACCGGAGCTGACGAGCGCGGCGGACCCCGCGTCGGAGGCCTGGCGGGCCAATGAGGCGGCCCACCTGGCGCTCGGCGAGGAGCTGCGCGGCAAGCTCGCGGCGGCCCGCCTCGGCGGCGGCGAGAAGGCCAGGGCGCGGCACACCGCCCGCGGCAAGCTGCTGCCGCGCGACCGCGTGGACTCGCTGCTCGACCCGGGCTCCCCCTTCCTGGAGCTGGCACCGCTCGCGGCGGACGGGATGTACGACGGACAGGCGCCGGCCGCCGGAGTGATCGCCGGGATCGGCCGGGTCGCGGGCCACGAATGCGTGATCGTCGCCAATGACGCGACGGTCAAGGGCGGCACGTACTACCCGATGACGGTGAAGAAGCACCTGCGCGCGCAGGAGGTAGCTCTTGAGAACAGGCTGCCGTGCGTCTACCTGGTGGACTCCGGCGGCGCGTTCCTGCCGATGCAGGACGAGGTGTTCCCCGACCGTGAGCACTTCGGGCGGATCTTCTACAACCAGGCGCGGATGTCGGGCGCGGGCATCCCGCAGATCGCGGCGGTTCTCGGCTCGTGCACGGCCGGCGGGGCGTACGTCCCGGCGATGAGCGACGAGGCCGTGATCGTCCGCAATCAGGGCACGATCTTCCTGGGCGGCCCGCCGCTGGTGAAGGCGGCCACCGGTGAGGTCGTGACGGCCGAGGAGCTGGGCGGCGGCGAGGTCCACTCCCGCGTCTCCGGCGTCACGGACCACCTCGCGGAGGACGACGCACACGCGCTGCGGATCGTGCGCACCATCGTCTCCACGCTCCCGGAGCGCGGGCCGCTGCCGTGGTCGGTGAAGACGGCAGTGGAGCCGAAGGTCGACCCGGCGGGGCTGTACGGGGCAGTGCCGGTCGACTCGCGCACCCCCTATGACGTACGGGAGGTCATCGCGCGCGTCGTCGACGGTTCGCGGTTCGCCGAGTTCAAGTCCGAGTTCGGTCAGACGCTGGTCACCGGCTTCGCGCGGATCCACGGCCACCAGGTCGGCATCGTCGCCAACAACGGCATCCTGTTCGCCGAGTCCGCCCAGAAGGGCGCCCACTTCATCGAGCTGTGCGACCAGCGCGGCATCCCGCTGCTGTTCCTTCAGAACATCTCGGGCTTCATGGTGGGCCGTGACTACGAGGCGGGCGGTATCGCCAAGCACGGCGCCAAGATGGTCACGGCGGTGGCCTGCACACGCGTGCCGAAGCTGACCGTCGTCATCGGCGGTTCGTACGGGGCGGGGAACTACTCGATGTGCGGCCGCGCCTATTCGCCGCGCTTCCTGTGGATGTGGCCCGGCGCCAAGATCTCCGTGATGGGCGGCGAGCAGGCCGCGTCCGTGCTCGCGACGGTCAAGCGCGACCAGTTGGAAGCGCGCGGCGAGCCCTGGTCGGCGCAGGACGAGGAGACCTTCAAGGCGCCCGTCCGCGCCCAGTACGAGACGCAGGGGAGCGCCTACTACGCGACCGCCCGCCTCTGGGACGACGGGGTGATCGACCCGATGGAGACCCGTCAGGTCCTGGGCCTGGCCCTGACCGCCTGCGCCAACGCGCCACTGCCGGAGAAGTCCGGCGGCTTCGGCGTCTTCCGGATGTGACGGCGATGACGTCCATGACCGCTACGACGTCCATGACCGCTACGACGCCCATGACCGCTATGACGGCTACGACCAGGGGAACCACGTTGTTCGAGACGGTACTTGTGGCCAACCGCGGCGAGATCGCCGTCCGCGTCATCCGTACGCTGCGCGAGCTCGGCATCCGCTCGGTGGCCGTGTACAGCGACGCCGACGCGGACGCGCGGCATGTGCGCGAGGCCGACGAGGCGGTGCGGATCGGGCCGGCCCCGGCCGCCGAGAGCTACCTGTCCGTGGAGCGCCTGATCGAGGCGGCGGCCAGGACGGGCGCGCAGGCCGTGCACCCGGG
The DNA here is from genome assembly GCF_039533535.1 of Streptomyces kunmingensis. Taxonomy (NCBI): domain Bacteria; kingdom Bacillati; phylum Actinomycetota; class Actinomycetes; order Kitasatosporales; family Streptomycetaceae; genus Streptomyces; species Streptomyces kunmingensis. Next base: position 350,931 of record NZ_BAAATS010000030.1, read on the forward strand.
CTACGGCTTCCTCGCGGAGAACGCCGGGTTCGCGCGCGCCTGCGAGAGTGCGGGCCTCGTCTTCATCGGCCCGTCCGCCGACGCCATCGCGCTGATGGGCGACAAGATCCGCGCCAAGGAGACGGTGGCGGCGGCCGGAGTACCGGTGGTCCCGGGCGGCCGCGATCCCGAACTGGCGGAAGCGGCACGCCAATTGGGCGCCCCTGTTCTCCTCAAGCCGTCGGCGGGCGGTGGCGGCAAGGGCATGCGCCTGGTGCGGGACCTGACGACCCTCGAGGACGAGATCGCGGCCGCGCGGCGCGAGGCACGCGCCTCCTTCGGCGACGACACGCTCCTCGTCGAGCGGTGGATCGACGGCCCCCGGCACATCGAGATCCAGGTCCTCGCCGACGCCCACGGCAGTGTGGTGCACCTGGGCGAGCGCGAATGCTCCCTCCAGCGCCGCCACCAGAAGATCATCGAGGAGGCGCCGAGCGTCCTGCTCGACGAGGCCACGCGCGCGGCGATGGGCGCGGCGGCCGTCGAGGCGGCCCGCAGCTGCGGCTACCGGGGCGCGGGCACCGTGGAGTTCATCGTGCCGGGCAGTGACCCGGCCGCGTACTGCTTCATGGAGATGAACACCCGGCTCCAGGTCGAGCACCCGGTGACCGAGCTGATCACCGGCCTCGATCTGGTGGAGTGGCAGGTCCGGGTCGCGGCGGGCGAGCCGCTCCCCTTCACCCAGGACGACATCACGCTCACGGGACACGCGGTGGAGGCGAGGCTCTGCGCCGAGGACCCCTCCCGCGGCTTCCTCCCCTCCGGCGGCACGGTCCTCGCGCTGAGCGAGCCGGACGGCGCCGGGGTGCGCACCGACTCGGGGCTCAGCGAGGGCACGGAGGTCTCCTCCCTGTACGACCCGATGCTGGCGAAGGTCATCGCCTACGGGCCCGACCGGGCGACGGCGCTGCGCAGGCTGCGGGCCGCCCTGGCCCGGACGGTGACGCTCGGCGTGCCGACGAACGCCGGGTTCCTGCGCCGCCTCCTTGCCCATCCGGACGTCGTGGCGGGCGCGTTGGACACGGGGCTCGTGGAGCGCGCGGTGGACGCGCTGGTCGACTCCGAGGTCCCGGCGGCGGTGTACGCGGCGGCGGGCAAGCTGCGCCAGGGGCGGCTCGCACCGGCCCGGGACGAGAGCTGGGCCGACCCGTTCGACCGCGCCGACGGCTGGCGGCTCGGCGGCACCCCGGCCTGGACCGTGCACCACGTGCGCGTACCGGGCCACGACCCGGTCGAGGTGCGGGTGCGCGGCGCCGAGATCCTGGTCGACGGGGTCCCGGCCGAACCGGCCCGGCTCACGGCCGTCGCCGGTGACTGGCTGGGCCTCGACGGCGACGCCTGGCACGTACAGGACCACGACCCCGTCGCGGCGAGCCTGACCGGCGCCGGTTCCGGCGGCGCGGGCTCACTGACCGCGCCGATGCCCGGCACGGTGACGGTGGTGAAGGTGGCGGTCGGCGACGAAGTGGCGGCCGGCCAGAGCCTGCTGGTGGTGGAGGCCATGAAGATGGAACACGTCATCGCGTCCCCGCACGCGGGCGTGGTGACGGAACTGGACGTGACCCCGGGCACGACGGTGGCGATGGACCAGATCCTGGCAGTAGTAGACCCGCTGGAGGCGACCCCGCCAGGGGCGCGGGGCTGTGTCGATCAGCCGCTCCGCGGCGGGGCGCGATCGGCCACGACGGATCCGCACCCGCCAACGAACCAAATGCCCCACGGCGAGGAGGCGAAGTCATGACCCCGCCCCTCCCCATGGTGGCCCCAGCAGAAAACCTGCCCAAAAGGATCCGCATTCACGAGGTGGGCCCAAGAGACGGCCTCCAGAACGAAAAGACCGCGGTCCCCACGGAGGTGAAGGCGGAGTTCATCCACCGCCTGGCCACCGCGGGCCTGACCACCATCGAGGCAACAAGCTTCGTCCACCCCAAGTGGGTCCCCCAACTGGCGGACGCCGAGACCCTGTACCCCGCCCTCCAGGACCTGGGTCACGTAGAACTCCCGGTACTGGTGCCGAACGAGCGCGGCCTGCAGAGGGCCCTGGCGCTCGGCGCGAGCCGCATCGCCGTGTTCGCCAGCGCGACCGAGTCCTTCGCGAAGGCGAACCTGAACCGGACGGTGGCGGAGTCCCTCGCCATGTTCGCGCCGGTCGTGGCCCGGGCCAAAGAGAGCGGCGCGCATGTGCGCGGCTACCTCTCCATGTGTTTCGGCGACCCGTGGGAAGGCGCGGTCCCGGTCCCCCAGGTCGTGTCGGCCGCCAGGTCCCTGCTGGATCTGGGCTGCGACGAGCTGAGCCTCGGCGACACGATCGGGGTGGCCACGCCGGGCCATGTCACGGCCCTGCTCTCCGCGTTGAACGACGCCGGGGTCCCCACGGACCGGATCGGCGTCCACTTCCACGACACGTACGGACAGGCGCTGTCCAACACCCTGGCGGCGCTGCAGCACGGTGTGACGACGGTGGACGCCTCCGCGGGCGGCCTCGGCGGCTGCCCGTACGCGAAGATCGCCACCGGCAATCTCGCCACCGAAGACCTCGTCTGGATGCTGCAAGGACTCGGCATCGAGACCGGAGTCGATCTGGGCCGTCTCAGCGCCACGAGCGCCTGGATGGCCGACCGCCTGGGCCGACCGAGCCCGTCCCGCACCGTCCGCGCCCTGACCCACCAGGAGCAGTGAGTACAGATGGACCACCGCCTGAGCCCCGAGCTCGAAGAACTGCGCCGCACCGTCGAGGCGTTCGCGCACGACGTCGTCGCCCCGAAGATCGGCGACTTCTACGAGCGCCACGAGTTCCCGTACGAGATCGTCCGCGAGATGGGCCGCATGGGCCTGTTCGGGCTGCCCTTCCCCGAGGAGTACGGCGGGATGGGCGGCGACTACTTCGCGCTCGGTATCGCCCTGGAGGAGCTGGCCCGGGTCGACTCGTCGGTGGCGATCACCCTGGAGGCGGGCGTCTCGCTGGGTGCGATGCCGCTGCACCTGTTCGGTACGGAGGAGCAGAAGCGGCAGTGGCTGCCGAAGCTGTGCACCGGCGAAGTCCTCGGCGCTTTCGGGCTGACCGAGCCGGACGGCGGCTCCGACGCGGGCGGCACGCGGACGACGGCCGTACGGGACGGCGACGAGTGGGTGATCAACGGCTCGAAGTGCTTCATCACCAACTCCGGTACGGACATCACGGGTCTGGTCACGGTCACCGCGGTCACCGGTCGCAAGCCGGACGGCCGCCCGCTGATCTCCGCGATCATCGTGCCGTCGGGGACGCCGGGCTTCACGGTCGCGGCGCCGTACTCGAAGGTCGGGTGGAGCGCGTCGGACACACGTGAACTGTCCTTCTCCGACGTGCGCGTACCGGCGGCGAACCTGCTGGGCGAGGAGGGCCGGGGGTACGCGCAGTTCCTGCGCATCCTCGACGAGGGCCGTGTCGCGATCTCCGCGCTCGCCACCGGTCTCGCGCAGGGCTGTGTGGACGAGTCCGTGAAGTACGCCGCCGAGCGGCAGGCGTTCGGAAAGCCGATCGGGACGAACCAGGCGATCCAGTTCAAGCTCGCCGACATGGAGATGCGGGCGCACATGGCGCGCGTCGGCTGGTACGACGCGGCGTCGCGGATGGTCGCCGGGGAGCCGTTCAAGAAGGAGGCGGCGATCGCGAAGCTGTACTCCTCGACGGTGGCGGTGGACAACGCGCGCGAGGCGACGCAGATCCACGGCGGATACGGCTTCATGAACGAGTACCCCGTGGCCCGCATGTGGCGGGACTCCAAGATCCTGGAGATCGGCGAGGGCACGAGCGAGGTGCAGCGCATGCTGATCGCAAGGGAACTGGGCGTCACGCAGTAGACACCCGGACAGCCCCTCCGGGCGCTCAGATACAGCCCCT
>NZ_BAAATS010000030.1:354929-373237 GCF_039533535.1 Streptomyces kunmingensis
GACGACCATCAAGTACGCGGAGGTCGAGGTCGGCACCGAGCTGCCGGCGCAGACGTTCCCCGTGACCCGCGCCTCAACACCCCCCTGCCCCCTGGACATGCCAGGAACTTAGGTTAACCTTCCCTCAGTTCCGCAGAAGCGACCCGGCGCCTGGTCCGGCACGTCCGAAAGCAGCTCGTCATGCCCAACGCCCGACTGTCCCGCCCCACCCGCCGTGGCGTGCTCGCCGCCGGCGGTGCCCTCGGCCTCGGTGTCGCGCTCGCCGCCTGCGGCAACGACGACGGTGCCAAAGACAGTGGCTCGGACTCCGCGACGAAGGGCGCGTCCGGTCCCTGGTCCTTCAAGGACGACCGCGGCACCACGGTGAAGCTGGACAAGGTTCCGGCGAACATCGTCGCCTTCACCGGTGTCGGCGCGGCCCTGTGGGACTACGGCGTCCAGGTCAAGGGCGTCTTCGGCCCGACGACGACCAACGGCGGCAAGCCGGACGTCCAGGCCGGCGACATGGACGTGAAGAAGGTCACGGTCCTCGGCAACGCCTGGGGCCAGTTCAACATCGAGAAGTACGCGGGCCTCGCCCCGGACGTGCTGATCACCACGACGTTCGACTCCGCGGGCACCCTCTGGTCGGTCCCCGAGGAGTCGAAGGACAAGATCGCCAAGCTCGCCCCGAGCGTCGCGGTCTCCGTCTTCGACCGGCAGATGACGCAGCCGCTCGAGCGGATGTACGCGCTGGCCGAGTCGCTCGGCGCCGACCTGAAGGCCGACAAGGTCGTCGCGGCGAAGAAGCGGTTCGAGGACGCGGCCGCCCGGCTGCGCAAGGCCGCGAAGGCCCACCCGGACATCAAGGTCCTCGCGGGCAGCGCGAGCCAGGACATCTTCTACGTCTCCGGCACGGACCTCTCCATCGACCTGGAGTACTTCAAGGCCCTCGGCGTGAACTTCGTCGAGCCCACGGAGGCCGCGAAGAAGGAGTCCGGCGGCTGGTTCGAGAACCTGAGCTGGGAGAACGTCGACAAGCACAAGGCCGACATCATCATGATGGACGACCGCAGCCAGACCATCCAGCCGGCCGACATCGACGAGCCGACGTGGAAGCAGCTGCCCGCCGTCAAGGCCGGCCAGGTCATCCCGCGCTCCCCCGAGCCGATCCTGTCCTACGACAAGTGCGCCCCCCTCCTGGAGAACCTGGCCAAGGCCATCGAGACGGCGAAGAAGGTGTCCTGATCCCATGACCGTGACGGCCGAAGCCCCCGCTGTTACCCCTTTCCGGTTCTTCGATCTGCGAGTGGTGCGCACCCGGCAGCTCGGCCCGTCGCTGCTCAGGGTCGTTTTCACGGGCGACGAGCTCGACCGCTTCCACGGCGGCGGCCGCGACCAGTCCCTCTCGCTCTTCCTGCCGCAGCCGGGGCAGCACGCGCCCGTCCTGCCGCCCGTCGAGCCGGGCGACGACGGCCGCGCCTGGCACGCGGCGTACCGCGCGATCCCGGCCCACGAGCGCGCGGTGATGCGCTCGTACACGCTGAGCGGCCAGCGCCGCGGACCGGCCGGGACCGTCGAGGAGATCGACATCGACTTCGTCCTGCACAACGACGGTCCGGCCGCCGCCGGCCCCGCCTGCCGCTGGGCGGAGAGCGCGCGCCCCGGTGACCGGGCCGCCGTGCTCGGCCCGGCGATCGCCGACAACGCCGCCGTCCGATGCCGGCCGCCGCGGGACTTCGACCACATCCTCATGTGGGGCGACGAGACGGCTCTGCCCGCGGCGCTCGGCGTGCTCGCGTGGCTGCCCGCCTCCGTCTCGGCGCACGTCTTCCTGGAGGTCCCGCACCGCGACGACATCCAGCCGATCGTGACGGCCGCCGATGTCACCGTCACCTGGCTGGTGCGCGCCGAGGGCTGCGTCACGGCTCTCGAATCCCTGCGCAGCACGCGGCTTCCGGACTCCGTCAGCCCGTACGCCTGGCTGGCGGGCGAGTGCGGGGCCATGAAGGAGCTGCGGCGCCATCTGGTGCGCGAACGCGGTTACGACAAGCGGGCGGTGACGTTCGTCGGGTACTGGAAGCGCGGTCTGAGCGAGGACGCGCTGCGGGAGCAACCGGCCGCCGCGTAACCGAAATCCGGCCATCTCAAGGCATTCCGGTCACATACCCGGGGCGGGGTCGCGGGCTCAAATTAGGTTAGGCTAACCTAATAACGAGTTCGCGGCCCCGCCCTTTTTTTGCCCCACCAGTCCCACCGCTCGCTCCACCACCAGCTCCACCACCAGCCCCACCGCTCGCCCCACCGCCTGCCCCACCCGGGAACACCCTCATCCCCACCCGGAGGAACCGTTCATGCGCTCGCACCTGCTCAATGACACGACCGCGGAGCTGTACCGCAGTTCCGTGACCGAGGGAATCGAGCGGGTGGCGGCCAAACTCGCCACCACCGCACGGCCGTTCACGGGCGTCACCCCGGACGCCCTCGCTCCCACCATCGACGCCGTCGACCTGGACAAGCCCCTCCACGACACCATCGCCGTGCTCGACGAGCTGGAGGACGTGTACCTCCGCGACGCCGTCTACTTCCACCACCCCCGCTACCTGGCGCACCTCAACTGCCCGGTCGTCATCCCGGCCGTGCTCGGCGAGGCCATCCTCTCCGCGGTCAACTCCTCCCTCGACACCTGGGACCAGTCCGCGGGCGGCACGCTCATCGAGCGCAAGCTGATCGACTGGACCACCGCGCGGATCGGCCTCGGGCCCGCCGCCGACGGCGTCTTCACCTCCGGCGGCTCGCAGTCGAACCTCCAGGCGCTGCTCCTCGCCCGCCAGGAGGCCAAGCCGGGGCCGGAAGGGTGGGAAGGACCCGCCTCGCTCGCGAAACTGCGTATCTTCGCCTCCGAGGCCAGCCACTTCAGCGTCAAGAAGTCCGCGCAGCTGCTCGGCCTCGGCGCCGACGCCGTCGTCTCCATCCCGGTCGACCGCACGAAGCGCATGCAGACCGTGGCGCTCGCCGCCGAGCTGGAGCGCTGCCGCGCCGACGGCCTCGTCCCCATGGCCGTCGTCGCCACCGCCGGCACCACCGACTTCGGGTCCATCGACCCGCTGCCCGAGATCGCCGAGCTGTGCGCCCAGTACGACACATGGATGCATGTGGATGCCGCGTACGGCTGCGGGCTGCTCGTCTCGCCGAAGAACCGCGACCGGCTCACCGGCATCGAGCGCGCCGACTCCGTCACCGTCGACTACCACAAGTCCTTCTTCCAGCCGGTGAGTTCGAGCGCCCTGCTGGTCCGGGACGGCACCACGCTGCGCCACGCCACGTACCACGCGGAGTACCTCAACCCGCGGCGTACGGTCGCCGAGCGCATCCCCAACCAGGTCGACAAGTCCCTGCAGACGACCCGCCGCTTCGACGCGCTCAAACTGTGGATGACACTGCGCGTGATGGGCGCCGACGGCATCGGAGGCCTCTTCGACGAGGTGTGCGACCTCGCGCACGAGGGCTGGCAGCTGCTCGCCGCCGACCCGCGCTTCGACGTCGTCGTGGAGCCGAGCCTGTCCACGCTCGTCTACCGCTACATCCCGGCCGCGGTCACCGACCCCTCGGAGATCGACCGCGCCAACCTCTATGCGCGCAAAGCCCTGTTCGCCTCCGGCGACGCGGTCGTCGCCGGCACGAAGGTGGGCGACCGCCAGTTCCTGAAGTTCACCCTGCTCAACCCCGAGACGACCCTCGCCGACATCTCGGCCGTCCTCGACCTCATCGCCGGCCACGCCGAGCAGTACCTGGGAGACACCCTTGACCGCGCTTCCTGAGTCCCGTGACTCGTACGACTTCATCGGGATCGGACTCGGCCCGTTCAACCTCGGCCTCGCCTGCCTGACCGAACCCATAGCCGAGCTGAACGGTGTCTTCCTGGAGTCCAAGCCGGACTTCGAGTGGCACTCGGGCATGTTCCTCGACGGCGCCCACCTCCAGACCCCGTTCATGTCGGACCTCGTCACCCTCGCCGACCCGACGTCCCCGTACTCCTTCCTCAATTACCTGAAGGAGTCCGGGCGGCTGTACTCGTTCTACATCCGCGAGAACTTCTATCCGCTGCGTGTCGAGTACAACGACTACTGCCGCTGGGCCGCCGCGAAGCTCTCCTCGATCCGCTTCGACACCACCGTCGCCGCGGTCACGTACGACGAGAGCGACGGCCTCTACACGGCGACCACCGAGGACGGCACCACCTACCGCGCCCCGCACCTGGTCCTGGGCACCGGCACCCCGCCGCACATCCCCGAGGCCGTCCAGGGCCTCGGCGGCGACCACCTGCACAACTCCCGCTACGTGCAGCACAAGCAGGAGCTCCAGCGGAAGAAGTCGATCACCCTGGTCGGCAGCGGGCAGTCCGCCGCGGAGATCTACTACGACCTGCTCGCCGAGATCGACGTCCACGGCTACCAGCTCAACTGGGTCACGCGCTCCCCCCGCTTCTTCCCCCTCGAGTACACCAAGCTCACGCTCGAGATGACGTCCCCGGACTACATCGACTACTTCCACGCGCTGCCCGAGACCACCCGGTACTCGCTGGAGGAACGCCAGAAGGGCCTGTTCAAGGGCATCGACGGCGAGCTCGTCAACGCCATCTTCGACCTGCTCTACCAGAAGAAGCTCGGCGGCCCCGTGCCCACGCGCCTGCTCACCAACTCGGCGCTCCGCACCGCCCGTTACGAGAACGGCACGTACACCCTCGGCCTGCACCAGGAGGAGCAGGACAAGGACTTCGAGGTCGAGACCGAGGGCCTGATCCTCGCCACCGGCTATAAGTACAGCACTCCGGCCTTCCTGGAACCGGTCAAGGACCGCATCCGCCTCGACGGCCGGGGCCGCTTCGACGTCGCCCGCAACTACGCGATCGACACGACCGGGCACGGCATCTTCCTGCAGAACGCGGGCGTGCACACGCACTCGATCACCAGCCCCGACCTGGGCATGGGCGCCTACCGCAACAGCTACATCATCGGCGAGCTGCTCGGCACCGAGTACTACCCCGTCGAGAAGACCATCGCGTTCCAGGAGTTCGCTGTATGACCTTTGCAATACGCACCCTCGACCCCCTGAAGGACGCCGAACTCGTCCACGGCTGGGTCACGCACCCCAAGGCCGCGTTCTGGCTGATGGGCGACGCGACCCTCCCCGACGTGGAACGCGAGTACATGTCGATCGCCGCGGCCGGGCACCACGACGCCTTCATCGGCGAGCGGGACGGCGTGCCCGCCTTCCTGATGGAGCGCTACGACCCCCGGTACGTCGAGCTGGTCGGCCTGTACGAGCCCGAGCCCGGCGACATCGGCATGCACTTCCTCGTCGCGCCCACCGACACCCCCGAGCACGGCTTCACCCGCGCCGTGATCACCGCGGTGATGGCACACCTCTTCACCGACCCCGCGGTCGAGCGGGTCGTCGTAGAGCCCGACGTCCGCAACAAGGCGGTGCACGCGCTCAACGAGGCCGTCGGCTTCGTCCCCGACCGCGAGATCGCCAAGCCCGAGAAGACGGCGCTGCTGAGCTTCTGCACCCGCGCCCAGTTCGAAGCCGCCACCGCCAAGGGCAAGGAGGTCCGGGTATGACCCTCGCCGACACCGTCTCCCACCTCTCCCCCGAGCGCTGGGCCGAGGCCAACCGCCTCCTGGTCCGCAAGGCCCTCGCCGAGTTCAGCCACGAGCGGCTGCTCACCCCCGAGGCCCTGGACGACGGCCGCTACGCCGTCCGCAGCGACGACGGCAACACCCGCTACGAGTTCAGCGCCCGCCGACTGCGCCTGGACCACTGGCAGATACCCGCCGACTCGATCACCCGCCACCGCGACGGCACCGAACTCCCGCTGCACGCCCTGGAGTTCTTCATCGAGCTGAAGGGTTCGCTCGGCCTGTCCGACGCGATCCTGCCGGTCTACCTGGAGGAGATCTCCTCCACCCTCTCCGGCACCTGCTTCAAGCTGACGAAGCCCGACGTCACCTCGGCCGAGCTCGCCGCGACCGGTTCCTTCCAGGACATCGAGACGGGCATGACCGAGGGCCACCCGTGTTTCGTCGCGAACAACGGCCGCCTCGGCTTCGGCATCCACGAGTACCTCTCGTACGCCCCCGAGACCGCGAGCCCCGTACGTCTGATCTGGCTGGCGGCGACGCGCGAGCGGGCCGCGTTCACGGCCGGCGTCGGCCTCGCATACGAGTCGCTGCTCCGCGCCGAACTCGGCGAGGAGACCCTCGCCCGCTTCGACACGACGCTGCGCGAGCAGGGCCTCGACCCGGCCGGCTACCTGCTCATCCCGGTCCACCCGTGGCAGTGGTGGAACAAGCTGTCCGTCACCTTCGCCGCCGAGGTCGCCCAGCGCCACCTCGTGTGCCTGGGCGAGGGCGACGACGAGTACCTGGCGCAGCAGTCGATCCGTACGTTCTTCAACTCCACGTCGCCCGAGAAGCACTACGTGAAGACGGCCCTGTCGGTCATCAACATGGGCTTCATGCGCGGCCTGTCCGCGGCCTACATGGAGGCGACCCCGGCGATCAACGACTGGCTGGCCGGGCTCATCGAGAACGACGAGGTCCTCAAGGGCACGGGCCTGACGATCATCCGCGAGCGCGCGGCCGTCGGCTACCGGCACCTGGAGTACGAGGCCGCCACCGACCGCTACTCGCCGTACCGCAAGATGCTGGCGGCCCTGTGGCGCGAGTCGCCGGTGCCGTCCCTCGGCGACGGTGAGCGCCTCGCCACGATGGCGTCGCTGCTGCACGTGGACCGCGCGGGCCGCTCCTTCGCGGGCGCGCTGATCGAGCGCTCGGGGCTGACGCCGCGCGAGTGGCTGAAGCCGTACCTGAAGGCGTACCTGACGCCGCTCCTGCACAGCTTCTACGCCTATGACCTGGTGTTCATGCCGCACGGCGAGAACGTCATCCTGGTCCTGGACGAGCGCGGCACGGTCACGCGGGCGATCTTCAAGGACATCGCCGAGGAGATCGCGGTGATGGACACCGACGCGGTGCTGCCGCCGAAGGTGGACCGGATCCGGGCCGAGGTCCCCGACGACATGAAGCTCCTGTCGATCTTCACGGACGTCTTCGACTGCTTCTTCCGCTTCCTCGCGGCGAACCTGGTCGAGGACGGCGTCCTGGACGAGCCCACGTTCTGGGCGGCGGTCGCCGACTGCGTGCGCGACTACCAGGCGTCGGCGCCCCATCTGGCCGACAAGTTCGCGCAGTTCGACATGTTCGCCCCGACGTTCGCGCTGTCCGCCCTCAACCGGCTCCAGCTGCGCAACAACGAGCAGATGGTGGACCTGGCGGACCCGTCCGGCGCCCTCCAGCTGGTCGGCGACCTGGAGAACCCGATCGCGTAGCGGCGGCACATTCCCCAAGGACCGAAAGGGGCTCGGGAGACGGTCCTCCCGAGCCCCTTTCACCTGCCCACCCCTAGCCGGCTAGCTGGTCCAGGGCACCTGTGGCGACTTGTAGTAGCCGATGCCGAGCGCGTCCCAGCGCGGGGTCTGCGCGGCGAGCCGCACCTTGTACGTGTCCCAGTCGTGCGTGGCCGCGGGCGACCAGCCGAGCTCGGCGACGCCGGGCAGCCGCGGGAAGGCCATGTAGTCGAGGTGCGCGGACGTCGACAGGGTCTCCGACCACAGCGGCGCCTCGACGCCCTTCACGGCCGAACCGGGCGCGCCGGGCAGGTAGTTGCCCGGATCCCAGTCGTAGGACCGCTGCACCTCCACGTACCCCGCCCACGACAGCCCGAGTGGTGTGTCCTTCGTGTACTTCATGTCGAGGTACGTCCGGTCGGCGGGCGAGATGATGAGCCCCGTCCCGTTCTTCGCGGCGGCGGCGACCTGCGCCTTCTCCGCGGCGCTGGTCCCTTCCGTGCCCCAGTACTGCGCGAGCGCGCCCTCGGCGGGCGTGGCCGCGGTCAGCTGATGCCAGCCGACCACCGTCTTCCCGTACTTGGCGACGATCGGCTGCACCTTGTCCATGAAGGTCACGTAGTCGTCGTGGCTGGTGGAGTGCGCCTCGTCGCCGCCGATGTGGAGGTACCTGCCGGGCGTGATCGCTGCCACCTCCCGCACCACGTCGTCCACGAAGTCGTAGGTGATGTCCTTGTTGACGCACAGCGAGCTGAAGCCGACCGCGGTGCCCGTGTAGAGCGGCGGCGCGACGCCGTCGCAGTTCAGGTCGGCGTAGGAGGCGAGGGCCGCGTTCGTGTGGCTGGGCATGTCGATCTCGGGCACGACCTCCAGATACCGCGAGGACGCGTACCGCACGATGTCCTTGTACTGGGCCTTCGTGTAGTAGCCGCCCGCACCGCCGCCGACCTGCGTCGAGCCGCCGTACGTCGCGAGCTTCGGCCAGGAGTCGATGGCGATGCGCCACCCCTGGTCGTCACTCAGGTGCAGATGCAGCTTGTTGACCTTGTAGAGCGCCAACTCGTCGATGTACCGCTTCACTTGGCCGACCGTGAAGAAGTGCCGCGACACATCGAGATGCGCGCCGCGCCACTCGTAGCGCGGGCTGTCCTCGATGGTGCCGCCCGCGACGAGCCACGGCCCCGACTGCCTGCTGTCCGCCTCCACCTTCGCGGGCAGCTGCTGGCGCAGCGTCTGCACGCCGTGGAACAGCCCGGCGGCCTCGCGGGCGACGATGGTGACGGACCGCCCGCTGCTCGTCAGCCGGTACCCCTCGGCGCCGATCCCCTCGGCCTTCCCGTCCAGTTGCAGCCGGATGCCGTCGCCGGCCCGGTCGTCGGTGACGGGCAGCTTGTAGCCGGTGGAGGGGCGCAGTACGCCGGCGAGGTAGTCCCCGACCCGGCGCGCGTCACGCGACCCGTCGTCGACCCGGATCCGGGTCCTCTCCGTGATCTTGTACGCGGATCCGCCCGCGGTCGCCCTGGCGGGCGCGGGCACGATCTGCCCGAGGGGGGTGGCGGCGGCCGGTGCGGCGGCGGCCGGGACGACGGCGAGGGCGCCTGCCCCGGCGGCGACGAGCAGCAGTGAGCCCAACAGGGCTACCAGCGGCTTGCGTTGCGATCTGTAGTGCACGAACGGTCCCTTCGACGGAGTCGTTGGCGGAGTTCGTTGTGCGAGCCGAGCACGAGTGGAGCACGAGCTGAGCAACCGATCGGTCACCATGCGTACCGCCCGCCTTGCGGCGGGTCAAGGTGTAGACCAGTTGGCGGGGGGCCTGATGCCAGAATTGCCCCATGGCGGAAATCATCCAGCGCGACGGCACATGGACGTTCGACGGGGAGACGCTGCGGCTGGTGCCGGGGCGCGACAAAAATGTGAACCTGCTCCGCAAGGCCCTGGGTGAAGTGACCGTGCCGCTCCAGGCTTTGGCCGGAGTCTCCTTCGAGCACGGCAAGAAGACCGGGCGGCTGCGGCTGCGGCTGCGCGACGGCGCGGACCCGCTGCTCCAGGCGACCGGCGGCAAGCTGACGGACGGCGCGGACCCCTACCAGCTGACCGTCGAATCGGACCGGTACGGGGTCGCCGAGTACATCGTGGACGAGATCCGCAACGCGCTGCTTCTCGAACGGGTCCCGTCGTCGGCCTGCACGGCGTACGTGCTGCCGGGCCCGTCCGTGCCGCTGTCCGTCTCCGCCGGCGACGGCACGGCGAGCTTCGACGGGGAGCACATACGCCTGGAGTGGAACTGGAAGACGGAGGACGCCAAGGCCTCGGCCGGGACGCGGCTGCTCGCCCTCTCCGACATCGCGGCGGTGGAGTGGCAGCCGGCGGTGGGCCTGGAGAACGGCTGCCTGCGCTTCGTCGTCCGCTCCTCCCCGACGAAGGCGCCGCCCAAGTACGACCCGAACTCGATCGAGCTGTGGGGCTTCAAGAAGGACCCGCTGATGGCCCTGGTCGCGGCCGCCGTCCAGGCCCGCCTGCCACACCCCGGCGCGGGCTCCGCCGCCCAGAAGGAACTGCCCCCGCGTCCGGCCCCGGCACCGGACCCCGCGCCGGCCCCGCCCGAGGACGACCACGACGCACTGCTGAGGCGCTTGCGCGAACTCGGTGAGCTGCACCGGGCGGGGGTCCTGACGGACGACGAGTTCGCGGCAGCGAAGCAGGCGGTATTGAAGCGGCTCTAGCCACTTCAGCCTCATCCGGCCAGATCCAGCCCCTCCGGCGTTTGAGGAGCGGGGTCCGGGGCGGAGCCCCGTGTCGTTCGCCGTCGCACGGCCGGTGGGGGCTGAGCGCGCAGTTCCCCCGCGCCCCTTAGCGGCGTACCTTTCGAGCCACGACGAACCGGTCGATCTCCTCACCCGTCTCCGCAAGCCCCCGCACGGTAAGCGTGGCCGTACGCCCCACAGGAGCCGGCTCCACATCGACCCGCAGGAACGAGTAGTTCGTGTACCGCACCCGGGACCAGTCCACGGTCACGGACTTCTTGCTCCCGTCGGGCTGAACCACGTACGACTGGAACGGATCTACGGCCTTCTCGTGCCCCTCATACGTGTCGGCCACAGGAAACGCGTACAAACTCTTCCCGGCCGCGCCCGCCGTCACGTACACGACACCGTCCGTCTCCGGATACGCGGTGCCCCCGATCGGCAGCTCCTTGGTGACCTTGTCGCCCTTGAGCACGTCCGAACGCTCGTACACGTGGTTGTGCCCGTTGATCACGAGATCGACCGTGTACTTCTCGAACAGCGGCACCCATTCCTTGCGCACGCCCCCCTCCGAGGCGTGCGCGGTGGCGGTGCAGTACGCGCAGTGGTGGAAGAAGACGACGACGAAGTCGATGCCGGAGCCGTGTGCCCGGAACTTCTTCAGCTGTCCTTCGAACCACTTGGTCTGCGTGCCGCCGGAGAGGCCGAGGTTGGCCGGGATCTCCCAGGACACGTCGTTGGCGTCGAGCGAGATGACCGCCGTGTTGCCGTGCACGAAGGAGTACACGCTCGGCAGGTTCTTCGGGTCGGGGCCGTTGCGCGGCGGCACGAAGCGGGCCTCCTGGCCGCCGTAGCCGTGCGGCGCGTACCAGGCTTCCATGTCGTGGTTGCCGTAGCTGACCATCCACGGCACGGACTTGGCGACGGATTCGGTCTGCGCGAGGAACTGGTCCCAGGTCCGCGCGTCGAACGTGTCCGTGGTCTTCCCCTGGCCGGACGGGTCCGCGTAGGCGATGTCACCGGCGTGCAGGTGGAAGGAGGGGCCCTGGGCGAGGATCAGGCTGTCGTTGGCGAGGGCGTGGTAGCTGACGCCCTGGTCGCCGAAGGCGGTGAAGGTGAAGCGCTCCGCGCGGGCGGGCGCGGTGGTGAAGGTGCCGACGGTGCCCGCGAACTTCGGGGACGCCGGGTCGAAGCCCTGGTGCCCGACGCCGTAGTAGTACGTCCTGCCGGGCTTGAGGTGGGTCAGTTCGGCGTGCACGTAGTACTGGGTGTGGTCGGCGCTCGTGCCGACGCCCGCCGGGGTGTAGAGGGCGCGGAGCTCGGCCGGGATCTTCCGCGACAGGTCGCCGGCGTGCGCGCCGATGCGGATGTACGGGTTCTTCACGGCGACCGGCACCTGCCAGGAGACGGTCATCCGGGTGCGCGGATCGCTGCCGTACGAGAGGTGGCGGCCGAAGGGGGCGACGAGCGCACCGTCGACGTGCTCGTGCGCCGTCGCGGTGGCGGCGGAGGACGCGGCCGGGGTCGCCGCACTGGCCGCTCCCGGCACGAAGACGCCTCCCGCGACCGCGCCGAGGGTGACGGCACCGCCGCGCATCATGGTGCGGCGGGAGAACCTGCTGCGCAGGTATTCGTGCTGCTCGGCCAGGCTCCGGTCGGCCAGTTCGTCGGGTACGCCCATACGTGGAATGTCCATGGCTCGAAAGTTGCTGGGGGCACCCATCTCGCCCGGGTACGCCGGATGAACGCGGCCCGAACAAGCGGCATAACACGCTTCAAGCCTTGACCATATTCCGGCCAAGGGTCTCGCATCCCACCCATTCACCGCATCCCCTGCCCGATATCGGGCAGATTTCTTGCGAAAGCCCCGGCACTCCTCCAGGATCTACCGAGTGCACGAGGAACTGGTCGATCATCTGACCCGCAGCACGTCCCTGGGCAGGGGCGAGGCGCTGCGGGTCATCCAGGACGTGCTCGCCTACTTCGACGAATCGACGGACGCCTATGTCCGCCGACGGCACCGCGAGCTCCAGGGTCAGGGCCTGGTGAACGCGGCGATCTTCGAACAGATCACGTCGGAGCTGCGGTACCGGGCGGTGGCGCCACCGGAGCTCTCGCTCCGGCAGCTGCGCCGGATGGTCTACGGCTGACCGGGCCCGGCCCGGCACAGATCCACAATCAGAGGGGACCCTTCTTACCTATGTGCGGAATCGTCGGTTACATCGGCAAGCGTGACGTCGCGCCGCTCCTCCTCGAGGGGCTTCAGCGCCTGGAGTACCGCGGCTACGACTCCGCGGGCGTCGTGATCACCAGCCCGAAGGCCACCGGCCTGAAGATGGTCAAGGCCAAGGGCCGGGTGCGCGACCTGGAGGCCAAGGTCCCGGCCCGCTTCAAGGGCACGACCGGCATCGCCCACACCCGCTGGGCCACGCACGGCGCCCCCTCCGACGAGAACGCGCATCCGCACATGTCGGGCGACAACAAGGTCGCCGTCGTCCACAACGGCATCATCGACAACGCGGCCGAGCTGCGCGTGAAGCTGACCGCCGAGGGCGTCGAGTTCCTCTCCGAGACGGACACCGAGGTCCTCACCCACCTCATCGCCCGCTCGCAGGCGACGGACCTCGAGGACAAGGTCCGCGAGGCGCTCCGCCTCATCGAGGGCACGTACGGCATCGCGGTCGTGCACGCCGACTTCCCCGACCGCATCGTGGTCGCCCGCAACGGCTCGCCGGTCGTCCTCGGCATCGGCGACAAGGAGATGTTCGTCGCCTCGGACATCGCCGCGCTCGTCTCGCACACCCGCCAGATCGTCACCCTCGACGACGGCGAGATGGCCACCCTGAAGGCCGACGACTTCCGCACGTACACGACTGAGGGCACGCGCACCACCGCGTCCCCGACCACCGTCGAGTGGGAGGCCGCCTCCTACGACATGGGCGGCCACGACACGTACATGCACAAGGAGATCTTCGAGCAGGCCGACGCCGTGGACCGCGTGCTGCGCGGCCGCATCGACGACCGCTTCTCCACGGTGCATTTGGGCGGCCTGAACCTGGACGCCCGCGAGGCCCGCTCCGTGCGCCGCGTGAAGATCCTCGGCTGCGGCACCTCGTACCACGCCGGTCTGATCGGCGCGCAGATGATCGAGGAGCTGGCCCGCATCCCCGCGGACGCCGAGCCGGCCTCCGAGTTCCGCTACCGCAACGCGGTCGTCGACCCCGACACCCTCTACATCGCGGTCTCCCAGTCCGGCGAGACCTATGACGTCCTCGCCGCCGTCCAGGAGCTGAAGCGCAAGGGCGCCCGGGTCTTCGGCGTCGTGAACGTGGTCGGCTCGGCGATCGCCCGTGAGTCGGACGCGGGCGTCTACGTCCACGCGGGCCCCGAGGTCTGCGTCGTCTCCACCAAGTGCTTCACCAACACCACGGTCGCCTTCGCGCTCCTGGCCCTGCACCTCGGCCGCATCCGCGACCTGTCCGTCGCCGACGGCAAGCGCATCATCGAGGGCCTGCGCAAGCTGCCCGCCCAGATCACCGCGATCCTGGAGCAGGAGGCGGAGATCGAGGAGATCGCGAAGGAGTACGCGGACGCCCGCTCGATGATGTTCATCGGACGCGTCCGGGGCTACCCGGTGGCCCGCGAGGCGTCCCTGAAGCTCAAGGAGGTCTCGTACATCCACGCCGAGGCCTACCCCGCGTCCGAGCTCAAGCACGGTCCGCTGGCCCTGATCGAGCCGGCGCTGCCCACGGTCGCGATCGTCCCCGACGACGACCTGCTGGAGAAGAACCGCGCCGCGCTCGAGGAGATCAAGGCCCGCTCCGGCCGCATCCTCGCCGTGGCGCACCAGGAGCAGGAGAAGGCCGACCGCACCATCATCGTCCCGAAGAACGAGGACGAGCTCGACCCGATCCTGATGGGCATCCCGCTCCAACTCCTCGCCTACCACACGGCGTTGGCCCTCGGCCGCGACATCGACAAGCCGCGCAACCTGGCGAAGTCCGTGACGGTGGAGTAGCCCGCCCCACGTCACTTCCGGCGCGACGAACGAACGGGTCCCATGCGCGCCACCCTGCGCATGGGACCCGTTCCAGAAGGGCCGGGGTCGCCCATTACCCCGGCCCTGTTGTCCGGCGACCGGTATGTACCCTTCACAAGGGCACGAACCACCTCTACGCGCGGGTAGATTTATCCGTTCCGGAAAATCGGTGACAGCCCAATGCGGTGACAGCCCAACGCAGCTTCCGCATACATGAGTTGAAGACTCACAGCCCGTAGCACGCCCGCAGGCCCCAGCGGCTGAGCCCGGTCAGGGAATGACGACCACGGGCCGCTGCGCCCGCCGCGCGAGCCGCCCCGCTACCGAGCCGAAGATCCGCCCGACGAGCCCGTGCGTGGAGCCGACGACGATGGCGTCCGCGGAGTACTCGTGCCCGACCTCCTCCAGCTCGTGGCAGATGTCGCCGCCACGCTCGACGAGGATCCAGGGCACCTCGGACAGATACTCCGCACAGGCCAGCTCGAGCCCGAGCACCTCGGTGCGGTGGTCCGGCACGTCGACGAAGACCGGGGGCTCGCAGCCGGCCCACACGGTGGTGGGCAGCCGGTTGGCGACATGGACGATGATCAGCCCGGAGCCCGAACGGTGGGCCATGCCGATCGCGTAGGCCAGCGCGCGCTCGCTCGACATCGAACCGTCGAATCCGACGACGACTCCGTGCCGGAAAGCGGGATCACAGGCGTGACGTGTCTCTTCCGCCGCCAGGGGCGTCGCCAGGGGATCGGCGACCTGCCGCTCGCGGTCCGCGGGTTCAGGAATCTCGTGACCGGCCATGAGTGTCTCGGCGTGTACCTCGTGGGCCTCTGGAGGAGGGGAACGGTATGAGGGGAACGACAACGGACCCGGCGGAGCTGTGTCCGGGAATCATCTTCCCAACCCCATACCCCCAAGGGTACGGCGACACTCCTCCTCTGCCCAGTCTCGGACCCGCCGCCGGGCCTGCTTCCCGCCCGGTGAGGGGTCACGCTCCGCAGCGTTCAGGGGAGCATGCACGAGGCCCCGCCCGTATGGCAATGGTTGCTGCCCCGTACAGGCGTTTTGCGCACTCTTGTGGCCGCAGTCCGGGGTGCGTCAAGTGACCGGCGCGGCAGCCGCGCGTTGAACTCCCGAACCGAAGACACAGGGAGCACGCCGTGCCCGGACCGACCCCCGCGCACCACGCCGCCGACCGCGCCGCCGAGCGCGCCACGACCGCGCGCCGGAGCGTTCCGGCGCCCGCCCGGGCGCCCGAACCGCAGACCCGGGCGGAGGGAGGCCCCCTCGCGCCCCCCGCGACCACGGACGGCGTGGGCGACGTCATCCGCTGGGCGGCGTTCAGCTGTGTTCTGGTGCCGCTCGTCCTCGTGGGGTACGGCATTTCGGCCGCGGGCGCCGGCGGGGCCGCGCTGGGTCTCGCGGCGGTCACGGCCGCGTGCCGATTGTTGCTGCGTCAGTCAGAACGTGGCGCAGCACAGTTGCACAGTGAACAGTATTGCGGCCATCGTGGGCGTCACGGGCGAAGCGGCCCGGGGGCGCACCGCGGGGGGCGCCGGGCGGACCGTGGTGCGCCGGTGGAGTGAGCCTGCGCCACCCGCCACTCCGTATATTTTCAGCCAACTTCGCCATGGGGCACATCCCTTGTCCGGAGCCTCCCCCAACCCCCGTTCCACCAGGGCTGAAAGGACCCCCGAGGGCGCCTGCGCCCTACGGGGACCGGCCACTGACTTGAGGCGTACTTCCCAGCAACGCTCGTGAGTGCAACGCTTCGTGATCGACTGCTTCACGCCACGTTGCCATGTCGACAATGTGCCAGGTCTTTAACTGGTCACGACGGCACCACGGGACACAGTAGATTCGATCATGACTGTCTGATCTGTAGGCGGCGGGGGACTTCGTGCAGGACCGAGGGGAAACGTGCAGGAGCGAACAGCCCGTCAAAATATTGAGGGAGCCGCGATCACCGAGGGGGGCTTAGCAGGATGAGCCACGACTCCACCACCGCGCCGGAGGCGGCGGCTCGCAAGCTGGCGGGGCGCCGCCGACGAGAGATCGTCGCGGTGCTGCTGTTCAGCGGCGGACCCATCTTCGAGAGTTCAATTCCGCTCTCCGTGTTCGGAATCGACCGTCAGGACGCGGGAGTTCCCCGGTACCGGTTGCTCGTGTGCGCCGGTGAAGAGGGACCGTTGCGCACCACTGGGGGACTTGAACTCACCGCGCCGCACGGGCTCGAGGCGATCTCGCGGGCGGGCACGGTCGTCGTGCCGGCCTGGCGGTCGATCACCTCGCCGCCACCGGAGGAGGCGCTGGACGCGATTCGTCGCGCCCACGAGGAAGGAGCGCGCATCGTCGGCCTGTGCACCGGCGCGTTCGTGCTCGCCGCGGCCGGTCTGCTCGACGGCCGGCCGGCCACCACGCACTGGATGTACGCGCCGACGCTCGCCAAGCGCTATCCGTCGGTCCATGTGGACCCGCGCGAGCTCTTCGTCGACGACGGAGACGTACTGACGAGCGCCGGTACGGCGGCCGGTATCGACCTGTGCCTGCACATAGTGCGCACGGACCACGGGAACGAGGCGGCCGGAGCGCTCGCCCGCCGACTGGTGGTCCCACCGCGCCGAAGCGGCGGCCAGGAGCGCTATCTCGACAGGTCTTTACCTGAGGAGATCGGCGCGGACCCGCTGGCCGAGGTCGTCGCCTGGGCCCTTGAGCACCTCCACGAGCAGTTCGACGTGGAGACGCTGGCGGCCCGCGCCTATATGAGCCGCCGTACGTTCGACCGGCGCTTCCGCTCACTGACCGGAAGTGCTCCCCTGCAGTGGCTGATCACCCAGCGGGTGCTGCAGGCGCAGCGGCTCCTGGAGACCTCCGACTACTCGGTCGACGAGGTCGCCGGGCGCTGCGGCTTCCGCTCGCCGGTCGCGCTGCGCGGACACTTCCGGCGCCAGCTGGGCTCGTCCCCGGCCGCGTACCGGGCCGCGTACCGGGCGCGCCGGCCACAGGCGGGCGACTCCGGGGCGGCCGCCAAGGCGGACAGGCCGTTGGACATCGCGCCGCTGCAAGGCCCCGAGACCCCGGGCCCCGGTCCCGTACCCGCACAGTCCCGGCGCACCGCCGCCGCGCACGCGCTCGGCGCGCCCGCGGCCTCGATGCCGACGGGGCCGATGGGCCCCACGGGGCACACCGAGGGCGGTAAACCGACGTCCGACGCGTACGCGCCGGGCCGGGCGAGCCTGCCCGGTCCGCGCACGGCACCGTAACAACCGGAACAGGAGCTGACGCCCGTCGTCTGCCAGCGGGAAGGTCCGACCCGTAGGGTTACTCGCATGAACGATCGCATGGTGTGGATCGACTGCGAGATGACCGGACTCTCGCTGGCGAACGACGCGCTCATCGAGGTGGCCGCACTGGTCACCGATTCGGAGCTGAACGTACTCGGCGACGGTGTGGACATCGTGATCCGCCCGCCGGACGAGGCCCTGGAGACGATGCCCGAGGTGGTGCGCAATATGCACACCGCCTCGGGTCTCCTCGACGAGCTGGCGGGCGGAACGACGCTCGCGGACGCCGAGGAGCAGGTTCTCTCCTATGTACGTGAGCACGTCAAGGATGCGGGCAAGGCCCCGCTGTGCGGGAACTCGGTCGGTACCGACCGCGGATTCCTGCTGCGTGACATGCCGACGCTGGAGGAGTACCTCCACTACCGGATCGTCGATGTGTCCTCGGTCAAGGAACTGGCCCGGCGCTGGTACCCGAGGGCGTACTTCAACAGTCCGGAGAAGAACGGCAACCACCGGGCACTCGCCGACATCCGCGAGTCCATCGCCGAGCTGCGCTACTACCGTGAGGCGATCTTCGTCCCGCAGCCCGGGCCCGACTCCGACACCGCGAAGACGATCGCGGCGAAGTACGTCCTGCCTGCGCAATAGCCCGTTTCACGGCTGTCCCACGTCCGTCCGTACGGGGCCCGGAAAAGGGGTGCGCGAGCACCCCTCCGGACCCTGTACACTTTTTCTCGGCCGGTCAGAAGAACGACAAAAGACCGGACATGGTGGGTGTAGCTCAGTTGGTAGAGCACCTGGTTGTGGTCCAGGTGGCCGCGGGTTCAAGTCCCGTCACTCACCCTGCAAGACCGAAG
>NZ_BAAATS010000030.1:373247-409827 GCF_039533535.1 Streptomyces kunmingensis
CGGTTCGAGAGAACCGGGGCCTTCGATGCTTCCCCGCCCCGCAGGGCCGGGGGCCTCAGGACGAGGCGCGGATCATCAGCTCGGTCGGCAGCACCACATGACGCTCGGCGCCCCGGCGCACCGAGGAGCGCTTGCCGTCGGCGGCCAGCGCGATCTCGTCGAGGAGCAGCGCCGTCATCGCCCGGCCCATGTCACGGGTGGGCTGGCGCACACTCGTGAGGCCCGGCTCCATGTGGCGGGCGATCACCGAGTCGTCGAAGCCGACCAGGGCGACGTCGTCCGGGATCCGGCGGCCCTTCTCACGCAGCACCTGACGCGCGCCGGAGGCCATCAGATCGGAGCAGGCGAAGACCGCGTCGAGGCCCGGGCTGCGCTCCAGGAGCTCGGCCATGCAGCGCCGGCCGCCCTCCTCCGTGAAGTCGCCGTACGCCACCAGCTTCTCGTCGTACGCGATCCCGTCCGCGGCCAGCTGCCCCTCGTACCCGGCGAGACGGCGCTGGGCACCGTACACATCGAGCGGACCCGTGATGATCGCGACGGAGCGGCGGCCGCGTGAGGTCAGATGTCCGACGGCGGAGCGGGCGCCCGCGTAGTTGTCGGTGTCGACCGAGGGCAGCGGCTCGTCGGCCGAGCGCGGGCCGCTGATCACCGTCGGGATGTCCATCTGGAGCAGCCGGTCCGCGAGGGGGTCGTCGGCGTGCACGGAGACGAGCAGGACGCCGTCGACGCGGTGGGCGGCCAGGTAGGCGGCCAGCCGGTCCTGCTCGCGCTCGCCGCGGGCGAAGGTCAGCAGCAGCTGGAGGTTGGACTCGGCCAGGGCCATGCCGACGCCGCCGACCATGCCGGAGAAGTACGGCTCCGAGAAGAACCGGGACTCCGCTTCCGGAACCACCACGGCGATGGAGTCCGTCCGGTTGGCGGCGAGAGCGCGGGCCGCCGTGTTCGGGACATAGCCGAGCTCGGCGACCGCCTCCTCGACCGCGGCGCGGGTGCGGTCGCTGACCCGCGGCGATCCGTTGATCACGCGGGAGACCGTGCCGCGGCCCACGCCCGCCCGGGCCGCGACCTCCTCGAGGGTGGGACGCCTGCCGTGAGTGCCGCGAGCCGCCATGACTCATACCTCCCCAAGTCTCACGCGGAATCTAACAGCCCGATAACCGCGGCAAGTTGTCGCTGCCGAGTCTCTTGACACCCCCGGGCCGAGCGGCGACCCTTCAACACATCACACATGGGAGCGCTCCCACCCTAGTGGACGCATACAGAAGCCGCACGTTTCCCGCCCGAGCCGCGAGTGAACACACGGGTCCAGCATGGCAGTTGGCCGGGATCGGCACGTTAGAGCAATTGAGCACTTGGAGGACGCAATGCGCACTGCCCGTATGTCCCGACGCGCGATGACCTTCGCGGTCGTCGCCACCCTGGCCACAGGGCTGCTTGCCGGATGCGCGAGCGACGACGGCGGCGATTCCGACGACGCGGGCGGCGGTTCCGGCGGCAACGGCGGCACCACGCTGACGGTCGGCACCTTCGGCACCTTCGGTTACAAGCAGGCCGGTCTGTACGACGAGTACATGAAGCTGCACCCGGACATCACGATCAAGGAGAACGTCACCACCCGTACCGACGTGTACTGGCCCAAGACGCTCACCCGTCTGCAGGCCGGTTCCGGTACCGACGACATCCAGGCCATCGAGATCGGCAACATCACCGAGGCCGTGCAGACCCAGGCCGACAAGTTCATCGACATCGGCAAGGAAGTCGACAAGTCCAAGTGGCTCGACTTCAAGAACGCCCAGGCCACGACCAAGGACGGCAAGACGATCGCCCTGGGTACGGACATCGGCCCGATGGCCCTCTGCTACCGCAAGGACCTCTTCGAGAAGGCCGGTCTGCCCACCGACCGCGATGAGCTGGCCAAGCTGTGGAAGGGCGACTGGAGCAAGTACGTCGACCTCGGCAAGCAGTACATGAAGAAGGCGCCCAAGGGCACCAAGTTCGTGGACTCCGCGGCCTCCGTCTACAACTCGGCGATCAGCAGCGAGACCACCCAGTACTACGACAAGGACGGCAACGTCGTCTGGGACAAGTCCGAAGGCGTCAAGCGGGCCTGGAACGACGCCATGACCGCGGCCACCTCCGACATGTCGGCCAAGCTGAAGCAGTTCGACAAGCCGTGGGACCAGGGCTACGCGAACGGCACCTTCGCCACCGTGGCCTGCCCGCCGTGGATGATCGGCTACATCCAGGAGAAGTCCGGCGAGGCCGGCAAGGGCAAGTGGGACGTGGCGCCCGCGCCCGTCGCCGGTAACTGGGGCGGCTCCTTCATCGGTGTCCCGAAGGCGAGCAAGCACCAGAAGGAAGCCATCGCCCTCGCCAAGTGGCTGACCGACCCCGCGCAGCAGGACAAGGTCTTCGCCAAGCAGGCCAGCTTCCCGTCCCGCAGTGACGCGTACGACGACCTCAAGATGTCCGCGGAGACCACCGCCTACTTCTCGAACGCGCCGATGACGCAGATCTTCACCGACGCCGCGAAGACCATCCCGACGGCGTTCCACGGTGCCAAGGACCAGCCGATCCTCACCGCGATCACCGACACCGGCATCCTCCAGGTCGAGCAGAAGGGCAAGTCCCCGGCCCAGGGCTGGGACGCGGCCACCGCTGAGGTCAAGGACGTGCTCGGCCAGTGACCAGCTCCGAACAGGCTCTCGCGCGCACCGCGTCGAGCGCCGACGCCGCGTCCGACTCCCCCAAGGAGTCGGGCGCGGCCCGGGGCGCTCAAGGCCGCGGTACACCGCCGGGCTCCACCCCGCCGGGCTCCTCCTCCTGGCGCAGCCGGCTGTACCGCTGGGACATGAAGGCGTCCCCGTACGCGTTCATCTCCCCCTTCTTCATCATCTTCGGCGCCTTCTCGCTGGTGCCGCTGCTCTACACCGCCTGGTACTCGCTGCACAACGTGCAGCTGTCGTCCCTCGACAGCCAGACCTGGGCGGGCCTGGACAACTACACGAACCTCTTCCAGTCGGACTTCTTCTGGAACGCCCTGAAGAACACGTTCAGCATCGGCGTCCTGTCGACGGTGCCGCAGCTGGTCGTGGCGATCTGGCTCGCGCACATGCTCAACTACCGCCTGCGCGGCTCCACCGTGTGGCGCGTCATCATGCTCACCCCGTACGCCACCTCGGTGGCGGCGGCGACGCTCGTGTTCGTCCTGCTGTTCTCCCCCGAGAACGGCATGATCAACTGGGCGCTCGACCTGATCGGTATCGACCCGGTCAACTGGCGTGAGTCCGACTGGGGTTCGCAGTTCGCGGTCTCCTCCATCGTGATCTGGCGGTGGACCGGGTACAACGCGCTGATCTACCTCGCCGCCATGCAGGCCATCCCGGCCGATCTGTACGAGTCGGCCTCCCTGGACGGCGCGAACCGCTGGCACCAGTTCCGGCACGTGACGATCCCGATGCTGCGCCCGACGATCCTGTTCACCGTGGTCGTCTCCACGATCGGTGCGACGCAGCTCTTCGGTGAGCCGCTGCTGTTCGGCGGGGTCAGCGGCACCAAGGGCGGGTCCGAGCACCAGTACCAGACGCTCGGCCTGTACATGTACGACCAGGGCTGGATCGTCGGCAACCTCGGCAAGGCGTCCGCGATCGCCTGGTCGATGTTCCTGATCCTGTTGGTCATCGCCGCGATCAACCTGCTGGTCACCCGACGGCTGAGGAAGACCCAATGACCACCATCAGTGATGTGACGCCGCCGGCCGAGGTGGCGAAGGGCCCCGACGCCGGGCCGGTCCGGCGCCGGCGGATCATGGGCGCGGGCAAGCAGCTGCACGCGGGGCCCGTCACCTACGTCGTCCTGGTCCTGTTCGCCGTGGTCTCGCTCGCGCCGCTGCTGTGGACGACGATCGCGGCCTCGCGCACCAACGCCCGGCTCGCGCAGACACCGCCGCCGTTCTGGTTCGGCGGCAACCTGTTCAAGAACCTGGATACCGCCTGGACCCAGGCCGGCATGGGCACCGCCATGTGGAACACGATCCTCGTGGCGACGTCCATCACCGTCGGCACCGTGCTCTTCTCCACGCTCGCCGGGTTCGCCTTCGCCAAGCTGAAGTTCAAGTTCTCCAGCGTGCTGCTGATGGCGACCATCGGCACGATGATGGTCCCGCCGCAGCTCGCGGTCGTCCCCCTGTACCTGTGGATGTCGGACCTGGGCTGGGCCAACCAGCTGCAGACCGTCATCCTGCCGACCCTGGTCAGCGCCTTCGGTACGTTCTTCATGCGGCAGTACCTGGTGCAGGCGCTGCCGACCGAGCTGATCGAGGCGGCGCGCGTCGACGGCGCGAGCAGTCTGCGTGTGGTCTGGCACGTCGTCTTCCCGGCGGCGCGGCCCGCGATGGCCGTGCTCGGGCTGCTGACGTTCGTCATGGCCTGGAACGACTTCCTGTGGCCGATCATCGCCCTCAACCAGGAGAACCCGACGGTCCAGGTCGCCCTCAACGCGCTGGGCACCGGCTACATCCCCGACGACTCGGTGATCATGGCCGGCGCGCTGCTCGGTACGCTGCCGCTGCTCATCGCCTTCCTGCTGTTCGGCAAGCAGATCGTGGGCGGCATCATGCAGGGTGCCGTCAAGGGGTAGCAGGTAGGGCTGGGCCGGGGTGGGTGCCTGCGGTGCCCGCGGTGCCCGCCGGGGGTGGCTCGGTCAGTTCACCGTCTGCGGCCCGGTGGGGGCTGGTCGCGCAGTTCCCCGCGCCCCTGAAAGGCGCACTTCGTGCGCCGTCTCAGGGGCGCACGGGCGCGCCGATCGAGACGCCATGGAGCCTGCGCGCCCTCCTGAGGCTGCGGCGAAGCCGCATGCCCCCAGGGGCGCGGGGAACTGCGCGACCAGCCACGACGCGCCCGCACCCGGCACACAGCCCCATCCGGCACATGGCAGCCCGCGCCCGGCACACGGCAGCCCGCGCCCAGACCCACCGGCCGCGGCGGACGCCCCCTCCGCCCCGCCCCGATCCGTCCCCTCCACAACCCATGGGAGCGCTCCTATGACCACCACTGACAACACCGGCACCACAACCACCACCGCCCCCACGGGCACCCCCGCCCTTGCGACGACCCGCTTCCCGACAGGGTTCCTCTGGGGCTCCGCCACCGCCGCCTACCAGATCGAGGGCGCCGTACGGGAGGACGGGCGGACCCCCTCCATCTGGGACACGTTCAGCCACACCCCGGGCAAGGTAGCCAACGGTGACACCGGCGATGTCGCCGTGGACCACTACCACCGGTGGCGCGACGACGTGCGCCTCATGGCGGACCTGGGCCTGACCGCGTACCGCTTCTCCGTGGCCTGGCCGCGCGTGCAGCCCACCGGACGCGGTCCCGCCGTGCAGCGCGGGCTCGACTTCTACCGGGGTCTCGTCGACGAGCTGCTCACGCACGGCATCAAGCCCGTGGTGACCCTGTACCACTGGGACCTGCCGCAGGAGCTGGAGAGCGCCGGCGGCTGGCCCGAGCGCGACACCGCGTACCGGTTCGCGGAGTACGCCGGGATCGTCGGCGAGGCGCTCGGCGACCGCGTCGAGAGCTGGGTGACCCTCAACGAGCCCTGGTGCAGCGCCTTCCTGGGATACGCATCGGGAGTGCACGCCCCGGGCCGCACCGATCCCGCCGCCGCACTGCGCGCCGCGCACCACCTCAACCTGGGCCACGGCCTGGCCACTTCGGCGCTGCGTGCCACGCTCCCGGCCCGCGCGGACATCGGCATCAGCCTCAACCCGAGCGTGGTGCGGGCCCTCACCGACGCGCCCGCCGACCTGGACGCCAAGCGCCGGATCGACGCGCTCGCGAACCGCGTCTTCACCGGCCCCCTGCTCAAGGGCGCCTACCCCGAGGACCTGATCGCCGACACCGCGCGCGTGACGGACTGGTCGTTCGTGCAGGACGGCGACACGGACCTGATCCACCAGCCTCTCGACTTCATCGGCCTGAACTACTACACCCCCGCTGTCGTCTCCGGTCCCCGCGGTGAGCAGGACGGTCCCAGGCTTGACGGCCACGGCGCCAGTGACCACTCCCCCTGGCCCGCCGCCGACGACGTCGTCTTCCACCACGCGCCCGGTGAGGTCACCGCGATGAACTGGCCGGTGGATCCGACCGGTCTCACGGACCTTCTCCTCGACTACACCGCTCAGGCCCCCGGGGTTCCGCTCTACGTGACGGAGAACGGCGCCGCCTACGACGACACCGTCGACGCCGAGGGCCGCGTCCACGACCCGGACCGGGTCCGCTACCTCCACGCGCACCTCGCCGCCATCCACCAGGCGATCGCCCAGGGCGCCGACGTCCGCGGCTACTTCCTGTGGTCGCTGCTGGACAACTTCGAGTGGGCGTACGGGTACGGCAAGCGGTTCGGCGCGGTCTACGTCGACTACGAGACGCAGACCCGTATCCCGAAGACGAGCGCCACCTGGTACGCGCAGGTCGCCCGCGCCGGCGGCCTGCCCGCCGACCAGTAACCGCTCACACCACAAGCCCCGGCCGGGTGGGGGGTGAACCGGCCGGGGCTTGCTGGCCCCCGTTGTCCGAGATGGCTTGTCGTTCAGTTGCCTGTGCCTACTCGAAGGCGGCGAACGCCTTCTGGAACGCGTTCGCGCTCTGCTCGATGGAGCTGCAGGTCGGCTGCGCCGAGTTCGACGCGCCGCCCTCGCACTGCTTGTCCCGGGTCGCGGACCACATCGACAGGCCGCCGAGGCCCTTCGACTTGGCGAAGGCGACGAGCTGCGTGGCGTCCTCGACCTTGAAGATCTCGGACGCGACGTCGTTGACACCGATCATCGGAGTGATGGCGACGGCCTTCCAGGCGGCCGCGTCGGCGAGCCCGAGCGCGCTCTTGATCTGCGCCTGCGTGGCGGTCGCGGCCTGCTCGGCGTAGGTGCCCATGTCGCCGCTGTACGAGGCGCCGTAGTCCATCGCCATGATGTTGACGAGGTCGGTCTTCACACCGTTGGTCTTGGCGTTCTTCAGGAAGTTCACACCGTCCGACGTCAGGCCCTCGGGCATCACCGGGAGCGTGAAGGAGACGTTCAGGTCGGGGTTGTTCTTCTGCAGCGTCGCGATGGCCTGGGCACGCTCGGTGTTGGCGGCCGTGTCCGGCAGGGCGCTGCCCTCGATGTCGAAGTCGACCTTGGTGAGCTTGAACTGGTCGATGACCTTCTGGTACGCCGCCGCGAGGTCGCCCGCCGAGGAGCAGGCCAGCGCCAGCTCGGTGCCGGAGGCGCCGCCGAAGGAGACCCGGACGTCGCCGCCCGCGGCCCTCAGGTCACCGATCTGCGCGGCGACCTCGTCGCTGCCGAGCTCGGTCACGCCGCCCCACTTCGGGGAGCAGGTGCCGCCGGAGGTGATGAAGGCGAGGTTGTACTCCTTGACGCCGGTGGCCTTGGAGGAGGCGACCAGGTCGAACTTGGGGTAGAGCGAGGTGTCGACGTACGGGGCGAAGCCGGCGCCCGCCGTCGAGCCCGAGCCCGTACCCGTGGAGGGGGAGGCCGGGGACGAGGGCGCTGATGTGGACGGGGTGGGCGTGGGCGTGGGCGTCGCCGTGTCCGTCGGGCGGCCGCTCGGCTCCGGGGTCGTGCCACCGTCGACGGAGCACTTGGTGTCGTTGATGAGGCAGCCGGTCGGTTCGGCGTCACCGGAGACGACGAAGCCGACGTTCACGGACCTGCCGGCCGCGAGTCCGCTCTTGTCCCAGCTCGCGGGCTTCACGGTGACGTGCGAGCCGGAGACCGAGGACTCGGCGTTCCACAGCGAGCTGAGCTTGGTGCCCGACGGCAGGTCGAACTCCAGCGTCCAGTCGGACTGGGCCTCGCCCGTGTCGTTCTTGATGACGTACTGGCCGGTGTAGCCGCCGGACCAGCTGCTGGTCTTCGTGAACGCGGCGCCGACCGGGGCCGCCGACGCGCTGGACGCGAAGACGAACGCGCCGCCGCCCACGACGGCCGCCGCGACGATGCCGCCTATCGCCTTGTTCCTGCCGCTGACCCTGCGCCGGTGCGTGCTGCTCATCGCGTGCCTGCCTTTTGCTGTACGGGGGGTGTTGGGGGTGCGGCAGCACGCTAGCGAGCCGGAAACCGTCAATTGGGGCAACCGGGGCGGGAGTTACGGATCTTAGGGTTGGCTTAAGGAAGGGATCGGGAGCGATTAAAGGTCGAGACCAGTCCTTTGCGTTCCCGGCCCCGATGCCCACGGCTGCGGCGCCCTTCCCCCGGGCCGCGCCCGTAGAGCTGCACCCAGATCCGCACCTCGGTGCCGCCGAGCACGGAGGAGCCGATGCGGACGTCGCCGCCGGTCGACTCGGCGAGGCGGCGCACGATGTCGAGGCCGAGCCCGGTCGAGCCGTCGCTGCCCGACCCCTTGCCGCGGGCCATCGCCGCCTCCGGGTCGAGGATGCCGGGCCCCGCGTCGGAGACCAGCACGATCACGGCGTCCTCACCGCTGTGCACGTCGACGGCGAAGGCGGTGCCCTCGGCGGTGTGCCGGAAGACGTTGCCGAGCAGCGCGTCGAGGGCGGCCACCAGGTCGCCCCGGGCGACCGGGATCCGTACGGGCCGGTCGATCCCGGCGACGCGGACCTTGCGGCCCTCGTCCTCGGCGAGCGCCGACCAGAAGTCCATCCGCTCGCGGATCACCTCGGCGGCGTCGCAGCCCGCGCCCGGTCCGGCCGCGACGGTCTGCGGCTTCGCGTCCCGCGCCGTACGGATGATGGTGTCGACCTCGCGCTCCAGCTGCTCGACGGCGACCCGGGTCTGTTCGGCGGCGGTGCCGTCCCCGAGCGAGGCGACGTTGAGCCGGAGCACGGTGAGCGGTGTACGCAGCCGGTGCGACAGGTCGGCCGCCAGCTCCCGCTCGTTGGCGAGCAGTTGGACGACCTGGTCGGCCATGGAGTTGAAGGCGACCGCGGCCAGCCGCAGCTCCTTCGGCCCGTCCTCCGGGACCCGCGCGCCGAGCCTGCCCTCCCCCAGCTCGTGCGCGGCGCCGACCAGGCGCTGAGCGGGCTGCACCATCCGCACCCCGAGCCGGTCCGCCACGGCCACCGAGCCGATGATGAGCGCGATGCCGACGCCCGCGAGCACGAGCCACGCGGTCGTCACACCGTTGCTGACCTCGGCCTCGGGGACGTAGACCTCGACGACGGCGATCTTCCCGGTGCTCACGGCGATCGGCTGCAGCCAGACGGAGCCGCCGGGGACCTCGTCGGTCCTGGCGCGGTTGATGTCCAGCTTCTCCGCGGCCACCCGCTGCCGGCCGAGGCGGATCTCGGGGTTCCCGCCGCCGGCCGGTACGTACACCGACATCCGCTCCTCGCCGCCGGTCTGCGCGGTGGCGAGGGCGCGGGCCAGTTCGTCGCGGTCCGTGGTGATGGAGAGGGTGGGCCCGATGGCGGCGGCGGTCCGCTCGGCGTTCGAGAAGGCCCGGTCGCGTGCCATCTCCTTGATGACGAGGCCGAGCGGTACGGCGAACGCCACCACCACCATGGTCGTGACCGCCAGACAGACCCTGACCAGCGCCCACCTCACGAGGCGGGCTCCACGTACGGCGGCTCCAGCTTCACGCCGACCCCGCGCAGCGTGTGCAGATAGCGGGGGCGCGCGGCGGTCTCCCCCAACTTCCGCCGCAGCCACGACAGATGTACGTCGATGGTCTGGTCGTCCCCGTAACTCTGCTGCCACACCTCGGCGAGGAGTTCCTTGCGGGGTACGACGACGCCGGGGCGCCCGGCGAGGAAGGCCAGCAGGTCGAACTCGCGGCGGGTCAGATCGAGCCGGGCGCCGTCCAGTTCGGCCTGTCTGCGCAGCGGGTCGATGGACAGGCCGCCGACCTGGAGGACCCGGGACGGCGGCTCGGCGCCCGCGCTGGAGCGGGAGCGGCGCAGCACGGCGGACATCCGCGCGGTCAGGTGCTCGGGCGAGAACGGTTTGGTCAGGTAGTCGTCGGCGCCGTCGTTCAGCAGCCGCACGATCTCGGCCTCGTCGTCGCGGGCGGTGGCGATGATCACGGGCACGTCGGTGATGCCGCGGAGCATCTTCAGCGCCTCGGCCCCGTCCAGGTCCGGCAGTCCGAGGTCGAGGATGACCACGTCGAACCGGAAATGAGCGACCTCGCGCAGCGCCTCCAGGGCCGTGCCGACGCTGCGCACGGTGTGCGTCGCGTCGGTCAGGTGCCGGATGAGGGCCGAGCGTACGAACTGGTCGTCCTCGACCACGAGCACACTTGCCATGGGCGGCACCGTACGCCATCCGGCCGATCAGGCCCTCCTTCCGGGTGAGGCGGGGCTCTGCGGGACAGCGGTGGCGGGCGTGGTGCAGTATGGCCCGCGATGCAACCGACGCCACCGCCGCCACTCGAGACCCCGGACGTCCCCGGGGTGCCGCGCCCCCTGCGCCGGGGTCTGGTGCACGCGGTGGCGTGGCTGCTCGCCACCGGCGCGGCGGTGACCCTGTCGTGGTGGGGCGTGCACACGGTGATGTCGGGTACGGCGTACGACCCGCCGAGGGCGCTGCCGGTGGTCGCCGCCGACGCCTCCGACTCGGCGTCGCCGCTCGCCTCTTCCACGCACCGGCCGCAGCCGTCCCCGTCGGCGACGCCGTCCCGGCCGTCCGCCGGGCCGTCGACACCGCGCCGGACGCCGTCGACGACCCCCCGGCCCAGTACGTCATCGCCCGGCACCGCACCCTCCGGGAACGGCGGGAACAGCGGGAACAGCGGGGACGCCGGAAACGTGAAGAGTTACGCGACGGCCGGGGGCCGTGCCGTCTTCGACCTCGGTGAGACGTCGGCGACGCTGGTGTCGGCCACGCCGGGCGCCGGCTGGTCGGTGCAGGTGTGGAAGCAGACGACGTGGATCCGGGTCGAGTTCACGTCCGGGAACCAGCGGGTGTCGGTGTTCTGCACCTGGCACGATCACCGCCCGTCCGTGGAGATCGCCACGTACTGAGCGGCCTGTGTCATCACCCCGGCCGGATCAGCGGAACACGGAGGGCGGCGGCGCCGGGGACGCCTTCGCGGTGGCGTCCGTCACCGGTACGGCACCGCCCGCGAAGTCCTTCAGCGCCCGGCCGTGCTCCACCCGCCCGGGATGCGGGTCACCGGCCGCGCGCCGGGTCAGCTCGGCGACCGGCAGGGGCAGCGCCGACGCCGCCAGGACCGCGTTGCCGAAGCGCTTGCCGCGCAGCACCGTCGGGTCGGCGACCAGGGCGAGTTCGGGGAAGACGGCCGCGGCGGTGGCGATCTGGGCCCGCAGGTGGGCGAGCGGCGGGCCGTCGGCGAGGTTGGCGACGTAGGTACCGGCCGGCCGCAGCACGCGGCGCACCTCGCCGAGAAACTCCGTGGTGGTGAGGTGGGCCGGGGTGCGGGCTCCGCTGAAAACGTCGGCGACGAGTACGTCGGCCCAGTCGTCGGGCAGTTTGCCGAGCGCCTCCCGGGCGTCGGCCGTACGGACCCGGATCCGGGCGCCGGGGTCCAACGGGAGCTGTTCCCGCACGAGTTGGACCAGCGGGCCGTCCCGCTCGACTATCTGCTGGGTGGCGCGCGGCCGGGTGGCCGCGATGTAGCGCGCCAGCGTGAAGGCGCCGCCGCCGAGGTGTACGGCCTGGACCGGGCGGCCCGGGTCCGCGGCGAGGTCGAGGACGTGGCCGATGCGGCGCTGGTACTCGAAGGTGAGGTGGGCCGGGTCGTCGAGGTCGACGTGCGACTGCGGGGCGCCGTCGAGGAGCAGCGTCCAGCCGGAGGGCCGGTCCCGGTCGGGTATCAGCTCGGCGAGCCCTCCCTCGACACTGCGCACGACGGACTCCCGGGCCCCCCGGCCGCTCCGCTCGCCCTTGCGCCCCTGGTTCCCGCGTGACCTTGCCATCCGGCCATTATCCTTGGCCCGCGGCGGATCGGCTCAGCGGCAGTTGTCCGCGGCCTCGATCAGCCGGGCCGCCTCGTCGAGCGCGGCCCGCAGCACCGTCGGGTCGGTGACCAGGTCGGCGTCCTGCTCGCCGTCGGGGGCCGGGGGCAGCAGCCAGCCGGTGCCCTCGACGGGCGGTGCGAGCGACATGCCCCGGCCCTGGGTCTGCGTACAGGCGCTGCCGGGGACGTCCCAGCCGTCGGCGGTGCCGGGGGGCACGAGGAAGCCGAGGTTCTCGCCGCCGTCGTGCAGGACCGGGCCCACCGGCTCCGTGCTGCCGCGGCGCAGGATGTCGACCGCTTCCAGGCCCTGCCGGGACGGCACCGTCACCAGGTCGCAGGCGCCGGGGGGCTGCGCGCTGTTCTCCTCGGTCGGACGGTGCCGCGCCGTCGACAACGACTCGGCGGGTGGTGACGTCATGGGTTGTGAGGCGTCCAACACGTCGGCCCCTCCTCGCTCTTCGCGTACATGGCATTGCTGCCAGTTGGGGTGTCGCCGCATGGTTCAACGCCTCAGGCCGTCAACGGCAACGGCGGCACGCCGCCGCAAAGGATGGCAGTTCATGGCAGATCGTGGGTGAGATATCCCGTTTGTAGCCAAACACTGCGTGTCGATACCGTCACAGCCGGTACCTTCTGGTCTCGCCGGAACAAGGGAGTCTCCGGCTCGCGAACGTCACCGGCTTCCCGAGTACCGCCGACTCCCCAGGCGTCCGGCACGGTTCGCACGGGAGGACCCGCCCATGACGTCGTCTCCGTATCCTCCGGACATCTCGGCGCCGCAGCCCCCGCGCCCGAACGTCGCCTTCCGGCGTCTGCGCGGGCAGCGCTCGCCGGGCGAGTTCGCGGCCGCGGTGCGGCGCGCGGCCCGCGAGATCGGCGAGTGCGTCAGCTGCGACGCCCGCTACATCGGACGCGTGGAGGCCGGCGCGATCCGCTGCCCCAACTACGCGTACGAGCGGGTGTTCCTGCACATGTTCCCCGGCCGGTCGCTCGCGGACCTCGGGTTCGCGCCCCGCGCCTCGGTACGCGGCCGCAGCGCCCGCCCCTACGAGGCCACCGCGCACACGCGACCCCGGAGCGCCGCGACCCCCCAGACCCTTCGAGATCCCCAAGTCACCGAGTACACGCACCATGAGGAGAGCGACGTGCGGCGTCGCGCATTCATGACCGGCATGACCGGCTCGACGGCCACCGTCGCCGTCGCCACCCTGACCCCCTTCGACGTCCCACCCGGCGCCGCTCCCGGTGACACCGCCCTCGACCGGTACCCCGCGCGGGCCGGCGCACGCGCCGTGGAGGAGGCGATCCGGCGGATCCGGCTGCTCGACGACCGGCACGGCGCCGACGGCCTGTACCGGCGGGCGGCGGCGCCGCTGCGGACCGCCTTCGAACTTCTCGACTCGGGCACCGCGCAGCGCGACATCACCGACCGGCTCCAGGCCGGGGCGGGCGAGCTGGCCATCTCCGTCGGCTGGCTGGCGCACGACTCGGGCCGGTTCGACGACGCGCGCTCGCACTACGCGGAGGCGCTGGCCACGTCGCGGATGGCGGGCGACGAGGCGCTGGAGGCGCACGCGTTCTGCAACGCCGCGTTCCTGGCGCGGGACGTGGGCCGCCCGCGCGAGGCCGTACGGGCCGCGCAGGCGGCGACCCGGGTGGCGGCCCCGCTCGGCTCGCCGCGCCTGCTGTCGCTGCTGTCGCTGCGCGAGGCGGGCGGCTGGGCCGGGCTCGACGACCGCGGCGCCTGCGAGCGGTCCCTCGCGCGGGCGCAGGCGTTGTTCGCGCGGGGCGGCTCGGACGCGGACCCGGAGTGGATGTCCTTCTACGGCGAGGCCGAGCTGGAGGGACTGGAGGCGCAGTGCTGGTCGGCGCTGGGCGAGTGGCGGCGCGCGGCCCAGCACGCGCGACGGGCCGTCGCCCTCCAGGACCCGCACTTCACCCGCAACATCGCTCTGTACACGGCCGAGCTGGCGGACGACCTGGCGCGCTCCGGTCAGCCGGACGAGGCCGCTTCCGCGGGGGCGCGGGCGCTCGGCATACTCCGCGACGTCCGCTCGTCGCGGATCGAGTCGATGCTGGCGACCACGGCGCGGGTGTTGCTGCCGCATCGGCGGGCGGCGGGGGTTTCGGCGTTCCTCGAGCGCCACGCCGCCGCTCGCCGCTAGGTGCCGGGTACATCACGGGCCGCGCCCCCCTGTGCGGGCTGGTCGCGCAGTTCCCCGCGCCCCTGCGAGGAGCATTGCGGCTGCGGGCCCGGTGGGGGCTGAGCGCGCAGTTCCCCGCGCCCCTAGGGCGTATTGCGTCCGCGGCCCGGTGGGGGCTGAGCGCGCCGTTCCCCGCGCCCCTGCGAGGCGCACTTCGTGCGCCCTCTTCAGGGGCTGCGTGGAACGCGCCCCCATGGAGCTGCGGCGAAGCCGCATGCTTCAGGGGCGCGGGGAACTGCGCGAGAAGCCCCACCGGGGCGCGGCCGCGAACGAACCCGAACCTCCCGAGCGGGGGCGAATCGGATCAGCCCACCGCCAGGTGCCCCGTCTCGTTCCAGCTCTCCACCGCCGCCTCCCCATAAGCCC
Organism: Streptomyces kunmingensis; assembly: GCF_039533535.1. Taxonomy (NCBI): domain Bacteria; kingdom Bacillati; phylum Actinomycetota; class Actinomycetes; order Kitasatosporales; family Streptomycetaceae; genus Streptomyces; species Streptomyces kunmingensis. Next base: position 387,760 of record NZ_BAAATS010000030.1, read on the forward strand.
ACCCCAGCACCGACAGCGACGTCGGGTTCAACCGGATACGGGACGCGAAGTCCACCGGCAGGCCGAGCCAGCGCGCCCCGATCGACCGCAGGATGTGCCCGTGGGCGAAGACCAGGACGTCACGGTCGGCGGACCGGGCCCACGCCACGACCTCGTCGGCCCGCGCCGACACCTCCGCGAGCGTCTCCCCGTCGGGGACGCCGTCGCGCCACATGAACCAGCCTGGCCGCCGCTCCTGGATCTGGGCCGGGGTGAGCCCTTCGTAGGCGCCGTAGTCGACCTCCATGAGCGCGTCCCACGCGGTGGCCCGCTCCCCGAATCCGGCCAGCTCGCACGTCTCGCTCGCACGCACCAGGGGCGAGGTACGCACCTCGACGCCGGGCAGCCCGTCGTAGGGTGCCCGGTGCAGCCGCTCGCCGAGCAGCTTCGCGCCGCGCCGCCCCTCTTCGAGAAGCGGAATGTCCGTCCTGCCCGTATGCCGTCCGGACAGGGACCATTCCGTCTGTCCGTGCCGGGCCAACAGAATGCGCGGTGCCATGCGGGGACCTTTCACAACTACACGTACGGAAACACGGGACGTACGGGGTGAACGAGGGACGAACGGGCAGCGTCGCCCCGTCCATCATCGCGTAACCGGATTGCGGACCGCCTCTCGGGCAACCCGGTGAAGGATCTCCGCGTCTACGAGGGTCAGGGGTCACCCACGAAGCACCCCACATACACCTTAGGGTGAGCAATGTGGCCGGAGGCCGCCGGACGAGGAAGAGGGGGAGCGGCCCGAATGTCGCAGATCGACCACGCGGTACGCACGGAGGCGACACCCGGTGTTCGACTGCGGTGGTGGACCGAGCTACCGCTGATCCTCCTCGTGTACGGCGCGTACTCGGCCGGCCGGCTGCTCGCCCGGGGTGACGTGAGCACGGCTGTCGATCACGGTCTGGCCATCCTCCGCGCGGAGAACGCCGTCCGTCTCAATCTCGAGCATCCGCTGAACCGTCTCTTCACCCGTGAGCCCTGGCTCGGGGTCCCCGCGGACTTCTGGTACGCCTCGCTGCACTACGTGGTCACGCCGGCCATCCTCATCTGGCTCTTCCGCCGCCGCGCCCATCTCTACCGCGCGGCCAGGACCTGGCTGATGACGTCCACGCTGATCGGCCTGATCGGCTTCACGATGCTGCCGACCTGCCCGCCCCGGCTGCTCGCCGCGGGCCACGGCTTCGTCGACACGATGGCCCAGTACAGCTCGTACGGCTGGTGGGGCGGCGCGGCCAGCGCGCCCAAGGGCCTGGGCGGCATGACCAACCAGTACGCGGCGATGCCGAGCCTGCACGTCGGGTGGGCGCTGTGGTGCGGGGTCATGCTGTGGCGCAACGGAAAGAGCCCGTACGCGAAGGCCGCCGGTGTCGCCTACCCGCTGATCACCACGATCGTCGTCATGGGCACGGCGAACCACTACTTCTTCGACGCGCTGGCCGGCGCCGCCGTGATGGGCGTGGGCCTGCTGCTGACGAAGCCGGTGACACGGCTCGCGGAGCGGGTCAGGGACCGGGTCGACACGGTACTCGCGAGCGGTTCCCGGGCGGTCCCTTCCGCCACACGTTCCTCGATTGTCAGTGGAGAGTGCCAGACTTCGCCGGGTGAGCGAATTCCCCGACAGCGCAAGGCCGCCACGTCGCACGACACCGGTGACGGGGCTGCGGCACCAGCTCGCTGAGCTGCGCGGCCCCGACCATCAGCCGCGGCCGCTGGACGCCCGCGCCCTGGCCGCCCTCGCGGCGAACCCGGGGTGCGACAGACGTGCGCTGCTGGACGGGGCGGGGGTGGACAAGGCCCGTCTCGCGGACGCGCTCGGCTCGCCCGCCGCCTTCGGGCAGTCCCAGTTCGCCCTGGCCCGGGGGAACGTGTTCGAGGCGCGGGTCAAGGCCGACGGTGGCTCCCAGTTGCTGCGCCTGGTGCACGCGCACGTGGACGGCTCTGCCATCGAGCCGGCCCCAGAGTACGTACGCGCCCCTGATCTGTCGGCGATCGGGCCCGAGGGCCGCACCGCGCGCACGGCTCTCGCGCTGCGTGAGGCGGTGGAGTCCCCCGGCACCTGGACGTTCCTCGACCATCCGATGCTCGCCCTGGATGTGGCGGGCAGCCCGGCGTTCCTGGAGCCCGACGCGGTGGTGGTGCACCCGGACGGCAGCTGGACGGTCGTCGAGATCAAGTCCTTCCCGATGATCGACGGCGCGGCGGACGCGGCGAAGGTGGGCGCGGCCGCACGCCAGGCCGCGGTGTACGTACTGGCCCTCGAGGAGGTCGCGGCCCGCCTCCCCGACACCGGGGTGAAGGTCCGGGACCGGGTCGTCCTGGTCTGCCCGAAGGACTTCTCGAACCTGCCGGCCGCGTCCGCCGTCGACGTACGCAAGCAACTGTCGGTGACGCGGCGCCAGTTGCGCCGCCTGACCCGCATCGAGTCCATCGCGGCGCAACTGCCGCCGGGTACCGTCCTCGACCCGGACCGGCCCGCCGCCGAGCTGACGGCGGCCGTCGAGTCGGTGCCCGCCACGTACGCGCCGGAGTGCCTGGCCGCCTGCGAGCTGGCGTTCCACTGCCGGGACCGGTCGCGGCAGGAGGGCGCGGTGACGTCCCTCGGCCGGGCGCTGCGCGCCGAGCTCGGCGGCCTGACCACGGTGGACGCGGTACTCGCCGCGGCTCATGGCGAGACGGGCGACCCGGAGGATCCGACGGTGGCGGCGCTGCGGCGCGCGGCCGCGCTGCGCGCCGAGGCACTCGACCTCGCCGAACCGTCGAAGGGGGCGGCCCTGTGAGCCTCATCAACCACCTGGGCCGGCTCGAAGCCACCAGCACCGGCCGCGCGCAGCCCATCGCCACGGTCCGCCACCGGCACCTGTCCCAGCAGCCCCTGGTCATCGTGCCGTTGACGACCGCGGGCGAGACCGGCGCCCCGCTCGGCGCCCTCGTCGGCACCGAGCGCACCTCCCCGCGCCTGCTGGTCGTGGCACAGCCGCGCGACCGCGATCTGCGCTTCGCGTTCCTGACGCAGCTCGCCGAGACGGTCCTGCCGTACGTCGACGCGTACGCCGGTGACGTCGAGGCCGCCGAGCGCAGCGAGACCGATCCGGAGACCGGCAAGAAGGTCAAGGTCGAGGTCGAGCTGTGCGCGGACGCGCCGCAGCTGATCGTGCCGAGCCGAGCGGGCATCGACCTGGTGCGGCTGCTCGGCCGGTCGATGCGGTTCCGTCGCACCGCCGAGCAGGACCCGGAGACGCCGTATCCGGCGCCGCCGCACGTCCCGCTGCTCGGCCGCTGGCTGACGCACTTCGGGGAGCGGGCCCGCGTCCCCGGTTCCGCGCTGCTGCTCGCCATGACGGACCTGCTGTCCCGGCACTGGGCGACGGGCCAGTCGAGCCTGGAGGACCAGCACCTGGGCGCGCTCCTCGCCTGGATCGCGGCCCCGGAGGGCACCTCGGGCGCCGAGGCCGCGCTCCGCGCCGAGCTCGACCGGGGCCCGGACGGCCAGCTGCTCTGCCCGCCCGCGGGACCGGCCACCGACCCGGCCTTCGACAACAAGCTGCTCGCGCCGGCGATCGAGCGCTACGACCGGGCCCGTACGAGACTGGCGGCGACCGAGGACGCGGTCGAGGCCGACGGGCGCCTCGCCGAACTCACCGCGGCCGAGCGGGAGATCCACATCCTGGTCGAGTCGCGCACCCGGCCCACGTGGGACGCGGTGTGGCGGGGCCTGGACCTGCTGTGCACGCTGCCCGAGGGCCCCCGCGCGGCCGAGCGCTGGACGCGGGACCGCTGGTCGTTCACCGGGCACCGCGACCGGGTGGCCGCGGGCGAGCCGCCGCAGCCGCGCCGCGACGACGCGGTGACCGCGGCGAACAAGCTGGCCACGCGCGAGCGCGAGCAGGCCCGCCTGGACGCGCAGGAAGCGCTCGACGACCCGCTCGTGATGGCGGGCCGGCGGCTGGCCGGAGAGGCCTTCGCGGGCGAGGTGACCGAGGTCGTGGCGGCGTACAACGACAAGAAGCGGCCGCGGCCGCTGATCACGGTCCGCACGGACGACCGGCCGCATCTCGGGGAGCGGGTGAAGGTGTACCGGTCGCTCGAAGGCAAGCCGCAGGCGGCCGAGTTCGTGGCCTACGAGAGTGAGGCGGGGGACGCGGTCGTGCTGCGACTGCTGGACAAGATGGGGCGGGGCAAGGAGCCGGAGGAGGGGTCCGTGCCGCGGAAGGGGGACCGGGTGTGCTGGACGCTGTTCGAGCACGAGCAGCGCGGCGGGCCCAAGCTGCCGGACCCGGAGGAGACGCCGTGGACGCACGGCGGGCCGCCGGGCACGGACGCCTCGACGCCGGACGCCGTGACCTCGGAGGACATCCTGTGACGACCGTGACCGCCCTCGGCCCGTCGGCCCATGACCCGTCGGCTCATGACCCGTCGGCTCATGACCCGTCGGCCCACGATCCCGCAGGCCCCGGTCCGGCGGCGCTCAGCCCCTCGGCCGCCGCCGCCCGGGCGACGGACGCCATCCTGCGCGACACGCTCCACGGCGACGCCCGCGGCGTGGTCGTGGACTCGCCGCCGGGCGCCGGGAAATCGACCCTGGTCGTGCGGGCCGCGCTCGAACTCGCGGAGGCGGGGCGGCCGTTGATGGTCGTCGCGCAGACGAACGCACAGGTCGACGATCTCGTCCTGCGCCTCCACGAGAAGAACCCGGAGCTGCCCGTCGGCCGGCTGCACAGCAGTGACCCGGACGCCTACGACAAGGCGCTCGACGATCTGCCGAACGTACGCACCTCGACGAAGGCCGGTGACCTCGCGCCGCTGCCCGTCGTCATCTCCACCGCCGCGAAGTGGGCGCACGTGAAGGTCGCCGACGCGGGCGGGCCGTGGCGGCACGCCATCGTGGACGAGGCGTACCAGATGCGCTCGGACGCGCTGCTCGCCGTGGCGGGCCTGTTCGAGCGGGCGCTGTTCGTGGGTGATCCCGGGCAGCTGGACCCGTTCGCGATCGTCGGCTCGGAGCAGTGGGCGGGCCTGTCGTACGACCCGTCGGCGTCGGCGGTGTCGACGCTGCTGGCACACAATCCCGAGCTGCCGCAGCACCGGCTGCCGGTGTCGTGGCGGCTGCCGGCGTCGGCGGGGTCGCTGGTGTCGGGGGCGTTCTATCCGTTCACGCCGTTCCGCAGCGGCACCGACGAGGGCGACCGCGCGCTGGAGTTCACCGCCCCGTCGGACGGTTCGGGCCCGGACCGGGTCATCGACGAGGCGGCCGCGGCCGGCTGGGGGCTGCTCGAACTGCCCGCCGCGCACACGCCCCGGACGGACCCGGAGGCGGTGCGGGCGGTGGCGCTCGTCGTGCGGCGGCTGCTCGACCGGGAGGGTGTCACCCGTTCCGAGCGGGGCCCCGGGGCGGCGCCGCTGACCGCCGACCGGATCTGCGTCGGCACCGCGCACCGCGACCAGGCGGCGGCGGTCCGTGCGGCGCTGGGTGAGCTCGGCGTGCGGGACGTCACGGTGGACACGGCGAACCGGTTGCAGGGCCGGGAGTTCGACGTGACCGTGGTGCTGCATCCGCTGTCGGGCCGTCCGGACGCGACCGCGTTCCACCTGGAGACGGGCCGCCTGTGCGTGCTCGCGTCCCGGCACCGGCACGCGTGCATCGTGGTGTGCCGGGCGGGTGTCGCCGAGCTCCTCGACGAGCATCCGTCGACGGAGCCGGTGCAGCTGGGGGTGGACGTGAAGTTCCCCGACGGCTGGGAGGCCAACCACGCCGTCCTCGCCCGCCTGTCGGAACACCGGGTGGCGTGGACGCCGTAGGGCGAACTCGTCAGGGCCATCTCGTCAGGGCGCTCTGGTCAGAACGTTCGCTTCAGGGCGTTCGTTTCAGGGCGTTCTCCTGTTGCGGAGGCCCACTTGCGCGCCGACGGACAATGGAAGGCGGCCCGGGCACTCGACGGGCCGGACCCGGCACAAGGAGGAACCACCATGGCGGAGCCCGAGCGGCCCCGTACCCCGCAGCCCCGGCTGCGCCCCGCCCCGCTCCTCTTCGAGCCCGCGGACGCCGCCGCCGACCCGGAGCACTTCTTCGACCTGGAGTCCCTGGAGGACCCCCGCGAGCTGCTCGCCCGCGCCACGGAACTGACACTCGCGTTCCGCGCGGCGACCGACCGTTCCGTCGAGTTCCAGGCGATCGCGGCGGCGCAGCTCGCCGATCCGCGCCGCTTCGACCGGCTGACCACGGCGGACATTGCGGAGCGCGCGCAGTGGACCGAGGACTATGCGAAGAAGATGGTCGAGTTCGGCCGTGACCTGCTGCGCAGCGGCTCGGAGCAGTCGCCCTAGCGGCGCCGGGGCCCGCCTAAAGATCATTTGGCATATGCCATGAGGGCAAGATACTCCTCGCCTCCCCCTCCTGTCCCGAATTCTCGCAACCCTGAGGAGCGGCATCCTCACCCCCTGTAGATGTGGGGGACATGAACAACAGCCCCCACTTTGCCCCTGCCCCCGGCATCCCCCACGACCGCTTCGATGTCTGTGGCGTCACCCCCGAAGGCGCCGCCTGGCTCGCCTCCGCAGGAACGTATCCGCGCTCCACGCTCGCCCATTGGGAGTCCCGACCCACGGCTCCCGTGGTGCTGCCCTGCGGTTCCGTCTTCGACGTGGTCAACGTGCCGGCCATCTTCGGCCGGCGGATGTTAGACCGGCTCTGGGACGAGGGCCCCGGCTCCGGCCCGGTCGCCGCCCACCGCGGCCGCATGCTCGTGTTCGCCGCGCCGGGCACGGCTCAGCGGCTGCCCTCGCTGCTGGAATGGGAGGAGTGGGGCCCCGCCGTGCCGCCCCTGCTCTGCCACGGCAGCGGCGACGCCGTCACCGTGCCCGCCCCCACGGCACCCACCGACCCGCGCCCCGAATCCCGCTGGGTGGTCGCCCCGGACACCCGCCACCCCTGGCTCCCCGGTCCGGAGGTACTGCTCTGGTCCTGCGTCCGAGCGGCCAGGGCCGGCGCCACCGCCGCCGTCCGCATATCGATTTTTCCTGCCGCCGATCAGGATGCTAAGGTCTACGACGTCAGCAGGCGCCGCTAGCTCAGTTGGTTAGAGCAGCTGACTCTTAATCAGCGGGTCCGGGGTTCGAGTCCCTGGCGGCGCACCGACGGTAAGAAGCCCTCCGTGAGAACGGGGGGCTTTTTGCGTTGCACGCAGGCCACCCGATACCCCGCCGGCGGCTGGGGGTCCGGGGGTCATCCCCCGGGAGACACAGCATCAGCGGGTCCGGGGTTCGAGTCCCTGGCGGCGCACGTTGTTGGTGGCGGGATGTGTTCGCAGAAAGCGCGAACCATCCCGCCGCCGTCGTTTTTGCACGGCTTCGCCGCGCGTCGTGGGGGCTCTGCCACCCACACCCCCTGGCCGGTGCGAAGGCCCCTCGCATGAACGCGGGGGGCTTCTTGCGTGGCACGCAGGCCACCCGGGGCCCCGCCGCCCTCCGTGAGAACGGGGGGCTTCTTGCGTGGCCGGGGAGTGAAGCTCTGGGGCCCCGGCGCCCCGGGGGTCATGGGGACGACAGGGCTCCGCCCGTTGTCACCGTGACCGTCCACGCGCCGGAGGCCGTGCGGTCCGTCGCTTCGATGCGGAGGGCGGCGCCGGGGACCGTGAAGCTCTCCCCCACGCCGACCGGCGCGTCCGCGAGGGCCGGGTACACCGAGTCGCCGTAGCAGGCCTCGGTATCGGGGTGGGCGTCGAGGACCTGGACGGGGCCGCCGCCGGACGAGGAGTCACTGCGCACCCGGTAGACGAGGACGCCCTGCGTGCAGGTGCCGCTGTCGTTGCCGCCCGCGCCGCGCGCCTCCAGGGCGATGACGCTGGAGGGCCCGGTCCGTACGACCGCGAGCTTGGTGCCGTCCCCGGTGCCGAACGGGGCGCCCGCCGCGCGCGGCGCCGTACTCAGCGGCTCCAGCGTCAGCCGCGTAGCGCCCGTACGGGTCACGCACGCCACCTGCCGGGGATCCAGCCAGCCGAGCTTCCACTTGTGCCAGCCGAAGAAGTCCGGCGCGAGACCGAACTGACTGCCCATGACGTCCCAGTCACCGACGTACGTGTCCCAGTCGCCCTTGTTGTCGGACGGCCGGTGGTAGAGGTCGGGCAGGTCGAAGACGTGCCCGGTCTCGTGCGCGAGGACGTTGCGGTCCGGCGGGTGCTGCTCGAAGACCGTGACGACGCGCCGGATGTCGGCGCCGTCCGCCCGCATCGGCCGGTCGAAGTTGACGACCTTCGTGGCGTCCGAGTCGACGCCGGGCGCGTCCGGGTCGGCGACGAAGTAGACGACGTCGTACTTGCTGAAGTCGGTGTGCGGATCCGCCACCGCCAGCGCGTCACGCAGATAGGCGCCGCGCCGCCCCGCGTCCCAGTCGCGCCGTATCCCGTACGAGGCCGAGTCCCGCGGCATCTTCAGCCACGCGCGCTGCGGATGCGGCACCAGCGTGAACCTGCCGTAGGAGGCCCGGTCGAAGAAGCGGCTGGTGGCCGGGAAGTAGTCGGCTGCCAGCTCGGCGGGCGTGGTCAGCGGGGCCGAGTCCGGGAAGGAGAGGAAGACCATCACCGCGTTCAGGTTCCTCCGGGGCCGCGGATAGGCCTCGTTCCAGGTGTCCAGGCCTTCGGAGTGGTGGGCGGCGGTGCGTTCCAGGGCGCAGGGGCCGCCGTAGCGGGAGGCACCGGCGGGGCCTGCGACCAGGCCCGTGGCGACCAGGGCGGTGAGAGCGGTGAGCGCCGCCGCGGTGGCGCGCAGGCGGGGCTTGTCCACTCCCCCGGGTGGCTGCGGACGCGGCAAGTCGACCTCCGGGAGGGGAAAGTGGGACACCCCACCCAGAGTGTTGGTGTTTGTTGGCTTTCGCCCTGTTTATCTGGCCCGGATGAGTGAGAGGACGACACCCCGAGCGGTCAGCGGCCGTCACAGATGATCGGGGTGCGACAGAAGTCCGGCCGGGGGCGAGCAGAAACGATCTGGCAGGACGGGTTCCGCCTGCCCGGAGCCGTGCTGCCCCTGGACAAGGCTGGATAGGCCGTCCGACCGGCCTCTATGATCGGCACACTTTCCTGCCGGGACCCGGCCGCACCAGACCACGCGACCAGACGAACGCACTACGGGAGCGAGCGGTGAGCGCACAACCCGAAGGGCCCACGACCGCAGCGGAGGTGCCACCGGCCGGCCCGCGCCGCGAACGCAGCACGGAGAACGGCCGGGCACCGGAGTACCCCCCGGGGGCCGTCCACGGCGCCGCGTTCCTCGCCGCGCCGCAGCCCATGCTCCTCGTCGACCGCGGCGGCCTGATCACCGGCGCGAACGCCGCCGCGCTCGCGCTGCTGCACGGTGAAGGCACCGGGCCCCTCGTCGGCCTCGTCGCCGCCGAACTGCTCGACCTCGCCTCCGACCCGCGCACCTGGGACGCCTACCGCGAGGTGCTGCGCGGCCGGCAGGCACCGCTCAGCCGGACCCGCCGCCTCAAGCACGCCTCGGGCCACTCGTTGTGGGTGCGGATCACGGTGTCGCCCGTGCCCGGCGCGGACGTCGTCCTGGTCTCGCTCAGCGATGTCAGCGCACACCGTGAACTCCAGGCCGGGCTAAGGCACTTGCAGACCCACGACCCGGTGACCCGGCTGCCCAACCGCGCCCTGTTCTTCGAGCGCCTCACCGGCGCTCTGGAGGCCGGCGCGTACGAGGACTCGGGCGCGACCGGCCGGGTCGGCCTCTGCTACCTCGACCTCGACGGCTTCAAGGCCGTCAACGACACCCTCGGCCACCACGTCGGGGACCGGCTGCTCGCCGCCGTCGCCGAGCGGCTCACGCACTGCGCGGACCTGGCCCGGCACGCCACCGGCGCCCCACTGGTCGCCAGACTCGGCGGCGACGAGTTCGCGCTGCTCATGGAGGACTCGACCGGCACGGAGCAGCTGGCGGCCCTCGCGGAGACGGTCCTGCGGGCGCTGCGCGAACCGTTCGACCTGTCCGGACAGCGGCTCTCCGTCTCGGCATCGATCGGCGTCGTCGAGCGGCACGTCGCGGACACCAGCACGACAGGTCTGATGCAGGCCGCCGACACCACGCTGTACTGGGCCAAGGCCGACGGCAAGGCACGCTGGGCCCTCTTCGACCCGGAGCGCAACGCGCGCCGGATGACCCGTCAGGCGCTCTCCGCCGGGCTGCGGCCCGCCGTCGAGCGCGGCGAGTTCGTCCTGGAGTACCAGCCGCTGGTGCGCCTGGAGGACGGCGGGCTGCGCGGCGTCGAGGCGCTGGTGCGCTGGCGGCATCCGCAGTTCGGTCTGCTGACGCCGAATCGGTTCATCGCACTGGCCGAGGAGGACGGCTCCATCGTCGAGCTGGGGCTGTGGGTCCTGGAGACCGCCTGCCGGCAGGCGCGCGCGTGGCAGCTCGCGCATCCGGACGTGCCGCCGGTCTTCGTGAGCGTCAACGTGGCCGTACGTCAGGTGTGGGACTCGGACCTGGTGGCCGATGTCGCCCGCATCCTGGAGGAGACCCGACTACCGGCGGAGCTACTCCAGTTGGAGCTCACCGAGTCCGCGGTGATGGGGTCCACCGGGCGGCCCCTGCGGGCGTTGCAGGATCTCAGCGACATGGGTGTGCGCATCGCCATCGACGATTTCGGCACCGGGTACTCGAACCTCGCGTATCTGAGCCGGCTCCCGGTGTCGGTGCTGAAGCTGGACGGGGCGTTCGTACGCGGCTTCCAGGACGGGGAGAGCGTCGGCGCCGGGGGCGATGCCGGGGCGCCCGAGGATCCGGCCGATGCCGTGATCGTGGAGGCGATGGTGCAGTTGGCTCATCGGCTGGGGCTGACCGTGACGGCGGAGTGTGTGGAGACGGTCGAGCAGGCGGAGCGGCTTCGGCGGATCGGGTGCGATACCGGGCAGGGGTGGCTGTACTCGCGGCCCGTCGGGGCGGATCGTATCTCCGGGTTGTTGGCCGCGCGGTAGCCGTGGGCGCGGGCGTGTTCGTGTGCGCGGGCGTGTTCGTGTGCGCGGGCGCGTGGATGGGCAGCGGACTGCGTCCGCTCAGTCGCCCTGCGGGCTCGTCCTCAATCGCCGGACGGGCTTGCTTGTTGCCGGACGGGCTTGCTTGTGCCGCCCCCTCGATCCGATCGGGGGGCGGCACCGCGCGGGGTCAGGACTGCGGGAGGCCGTAGGCGTCCGCGATGAGGTCGTACGAGCGCAGGCGTACGTCGCCGCTGTGGGCGTTGGCGGTGAGCATCAGTTCGTCGGCGCCGGTGCGCTTCTGGAGGTCGTCGAGGCCGGTGCGGACCTCGTCGACGGAGCCGTGGATGACGTTGGAGTTCCAGGAGTCGATGAAGTCCCGCTCCATCTCGTTGAACTGGTGCGCCTCCGCCTCCTCGGGCGTCGGGACCAGGCCGGGGCGGCCGGTGCGCAGGCGGACCATGTTGAGCGCGGCGGCCAGGACCTGGCGGCGGGCCTCGGTGCCGTCGTCGTCCGTGGCGAGCGCCGAGACGCCGATGAGGGCGTACGGCTCGTCCAGGACCGCGGAGGGCTGGAACGACTCGCGGTACAGGTCGAGCGCCGGGATCGTGTTCTGCGCCGAGAAGTGGTGGGCGAACGCGAACGGCAGACCGAGCACGCCGGCGAGGCGGGCGCTGAAGCCGGAGGAGCCGAGCAGCCACAGCGGCGGGCGGTGCGGGTCCTGGACGCCGCCGGGCGACGTGGCCTGGACGGGGCCCGGGACCGCGTGGATGCGGGAGTAGCGGTGGCCGTCCGGGAAGTCGTCGTCGAGGAAGCGGGTCAGCTCGGCGAGCTGCTGCGGGAAGTCGTCCGCGCCTTCGTTGAGCCGGTCGGTGCGGCGCAGGGCCGCCGCGGTGGCGCCGTCGGTGCCGGGGGCGCGGCCGAGGCCGAGGTCGATGCGGCCCGGGGCCATCGCCTCGAGGGTGCCGAACTGCTCGGCGATGACCAGCGGGGCGTGGTTGGGCAGCATGACGCCGCCGGAGCCGAGCCGGACCCGGTCGGTGTGGGCGGCGAGGTGGGCCAGGATCACGGCCGGCGACGACGAGGCCACTCCGGGCATGGAGTGGTGCTCGGCGACCCAGTAGCGGTGGTATCCGCGGCGCTCGGCGAGGCGGGCGATGTCGACGCTGGTGCGCAGGGCCTGCGTGGCGGTGCGGCCCGCGCCCACGGTGACCAGGTCCAGGACCGAGAGGGGGGTCGGGGCGGTGCCGTGGGCTGCGCCGCGGATCTCGTCGTGGTTGGCCGGCACGGGGTCCTCCTGGTGATGTGGGTCTGAGTAACCCCGGTTTAACGGAGGCTAGCTCCGGTTTATTCCCGCAGGCAGGAACGGCCCGGAGGGAGCGGCCGCACCGGAGTGACCGCACAGGGGTGACCGCACAGGAGTGACCGCACAGGAGTGACCAGGGAGGAACGCCCCGGCCGGCCGACACGCGTCACACCTGGACCACCGGCTCCTTCGCGAAGAGGGAGCCCAGTTCCGGCGCGTTCACCCGGCGGCCCACCAGGCGCAGCGCCTCCCAGACGGTGACCTGGTTGGCGGTGAGGACCGGCTTGCCCAGCTCCCGCTCCAGGTCACGCACGTACGCGGCCGTGTGCAGTGCCGTGTCGGGGAGGAGTACCGCCTCCGCTTCCGGGTGGTCCCCGGCGCGGGCCATCGTCAGGACCTCGTCCCAGCCCCACGTGCCGACCTCCGCGGCCGTGATGATCCCGCTGCCCCGCACCGACAGCACCTCGGCGCCGGCCGACTTCAGGAACGCGGAGAAGTGCTCGGCGACGTCCGCCGGGTACGTCGCCGCGACCGCCACCCGGCTCACCCCCAGCTCGCGCAGCGCGTGCGCGAAGGCGAACGAGGTGCTGGAGGCGGGCAGGCCCGCGGCCACGGCCAGCGACCTGACCTGCTCGTGCGCGCCGTCCCAGCCGAAGACGAAACTGGCGGACGTGCACGCCCAGACCACCGCCTCCGCGCCGGCCAGCCTCAGCTCCTCGACGCCCGCGGACAGCCGGTCGGCCGCGCCCATCTCCAGGAGCGCGTCGACGCGGTGCGCGTCCTCGCCGATGTCCGTGTGGACGACGGGCAGCCGGATGTCACTGTCGATCAGCATCTCGATGCGCGGATAGTCGTCCTCGGCGGAGTGTCCTGGGTAGAGAAATCCGAGCGCTGTCATGTTCTATGCCCACCCTTCCTGGCCCTCCGGGAGTTCCGGCAGGCCTTGTCCGGGCCGGAGCCCTTCGTCCGGCAGGGGCCACTGCCGTCGCGCCGCCGGGTCGAGCAGCGCCTGATAGGGCCCCACCGCCCGCGTACCCAGTCGTCGCAGGGCTGCCCACATCGTGACCTGGTTGGCCGAGATCACCGGGATCCGCAGTTCGGCCTCCAACTGCGGTATGACGTCGTACGTGGGCAGGTTCGTGCAGCTGATGAAGAGCACGTCGGCCGTGCCGCCGACCGCGTCGCGCGCCATCTCCGCGACGTCCCGGTACGGGACCTTCCAGATGTGCCGGGTCAGACCGAGGTCCGCGGCTCCGGTGACCGATACGCCGGCCTGCGCCAGATATTCCTCCAGGGACTGCGTCACCGACTGCGTGTAGGGGGTGACGAGCGCGACGCGGCGCGCGCCGAGTTCGTCCAGTGCCTCCAGGAGCGCGCCGGACGTGGTGAGGGACGGCAGTTCGCCCGAGCGGCGCATCGCCTCGCACATGGCGCGCTCCCCCGCGATCCCGCCGACGAAACTCCCCGACGTGCAGGCGTACGCGAGGACTTCGGGCTCGGCCGCGCCGAGTGCGCGTACCGCCTCGCCGAGTGTTTCGTGCTCGCTGACCAGACGCGCCAGATCGAGACTCACCTCGACCGGGACGAACGGGGTGCGGGTGAGGTGGAGGGAGATCTCGTCGGGCACCCAGCGCCACAGCTCACGGTCGAGAGCGAAGTCGAACGGTGCTACGACGCCGACGCCGCGCTGCGGCTGCGGCCCTCCCAGAAAAGAGACGTCCATAGAGCATGCCCCAAGTTCAGCTGACGTGATGATGCCGGTGCGGTGCTTGAGCCGGCGGGCCGCCGCCGGGACGTCGGGACAGCGAAGAGGAGGGGAACGGGCTGGCCCAGTACCCCTGTTGACGAAGGTAGGTTCAGGTGCCAGCGTGGTCAATCCGCGCATGTCAGATGGATGCCGCGAGTCGGTCCGCACGTCATGATCGTGATGTTCCCGGCCCTTCCGACCCGGCCCACCGGAGAAGCCCCTCAGGAAGTCCCTCAAGAAGTACTTCTAGAAGTCCTTCAAGAAGTCCCTCAAGGAAAGCGGAGCCTCGTTGCGAAACGATTTCCCTGCCGTGTCCGGCCCCGGCGGCCCGGGCTCCGGGGGCGCGGGACCGGCCGGCGGCCGGCCCACCGTGCTCGTCCTGGACGCCGCGCCCGGCGAACCGCCGCCCCGGCTCGGCGGCCTCACCGGCCGGGCCCGGGTGCTGCACGCCTCGGACGCGGCCGGGTTGCGCGCCCGACTCCCCGCGGCCGACGTCCTGTTGGTGTGGGACTTCCTGTCCGACGCGGTGCGGGACGCGTGGCCGGGCGAGGGGCCGCGGCCGCGCTGGGTGCACACCGCGAGCGCGGGCGTCGACCGGCTGATGTTCCCCGAACTCGTCGACTCCGACACCGTGTTGACCAATGCCCGGGGCATCTTCGACCAGCCCATCGCCGAGTACGTCGCCGCGCTCGTCCTCGCGATGGGCAAGGACCTGCCGCGCACGCTCGCCCTCCAGATGTCCCACGAGTGGCGGCACCGCGAGTCGCAGCGCATCGCCGGGACGCGGGCCTGCGTCGTCGGCTCGGGCCCCATCGGGCACGCGATCACCGCGCAGCTCAAGGCACTCGGCATCACCACGGCGCTGGTCGGGCGGCGGGCGCGGGCCGGGATCCACGGCCCCGCCGATCTCGACCGGCTGCTCGCACGCGCCGACTGGGTGGTGTGCGCGGCTCCGCTGACCGAGGACACCCGGTCCATGTTCGACGCGCGCCGGTTCGGCGTGATGCAGCCCGCCGCCCGCTTCATCAACGTAGGACGCGGGCAGTTGGTCGTGGAGTCCGATCTGGTGGACGCCCTGCACAAGCGGTGGATCGCGGGCGCGGCGCTCGATGTCTTCGAGCACGAGCCGCTGGAGCCGGACAGCCCGCTGTGGACGGCTCCCGGGCTGCTCGTCTCGCCGCACATGAGCGGGGACACGGTCGGATGGCGGGATGAACTGGGGCGGCAGTTCATGGAGTTGTACGGGCGCTGGGAGGCGGGCCGGTCGCTGACGAACGTGGTCGACAAGAAACGTGGGTATGTCCCCGGGAACTGATGGCGATCCGGGACACCTGGCTTCTGGCACCTGCTCACTGGCCTGATCGCTGACCTGTTCGTTGACCTGATCGCTGACCTGTTCGTTGACCTGATCGCTGATCCATGGTTCGCGCCATGGGGTGGAGGGGCGGATGACGACCGAGCTCACCGGACTGACCGCGCTGGACCTTCTCGACGGGTACCGCAAGGGCGAGTTCAGCCCTGTCGACGCCGTCCGGGCGGTGCTGGCCCGGATCGAGGAGACCGAGCCGGAGCTGAACGCGTTCGTGCGGGTCGACGCGGAGGGGGCGCTCGCCGAGGCGGAGGCGAGTACGCGGCGATGGCGGCGGGGTGAGCCGCAGGGGCTGGTCGACGGTGTGCCGGTGACCGTCAAGGACATCCTGTTGCAGCGCGGCATGCCGTCCCTGCGCGGGTCGAAAACGGTACGTGTGGACGGTAGTTGGGCTGAGGACGCGCCGTCGGTGGCGCGGCTGCGTGAGCACGGTGCCGTCTTCGTCGGCCGGACCACGACACCCGAGTTCGGCTGGAAGGGCGTCACCGACTCGCCGCTGTCGGGGATCACCCGCAATCCGTACGACACCTCGCGCACGGCGGGCGGTTCGAGTGGCGGCAGCGCGGCGGCCGTCGCGGTCGGCGCGGGGCCGCTGTCGCTCGGTACGGACGGCGGCGGGTCGGTCCGTATCCCGGCCGCGTTCTGCGGGATCTTCGCGCTGAAGCCGACGTACGGGCGGGTGCCGCTGTATCCGGCCTCCGCGTTCGGGACGCTGGCGCACGTCGGGCCGATGACGCGGAGTGCGGCCGACGCGGCGCTGATGATGGACGTGATCTCCGGACCCGACCCGCGCGACTGGTCGGGGTCGGCCCCCGCGGCGGGCAGCTTCCAGGACGGGCTGCGGGGCGGAGTGCGCGGCCTGCGGGTGGCGTACTCGCCGTCGCTGGGCGGGCAGGTCGCGGTGCAGCCCGGGGTCGCGGCGGGGGTGCGGGCGGCGGTGACGCGGCTGGCGGGACTCGGGGCCTACGTCGAGGAGGTCGACCCCGATTTCACCGATCCCGTCGAGGCGTTCCACGTGCTGTGGTTCAGCGGGGCCGCCCGGGTCGTGCAGCATCTGTCCCCCGCGCAGCGGGAGTTGCTGGATCCGGGGCTCCAGGAGATCTGTGCGCAGGGGGCCCGGTACAGCGCGCTCGACTATCTGGCGGCGGTGGACACGCGGATGGCGCTCGGGCGGCGGATGGGGCTGTTCCACTCCACGTACGACGTGCTGGTCACACCCACCTTGCCGCTCACCGCGTTCGAGGCGGGGGTGGAGGTGCCTCGGGGGTCCGGGGTGCGGCGGTGGACGGGGTGGACGCCGTTCACGTACCCGTTCAATTTGACGCAGCAGCCAGCGGCGTCCGTGCCTGTGGGGGTTGACGGGGCGCGATTGCCAGTCGGGGTTCAGGTGGTCGGGGCGCGGCATCGGGATGATCTGGTACTCCGGGTTGCTCACGCGTTGTATGAGGCCGGGGTCGCGGGTATCGCACCGCCTGTGGTGGCTTAGGCCACGGGGCTCCGCCCCGGACCCCGCTGCCTCTCGTACGACAGCGGGGCTGAGGCGCTACTTGCGGCGGAAGCTCAGCGTCTCCCCCACCGCGCCCGACCGCCACAGGTCCTGGCAGGCCTCCGCCATCGTGTCCAGGCCCTCCACCACCTGGCCCCAGACGATTCCGGGGACCCAGCCGACGTCTCCGTTCAGGAGCAGGTTGTTGCGTTCGTAGAACAGGGCGAGGTCGATGACGGGGGTGCCGGCCGCGAGCGAGGCGCCCGTGCCGTAGCCGTACGACTGGGAGCCCAATTGCGACCCGTTGAAGGAGAAATAGCAGAGGTCACCCGGAATGGGAGTGACCGTCGGATTCTCCAGGGGTGGCTCTTGTTCCGCGAATGCCGGGAAAAGGGCGTAGATCTCGTTGCGGGCGTATTTGGCGTGGTAGACGTCGGAGACGAGCGGCAGGGCCTCCCACACCGCCGCGCACGTCAGCGGCGCGCGATCGTCGAGGAGTTTCGCCGTACAGGCCACTCCCCTTTTGGCCAGGGAGACTTCGATGAACCGGTCCGTTGAGTCAGCCATGCTCTCCATGGTCTGCCTCATCCACCCCGTTGGGTCAAGACCGCATCCTCAGTGACTGCGGCGTAAATTGATCGGCATATGTTGCGTCGAGTCGGGTAGCCGCGCGCCCATGGCTCCACCAACTCAGATACGTAGAAACGAGACTCCGGAGAAACGTCCTCTCCGCAGACGGTCACTACTGATCGGCGCGGGCGCACTCGGCGCGATGGGGGCCCTGGGCGCGGCAGGCTGCAGCCGGGTGCCGGACGGGGACACACTCGCCCGCCTCCAGGGGCAGGGCACGGTACGCCTGGGCATCGCGGGCGAGGTGCCGTACGGGTACATCAACGACGACGGCGAGTTCACCGGCGAGGCGGTGGAGCTGGCCAAGGTCATCTTCAAACGGCTCGGTGTCGGCCATGTTCAGCCGGTGGCCACCGACTTCGCCTCGCTCATACCCGGCCTGAACACGCAGCAGTTCGACGTCGTGTCCGCCGGGATGTACATCAACAAGGAACGCTGTCAGCAGGTCATCTTCGCCGATCCCGAGTACCAGATGCTGGACTCGTTCATCGTCCGCAAGGGCAACCCGAAGAACCTGCACAACTACGCCGATGTCGTGAAAGCGAAGGCCAAGTTCGGCACCGGCACCGGGTACGCGGAGATCGCGTACGCCGTCGACGCCGGGTACAAGGAGTCGGACATCGTGATCCTCCAGGATCAGGTGGCCGGGCTCAACGCGGTGGAGGCCGGGCGCATCGACGTCTTCGCGGGTACCGCGCTCACCACCCGCGAGGTCACCAAGAAGAGCAGCAAGGCCGAGCACACCGAGCCGTTCGCGCCGACGGTCGACGGCAAGAAGCATGTCGACGGCGGCGGCTTCACCTTCCGGCCCACCGACACGAAACTGCGGGACGCCTTCAACGTCGAGATCCACAAGATGAAGAAGAGCGGCGAACTGTTCCGGATCCTCCAGCCGTTCGGCTTCACCAAGGCGGAGATGACGACGCTGACCGCCGAGGAGCTGTGCCGATGACTGCCGGACTGTGGGAACACTGGGTACTGCCCGGCATCTGGATCACGATTCAGCTGACCGTCTACAGCGCGGCGCTCGCGACCGTGGTGGCGTTCGGTGTCGGCATGGCGCGTACGCACCGGCTGTGGATCGTCCGGTTCGTGGCCGGCCTCTACACCGAGATCTTCCGGGGTACCTCTGCCCTGGTCCTGATGTTCTGGATCTTCTTCGTCCTGCCGCAGCTCGCGGGCTGGTCACTCGTCCCGATGTGGGCGGCCGTCCTGGCTCTCGGTCTCTCCTACGGCGCGTACGGGGCCGAGATCGTACGCGGCGCCCTGAACGCGGTGGCGCCCGCTCAGCGCGAGGCGGGGGTCGCGCTGAGCTTCACACCGTGGCAGCGGATGCGCCTCGTCCTGCTGCCGCAGGCCGTGCCGGAGATGATCCCGCCGTTCTCGAACCTGCTGGTCGAGCTGCTCAAGGGCACCGCCCTGGTGTCGCTGCTCGGCATCGGTGACGTGTCCTTCGCGGCCTACCTGGTGCGGCTGGCGACGACCGAGAGCACGGAGATCTACTCGATCACGCTCGTCATCTACTTCGTGATCGCGTTCGTGCTGACCCGCGGGATGCGGGCCCTGGAGCGCAAGACCAAGGCCGGGCTCGGGCAGCGGCCCGAGCGCGGTGCCGGCGTCATGCGCAAGCTCGACCTCCGCCGCCAGAACGAGACCGGAGGGGCCGCCCTGTGATCACCACTGCCGCAACGAACTGGGACTGGTCCGCGGTCGGCGACTTCATGCCGTACTTCTGGGACGGTCTCCTCGTCACCCTCCAGATCCTGCTGTACGGCTCGCTGATCTCGTTCAGCGTCGGCCTGCTCTGGGCCCTCGCCTTCCGGGCGCCCACCCGCTTCGTCCGCTGGCCCGTCGGGGCGATCACGGAGTTCATCCGCAACACCCCGCTCCTGGTCCAGCTGTTCTTCCTGTACTTCGTGCTGCCGGAGGCGGGGATCCAGTTCTCCGCGTTCACCACCGGTGTCGTCGCGATCGGCCTGCACTACTCGACGTACACCGCGCAGGTCTACCGCGCGGGCATCGAGGCGGTGCCGGTCGGCCAGTGGGAGGCCGCCCGCGCGCTGAGCCTGTCGTACCGCAGGACCTGGTCGGCGGTCATCCTGCCGCAGGCGATCCGCCGCGTCGTGCCCGCGCTCGGCAACTACGTCGTGGCCATGCTGAAGGACACCCCGCTGCTCGCGGGCATCGGCGTCCTGGAACTGCTCCAGCGTTCGCGCCTCGAGGCGGCCAAGACGTTCCAGTACACGGAGGCCCTGACGGTCGTCGGCGTCGCCTTCATCGTCATCTCCTACCTCGCTTCCCTCCTCCTCCGATCCCTGGAGCGCCGCCTTGTCCACTGACTCTCCTGACGCGAACCTCACCAAAGGCCAGGCCAACCCCAAGGTGGACGGCGCCGAGCTGATCCGCTTCGACAAGGTCGTGAAGCGGTTCGGCTCCAACACGGTCCTCGACCAGCTGGACTTCTCCGTCGCCTCGGGCAAGCACGTCACGCTGATCGGCCCGTCCGGCTCCGGCAAGACGACGATCCTGCGGCTGCTGATGACCCTGCTCAAGCCGGACGAGGGCACCATCAAGGTGGGCGGCGAGTACCTCACGCACGAGGAGAAGAACGGCAAGCTGGTCCCGGCCGGCGAGAAGCACATCCGCGAGGTCCGCAAGAACATCGGGATGGTCTTCCAGCAGTTCAACCTCTTCCCGAACATGAAGGTCCTGCGCAACATCATGGAGGCGCCGGTCACCGTGCTCGGCCTGCCCAAGGACGAGGCGGAGCAGCGGGCCCGCGAGCTGCTCGACCTGGTGGGCCTGGGCGACCGCTGCGACGCGTATCCGACCCAGCTCTCCGGTGGCCAGCAGCAGCGGGTCGCGATCGCGCGGGCCCTTGCCATGCGGCCGCAGGTGCTGCTGCTCGACGAGGTGACGTCGGCGCTCGACCCGGAACTCGTGGCCGGTGTCCTCGACGTCCTGCGGGACATCGCGCACACCACCGACATCACGATGCTCTGTGTGACGCACGAGATGAGTTTCGCCCGGGACATCTCGGACCAGGTCCTGATGTTCGACGCGGGCCGTGTCATCGAGTCGGGCACCCCGGAGAAAATTTTCAACGAGCCGGACAACGACCGGACCAGGGAGTTCCTCAGCGCGGTGCTGTGACCAGCCACATGCCGTTTTGGGCATGACGCTGGCATATGCCAGGGTGGCGCGTTCCTGTTGAGAGGCACGGAATGCGCCACCAATTCCCCCAACCGCCGCCCTTATTGGGGGTGTTGGCGGCTATCGTGGACGGAGCCAGCTGTCCGGAACCGATCCTTGCAGGGGGATGCCGTGGCGCTGAAGCACGAGCAGGACGCGTCGGCGTACCAACCGCACCGGTCGGTGCAGCACGCTCTACGTGTCCTGGAGGCCGTCGCCCACAGTGGCACCGGCGTCACGGAAACCGAGCTGGCCCGCGAGACCGGTCTGCCCGCCGAGCAGCTGACCGCGCTCCTTCGCATGCTCCGCCGGGAGGGGTACGTCCAGCAGAACGCCGACGGCGCGTACGTCACCGGCGAGACGCTGAGCCGAATCGGTTCCGCGGAGGGCGGCGCGGCCGCGCTCACCGCCAAGCTCCAGGACACGCTCGACGAACTGCGGGACACGGTGGGCGCCGCGGTCTACATGAGCCGGTACATCGACGGTGAGGTCCACATCACGCAGTACGCGGCCGGGCCCGAGGCCCCCGCGGTCAACGAGTGGGTCGATTTCCGGGTCTCCGCCCACGCCAGCGCCGTCGGCAAGAGCCTCCTCGGGCAGCTGGATCTGAACGGCCGGCGTGATCACCTCTCCCGCCACAAGATGGCCCGCCTCACCTCGCGGACCATCACGAACGAGAAGGTGCTGCTCTCCCGGCTGGCCACCCAGCCCGCGACCGTCCCGGTCCTCGACCTCCAGGAGTACGCGGTCGGCACGGTCTGCGCCGCGGTCCCGATCACCGCCGGCTCCGCCGTCGGCTGCCTCGCCCTCTCCCTCCCGGTCGAACACGCCCACCGCCTCCACGACGCGGCGGACCGCCTGAACAGGAGCGCGGCACCGGTACTGCTGTCTTTGACGATCTGACCCGGGCCAGTGATCACCGCCCTGCCCATGCAGAAAGCCCCCGTTCGCACGAGGGGCATGCATGCAAAAGGCCCCTACTGCAACGAGGGGCCTTCACACCAGCAAGGGGGTGTGGGTGGCGGAGCCCCCACAACGCGCGGCGCAGCCGCGCAAAAACAACGGTGGCGGGATGGTTCGCGCTTTCCGCGAACACGTCCCGCCACCGACAACGTGCGCCGCCAGGGACTCGAACCCCGGACCCGCTGATGCTGTGTCTCCCGGGGGATGACCCCCGGACCCCCAGCCGTCGGCAGGGCCCCGGGTGGCCTGGGTGCCACGCAAGAAGCCCCCCGCGTTCATGCGAGGGGCCTTCACACCAGCAAGGGGGTGTGGGTGGCGGAGCCCCCACAACGCGCGGCGCAGCCGCGCAAAAACAACGGTGGCGGGATGGTTCGCGCT
>NZ_BAAATS010000030.1:409857-415958 GCF_039533535.1 Streptomyces kunmingensis
GAACACATCCCGCCACCGACAACGTGCGCCGCCAGGGACTCGAACCCCGGACCCGCTGATTAAGAGTCAGCTGCTCTAACCAACTGAGCTAGCGGCGCCTGCTGACAGGAAAATAGTACCTGGTCCGAGGGGGTGCCTGCGACCAAGATCGCGGGGTGGGGGCGTCAGGGAGCGGGGAGCGGCGCGGCCCGCCCCTGCTCCCGGTACCGCCCGGCCAGGGCCTCGTACGCGTCGGGGGTCAGCCGCCGGTACGTCGCCTCGCCCGGCGGCCGCCACCACAGCTCGCCCCCGCTCCAGAACCCTTCGCGGCGCAGCTCACCGCGCCGCACTTTGTTGGTCGCCGTCACCGGCATCCGGTCCACGACCCGCACGAAACGGGGAGCCATCTTCGTCCCGAGGTCGTCCTGGGTCAGCAGGAACTCGCCGAAGGCCAGCGGATCGAACCCGGCACCCGCGCGGGGCGCGAGCGTCGCCATCACCTGGTCCCCGGAGACCGGGTCGGGGACCCCGTACACGGCGACGGCCGCGGCGTCCGGCCAGCGGGCGAGGATGTTCTCGATCATGGCGGGGGCGAGGTTCTCGCTGTCCACGCGGATCTTGTCGTCGCCGCGCCCGGCGAAGTAGAGGAACCCGGCCGGGTCCCGGTAGAAGAGGTCGCCGGTCCAATACCAGCCGTCCCGCCGGATGCGCTCCGCGTACGCCGCGTCGTTGCGCCAGTAGCCCTCGAACGATGATCGTCCGCGGTTCACCAGTTCCCCGATCGCGGCGTCCCCGTTGATGAGCCGGCCGCCCGGGTCGAAGACGGCGGGCGGGCACTCGGCTCCCGTCCCCGGGTCGAGCACCACGAGGTCGTCGCCGGGTGCCGCGCGGCCGATCGCGCCGGGCGGGGTGTCGGCGGTGCGCTGCACGGCGGCGCCGCCCTCGGAGGATCCGTACCCCTCGACGAGCCGCACCCCGAAGCGTTCCTCGAACCGGGCCGCGTCCACCGCCCCCGCCTCGGTGCCGAAGCCGACCCGCAGCGGATTGTCCCGGTCGTCGGGCCGCTCGTCCGTCGCCAGGATGTACTGGACGGCCCGCCCCACATAGGTGAAGTACGTGGCCCGGTACCTGCGTACGTCGTCCAGGAAGCGGGACGCCGAGAACCGCCGTGCGAGCGCCACGCCCGCCCCGGCGGCCATGGCGGGAGCCCAGTCGGCGATGACGGCGTTGCCGTGGAAGAGCGGCATGCAGATGTAGTGCACGTCGTCCGCGCGAACGCCGAAGTGGGAGGCCAGGGACTGCCCCGCGGCGGCGAGACGCCCCTGCGTGCAGATCGCCGCCTTGGGGGCGCCGGTCGACCCGGAGGTGAAGTAGAGCAGCATGCGGGTGCCGGGCCCGACCCCCACGGCGATCACCGGTTGCGCGCCCTCGTACGGGGCGAGGAGTTCGGCGTACGCGCCGGTGTCGGTGACCAGGACGCGGACCCCGGGCAGTTTCAGACCCTCGAGGAGCGGCAGCCGGGCCCGCTCGGTGACCAGGACCCGGCACTCGGTGTGGGTGATGTCGCGGGCGAGTTCGGCGCCGCGCCGGGTCGGGTTGAGGCCGGCGACGGCCGCCCCGGCGAGTGCGGCGGCGCTCAGCCACTGCGGGAACTCGGGGGTGTTGTCGAGCAGCACCCCGACGTGCGGTTCGGCGCCGCGCGGCAGCAGATCGGCGAGGAGCGCGGCCCGCGCGGCCGCCCCGGAGGCGAGCTGGTGGTGGCTGAGGACCTGATCCTCGTACGCGAGCCCGGGCCGGTGGTCGCCCCAGCGCTCCTGGACGAGTTCCGCGAAAGTGCGCGTCGTCAATCCCATGGCGGCGCACCATAATTGACGCGCCGTCAGAAGTGGAGAGTGGTGAACGGCCGATCCCCCGCCGGGCACCTCCGCACGCCGCCCCGGGAACGGGACGGCGTGCGGGCGGTGTGCGCTCAGAAGGTGACGTCCGAGCACGCGTAGAAGGCGTTCGCCGTGTCGGCGATCGTCCACACCGCGAGGATCACGTGGTGGCCGGACTTGCCGGTGGGCAGGGTGCCGGAGTGCGAGAGCGTGGCCGGCGGCTGGCCGCTGTAGGGCACCGTGAGGAACGGGGTGGTGTTCAGAGCGGCGCGGGTGAGCGGCTGGCTTTCGTTCCAGCCGTTCTTGGTGACGTAGTAGCGGAAGTCCGTGGTGGAGTGCCGGGCGGTGAACTGCCAGCGGAACGTGTAGCTCTGGCCGCCCGTCACCTTGGTGGTCGGCCAGGCCGAACCGTTGGGCTGCCGGGCCGAGTTGAGCTGCCCGAACTCGCCGTGGTTGCCGGAGCAGATCTGTCCGTCGGCGGGGCCCGAGGCCGGGAAGCCCTTGGGGCCCTCGACGCTCTGCGGCTCCCACTGGATGTTGCCGCAGTTGGCGACGGTGCCGTTGGCGCAGAGTTTCTGCCGGCTGATGGGGAGGTCGGTGTAGCCGTGGCTGCTCGCGCCGCCCGCCGAGAGCGCGAACGCTCCTACGGTGGTGAGGCCGAGCAGAGCCGCGTAGATCTTCTTTCGCATGCTGCCGCTCCTGGGGATGTGGGGAGTACCGGAAGCCGTGCGCACAGCGGTGACGAGCGTTTCAGGTCTAGACCAACCACCAATGTATGGCCGAGAGTTGGCCGTGTCCATACAAAGAATTGGCCCGCACCCGACACGGCGAGCACCCCGACACGACGTGCACCCCGGCACCACCTTCACCCGACCATCGCCTTCACCCCTGCCCCGAGTCCCGGCTCTCCCTGGCCGGGACCGGCCGCGCCCCGGTGATCACCGCTCACATCCCGGTCGTCACCGGCCCGTCACTCACCCCTCCCCGTGTAGAACGCCACCGTCAGATCCTTCACGAGCGCCTTGCGCTCGTAGTCGTCCAGGTCGACCAGGCCCCTGGTGGTCAGCCGCGTCACCGTGTCCTCCACCGAGTCCACGACCGAGGTGAGCACGCTGTCGCGGTGCTGCGCGTCCAGCGCCGCGACCCGCCGGCGCCGCATCACCGCCGCCACCTCGGGCGCGTACTCGATCCGCGTCGGCTGCGCCGAGAACACCTCGATGCCGACCGGCCCGACGTCCGCGGCCAGCCGCCGGGTGAGCAGATCGCCCACGGCCTCCGCGTTGCGCAGGGTCGGCGTGCCCGCGTGGGCGGAGGTTCCCTCGGCGGTGGCCAGGGGCGCGTCGGCGGGCAGCTGCGACAGGACCCGCGCCAGGCCCGCCTCGACGCACTCGCGCAGATACTCCTCGTGGTCCTCGACGCCGAGCGTCGCCCGCGCCGTGTCCCTGACCCGCCACACGACGAGTACGACGACGCGCAGCGCGACCCCGTTCGCGTCCACCGCGGGCATCTCCTCGCTGCGCCAGTGCCGCAGGCGCAGGTCGACGCGGCGGCGCAACAGCAGCGGGTTGACCCACAGCAGCCCGGACCTGCGCACGCTCCCCCGGTACCGCCCGAACAGCGTGAGCACCCAGGCGCGGCCCGCCCGCCCGCGCGCGAGCCCCCCGAAACCGAACAGCGCGAGCGCGCCGGAGCCCGCGAGCGCCGCCCATTGGCGGACGCCGAGCCCGACACCCTCGTACCCGGGCAGCCCCGCGACCTCCGTCATGATCCGCGGCAGCATTCCGGCCCAGCCGAGGGACACGGCGGCGCCGGCCGCGCCCAGGGCTCCGCCGAACACCCCGAGTGCGCCGGGGAGCACCCGGCCCGGCCGCTCCCCGAGATCCGGTTCGACGACCGGTACGGATCTTGCCGGCGTACGCCGGTGCGGGCTCGGCGCGGGGCGGCCGCCGCCGGTACCCGTACCCACGACGGCCGGCCGCAGCGGCACGGCGACCGGGTCCGGGTCGTCCCGGAAGAGCAGATGCACGGGGATCTCGGTGGTCGACTCATTACGAATGACCCGGGTCCCCCGAAGCCCGAGCACCCCGGACACGCCCCCGACACCCCGCCACCCCGAGCCACCGGACTCACCTACCGGCACGGGCCCGCCCCCGGCATCCGGCTCGTCCATTGTTACGGTCCCGCCTGCGGCGCCGGCCTCGTTCTCCTGCGCGGGCGCACCTCCGGCGACGGGCTCACACACCAGGGCGGGCGCGCCCCCGGCAACGGGCTCACGCACCAAGACGGGCTCGCCCCCGGCAACGGGCTCATTCGTTGGTGCGGGCTCGCCCCCGGCAACTGTTTCGCTTCCCGCCACGGCCTCGCCTCCGGCGACGGACTCGCTCACCGCTACGGGCCCGCCCGCACCGCCGGACTCACCCGAGCCGGCGCGTACGCCCGCGCCGCCAAATCCGTCCGCGCCGGCGCGCCCGTCCCCCTCGCCGTACCCATCGACCCCACCGCACCCGGCCTCGTCCGCCCCCGGTGCCGGGCGGCGCCCAGAGGCCCGCCCGGGGCGTTCCGCCCGCTCCGTTTGTTCTGTCGTCGTGCTCATCCACGCCTCCGCACTGAGGTCCATGAGGTCCGTACTGGGATGTCGCCGTCTGCCGCTCTGCTCACCGCAGAAGCCGGCCCGCTCACGGGCCGGCTCACGAGAAGAGCCGCTGCCATGTCTCCGGGCCCGGATAGCCGTCGGCCCCGTTGCCCCGCCAGCCCTGGGCCCGCTGGAACGCCTCGACGTTGCGCCGGTCCGCCTCCCTCCAACGAGGGCCCGGCCCCTGGGTGTAGTACTTGCCGAAACCTTTTTTCACGAGCTGCTTGCCGAGCTGGGTGACATAGGAGTTGCTCGCGCCCGGCCGGAACTTCGCCGCCCCCGGGAACGCCGGCGCCCTGGTCCCCGTGGAACCGCCGCCCGGGATGTCCTTGCCCGTGCCGTGGACCAGGTACGACCACGTCGTCGGCCCGGGCAGGCCGTCCGCGTCCTTGCCGGTCCAGCCCTGCGCCTTCTGGAACGCCTGCGTCGCCCTGCGGTCCGCGTCGCTCCAGCGCGGGCTGGGCCCCTGCTCGTAGAACCGCTTTCCGCCGCGTTCCACGAGGAGCCGCCCGAGCTGCGTGACGTACGCGTTGTCCGCGCCGGGCCCGAACGACGCGACGCCGGGGAACTTCGTGGCCGCCGCGCTCGACCCCGACCCGGCGGTGCTGCCCGCCCTCACCCCCTTGTAGCGGTAGGCGAGATAACGGCTGGAGTTGCTCCAGTACGCGTACGGCGTGGACTGCCTACGGGTGCCGGGGCGGGTCTGCTCGTAGGCGATGTAGGAGGAGCGGGTGTAGTCGGTCCAGCCGCCGAAGATCGTGACGTGCGAGCCCTTCTCCGGGTTCGCGGGGTTGTGGAAGAGCAGGATGTCGCCGGGCTGCAGTTCCGCCTTGGTGATGCGGGTGCCGAAGGCGGCGAGACTGCCGGTCCATTCGTTGCCGGGCAGGTCCCAGGCCATGGAGACGTAGCCCGAGCAGTCCTGGCGGTAACCGTCCTTCCAGAACTTGTTCATGTCGTACGGGACCTTCGCCGCGACCCACGTCTTGGCGCGGTTGATGATCGAGGCCCGGGTCGTGGTGCGCAGGGCGGCCTGCTGCGCGAGATGTACGGTCTGCGCCGCGGTGCCGGGGGCCCCATGCAGGGGGCTGCTGCCGCCCTGTGGGGTCGTGGTCCCGTCGGGGCCGGGGTCGCCGGGTCTTGCCTCGTGATGTTCGGCCGCGGTCGCGGGGGTGAGCTGAAGGCCGCCGACGACGGTGCCCGCCGCCGCGGCGACGATCAGCGCGTGCCGCGCGCCGATCCTGGTCCGCACCGGATGCGGGACCGCGCCGCGCCACTGGACACAGCCCGCGCAGCCGCAGTCGTCCGCCGGGTCGATCTCCTCGAAGAACGGCGTCTCCATGCGATTCCCCTCACATTCCGGTGCCGGCCCTTGCACTGTTGAGCCACGTTTTCGCACGCCGAAAGCGTCTCAACTCTCCACGCAAATCGCATGTTGACGGTCCGAATGACGTAAATCGGCACAAATCGGCTCCGCCCTCGGCGCGTCGAGTGGTCAGGAGCACCCGGAGAGGTCGGGTAAAGTTGTGCAGGTCAGCACGCGCCGCTAGCTCAGTTGGTTAGAGCAGCTGACTCTTAATCAGCGGGTCCGGGGTTCGAGTCCCTGGCGGCGCACG
>NZ_BAAATS010000030.1:416032-478998 GCF_039533535.1 Streptomyces kunmingensis
GCACGTTGTCGGTGGCGGGACGTGTTCGCGGAAAGCGCGAACCATCCCGCCACCGTTGTTTTTGCGCGGCTGCGCCACGCGTTGTGGGGGCTCCGCCACCCACACCCCCGAACAGCGAGAGGCCCCTCGACGGAGCCGGAGACCTCCCTGTGAGGCACCTTTGAGATTCCTGTGGGGTCGAGGCGGGTCGGCACTCGGACACGGCCGGGCCGCTAACGTAAGCGCATGGCGCGTGACCTTCAGGAGCAGATCAAGAAGCTGATCGTCGACCGGCGGCTTCCCCCGGGGGCCTCGCTGCCCACCGAGCCCGAGTTGATGGAGCTCCTCGGCGTCAGCCGGAACTCCGTCCGGGAAGCGCTCAAGGCGCTCCAGGCGATGGGCATCGTAGAGATCCGGCACGGCTTCGGGACGTATGTGGGGCCGATGTCGATGGCCCCGATGGCCGAGGGCCTCGCCTTCCGCACCGTCGCCGGGCACTACCGCGGCGAGGACAGCCTCCTGCAACTCCTGGAACTGCGCGAGGCCGTGGAGACCGGGCTCGTGGCGCGGCTCGCGGGCCGCGTACCCGATGCGGACCTGGCCGAACTCGACGCCCTGGTGGGGCAGATGGAGAAGGAGGCCGCGTCCCCGGACGGGACGGTCGCGGCCGCCACGGACCGCGCGTTTCACGCCACGCTGTACCGGGGCCTCGGCAACCCCTTGCTCGTCGAGGTGATGGAAGCCTTCTGGGAGGCGTTCCACCGGGTGCGCACCGACCTCGTGGACGTGCCGCAGGATCCGGGCGTGACGTGCCGTCAGCACCGGGAGATCCTGGACGCGGTGCGGTCCGGAGAGGTGATCCGGGCGGAGCGTGCCATACGTGATCACTTCGGGAACATCCGGCTCCGATTGACCGCAACTGATCGCAACCCCACAGCATGACCGGTAAACGCCATGTTTCACTGCGTATCGCCCTTGCGATCATGATGCGGGGCGCAGCACCCTATCTTGGAGCTATGGCTCCAATGAGGCTTTCGGGGCACGGCAGTTGCAGCCGGCACAACAGCCGCACCGAAAGCGCATTTCGGTAGAAGAGGGCACGATCCGGTTGCCGGAGGGACGGGGATGGGGGCCCTGTTCACGAAGCGATGCCGAGGGGGGCATCATGCAACCGGAAGGCTGTCGTTCCAGTCTTAGAGAGGGTGGGACGGTGGCCTGCCACTGATACGTCCGGGAATGGTCTAGGGGGACCGGCGCCGGACGATGACCGACGACCACGCGGTGACTCGCGTGCGGGGGGATGACTCATGACGTCGACGCCGACGGGCGCCCGGCAAGACTTCGATCCGTCCGAGACGACCCAGCTGCGTGTGCCACCGCACCGCACCGGCGGCTTCAGACGCATAAAGAAGTCGCTGCCGCGGTACGACTACGAGCACTACAGCCGGCTCGCCGGACCCCTCACGCAGCCCGACCCGAACAAGCCGTACGAGGTCCAGTACCGCTCGCTGCTCTCGCAGGAACCGCACCGGATACGCGCGGCCCTCATGCTGGGGGCCGCCCCGCTGCTCTCGCTCGTCCTGCTGTTCTGGCTGCTCCAGCCCGAGCACTGGACCGAGCGCGACTACGTGAAGTACGACTTCCTGCCGGCGCTCGACATCGTGATGCTGGTGGCGATCGGCCTCATCGAGTTCTTCCGCTGCATGAACGTCCTGTCGAACGCGCACGCCACGCTGGTCGCCCGCGACCCCGTCCCCGTGGTGCCGGAGACCGGCACGAGAGTCGCGTTCCTGACCTCGTTCGTGCCCGGCAAAGAACCCATCGAGATGGTCACGAAGACCCTGGAGGCGGCGGTCAAGCTGCGTCACCGGGGCCTTCTGCACATCTGGCTCCTCGACGAGGGCGACGACCCCGAGGTCAAGGCGGTCTGTGAGCGGCTCGGCGTCCACCACTTCTCCCGCAAGGGCGTCGCGAAGTGGAATCAGCCGAAGGGCCCGCACCGCGCCAAGACCAAGCACGGCAACTACAACGCCTGGCTGGACGCGCACGGCAGCGACTACGACTTCTTCGCCTCGGTCGACACCGACCACGTGCCGATGCCCAACTACCTGGAGCGGATGCTCGGTTTCTTCCGCGACCCGAACGTCGGCTTCGTCATCGGCCCGCAGGTCTACGGCAACTACGACAACTTCGTCACCAAGGCCGCCGAGTCCCAGCAGTTCCTCTTCCACGCGCTGATCCAGCGCGCCGGGAACCGCTACGGCGCCCCCATGTTCGTCGGCACGTCGAACGCGGTGCGCATCAGCGCGCTCAAGCAGATCGGCGGTCTCTACGACTCGATCACCGAGGACATGGCTACCGGGTTCGAGATCCACCGCCACAAGAACCCGGCCACCGGCAAGAAGTGGCGGTCCGTGTACACGCCGGACGTGCTCGCCGTCGGTGAGGGCCCGAGCGCCTGGACGGACTTCTTCACGCAGCAGATGCGCTGGTCGCGCGGCACGTACGAGACGATCCTCAAGCAGTACTGGAAGGGCTTCTTCACGCTCCCGCCGAGCAAGCTCTTCAACTACACCATGATGATCATCTTCTACCCGATGGCCGCGATGAACTGGATCCTGGCGGCGATGAGTTGTGCGCTGTTCCTGGGTCTGGGCGCCTCGGGTGTGAACATCGACCCGACCATCTGGCTGATGCTCTACGGCAACGCGTCGGCGCTGCAGATCGGCCTCTACATCTGGAACCGCCGGCACAACGTGTCGCCGCACGAGCCCGAGGGCTCCGGCGGCGTCGCCGGTATGGTCATGTCCGCGCTGTCCGCGCCGCTGTACGCGAAGGCGCTGATCGACTCGCTGCTGCGCCGCAAGAGCAAGTTCGTGGTCACGCCCAAGGGCGACTCGGCCAGCCCCGACCGCTGGTTCGGCACGTTCCGCTACCACTGGTACTTCATCCTGATCTTCGCCGGATCGATCGGCGCCGGCTTCTACTTCGGCCACTCCCACCCGGCGATGATCACCTGGGCGTGCTTCGCGCTGCTGATCACCGCGCTGCCGATGTTCGCCTGGCGGTACATGCTGCGCCAGGAGAAGAAGAAGCCGAAGCCGCCCGCCGCGGACGCCCCCGGGACGCCGCAGCCGCCTCAGCAGGCCGGGCCGCCGCACAGCGTGCCGCAGCCGAAGCCCACCTGGGCCTCGGACCGGGCCGCCGGGGACAACGAACAGACCATGCAGATCTCCCTGGGGGGACGTAACAAGTGAAAGACGGTGCGAGCCGCCGCCGTGCCCGACGCATAGCCATCGGCACGGTGGTGGTACTGGCGCTGGCCGGGATGAACGGACCCTGGCTGTACCGCTTCGGGTCGGCCAAGTACCACGACTACAAGATCAACAGACCCGAGTACAAGGCCGACAACGGCAAGTGGGACGTCATCGACTTCCCCGAGGACATGCGCCTCAACACGATCCACGCGGCGCTGCTCCGTACCGGGAAGATCCTGCTGGTGGCCGGGTCCGGGAACAACCAGAAGAACTTCGACGCGAAGAAGTTCGACACACGTCTGTACGACCCGGTCAAGAAGACGATCAAGACGATTCCGACGCCCGCCGACCTGTTCTGCACGGGACACACGCAGCTGGCGAACGGGAACCTGCTGATCGCCGGCGGCACCAAGAAGTACGAGAAGCTCAAGGGCGACGTCACCAAGGCCGGCGGCCTGATGATCGTCCACAACGAGGACCCGGACGCGCCCAAGACCATCAAGGCCGGCACGAGGTTCACCGGCAAGGAGAACGGCAAGACGTTCGTCTCCGACATCAACATCACGGTCGAGCGCGCCAAGAAGGTCTTCGACCCGGCGACCGGCAGGTTCCTGCGCAACGACCCGGGCATCGGCCGCGTCTACGTAGAGGCGCAGAAGTCCGGCGCCAAGTACGAGACCGGCACCCAGGACAACTACCGGGTGCAGGGCCTGACCGGCTCCGACGCCCGCAACGTGTACGGCATCGCGCAGAAACTCGCCCTCGACAAGAAGGACTTCCAGGGGATCAAGGACTCCTTCGAGTTCGATCCGATCGCCGAGAAGTACATCAAGGTCGACCCGATGAACGAGGCGCGCTGGTACCCCACGCTGACCACGCTCTCGGACGGCAAGGTCCTCTCCGTCTCCGGCCTCGACGAGATCGGGCAGCTCGTGCCCGGCAAGAACGAGGTGTACGACCCGAAGACGAAGAAGTGGACGTACCTCAAGGACGTCCGCCAGTTCCCGACGTACCCGGCGCTGTTCCAGATGGAGAACGGCAAGATCTTCTACTCGGGCGCCAACGCGGGCTACGGCCCGGACAACGTCGGCCGCAAGCCCGGCATCTGGGACCTGAGGACCAACAAGTTCCAGAAGATCCCGGGGCTCTCCGACGCCGACATGCTGGAGACGGCCAACACCGTCGAACTGCCGCCCGCGCAGAACCAGAAGTACATGGTGATCGGCGGCGGCGGTGTCGGCGAGTCCAAGCTGTCCAGCAAGAAGACGCGCATCGTCGACCTCCAGGCCCAGAGCCCGGAGTTCGTGGACGGCCCCGAGCTGGAGAAGGGCACGCGCTACCCGCAGGCCTCGGTCCTGCCCGACGACTCGGTGCTCGTCTCCGGCGGCTCCGAGGACTACCGCGGGCGCGGCGACTCCAACATCCGCCAGGCCCGGCTCTACGACACGAAGACCAACTCGTTCAAGCGCGTCGCCGACCCGCTGGTGGGCCGCAACTACCACTCCGGTTCGCTGCTTCTCCCCGACGGGCGCGTGCTGTTCTTCGGCTCGGACTCGCTCTACTCGGACAAGGCGAACACCAAGCCCGGCGAGTTCGAGCAGCGCCTGGAGATCTACACGCCGCCGTATCTGTACCGCAATTCCCGCCCGACCCTGGAGGGCGGCGAGAAGACGATCCGGCGGGGCGCGTCGGCGACGTACAAGACGGACCACGCGTCGGCGATCACGACGGCCCGGCTGATCAGGCCCAGTGCGTCCACGCACGTCACCGACGTCGACCAGACGTCGATCGCCCTCGACCTGAAGAAGTCGGCCGACTCCGTCACGGTGACCGTGCCGAAGAACCGGTCGCTGGTCGAATCGGGCTGGTACATGCTGTTCGTGACGGACGACGAGGGCACGCCGAGCCAGGCACAGTGGGTGCACGTGCCGTAACAGCGGCCAGGGGCGCGGGAGTTGGCCAGTCCACTCCCGCGCCCCTGTTCTCGAACGGCTGCCCAGTTGCCCAGTTGCCTAGTTACCGGCCTCGGCGAGCTTCGTCGCGTACTCGCCCCACCATTCGCCGGCCTTGGGGCCGCCCTTGCACGTGCCGTCCGACTCACCCGGCTTCTTGACCCACAGGTACGCCTTCACCAACGGGTCGCCGGTCTTGGTCGTCGGGGCCTCGCCCAGTGCCCGCCCCGGCGGGTTGCACCAGCGCTCGTCGGCGGAGCCGCCCGTGTACGGCCCGTTCCCGTTCCGGCTCGTGTCGATGACGAACGGTTTGCCGCCGACCTTCGCCGACAGTTCCTTGCCGTACCGGACGGACTCGTCGGTGGTGTAGAAGTTCGACACGTTCACCGAGAAGCCGTCGGCCTGGTCGATGCCGGAGCGCTGGAGCGCCTCGAAGATCTCGTCGGGCTTGCCCCAGCCCGCGTTGCCCGCGTCCAGGTACACCGTGGTGTTCTTCAGGCCCTTGAGCGTGCCGATCGCGCCGTTGAGGAGGTCGTAGCGCTCCTCGTGGAACTCCTCCGGCGTGCAGTTGTCCACCATGTGCTGGACCGCGTCGGGCTCCAGGATGACCGTCGCGTGCCGCTCGCCGATGCCCGCCGCGACCTGGTCGATCCACTCCCGGTACGCGTCGCCGTCGGCGGCGCCGCCGCCCGAGTACTGGCCGCAGTCGCGGTGCGGGATGTTGTAGAGGACGAGCAGCGCGTCCCGGTCCGCCTTCTCCGCGGCCTCCGTGTAGCCGCGTGCCTGGCTCTCCGCGTTCTCCGGCACGATCCACTCGCCGCTGGGCTGTCCGGCGATCCTGCGGACCGCGTCGGCCTCGTCCTTCTTGCCGTCCTTCTCCAGGTCCGCGACGGCCTGCGCGGCCTTGCTGTCCGGGTTGACCCAGAACGGGTCGGCGCTCTTCGGCTGCTGCTTCACCGGCGCGTTCGAGGAGTTCTCCCCGTCCTCACCGTCCCCGCCTCCCGAACACGCGGACACGAGCAGCGCCGCCCCCACGACGACTGCCCCGGCCCTCAGTTTCCGGTACATCCACTCCCCCTTGGGTGCACTGCCTGGCCTCCAATCGTGACATACGTCCCGCGCCGGTCACGAGGCCGGACGTCGCTTGTCCAGGACCTGTTACAGCGCGGCCCACCAGGGCTCGAACCGCCCGGCGCCCGGCGGGGATTGGCGATCGCACAGACTCCCGTCGCGTGGCCGGCGCGGGATGGCGGGGGCCGCATGCTCACGCCCAGTACAGGGAGAAGAAGGGGCAGCTGCAAGGGGCACTTGCCAGCCGTGCGCGGAGCGAACCGGCAAAGGACGGGCAAGCCGGACACCGGCCGTGTACGCGGAACGCGTCCTTCACGAGGTCACGGCAGTGCGCACACAGAGAACGACCCCCTCCGGGCCCCACCGCACCGGACGTGATCCAACGGAACGCGGCCCACCGGCAGTCACGCCCCGGCCCTTACGGATCCGCTACGGGACCGGCCACCACCTGCGATGACCACGCAGCGCTACCGGAGTCGCACTTGGCGTCAAACGCCCTCTAGGCTGGACGGCTCATCCGTTCTAAAGTCGGTCCCGTGGCCCCAGACCTCGGCCCGCAGGTTCCATAGGACCGGACGGACTTCTCGAACCTCCCGCGCCGACGCCGGGTTACTCCCGCAATCCGCTGCGCGCGCGGTCGAGGACCGGCCCGGTCGGCGGCTCCGGGGGGAGCGGGCCGCCGGCCGGGTTGGTGGCGCATATGTCAACGCGCGTGCTTCGGCGCCTCGTTCACGCCCGTCACACCGGTCAGGTAGGCGGAGACGACGACGTTCGCCGTGTACGTACGCGACGTTCTGTCGAAGGTGCCGCCACAGGTGATCAGGCGTAGTTCGGCACGCTCTGCGCGGTGCTGCCCGTACACCTTGTCCGGGTCGAAGGTCTTGCGGGAGAAGACCTGGACGTCGTCGACGGTGAACTCCGCGACGGAGCCGTCGTCGCGCACCACGCGCACCTTGTCGCCGGACGTGGCCTCGCTGAGGTGGTAGAAGACGGCGGGCCGGCTCTCGGTGTCGACGTGCCCGACGAACAGGGCCGTGCCGCGCTCACCGGGCCGGGCCCCGCTGCCGTACCAGCC
Source organism: Streptomyces kunmingensis (assembly GCF_039533535.1). Lineage (NCBI taxonomy): Bacteria > Bacillati > Actinomycetota > Actinomycetes > Kitasatosporales > Streptomycetaceae > Streptomyces > Streptomyces kunmingensis. The sequence continues at coordinate 423,367 of NZ_BAAATS010000030.1, forward strand.
GACGACGCCCGCCTGCTCGTAGGGCGGCGGGTCGATGGCGCCGCCGCCGTCCAGGCCGCGGGCCACGACGGGGGCCTGGATGTGCAGTGCGGCGATGTCGATGCGCTGCGGTTTCGCCGCCTGGACGGGCGGGTGGGCGCCGGGCAGTCGGACGGCGAAGGGACGGCCGACGGCGGCCGCGTCGCCGGTGGTCGGCGACGACAGGTTCAGATCGGTGATGCCGCGGCCCCACAGCCACAGGCCGAGCAGCAGCACCGCCCAGGCGAAACCGGTGATCAGACGTCCCAGACCGTGCGAGCGGTCACTCATGACACACCCCGCTACCGCGAGGACCGGCGGCGCCGGACACTGCGGAAGGCCACGGCGACCGCGGCGACGGCGGTGAGCACCAGGCCGATGACGGCGTGCCGGGTGCCGGGCCCCTCGGTGACGTCCGCCCGCGGGGAGGAGTGCGGGGCGGCGAGGTGGGCCGCGGCGCCGCCGCCTCCGGCGTGCACGAGCGCCGTCGGAGTCGGGGCCGGGGAGGGTGAGGCGCTGTGCGCGAGGACCTGGACGGTGCCCCTGACCTTGGCGTCGACGCCGTCGCAGGCCACTTCGACCTCGTAGTCGCCCGGGGTGGCGGACGATTTCACGCGGGCCTCCGCGAACAGCGTGGGCCGGTCCGCGGAGGGCGCGAGGACGCCGGGCGAGACGAAGGCGTCGGAGTGGGCGCGGCCCGCCCGGCCGTCGCAGCCGCTCACCCGCAGATCGACCTCGGTGCCCGCCGCCGCGGAGTACGGGCTGACCGAGACGGATCCGCCGTGGTCGGCGGCCTGCGCGGTGGCGACCGGAGCGGCCACCAGGACGACGGCCGCCGAGGCGGCACTCAGAGCAAGCGGACCAGCACGCATCGTGAACCTCCTGATACTGGCAGGTTCACGCGTCCGGCCGCTTTCCGCATCCTGAGAGCGTCCGGGCGCGGGTCGGGCCGGGTCCGCCCGGGTCAGACCAGGTCGACGAGGTCCGCGATGGAGTCGACGACGTGCGACGGCGTGAACGGGTACTTCGCGATGTCGGCGTCGCTGGTCAGCCCGGTCCGGACGAGGAACGTCTGCATACCCGCTTCGAGGCCCGCCAGCACGTCGGTGTCCATCCGGTCGCCGATCATGGCGCTGGTCTCGGAGTGCGCCCCGATGGCGTTCAGCCCGGTGCGCATCATCAGCGGGTTCGGCTTGCCCGCGAAGTAGGGCTGCTTGCCCGTCGCCTTGGTGATCAGCGCCGCGACGGCGCCCGTGGCGGGCAGCGGGCCCTCGGTGGAGGGGCCGGTCTCGTCCGGGTTGGTGCAGATGAAGCGGGCTCCGCCGTTGATGAGGCGGACGGCCTTGGTCATGGACTCGAAGGAGTAGGTGCGGGTCTCGCCGAGCACCACGTAGTCGGGCTCGTGGTCGGTGAGGACGTACCCGATGTCGTGCAGGGCCGTGGTCAGGCCCGCCTCGCCGATGACGTACGCGGTGCCGCCGGGCCGCTGCGACTCCAGGAACTTGGCGGTGGCCAGGGCGGACGTCCAGATGTTGCCGACCGGGACCTCCAGGCCCATGCGGGTGAGGCGGGCCTGGAGGTCGCGGGCGGTGTAGATGGAGTTGTTGGTCAGCACCAGGAACGGCTTGCCGGAGTCGCGGAGCCGCTTGATGAAGGCGTCGGCGCCGGGGATCGGCACTCCTTCGTGGATGAGCACCCCGTCCATGTCGGTGAGCCACGAATCGATGGGCTTGCGCTCTGCCATGGGGTGCACTCCTGCGGTTCGCTGCGACAGCTGTGGTTCCAGTGACCTGGAGGGGCGCCGGGACGACTCTGTGCCGACGCCCATCAGCCTAGTCAGGATCGGCTGATCTTGACCCGCCCGGCCTGATCGGAACGTCCTGGCCGCGTTGCCGGAGCCGTCGACCTGGTCGGCACCCGTGGCCACCTGGTCGGCGCCCGTGCGGCGAACTTCGTCAACAGGCGTTTGCCGTCGCCTTGTTGTGTTGGAGGAGCGACCGCAGGGTTCGTCGGCGGCGTCCCTCCCGTCAGCGGCGCCCCGCGCGGAGGTGGCGGGCGCCCGCCATGAGGATGCCGCCGCCGAGGAGGAACGCGGCGGCGGCGACGGCCAGGCCGAGCAGTGTGTCGCTCGGGCCCGTCGCGGCCAGTTCATCGGCGGAGGTCGTGCCCCGGCCGTCACCGTCGTCGTAGCCGTAGCCGTAGCCGTAGCCGTAGCCGTCGCCGGTCCCTGTGCCGGTGCCGGTTCCGTCGTCGGGGGCGGTGCCGTCCGCGACGATGTCGAACGGGTAGTCCTCGGACTCCCCCACCCAGTTGCCGTCGTCCCCCTGCCGCTGGACGAGTGCGGCGCTGGCGACGACGTGGTCGGAGAGCGTGTCCGGGGTGAACGCGAGCCGGACCCGTACGGTGACCGTCTTGCCGGGGCCTGCCGAGAACCCCCGGAACCCGTCGTCGAAGACGCCTACGTGGTCGCCCTGGCCGGTCTTCTCGAACCGCACCGGCCGCCAGCGCTCCCCGTCGAAGAACTCCAGCCCGACCTGCGCGGACCGCAGTGTGCGCCGCTGGTCGACCAGGACGAGGACGGGGTGGAGGGGGGTGCAGGCGGCGTCGGTCGTGTTGGTGAGGTCGAGCGACCAGTACCGGTGTTCGTCGCCCGGGTAGTAGGCGGCCGGCCCTTCGTGGATCCGGCTGGTGATGGGGAACTCGCCGCGGTCCGACGCGGCCGCGCAGGCCCGGGCGGCCCCGCCCGTCGAGTGCCGGCCCTCCCCCGCCGCTGTCGCCGTTGCAGGACCTGAGAGAACAAGGGTGGCGGCGGTGGCGGTCATACCGAGGGCGATCGTGCGGCACAGTCGCATGAAGAGCCTTTGCTGGTGAAGGGCCTTGCTGGTGGAGAACCTTGCTGGTGGAGAACCTTGCTGGTGGGGAGCCTTGCTGGTGGGGAGCCTTGCTGGTCGCTGGGTCGGACGACCCTCGCGGACCCGCGGGCACGACGGCCGTGGCCCAGGAATCTGCCACGCACCCGCCGCCCGGCCGCCGCGACACGGCCCCGTACCGCCCCATGGCCGTCGAAGTCCCCACGATCAGGCCACTTCTGTCCCGATACCGATTGATCCCGGTTGATCCTGATCGATCTCGTTCCCGGCCGGGTACGCCGGCGGCTCAGCAGAATGTGCGCGCGTTCCCGGCCGGGTCCGCCGGCGGCTCAGCAGGAGACGCGCCCTCCCCTAGCTTCCCGCCGCCCCCGCCGAGGGATACGCCGCGTTCCCGCGCCCGAACAGCGGGGCCAGAATCAGTTGTGCGGCGCCTTCGACGACGAGGGTGGCCCCGCCGGGAGCGGCCCGTACCGGTATCGCGGGCCCGCCGCCCCCGCGTCGCGCCCGCGCTTCGAGGACCCCGGCGACTCCTCGTACGAACCGCTCCTCGGCGGCGGAGACGGCCCGCCCGCCGAGCAGCACGGCGTCGATGTCGAGGAGGCTCACCAGATTTCCGGCCCCTTCGCCGAGCACCCGCGCCGCCTCGTCGAGGCCGCTCTCGCCGCCGTCGGCGACAGCGGCGAGGCACAGCGCCTCGATGCATCCGCGGCTGCCGCAGTCGCACCGCGGGCCGTCCAACTGGATGACCTGGTGGCCGAATTCACCGGCTCCGGTGCGCGCCCCGCGATACAGCGCGCCGCCGAGGACGAGTCCCGCGCCGAGCCCGGTGCCGAGATGGAGGTAGGCGAAGGAGCGCTCGCCGTCGGTGTCGAGGGCGAGGCCCAGCGCGGCGGCGTTCGTGTCCTTGTCGACGACGACGGGGAGCCCCAGCCGTTCGGCGAGCGCGTCGCGCAGCGGGAATCCGTCCCACTGCGGGAACCCGGTGACCCGGTGCAGCACCCCGTCGGTGTGGTCGAGCGGTCCGGGCACGGCCACGCCGACGCCGAGCGCGGAACGGCCGCCCGTGCCGTCGTCGAGCAGCGTGTCCACCTCGCGGGCGGTGGCGGTGAGTACCGCGTCGGCGCCCGCGCCCAGGTCGAGCGGGGAGCGCCGGGCGGCGACCACGGTGCCGGCCAGGTCGGTGAGGACGGCCCGCAGTTCGTCGCGGTCCAGGTGCAGGCCGACCGCGTGCCCGGCGCCGGCGACCAGGCGCAGCACGGTGCGTGGTTTGCCGCCGGTGGAGGCCCGCCGTCCCGCCTCGACGACGAGCCCTTCGCCCCGCAGCCGGGCCGTGATCTTGCTGACGGCCTGCGGGGTGAGACCGGTGCGCTCGGCGAGTTCGAGGCGGCTGATCCCGCTCTCCCCGGCCGTGCGCAGCAGGTCGAGGACGAGGGCCGCGTTGTGCCCGCGCAGGGCGGTCAGGTTGGCGCCCGCGGTGGGCCGTGCATCGGTGTTCACCAGCCTATTGTCCCCCGCGCTTGCACTTTGGCAACACCGTTGCTTAAGTGGGAGCATGACTGGTAACAGCTCCCCGCTCAAGGTGGGCCTCGTCGGCTACGGCCTGGCGGGCTCCGTCTTCCATGCCCCGCTGATCGCCGCGACCGAGGGCCTCGTCCTCGACACGGTCGTCACGTCGAACCCGGAGCGGCAGGCCCAGGCCCGCGCCGAGCACGGCGACGGTCTGCGTTTCGCGGCGTCCCCGGACGAGCTGTGGGAGCGGGCCGACGACCTCGACCTGATCGTCATCGCCTCCCCGAACAAGACGCACGTATCGATCGCGACGGCCGCTCTGAAGGCGGGCCTGCCGGTCGTCGTCGACAAGCCGGTGGCGGGCACCGCGGCCGAGGCCCGCGAGCTCGCGGCGCTGGCCGACGAGCGCGGCCTGCTCCTCTCCGTCTTCCAGAACCGCCGCTGGGACAACGACTTCCTCACCCTCGAATCCCTTCTCAAGGGCGGCGAGCTGGGCGACGTCTACCGCTTCGAGTCCCGCTTCGAGCGCTGGCGTCCGCAGCCCAAGGGCGGCTGGCGCGAGTCCGGCGACCCGCAGGAGATCGGCGGTCTCCTCTACGACCTCGGCAGCCACGTCGTCGACCAGGCCCTGGTCCTGTTCGGCCCGGTCGTCTCCGTGTACGCGGAGTCGGACGTGCGCCGCGCGGGCGCCGAGGCCGACGACGACACGTTCATCGCGCTCACCCACGCGAACGGCGTCCGCTCCCACCTCTACGTCTCCGCTACGACGGCCCAGCTCGGCCCGCGCTTCCGCGTCCTCGGCTCGCAGGCGGGCTACGTCAAGTACGGCCTCGACCCGCAGGAGGCGGCGCTGCGCGACGGCAAGCGCCCGGCGCCGGGCACGCCGTGGGGCGTGGAGTCCGAATCGCTGTGGGGCCGCGTCGGATCCGGCGAGTCCCCGCTGACCGGCGGCGGCCGCCCGCAGCCCACCCTCGACGGCGACTACCCCGCGTACTACGCCGCTGTGGCCGCGGCCCTGCGCGAAGGCGGCCCGAACCCGGTGCCCGCCACGCAGGCCGCCGACGCCCTCGACGTACTGGAAGCGGCGCGCCGCTCCGCCCGCGACGGTGTGACGGTGACCCTGTGAGCGCCGCCGGACAGCAGGCCGCCGCCCCCGACATCGCGACGCTGGAGGAGCAGGAGCGCCGCCTGGCCCTCTCCACGTTCACGTACGACGACGCGTGGGACCTCGGTTCGCTCCTCGTCGCACTGGCCCGGGAACGGCAGGCACCGGTCGCGATCGACATCACGCGCGGCGGCCAGCAGCTGTTCCACGCGGCGCTCCCGGGCTCCACCCCGGACAACGACGCGTGGATCGCCCGCAAGCGCCGCGTCGTCGAGCGCTACCAGGCCTCCTCGTACCTGGTCGGCAGCCGCTTCCGCGCCAAGGGCACGACGTTCGAGGACTCCTCACGCCTCGACCCGGACACGTACGCGGCCCACGGCGGCGCCTTCCCGATCTCCGTACGGGGCGCGGGAGTAGTGGGCACGGTGGTCGTCTCCGGCCTCCCCCAGATCGAGGACCACGCGCTGGTGATCGAAGCGCTGGAACGGTTCACGGCGGGCAGCTGACCGACGCCCCTGGGGGTTGCGGCACGAAGTGCGCAACCCCCAGGGGCGCGGGGAACTGCGCGACCAGCCACGACGGCGCGCACTCCGCCCGAGAAACACCGACCGGCAACGGCGTGAAGGCGTAACCAGTCCCCCGGCGGAGCCCTACGCAGGCTTCAGCTCCTGCCGCTGCCGCCCCAGCCCCTCGATCTCCAGCTCCACCACATCCCCGGCCCGCAGATACGGCTTGGGCTCGGGCTGCCCCATCGCCACCCCGGCAGGCGTACCCGTGTTGATCACATCGCCCGGGTACAGGGTCATGAACTGGCTTACGTAGCGCACCACTTCGGCCACCGGGAAGATCTGCTCGGCGGTGGTGCCGTCCTGCTTGAGCTCCCCGTTGACCCACAGCTTCAGGCCGAGCGCCTGCGGGTCCGCCACCTCGTCCGCGGTCACCAGCCACGGCCCGAGCGGGTTGAACGTCTCGCAGTTCTTGCCCTTGTCCCAGGTGCCGCCCCGCTCGATCTGGAACTCGCGTTCCGACACGTCGTGCGCGACCGCGTACCCGGCGACACACGCGAGTGCCGCCTCCTGGGAGTCGACGTAGCGGGCCGTACGTCCGATGACCACGGCCAGCTCCACCTCCCAGTCGGTCTTGACGGAGCCGCGCGGCACCAGCACCGTGTCGTGCGGCCCGACGACCGTGTCCGCCGCCTTGAAGAAGACGACGGGCTCGGCGGGCGGCTCGGCCCCGGTCTCGGCGGCGTGGTCGTGGTAGTTCAACCCGATGCACACGACCTTGCCGATACGGGCCACCGGCGGGCCGACACGCAGCCCCGCGGCGTCAAGGGCGGGCAGGTCGCCGGCGGCAGCGGCGGTACGGACCCGGTCGAGCGCGTCGTCGTCCGCGAGCAGCGCCCCGTCGATGTCCGGCACCAGGCCCGACAGGTCGCGCAGGGTGCCGTCGGCGTCGAGGAGCGCGGGGCGCTCGGCTCCGGCCGGACCGACTCGCAGCAGCTTCATGGGTAACTCCCTCTGTTCTAGGAGGAGCCTCCATGGCCCGGTGCGGCCTGCAGCCATCGGAGGTCTGGTCGATCCTCCAAGTTCGGCGTCCACTCCGCAATACCCCGTTCACGGAGTGGACCCGGCCGCCCGGCCCGCACCCTCCGGGCCCGCGCCCCGCCCCGGATCAGATCGCGGGCATCGCGGCTCCCGCCCCGTACGGCATGTCCCGGTACAGGACGGCGCGCTCGATCGCGCTCCACGTCGTGGACGTGACGACGTACAGCGCGGCGGCGAGCGGCACGAACGCCACCGAGAAGAGCGTCATGAAGGACATCAACGGCATGTACTTGCTCATCGTCGTCATGGCACCCATGCCCGGCATCTGCGGCTGGTCGGCGGCGGGCGCCGGTGCCGCGGCCGCCGACAGGGCCATCTGCCGCTTGGTGCGCCGGTAGTTGAAGGTGGCGACGGCCGCGACGAGCGCGAACAGCGCCACGTACACCAGCCCCTGCGCCCCGAACAGCCCGCCGTGCGCGAGGGCGTCCTTGAAGTTGCCGCTCAGGGAGGCGGCGCCGAGGGTGTGGCCGAGCAGGGCGTTGGGGGTGCCGCCGATGCTGCCGCTGGAGAACAGGTGGTAGAGCAGGAAGAACGCCGGCATCTGGAACAGCATGGGCAGGCAGCCCGACAGCGGGGAGACCTTCTCCTCGCGGTGCAGGTCCATGATCGCCTTCTGTAGCGCCTCAGGGTTCTTCCTGTGCTGCTTGCGCAACTCGGCGATGCGCGGCTGCAACTTGAGCCGGTCGCGCTGGCCGCGGGCTCCGGCGCGTGACAAGGGGTGGACGAGAAGGCGTACGAACGCGGTGAACAGGATGATCGCCGCGGCCGTGGCCGAGGCGTGGAACAGCGGCTCGAGCATGCTGGCGAAATGCTCGACCAGGCTGGCGAAAACGGACATGAACGACGACATGGGTGAGCCCTCCGGGGGTCTCGTCGGCCGGAAACGCAAGGGGTTTCGGCGTGACGGACTGCGGACCCGGTGCAGCTAGTACAGCTGGTGCAGCTGGTGCAGCTAGTACAGCTGGTACAGCTGGTACGGAGAGAGCCGGTGTCGGTGTCAGCAGGCCGTCGGGGCGAGACGGCCCGGCGCTCGGGGCCTGGTGCGTCCCGAGGCATCGGGATCGCGTTGCGGCAGGAACGCGGTGCGCTGCGCACGGTCGCGCATGGCTGTGCGTACGCGGTGACGCGGCACGGCCGGCGCGCAGCGTGCGGCGAGCACGGCGCAGGCGGCGAGGGCGGAGCCCGCGGCGGCGGTCGCGGCGAGCGCGACGGCTCCGGCGAGGCTGCCGGTGTCGACCAGGACGGTCTGGACGATCAGGAGAAGCAGCAGGACGGCCGGGCGCAGGGTCGTGGACCAGGTGCTCGTGCGGAACATGCGGCTTTCTCCTTTCGTCGTGGCGGGCCCGGCGGTGTCTCGCGTGCTGCCGATGCCTGTGCTGTACGTGTATGCGTCCTGCCAGTTATACAGGCTCGGTGACCACGGGCTGAAGCATGCGCCGGGGTCCGAGCAGCGCCCGGCTGACCGGATCGGCGGGGTCCGGGTCGAGCCAGAACCTGGCAGACGCTCAGGTTCAGGGGCGCGGGGAACTGCGCAAAACCCGAACCCCGCCGCACCCAAAAACCGACAGCACCCGACACACCCCCAGGGGCGCGGGGAACTGCGCAAACACACCAACCCCGCCGCACCCACAAACGAACCCACCCTCTACCCACCCACCCCCACAGAATCCCCGGCCAAAACGTCCTCATCCGCCCGCCCATCCCGATCCGCCGGCCAGGCAAATGTCACCCCGAGCGCCACCACCACATTGCAGCCCAGTGCAACGACCCCCGCATTGACGCCGAACACCGGATCCCGCCCGCTGAACACCAGCCCGCACACGACAGCCACCCCGACCGCGAGCCCGCTCAACGCCCCCACCAGACTCAACCGCCGCCACAACAGCCCCACCAGCAGCATCGGTACGAGCTGCGCCATGCCCTCGTAAGAGATCAGAGAGAGCCGCACGAGGGTGTTGGGCGCGGCATACGTCAGCAGGAGCGCGACCGACCCGGCGACGACGACCACGACCTGCGACCACGCCTTCAGTGCCTGCGACGAGCCCCGCCACCGAGGCACTAGGGAGAACACACTGCTCCCCCACATCGTGCCGATGACCAGCATGAACACCGCCATCGGCACGATCGACGACAAGGCCGCCGCGACCCCGATGATCCCCACCGCCCAGGCCGGCAACGAGTCGACGACGAGCTTGAGGAGCGCGAGGTTCGACTCGGCCCCCGTCAGCCCCGGCACGACGAACAGCGCGGCCATGCCGAGCAGCATCGGTACGAACAGCAGGATGTTGTAGGCGGGCAGCCACATCGCGTTGCGCCGCAGCGCGTCGGCGTTGCGGGCCCCGAGATACCCGGCGACGGTGGTCGGGAAGATGACGACGGTGAGCGCGTTCAGGAAGGTCGTCGTGGCGAACCACCCGGTCCCGTACGGGCTTCCGCCACTGCCCGGCAGCGTCAGCCAGGCGCTCTTCTCCTCGACGAGCCGCCCGAGGAAGTCCCCGTAACCGCCGAAGTAGTGCAGGGGCACGTAGATCGCCAGGAACGCGAGCGTGACGATGACGAGCACGTCCTTCAGCACCGACACCCACGCGCTCCCGCGCAGCCCGCTCACCACGACGAAGACGGTGGTGACGGCGAAGCCGATGAAATAAGCCCAGTTGAGGCTGATCGCGCCGTAGGAGATCGTCGACACGACCACGCCCATCCCCGTGATCTGCAACTGGATGTACGGCAGCAGGAACGCGGTGACGAGGACCGCGACGGCGGCGCCCAGCCACGGTTTCCCGAACCGGTGGGCGACCATGTCCGTGATGCTGACGAGTCCGTGCTGCCGCGCGTACGCCCAGAGCATCGGTCCGACGACGTAGCCGACGGCGTATCCGCAGGACATGTAGGCGACGACGTAGAGGACGGGAGCGCCGAAGTTGTACCCCCAACCAGCAGCACCCAGATAACTGAAGCTGGTGTACCCCTCGCCCGCCATCAGCACCCAGATGAACACCGCCCCGAGCGAGCGCCCGCCCACCGACCACTCGGCGAGCCCGCCGCCCTTGCCCTTGCCGCGTACGGCGAGCAGCCCGAGAACCAGCGTCACGACCATGAACGCACCGAAGAGGGTGCTGGCCACAGCTCCGTCGCTCATGACTCCTGCCGCCTCTCGCGCAGCTTGCGGTCCCCGCGCCACGTCAGCCATACGGCGACGGGCGTGAGCAGCGTCGCGGCCAGCAGCCACACGAACAGGAACGGCAGCCCGAGCACCACGGGTTCGACGCGGTTCACGAACGGAAGCGCGCCGATGTAGAGGACGAAGGGCGCGAGGAGCCAGAGCAGATGGGGCCGTCGAGCCCACGGACGCGGTCGGTTGATCACGGGCGTCGAGCCTAGCGGGGCGTCATCCGGCTGAGCTTCCCCCACACCACGAGCCGGTACTTGGACGTGAACTCCGGGGTACAGGTGGTGAGGGTGATGTAGTACCCGGGTTCGCTGTACCCGGCGGACGGCACGACCCGGCTCCTCGGCACCGCCCCGATGACACCGCCGTCCCCCGCCGAGGTCTGGGCGACCTTCTTGTCGACGACGTACGTGTACGTGGCCTCCTCGGTCCGCACGGTGAGCGTGTCGCCGCGCCGCAGCCGGTTGATGTACCGGAACGGCTCGCCGTGGGTGTTGCGGTGCCCAGCAAGCGCGAAGTTCCCGGCGCGGCCCGGCTGCGCGGTGCCCGGGTAGTGACCGACGTATCCCCGATTGAGAACCTTCGCCTTGCTGATCCCCTGGGCGACGGGCGCGCGCAGACCGAGGCGGGGGACGTCGAGGATGGCGTAGGCCTGGTCCCAGCGGGGTTGCGCGGCGCCACCGCGTCCGCCGGAGGCCCTGGAGGAACCGGAGGAGGTCGAGGAGCCGGAGGGAGTGTCATCGCCGACGGCCGGATCATCGTCCGGAACGGCCCCGTCGTCACCCGGCGACGCGTCCGCAGCGCCCCGCCCCCCTTCATCTCCCCCTCCCCCTCCCCCTCCCCCTTCCCACTCCCGCTCCAGCGCGTGCACCTTCCGCTCGGCTCCGGCCCTGGCCTGCCGGTTCGTCCACCACAGCTGATGCACGACGAGCAGGAGCAGCACGACCCCCAGCGTGACGGCGACCTCCGCACCACCCCAGAGCACGCGCCGCAGCGGCGGCCGACGGGGCCGCCGCCCCTGCACCACGACCTGAGGCCGACTCCCGCTACGCAGTAACTGCAGCACGCGCGCAAGATAGATCGGGTGGCTTCAACTGACCAGTGCGACAACGCAACTGCCGGTCTGCGGGACGGGATGGTGGGCCGCAGCACATGGTTACGCTGCGGCTCATGAGTCCTGCCTGGCTGCTGGCCCTGATCCCGTTCCTCGCCGGTCTGGCCGTGACAGCCACGTACGCGGTCCAACTGGTCACGGAGATCCTCCGCCGCACCACCGGCAACGTGATCGAGGCGACGGTCACCGGTCACGTCGCCTCCCGCGAGGCCACGTACGCGACCCTCCACCCCGTCGTCTCCTGGACGGCCCCCGACGGCACCGCGCACGAACGCGCCCTGCCCGACGACGCCCCGGCGCGCGCCCTTCCGGAGGGCGCGCGGGTCCGCGTCCGCTTCGATCCGGCCCACCCGGAACTGGCCGCTCTCGACTCCGACGCGCGCCACCGGCAGGCCGTCACCGGCGTGTGCGTCGGCATCACGCTGTGGGCCGGCACGCTGATCGTCGTGATCTGGCGGCTCGCGTACGTCCTGAACCACCTCAGGGAGTACGTGAGCTGGCGCTACTGACCCGGGAGCGTCCCGCGCCGCCGGCGGAGGCCGACACGCTCGCACCCGATCGGTGCCGTCCGACGGGGGCGGTCCCAGCCGGGCCGTCCGGCAGTACCGTGTCCTCCATGCGCCCCGACACGCCTGCCACGCCCGCCGAGAACGAGCACGCCGACCACGTAGCGGAAGCCGAGCGCCTGGAACGCACTGCGGCCATGTATCCCGAGGACGCGGAAGCGCTGCTCCTCCAGGCCGCGGCCCACTACGAACTGGCCGACGCCCGCGAACGCGCCACGGCCCACTACGACGCCCTGCTGGCCTCGGCGGACGTACACGACCCCGCCCTGATCCGCGCGCTCAAGGCCGCGAACCTCTGGGAGTACGGCCACGAGGCCGAGGCCCAGGCGATCATCGCGGGCCTGCGGGCGGCGGCCCCGCGTGACCCGGCGCCCTGGGTGATCATCGCCGAGTCCCTCGAAGCGCACGACGAGCTGGAACCGGCGCACGAGACGTTCACGGAGGCCCTGGAACTCCTCGTCCCTCCCTCGGAGCGCGACTCGGCCGACCTCGTGTACGCCAAGCACCCCCTCGTCCTCGGCCGCCACCGCGTCCGCCGTCTCCTCGGCGCGGACCACGACGCGTGGGACGCCCTGGCCGACCGCGTCAACCGCACCTCGGTCTCCCTCGACGAGCTCCACGACCCGAAGCGCCTGTGGGCCCTCGGCTCCAACAACCCGGCGGAACTCCGCGCCGAGATCGACCGCCTCCACGCGGAACTCGGCTCCTTCCGGGAGGCCCTGTCCCGCCCGTTCCCGGTGGCGGTCCTGCACTGGCCGGCCGGCGAGTACACGGAACTCCTCACCGCCTATCCGGCTCTGAGCACCGAATACCCGTCGTACGAGGCCCACTTGGCGTCAACAGAGTCCTCGCTACGCGAACTCTCCGCCTCCGGCACGGGCAACCTCGGCATCGTCACGGGCACGGTCCCCTCCTACGAGGCCTTCGCCGCCTCAGAGGCCTCGTCCCCCGAGGACGCGTCGCTGCTCCCGCAGTACGCGACGACGCTGGCTGCGCGGGGGCGGGCGGTGGCTTGGCCGCCGGAGCAGGATGCTGGGTGCTGGTGTGGGTCGGGGAACTTGTACGGGGAGTGCCATGGCCGCACGGCCTGAACTAGCCGCGTCACAAACTCCTCGCGTCCGGTGACGGGATGACCGAGGAGACGACCTACCGCCGCCTTCGCGAATTCCGCGACACCTTTCGCGAAGGCATCGGCGGCGAGCCGGAGGCGGCGCACTGGTCCGAGATCAGCCAAGGCCAGATCCTCGTGATGACGAGCCCGAAGGCCCGACATCAGCGAGTCGCGCACCGCCTGCGCACGCAGTTGGAGCCACAGCTCGCGCCGAGCCTCGCCCTCTACGTCGCAACCGACCTGGAAGACCCTGAACTCGGTGTCCTGCGAGTACCGGACATGGCCGTAGTCAACGCAGACTTCGAGCCGACAGCCGCCGACGCCATGCCCCCGAAGGACTGCCACCTACTCATCGAAGTCGTCTCCCTCTTCGCCCCGGCGAACGACTACGAAGGCAAGCTCCGCGACTATCCCGCGATGGGCATCCCGCACTATCTGATCGTGGACCCGCGCGACGGAACGGCCGTCCATTACTGGGCACCCACCACACGAACTGGGGCACCGGCCTACGACAATCAGCGGCACTACGAGTTCGGCGACACCGTGACCGTGCAAGGCTGGAAGATCGACACGGCCACCTTGCCGCGCTACGACAAAGACGCGTCCCGGTGACGGACACTGCGGTCCTCGTCCGTCACCGGAGCCGCGAGCGCGGCCTGTCCAAGGCGCAGTTGGCCGAGCTGCCGGAACGCCGGTCGGAGAACACGATCAGCTCGCCGCCGATGGAATGGGCCTGGCACCGAAACGGGTTCGGGCGCCAGGTCTCATCATTGCGGCGACGGCGCGCCATACGCAGCATTGGCTACCCGGAGAGCTGTGACCAACGACGGTAGAGGTCCACCGGAAGCGTGTGCTCAAGTTCCAGAGTGAGCCGCATCGGGCGGTCATTTTCATGAGTCAGGTAAGTGGCCGGGCCCACGTAGACATACGAGGGTGCGCCAAGCAGACCGTCAGCCTTCTTCGTCTCACGGACGAACAAGTGCAGGCTGCTACCGCGCTCCTGGTGCTTCATATAGCGAACACCGGTGTCAGAACGTTCAGATGTGCGGCTCTGGGTTTCCCATTGGAAACGCCGCGGACTGATCACCCGGTCCTCGTACCTGGTCGTCTCGGAGAAGTGCTTCTCGGACTTGACCAGGTCGATAAAGAACACGTCAGCCTGCTCGTCCTCGAACCACTTCACCCCCGTGGGCTGCCCCTTGTACTCGCCACCGAACGCCGCTTCCGCCTCTGCCCTGGTGTAGTGGGCGTGGACGTGTAGAGGGTTGTTCCCACCGGGTTCGAGGGGACGGGTGACCCGCTGCAGGCGCCCACGGAGTTCAGGTACAAGTTGCTGCAGCTCCGACCTGCGCCGGTGCTCTATCAGCATTCTTTCCAATGCAGCCTCAGCAGGACTGGCCCGTAGAGCGTTGCCCCACAGGACACTGTTTGCCATAGCTGCAATCCGTCGCAAGCGCTCCGCGGGCCAGTCACTCACGTCCGCATCGAGCCCGCTCAGGCTCTCAGCCCTAGACAGTATGCCGAGGTAGGCCAAGCGTTCGGGATCGTCTATGTGCAGGGAGCGACGGAGCGCCTTAGAGAGTTCTGTATCGGCCGGACCGGGCGAAGGTACGGGCAGGCCTGCGTCCTCCCTGAGTTCGCTCCACGTACCTCGTGTGGGTCGATACACGTCCTCGACCTCGGCACCCGTGCTCGTAAGGAACGCACCCAGTGACACATCGCCCAGCTTCCTCAGCTCGGCGACAGACTGCATCCAACGCGGCTTCAGCGTGCGCCGAAGGTTGTCAAGCACGTACTCCTCTGCCACGCGGTCCAGTTGGACAGCGCAGCCGCTGGGGAGCGTAGGAAACCTCTGTTCAACCTCCCGAGCCACCTGGCGGTGGCTAGCTCCTGTCAGAGCACGCATTGAGGGTTCGAAGCGGAAATCCGTATGCTGGGCCCCGATGAAGTCCAGGACAGTCAAACTGGTCTTGTTTTCCGCATGGCGCAAACCACGGCCGAGCTGCTGTAGGAAGACCGTGGCGCTCTCTGTGGGACGCAAGAACAGGAGCGTGTCCACACAAGGGATGTCAACGCCTTCGTTGAACAGGTCCACAGTGAACAGCACCTTGATGCGCCCCTGTTTGAGGTCCGTCACCGCCTGCTCACGCTCCTGCGGACTTGACTCACTGGTCAGCGCGCAGGACGGCAGGTCAGCCTTGGTGAACCTGTCTGCCATATAGCGGGCATGGGCGACAGACACGCAGAACCCGAGTGCTCGCATCTCCCGGGGGGCAAGGACCTTCTCGTGAATCTCGTTCAGAATGATGCGTACTCGGGCATCGTCCCCGGTGTACAGCTGCTCAAGTTCACGCGTCTGGTAACCGGTCCGGCGACTGAAGCGCAAGCTCCTGAGGTCAGTCTCATCGTTGATGCCAAAATAGTGGAAGGGCACCAGCAGGCCGCGCTCGATGGCTTCCCACAATCGGAGATCGACTGCAGTACGGCCTTCAAACCACCGCGTGATGTCGTACTCGTCGGTGCGCTCCGGGGTGGCTGTGAGACCAAGCAGTTCCTTCGGAGCAATGTGCGCGAGAAGCTCCGCATATGTGCGGGCCCCTGAGTGGTGGAATTCGTCGACGATCACCATGTCGAAGTGTTCCGGGTGCAGTCGCTCATAACCAGAACTGGTGAGGGACTGGATCGAAGCAAATACGTGACGCCACTCGCTAGGACGTTCGCCCCCGACGTACAACTCCCCAAAGGCCCCGTCCTTCAACACGTGTCGGAAGACAGATCGGCTCTGCTTGAGGATCGAATCTCGATGCGCAACGAACAGCAGACTCTCAACCTTCCCTGCCCTTCGCAGTGCCCGATAATCGAGGGCGGAGACCACGGTCTTTCCAGTACCGGTCGCCATGACGACGAGGTTGCGATGGTGCTCGTGAAGCTCCCGCTGTGCCTGCAGTTCGTCCAGGACCTCCCGCTGATGTGGGTGAGGCTGGATGTCGAACGAGGCAAGCTCGATGGGAAGCTGAGTCGGACCGCTACGTTCGGTGCTCAGCGCATCAGCGAGCCGATTGCGGTCTCGGTCGCTTCTTGGGTCGTACGGCTCGAATGCTGGATCCTGCCAATACTCTTCGAACGTATCCGTGATCGACGTGACGAGGGTTGGGGACTCTAGTTGCGAAAGGCGAACGTTCCACTCCAGTCCGTCGACGAGCGCGGCCTTCGACATGTTGGACGAGCCCACATAGGCGGTTGAAGTACCGCTCTCACGATGAAAGTGCCACGCTTTGGCATGCAGCCGCGTCGCTTGCGTCTCGTACGAGATCCGCACCTCAGCGCCGAGTTCAGCCAGGGCGTCAACGGCCCGCTGATCTGTTGCCCCCATGTACGTCGTCGTAATAACGCGCAGACGCTTGTTCCGACGGCGGACGTCACTAAGCCTCCCCAACAAGAGCCTCAGACCCGACCATTTTATGAAGGCGCAGATCAGATCGACGCGGTCGGCAGATTCCAACTCCCGCTGAAGCGCATGTCCAACGCTCTCTCGTGAGCGATTGGCAAAGAGTGCACTGGTCGCCAGCGGGACATGCGGTCGCTCAGGGAATGCCTTCTCGCCAGGCAAGGGCGCTCGGTCTGCGACAGCCAGGAGCAAGTCCTTCGTCTGAGCAACTGCAGCCTCATCTCCTGCCTGCTCCGGCAAGAGGCGCCCCAGCTCCTCAACGATCCTATTGACCGCTTCGACCTGGTCCGCCAACCTCTGAGCAGCCCCATCGGGCCCCCTCTGCTTAGCGTGCGCCCGCAGCGTTCGACGGACCAGCTCCCCGACATAGCGGCCCAAGATTTCAGGGGCGTCTTCCGGGTCCAGCGGTTCGCGCTGCACCCGGCCCTCAGTTGCTGCCTCGACCGTACTTCGATCGAGTTCATTGGTCACGATGTGCTCGTAGAGGCCGGAGGCAAGTCGTCTAGGCATAGGTGCACTGTAAAGGCGGCCACTGACACCACATGCGACAACTGCCCATATATGGATGGCACCTAATGGACAGTCACACGTCGCATGGCCAACGGGCGGCCCCAGCAGGCTTCCGCCAAGCGCCCTCCCTCAACTCCATTAGAGTCAGCGGCTCATCACCTCATCGACGCGGCCCTTCTCGACCAAGACGAGCCTCGGCGCTTTCCAGAACCTCGTCCGCGTCGTACCCGTGGGCACTAGCCCAGCAGAGCAGGTCCGTGATCAACGCGACCGCTACCAACTTGTCCACACGCGTTTCCGACCGCGCATCTACTAGTCCAGCCACTCCATACATCTGAAGCAGCTCTTCGGCTCTGTCCACAGCGGCGTTGCGAACGTGCCCTTCCGGGGCATCAATCCCAGCGGCCAGCTCGCACCACGTCACCTTGCGGTCGGCCTTGATCAGTACGCCCCATCGGACAGACACCGCATCGAGCAGTCTCATGCCCCGCCCGCTCTCATCGTCGTCCGCAGCGTGAAGAAGCGTGGGAAGCGCCCGCAGATCCGGGTCCTGGACCTCGATGCGGAGGAAGGCACCGTTCATCAACATGCTCAGCTCGGTGGGGGTGCCGGTGCCCACGTGCGTGATGACGTTGGAGACCATTTCCGTCACGCACAGTTGCGCGTGGTCGACGAGATCGTGCAGGCCCCAATTCATGAGGTGCAACCGCACGATACGGCGCAGGCCGGCCAGTTCTTCGGGCTCGGCTGTGAAGGCTAGCTCCCAGGGCTTTCGGCATACACAGTTCTGCTGGAGCACAGGCTCGTCCTCTCCGTAGAGGTGCAACAACTCCCGCTTCGAGGAGACGAGTTCGTCGCCACCCCATGCAACACAGCGTGACCGCATCTGATCCCCTCGTGCAATTTGCAGAACGGGATTCCCACTATCGAGTGATTGGCAGGCCCACGTCTTGGCGCGGAGACTGAGAGCCGCTAGCAGGGAGGTGGTGCGACATGGCTGGATCTCCGACCGCACGGCGTCGGCGGCTTTCGATCGAGCTGAAGAAGCTCCGTGAGGCCAGTGGTCTGACCTGCGCCCAGGTGGGCGCGGCCGTCGACTGGAGCGGTTCCAAGGTGAATCGGATGGAGACCGGCCACGGGCGCGTACAGCCGTCCGACGTCGAGGCGCTGTGTCGGCTCTACGAGACCAGCGACGAGATGCGGGAGTTCCTTAAGTCCCTCGCCAGGCAGGCAAAAACCAAAGGGTGGTGGCAAGTTCACGGCTCGGGCGTGCCTGAGTGGTTCAACATCTACGTCGGCTTGGAGCAGGAGGTGTCCTCGTTCCGCCAGTATCAATGCGAGGTCATTCCTGGCCTCATGCAGACGCCTACGTACGTCACAGAGCTCCATGTCAGTGGCTCACACATGACGCTCGCCGACGCCGAGCGAGCGATCCGCGTACGTATCGAGCGGCAGGAGATGCTGACGCGGAAGGATGCGCCAGACGCTTGGTTCATCCTCAGCGAAGGTTCCTTGCGCAACGTCGTGGGCGATCAAGCAGTCATGCGCGACCAGCTGGAACACCTTGTGCACGCTAGTGGGCTGCCCTCCACCACCGTGCAGGTGCTGCCCTTCGACTCGGGAACTCGGCCCGTGACCGGCCCCTTCACGATCCTCGGGTTTCCTGACCAGGAAGATCCCGACATCGTCTACAAGGACGGCATCACAGATGCGGTCTATCTCGAAGGGGAGCACCATGTCCGCGAGTACACGCGCGCCTTCGACGCACTCAGAGCAGCAGCTCTCAGCCCGCAACGCTCACTTCAACTGATCAAGAACATCGTCAAGGAGTACACACGATGACGGCGAACCACGCCCAGTACGGCACCGCTTCGGAGGACCTCATATGTGACTGGTTCAAGTCGTCCTACAGCAATGGCGCTGGGGGCGAGTGCCTGGAGTGCGCCGTTGGATCCGGTGGCGGCGTACTCGTCCGGGATTCCAAGCGCGCAGGCGATGGAGTACTGACCGTCGGGGCGAGGGCCTGGGCCAACTTCGTGACTGGCTTCCAAACGGCTTCCTAGACCTCGAAGTAGATGGTCAGCTTCTTCCCGGAGGTGCATGGTGACGGCGGAGCCGACGTTCAGTGACCTCTTCCGCTTGGCCGAGCGGTCCGCAGTGCACCTTGAGATGCGGGATTCCTACATGCAGTCCGACCCGAGCTATCAGGCCTGGCGGGCCGGTGAGCGCGACCGGGTCGAGGACAACGATCCGGCTGTCCGTACGTGGTTGAGGTTGATGTCCGAGACCATGGAGCGCGGTGTTCGGGTGCGGCGGGCGCGGATCTGCTCTGTTCCGGAGTCGGATTACGTCCGCTTCGAGCATCACGTCACGGATGCCAACGTTCGGGCCGGCGAGGAGGTTCGGTGGCTGCCTCGGCGACGGGCGTCGGACCTCGCAATGCCGGGGAACGACTTCTGGGTGTTCGACGATCAGCTTGTGGTCTTCCTTCACTTCGGCGGCGACGGCGAACTGTCGCCGGACGGAGATGAGGAGCGTGCGACCTGCACGGCTCTGGTCCGCATGTGCTCCTCTGCCTTCGAGGCGGTGTGGGAGCGCGCGGTCCCGCACAGTGAGTACAAGCTGTCCTGACAGAGCAGATGGAGCTAAGCGCTGGGCGGCTGAGCGGGTGCCCCGGTGCGGTTCGGTGCCGGGTGAGCAGGTGGTGGGGGTTTGGGTCCGGCGCTCGCGCCGGTGGGGTGGTTGCGGTAGTCGAAGTTGGGTGCGGGACGGTGGGTGTCTGTTTTGGATTGCGTGGCCGGTGGGTGTGGTGGGTTGCTGTGGCCTGCCGCCGGTTCGGAGTTTGCTCTCCGCCGGTGGGGGCTGACTTTCTTGGGTTGCGGTTTGTGTGTGGAAGGGGCACGGGTCGGCTCTGCGGGGAGAGGCTCTTCGGGTTTCAGCGCCGCTCCCTGTGGTGGGGCGAGTGCGGGTTGTTCTGTGGTTGTGGTTCTTAAGTCTGGCTACGAGTGGCCGAGTTGGGGCTGCTGGGAGCGTTGGCCTGAGTTTGCTCGTAGCGGGCCACCTGTGCCACTCTCCGCAACAGTGCGGTCACTGAACGCGCATAGAACTTCACACAGGTGACCCCCGCGAGGCTGCAACCTCCGGGGGTCCGGCACAAGGAGCCACACTCCCCATGCAGATTCATCGTATGCCTCGGCATGAGCGGGACTTCACCGTCATCGACAACAAGGCCCTCCGCGATCCGCGTCTGTCTCATACTGCGCGCGGCATCCTCGTCTACGTCCTGTCCTTGCCCAGCGGCGCGCCCGTGAACGTGCGGACCCTCAGCGATGGGTTCTTGCAGGGGCGGATCGCCGTGGCCAAGGCCGTGAAGGAGCTGCGGGAGTTCGGGTACTGGGTCACTCAGACCGAGCGGGAGCAAGATACGCGGCGGATCGTCTCCTCCGTTGATGTGTACGAGGTTCCGGGGGCCGCACCGAGTCCCCGAACTCCCGTTGTCAGTGAGCCGGTTCCCGGGCGGGTGGGAACCGGGGAATCGGGCACGTTTTTCCCTGGCGGGAAGATGAACTCCTTTAAGGACGGGGAAAAGAACCCTCCCTGCCCTCCCGCCCCGGCAGCCCCGCCCGCGAGCGCCCCCGCCGGTGCCGCGACCGCCGAGGCCGCCACAGACCTGCGCCCACCCACACACGACCCGCACGCCGACAACCCCCACGTCGCCGAAGGTGCCCGCATCCTGCGGCGGCTCGCCGACGTCGATTCCCGGTTGCGGTTGTCTGAGCGAGGGGTGCGGGAGCTGGTGCCCGAGGTTGCCGTGTGGCTGGAGCGGGGGGCGTCCGCCGCCGAGGTCGTGGATGCCGTCACGGCCGGGCTGCCAGGCAAGGTGTATTCGGCGGCCCGCCTCATCTCGGATCGGCTCACGCGTAAGCGGCCTGAGCGGAGGCGGGCCTGGCGGCGGGTCTACGAGTGTCCGAAGTGCCGGGATCCGTTGCCGTGGGGGCAGGAGACAGGGGTATGCCGATCACGGGAGTGCAGCCCTGAGACGCGTACGCAGGCCAACCCGCCGGTCGTCTGGCAGCCCCACCCGCAGCTTCACCCAGAAGCAGCTCTCCAGCCCGCGTGACCCAGGTCACACCCGCACACCTGTCACACATTCCCGGGCCGCCCCGTCAAAGGGGTGTAACCACGAAACGGCCGCAGTACAGGGCCGTACGACGGCTCAGGGAGCACACCATGGAAGCTCGACTCAACATCTTCGGCAACGCGCTCGCGGGCAAGTTCATGCGGCACATCAACTCCGCCGGGAAGGTCGTCTCCGACGCCGGGGTGCCGCACGCCACGCAGGAGCTCGTGAAGATCCGGGCCAGCCAGATCAACGGGTGCGGGTTCTGCACCGACATGCACACCAAGGACGCCGCCCACGCCGGGGAGACCACGCAGCGCCTCAACCTCATCGCCGCCTGGCGCGAGGCCAAGGTCTTCACCGACGCCGAGCGGGCCGCCCTCGAGCTGGCCGAGCAGGGCACCCGGATCGCCGACGCCGCCGGTGGCATCAGCGACGAGGCGTGGGCCAACGCCACGAAGCACTACGACGAGGACCAGCTCGTCGCGCTCGCCGGGCTGATCGCCGTCATCAACGCCTACAACCGGCTCAACGTCATCGCGCAGACGCCCGCCGGTGACTACGAGCCCGGCATGTTCGGCTGAGTACCGGATCGGCGGACGCCGAACATCAACCGTCAGCGGGCAGGGGTGGGGCCGCGGCCATGTGCCGCGGCCCGCGGCGTAGCCTCGTAGCGCCGTAGTCTCATAGCCGCTCAAATGGCGTCGAAGGACGCCCGCGGCGACATTGCCGACCTGCCCGGAGGATTCCATGGCCGCCACACGTATACCTACCGCCCCCATCGCCGCCGCCGGTCTCGTCGGCGGGTACGCGACCGCACGGTTCACCAAGAAGCGGCAGCTGGGCGGCGTCGTGCTCGCCGCCGCCGGAGCGGCCGCCGCCACCAGTGGAAGCGGACCGCGGGCGGGACGGTCGCGGGGGTGCTGACCGGGGCGTACGTCGCCGCGTTCGCCGGGTCGCACCCGCTGGCCAAGAAGGTCGGAGCCTGGCCGGCCGTGTTCGGTGCGGCCGGGGTCGTGGCCGCCGCCTCCTACGTGCTGGTGGACCGCCGGGCCGCCTGAACTCGGCCCCGGCCCCGGTCCCGGCCCGGTCAGGAACCGCCCGGCGCAGCCGCATGCGCCACCACGTTCACCACCTTCCCCTGCGGGTCCCGTACGAAGAAGCGGCGTACGCCCCACTCCTCGTCCCGCAGGTCACGGACGATCTCCGCGCCCGCCGCCAGCATGGCCGCGTACGCCGCGTCGACGTCGCTCACCTCCACGCTCATGTCCGGCACGACCAAGGCGGGGCCGCCCTGCTCGATGAAGTTGATCTGGACCGTGGGCCGGGTGGGCGACGCCATCGTCATCACCCAGCCGAGATCCATGACCTCCTCGAAGCCGAGCGCGCCGTAGAAGGCACGGTTCGCCGCCAGGGACTCCTCCCCGTCCACTGCCACGTTCGGTACGGCCCTGCGGGCTTCGTTCATCTCAGTCATGCGGTTCATCGTCCCCGGAACGTCGCCCGGTACGCCCTCGGCGACACACCCACCGCCGTCTGGAAGTGCTGGCGCAACGACGTGCCCGTGCCGAAACCGGTCTCCGCCGCGACGCGGTCCACCGTGTGATCCGTCCGCTCCAGCAATTCCCTGGCCCGGTCGACGCGTTGGCGGGCCAGCCAGGTCATCGGCGTCAGGCCCGTCTCCTCCCGGAAGCGGCGGTTGTACGTACGGACCGACATCGCGTCCCGCGCCGCCAGCTCGGCGAGGGTCAGCGGCTCGGCCAGCCGCTCCAGGGCCCAGGCGCGCGAGCCGGAGGTCGACGTCACGCCGGGCTCCTCCACCGGGCGCCGGATGTACTGCGCCTGCCCGCCCTCCCGGTGCGGCGGAACCACCGTGCGGCGCGCCACCTCCGCCGCGACCGCCGCACCATGGTCCGCGCGGATCATGTGCAGGCACAGATCGATGCCGGCCGCCTCGCCCGCCGAGGTCAGCACCGGGCCCTCGTCCACGTAGAGGACGTCCGCGTCGACCGCCACCTGCGGAAACGAACGGGCGAACCGGTCCGACGACATCCAGTGCGTCGTCGCCCTGCGCCCGTCCAGCAGACCCGCCGCCGCCAGCACGAACGAACCCGTGCAGATCGACGCCACCCGGCCGCGCGCCGACCGGAGGGCATCCGCCAAGTCGGGGTCCAGGGAGCCCGGTCGGAGTCCTTCGTCCGTCTCGTGCGAGGCCGGGACCAGGACCGTGTCCGCACGCCGTACCGTCTCCAGGCCGTGCTCCGCATAGATCGGGAAGTCGGCGTCCGTGCGGATGCGGCCGGGGCGCGGGGCGCAGGTGCGGACATCGTAGAGGCGCTCCCCCGTCGCGGGATCGCGGGCCGTGCCGAAGAGCTGGTGGACCAGGCCCAGTTCCATGGGCAGGACACCGTCCCTGACCAGGACCGCCACCGAAGCCGAGCCCGAGGCCGACGTCTTCTTCCCACGCCCACGACTGCTCATGGCCAGATTCTTTCACATCGTGTCCGTCTGGCCAGTCGTCCCGGCCGAGCCCTCCGGCGGATCGTCGTAGGCATGAACAGCACGAAGTGGGTCGTCGCCGCCGGGGCCGCTCTCGCCATAGTCGTCGCCGGTGCGTTCAGCACGCTGGCGGGGCTGCTCGTGGGCCCGTTGCACGAGGAACTCGGGTGGTCGCGTTCGGCCGTCGGGCTCGGGTCGCTGGTGAACATGGTGGTGTACGGGGCCACCGCACCGTTCGCGGCAGCGCTGATGGACCGGGTCGGCATGCGGAAGGTCGCTGTCGGCGCGCTCGGGCTCGTCGGCGGCGGGGCGCTGCTCGCCACGACCATGACCGCGCCCTGGCAGTTCATCCTCTACTGGGGGGTGTTGGTCGGGCTCGGGACGGGGGCGACAGCCACCACGTTCGCGGCGACCGTCACCGAGCGGTGGTTCGTGGCGCGGCGCGGGCTCGTCGCGGGGCTGCTCACGGCGGCGAGTGTGGTGGGGCAGTTCGTGTTCCTGCCGCTGCTGTCGTGGGTGATCGACGCGTGGGGGTGGCGGGCCGCCGCCTACGGGCTCGTGTTCGCCGTCGCGGGCGCACTGCCTCTCGTGTACGCGGCCGTACGCGACCCCGAGCCGCGAGCGGCACCCGTAGCCCTCCACAGTCTCAGGAACGTCAACTTCCTGCGCTCCGGCCCCTTTTGGCTGCTCGCCGGTACCTTCGCCGTCTGTGGTGCCTCCACCAACGGCGTCATGTGGACCCACTTCGCGCCCGCCGCGCACGACCACGGCATGCCGACGACGGTCGCCGCGTCGCTGCTCTCCCTCATCGGGATCTTCAACATCGCCGGGACCGTCGGATCCGGCTGGGCGACCGACCGCCTCGACCCGCGCCGGCTGCTCGCCGCGTACTACGCGCTGCGCGGCCTCAGCCTGCTCGCGCTGCCGTTGCTGCTGAGCGCGACCGTCGATCCGCCGCTCGTCGCGTTCACCGTCGCGTTCGGACTGCTCGACGTCGCCACGGTGCCGCCGACGATCGCCCTGTGCCGCGCGCACTACGGCACCGGCGCCCCGGTCGTCTTCGGCTGGGTCAGCGCCGCGCACCAGGTGGGGGCGGGCTCGGTGGCGTACGTCGGGGGCGCCGTGCGGGACGTCTTCGGCTCGTACGACCTGGTGTGGGTGGGGGCGGGGGTGCTGTGCGCGGTGGCGGCGCTGCTCTCGCTCGTCATCGACCGGGGGAGCATCGACCGCGGGCGCATCGATCACGGGAGCACTCGGCCCGCTACCGCCCAAGTGATCGACCGGGTCTAGGGGGAGCTGGGCGACACCTCCGACAGCGGTCGCGCCACGTCCTCCAGGGACTTCTGCTCCGCCCGCACCGCGAACGCCACCGCGACCAGGCCCGCCAGGCACATCAGCGCGGCGCCCACCTGGAACGCGAGGACCGTGTCGCCGACCTTGCCGCTCGCGGTGAGGTCGGCGAAGAGCAGCGGTCCGCTGATGCCGCCGGCCGCCGTCCCGACCGCGTAGAAGAAGGCGATCGCCATCGCGCGCGTCTCCATCGGGAAGATCTCCGAGACGGTCAGGTACGCGCTGGAGGCGCCCGCCGACGCGAAGAACAGGACGACCGACCAGCAGGCCGTCAGCGTCGTCGCCGTCAGCGACCCGCGGTCGAAGAGCCAGGCCGTACCGAACAGCAGCAGTCCGGAGAGCAGGTACGTCGACGAGATCATGACCCGGCGGCCGACCGTGTCGAAGAGCTTGCCGAGCAGCAGCGGGCCCATGAAGTTACCGGCGGCGATGATCGCGAAGTAGTAGCCGGTCGAGCCGGTCGGCACGTCGAAGAACGTGGTGAGGATGGCGCCGAAGCCGAACGTGACCGCGTTGTAGAGGAACGCCTGCCCGATGAAGAGCGCGAGGCCGAGGGTGGTGCGGCGCGGGTACTGGCGGAAGACGGTACGCGCGATCTCGCCGAAGCCGATGCTCTTGCGCTGCCGGATGGTGATCTTCCCGGCGGGTGGCGGGAGTTCGCGGCCGCCGTGTTCGCTACGTACCTTCTCCTCGACGTCCGTGACCAGCGATTCGGCCTCCTCTCCCCTGCCGTGGATGAACAGCCAGCGGGGGCTCTCCGGGACGTTGCGCCGTACGAGGAGGATCACCAGACCGAGGACGACGCCGAGGCCGAAGGTGAGGCGCCAGCCGACGTCCTTCGCGAACAGGCTCGTGTCCAGCGCGACGATCGACAGCAGCGAACCGCCGATCGCGCCGAGCCAGAAGCTGCCGTTGATGATCAGGTCGACGCGGCCGCGGAAGCGGGAGGGGATGAGTTCGTCGATCGCGGAGTTGATGGCCGCGTACTCGCCGCCGATGCCGAAGCCCGTGAAGAACCGGAAGACGAAGAACCACCAGGTGGAGAAGGAGAACGCGGTCAGGGCCGTCGCCGCGAGGTAGACCGCCAGGGTCAGGAGGAAGAGCTTCTTGCGGCCGAACCGGTCGGTGAGCCAGCCGAAGAAGAGCGCTCCGATGCAGGCACCGGCCACGTACAGCGCGGCGGCCGCGCCTGTGACCTGCGCGGACGAGATCGGCAGGCCGCTGCCGGACTCGGAGAGGCGGCCCGCGATGTTGCCGACGACCGTGACTTCGAGGCCGTCCAGGATCCAGACGGTGCCCAGTCCGATGACGACCGTCCAGTGCCAGCGGGACCAGGGGAGGCGGTCCAGGCGGGCGGGGACGGCTGTGCTGATCGTGCCGGGGGCTGGTGGGCGGGGCCTTTGGTGCTGCACGGACATGAGCGCCCTCCTCTTTGAGGGAAATGGACGTCGTACGTGTGCCCCGTAAGGGGCTCGGGGAACTGCGCGACCAGCCGCGACGCACCGGCACTCGACCACGCCCCCGCACTCGGCCATCGAGAGGCCGCGCTCACGGAAAAGGCCGGCCACCTAGGGCCACCGCGCCGCCGGCCAGGCACCTACGCCCCGAAGCCCCTCGAAACCGTGTAGATCAGCAGACCCGCCAGCGACCCCACCACCGTTCCGTTGATCCGGATGAACTGCAGGTCGCGGCCGATGTGGGCCTCGATCTTGCGGGAGGTGTGCTCGGCGTCCCAGCCGGCGACGGTGTCCGTGATCAGGGACGTGATCTCGGCGCGGTACGTCGTCACGACATACACCGCCGCACCCTCCACCCAGCCGTCGACCTTGGCCTGCACCTTGGGGTCGGTCGCCATCCGCTGTCCGAGTGAGAGCAGCGACGCCCGTACGCGCATCCGCAGCTCGCTGCGCTCGTCCTCGGCGGCCGCCACGATCATCGAGCGGACCGCGGACCAGGTCGAGGCGATCAGGTCCTGTACCTCGGAGCGGCCGATGACCTCGGACTTCAGGCGCTCCACCCGGGCCCGCGTGTCGGTGTCGGACTGGAGGTCGCCCGCGAAGTCCCGCAGGAAACGGTCGACCGCGCCGCGCGCCGGGTGCTCCGGCATGTCCCGCATCTCGGTGACGAAGCGGAGCAGCTCCTTGTAGACGCGCTCCCCGACCCGCTTGTCGACGAAACGGGGGGTCCAGCCGGGGGCGCCGCCCTGCACCGCGTCCGTGATGGAGTCGGAGTGCAGGACCAGCCAGTCGTGGGCGCGCGTGCAGACGAGGTCGACGACGCGCTTGTGGCCGCCGTCGGCGACGACCTTCTCCAGCATCTTGCCGATGCCGGGGGCGATCTCGGCGTTGTCGGCGCGGCGCGTGATGGCCTCGCCGACCACCGCCTGGACGTCGGAGTCGCGCAGGACGGTGAGCGCGCCGCGCAGGGCCGTCGCCAGTTCCGCCGTAACGCGGTCCGCGTGTTCGGGCTCCGCCAGCCAGGCGCCGAGCCGGGAGCCGATGCCGACGGCGCGCAGCCGGTCGCGTACGACGTCGCCGGAGAGGAAGTTCTCCCCGACGAACTCGCCGAGAGATACGCCGAGTTGGTCCTTCTTCGTCGGGATGATCGCGGTGTGCGGGATGGGCAGGCCCAGGGGTCGGCGGAACAGTGCCGTGACCGCGAACCAGTCCGCGAGCGCTCCCACCATGCCGGCCTCCGCGGCCGCCGCGACATAACCGGCCCAGGCGCCCGCGCCGGAGTGCCCCGCCCATGTCGCCAGTACGTAGATGAGCGCGACCAGGACCAGGAGGCCGGTCGCCGTCAGCTTCATCCGGCGCACACCGCGCTGCTTCTCCTCGTCGGCCGGGCTGAACTCACCCGTGAAGCGGCGGGCGGGACGGGGTTGCGCCGCGGCCGCCCGGGCGAACCGCCCGGCGGCCGACGCACCCGCTTTCCCGGACCCGGGGCCGGATCCCGCCGACACGCCCGGCCCCGGCGACCCCGACGCACCCGATCCGGCCGATGTCGACGCCGGCTCACCCGATCCACCCGCCACGGACGAACCGCCCGTCTCACCCGCACCGCTCACCGCGCCGCGCCCCGCGCCGCTCTCCGCGCCGTTCTCTACGCCACCGGCCATCCGGCCTGCTCCGTCCCGGTCGTCGTCCGCTCCGCGTCCGTACGTCGTCGTACGCCCGTCACTGTCATTCCCCTCACACATTGTCCCTTTACGACCTACTCCCGGAACGTTCGACAAGTTCCCGGCGTCTGATGGAGCGGAGGGGGGCAGTGTCGGCCCCCTTGTTCGACGGTCCTGACCCATGCCGCATCATGGGTTCATCACATCGGAGCCTCGGGCTCCCCCTGCCCGAGGAGACACACACCGCATGGCCAGGCGTCACGGTTATGCCTTGTTGGCCGCGCTCGTCGCGATCGTCGTAGTGATCTCGGCCGCCATCTACGTCGGTTTCTCCGGCGTTCTGCGCGACGACGAAAGCTCCGTCCAGGCGGGCGGCGCCCACCCGCACGGCTCCGCCGCTCCCGCGTCCACCGGTACCTGGGTGGGCAGCTGGTCCGCGTCCCCGGCGGGCGCCGAACCCGGCACGGAAGCCGGGGGCACCTCCGGGACGGAGTCCGGGGGCGGATTCTTCGGCCGCTCCATCCGCAACATCGTGCACACCAGCATCGGCGGCACCGGTGCCCGCATCACCCTCTCCAACCTGTACGGGCAGCAGCCCCTCAGCATCACGCACGCCTCCGTCGCCGTCGCCTCGGCGCCCAACAACCCGACGGCGCTGGCCGGGACGGTCCGCCGGCTGACGTTCTCCGGGAACACCTCGGTCGTCATCCCGGCCGGCCAGCAGGTCATCAGCGACGCCGCGCGCCTCGCGGTCCCCCGCGACGCGGACATGCTCGTCACCACGTACTCGCCGACACCGTCCGGACCGGTCACCTACCACCCGCAGGCCCGGCAGATGTCCTACGTGGCCCAGGGCGACCGCACCGAGGACCCGAGCGGCGCGCAGTACACGGAGCAGAGCCCGTACTGGCGGTACCTGACCGCGCTCGACGTGCTGAGCCACGAGGCGGAGGGCACCGTCGTCGTTCTCGGTGACTCGCTGACCGACGGGATCACCTCCACGATGGGCGCCAACGTCCGGTGGCCGGACCTCCTGGCCGACCGGCTGCGCACGGAGTCGGGTGCCCCGCGCTACGGCGTCGTGAACCAGGGCATCAGCGGCAACCGCGTCCTGTCCGACGGTCTCGGCCGGCCCGCCAACAACCCGAGCGGCCTGTCCCGCTTCGACCGGGACGTGCTCGGCCGCTCCGGGGTCCGCGCCGTCGTCATCGACCTCGGGATCAACGACATCCTGCGCAACCCGCAGCAGACCGACCCCGACCAGATAGCGACGGGCCTGCGCGAGCTGGTCCGGCAGGCGCACACCCGCGGGCTGCGCGTGATCGGCGCGACGCTCATGCCGTTCCAGGGGCACCGCGGGTACAAGCCGCACCTCGAGGCCGTCCGCCAGGGAGTGAACGCGGCGATCCGCGGCGGCGAGGTCTACGACAGCTACGTCGACTTCGACAAGGCGCTCCGCGACCCCTACAACCCGCGCAAGCTGCTCCCGCGCTACGACTCCGGCGACCATCTGCACCCCAGCGACGCGGGGTACGAGCGGATGGCGGAGTCCTTCGACCTGACCTCCCTGAAGGGCTCCACGGGCGCCGAGCTCTAGCCTCCGGCGCCCGGGCGGCGGATCGGGCCCCGGGGTCGAACTCCGGCCTTCGGCCCCCGGCCCGCTACAGCCTTCCCGCCGCGCCCGCCAGGACCCCGTCAGTCACGGTCCCGGCGGCGCTCCCGCCTCTGTTCCATACGGTCCAGGTGGTCCTCCACGCGCTCCCGGTGGCGCTCGAGGCGGTCCGCGTGCAGCTGGTGGTGCCGGTCGTGCCGGCCCTCCAGTTCGCCGCGCCGCTCGGCCCTGCGCTCCAGCTTGTCGCGGCGGCGCTCCTCCCTGAGCCGCTGCCGCTCCGCCCGGGTGACCTTGCGCTCCACGCCGACCCCGCCCCAGAACGCGAACCCGGTCACCACGACCCGCGGCGCCCCCGGGTCCCCGGGCACGCCCTCCTCGCTCTGGTCGAAGCCGCCCATGATGCCGATGCCGCGCACGACGACCTCGACGCCGGGCGGCACCACCACGTTCATCCCGCCCATGATCGCGACGCAGTTGACGACGACCTCCCGGTCCTCGAAGTTCGCGTCGCGCAGATCGATCTCGCCGCCGCCCCAGAACGCGAAGCAGTTGAAGCGCCGCGGCGCCGTCCACCGCCCCTTGCGCTGGAACCCGGAGAGGATGCCGACACCCCACGTCGAGGTGGCCTCCCGGCCCCCGATCCGCGCCTGCCAGTCGACGGCCCCGTCCGGCAGCGGCTCCTTCACCAGGTTCACCGGAGCGCTCACCCCGGCGCCGGGCAGATCCCGGGTCAGCGGCGCCAGCTCGCGGTACGTACGCGCCTTGTACGTGGCCTCGAGCCGCTCCCCGAACTCCTCCATGTCGAGCCGGCCCTCGGCGAGCGCGTCCCGCAACCGCTCCGCGACCTGCTCGCGGTCGGCGTCGGAGGCCCGCAGATCGGGTGTGGCAGGCACATCGGAGCGCTCGGGCAGCGATTCATCCGTCATACAACTCAGCCTACGGGCGCGGGCCCGGGACGGAAGCGTCCCGAACGTACATCCGCGCGATCACGGCCTCGATGTCCGGCTCCCGGACGGAGAGGTCCACCAGCGGGCAGCGCTGCGCGATCGCGGCGACGAGCGGCGCCGCCGACCGGTCCGCCGGGAACGCCAGCCACTGCCGCGCCCCCTCCACCTTCACGACCCGCGCGAACTCGATTTCCAGCGGCGGCAGTTCACGTTCCAGGTCGACGACGAGGGTGCGTTCGACGGCGCCGCCGCCGACCTGGTGCAGCCCGTCCAGTTCGCCGTCGTACATCAGCCGCCCGTGGTCGATGACCATGACGCGGCGGCACAACTGCTCGATGTCGGTCAGGTCGTGCGTCGTCAGCAGGACCGTCGTGCCCTTCTCCGCGTTCAGGTCCCGCAGGAAGCCCCGTACCTTGACCTTCGAGACGACGTCGAGGCCGATCGTCGGCTCGTCCAGGTACAGCACCTCCGGGTCGTGCAGCAGCGCCGCCGCGATGTCGCCGCGCATCCGCTGCCCGAGCGACAGCTGGCGTACGGGAACGTCCAACAGCTCGCCCAGTTCGAGGAGTTCGACGCAGCGGGCGAGGTTCTCCTCGTAGCGCCGGTCGGGGATCCGGTACATGCGCCGCATCAGCCGGTACGAGTCGATCAGCGGCAGGTCCCACCACAGGGTCGTCCGCTGCCCGAACACCACCCCGATCCGGTGCGCGAGCCGCGTACGTTCGCGGGAGGGGTCGATGCCCGCCACCCTCAGGCGGCCCGCGCTCGGCGTCAGGATGCCGGTCAGCATCTTGATCGTCGTCGACTTGCCCGCTCCGTTCGGCCCGATGTACCCGACCATCTCGCCGCGCGGAACGGTAAAACTCAGCGAGTCGACGGCCCGTACCGTACGCCGCTCGCGCCGCATGAAGCCCACCTTGCGCCGCACGTCGAAGACCTTCTCGACACCGTCCACCTCGATGAACGTCTCGCCCTCAACCACCAGGATCCCTTCACGAGTTCGGAGTTCAGCTTCCCGTACTGCGGTACGCGCGCAGCGCCCCCCGCCACGCGAGGCCCGCCGCACCCAGGCACGCCGCTGCCACGAGGGGCGGCGTGAAAGCGACCCACTGCGGCAGGTCGAGCGGGTAGGGGCGGCCGAGGATGTAGAGCGCCGGCAGCCAGTTCACGAAGGCCAGCGGCAGGACGAAGGTGACGCCGCGCAGCAGGTTGTCGCCGAAGACGGTCGGCGGGTACGCGAGCATGGCGTTGCCGCCGAACGTCGCCGCGTTCTGCACCTCGGCCGCGTCCTGCGCCACGATCTGGAAGGACGCGCCCGCCATGAACACGGCCGAGAAGATCCCGGCGCCGCTGACCAGGAGCACCGGCACGAGGAGCGCCTTCAGCGGGGTCCAGGTGATGTCCAGGGCGAGCAGCGACCACACCATGACGGCCAGGCCCTGGGTGACCCGGCCGAGGCGGCGCAGCGCGAACCGGTCGGCGCCGACCTGCGCGAGTACCGGTGCGGGCCGGACCAGGAACGCGTCGAGGGTGCCGTCCCGTACCCGGTCGCCGAGCCGGCCCAGTGAACCGGCGAAGAGGTCCGCGAGTCCGAAGGCGGCGCCCGCGGTCCCGTAGAGGAAGGCGATCTCGGGGAGGGTGTAGCCGCCGAGCCGGTCGACCTGGGAGAACATCAGCAGGATGCCGACGAATTCGAGGCCGGTGAGGGCGAAGTTGCCGAACGCCGTCATGACGAAGGAGGCGCGGTAGGCGAGGGTGGAGCGGATCCACATGGCGCTGATCAGCCGGAAGGCGCGCGCTCCCCCGGCGATGTGTGCGAGGTGGTCAGCCACCCTGCACCACCACCCTTCGTGTCGCTGTGGCTTGCAGGAGGCGGCCGACGGCGAGCAGTCCGGCTGCCCAGGTGGCCTGGAAGAGGTAGCTGCCGAGCACTCCGCGGCCGCCGTGGGTGCCCATCAGTACGTCCGCGGGTACCTGGAGCAGCGCCGACCAGGGCAGGAGGCGGGCGATGTCGCCGATGGCGCCCGGGAAGACGTTCAGCGGCAGCAGCATGCCGCAGAAGAACGTGGCGGTGATGCCGTACATCTGGGCGACGCCGCTCACGTCCATGAGCCAGAACGCGGACATCGCGACGAGGTAGCGCAGCGCGAAGCTGACGAGCATCCCGAGGAACACCGCGACGAGGAAAGCGATCCAGGTCAACAGGTCGGTGGGCAGCGCCAGTTGGAAGAGGAGAGCACCGAGAGCCATGGGGATGACGCCGCGTCCGAGGAGCTGGAAGACGGCTCGGCCCAGGTCCTGCGCGAGCCACCAGCACTGGAGGTCGGCGGGGCGGTACAGGTCGACGGCGATGTCGCCTGTTCGGATCCGCGCCGCGAGCTCGGCCTCGAAGCCGGAGGGCACGCCGAGCATCATCACGGAGAACATCGCCTGGCCGACCCAGACGAAGGTGAGGGCCTGCGCCTGGTCGTATCCGCCCAGGTGGGGCCGCTCGTCCCAGAGCGCGATGTAGGTGCAGGCGATGATCAGGCCGAAGACGGTGTTGGTGAAGACGCCCGCGAAGGTGGCCCCGCGGTAGGTGGCATAACGCCGGAAGGCTCCGGCGGCGACAGCCGCGTAGAGCCGTATTACTCGCACGTACGCCCCCTCGATCGGCCCGAGCGCAGGAGCCTAGTCAGTGCGGGCTCCGCCTGCGAGGCATTTTCGGGGTGATGTAGGAGGCTTATGTGTCATACGAGGCGTTCGTGACGTACGACGCGAATCAGGAGTTCCCCAGGACATGAGCAGCGACGAGCCGCCCCAGCCTGCGCAACCCGGCCCCGCACCGGGGCCGGAGACCGAGCCCGCACCCGACACGAAGGGGACCAAGGCCAAGGGCAAGACCAAGGCCAAGGCCAAGCGTCCCAAGCGCAAGGGATGGCGGCGTCTGATCCCGACCTGGCGGATGCTGCTCGGCACGTTGATCGGTTTCGTCCTGCTCTGCATCGGCCTGTTCGCCCTCGGCTACTTCCTGGTGCACATCCCGCCCGCAAACCAGGCGGCGACCGCCCAGTCGAACGTGTTCCTGTACGCCGGCGGCACCCAGATCGCCCGCGACGGCGAGGTCAACCGGGAGAACGTGCAACTGGCCCAGGTCCCCAAGATCACGCAGCACGCGGTGCTCGCCGCCGAGGACCGCGACTTCTACAGCGAGTCCGCCATCGACCCGAAGGCGATGCTGCGCGCGGCCTGGAACACGGTCATCGGCAAGGGCAAGCAGTCCGGTTCGACGATCACCCAGCAGTACGTGAAGAACTACTACCTGGCCCAGGAGCAGACGGTCACCCGGAAGGTGAAGGAGTTCTTCATCTCCATCAAGCTCGACCGGGAGGAGTCCAAGGACGACATCCTGGAGGGATACCTCAACACGAGCTACTTCGGCCGCAACGCGTACGGGATCCAGGCCGCCGCCCAGGCGTACTACGGCGTCGACGTCGAGAAGCTGACAGCCGCTCAGAGCGCCTACCTCGCAGCCCTGTTGAACGCCCCGAGCGCGTACGACGTCGTCGCACACCCGGAGAACAAGGCACGCGCCGTGGCCCGCTGGAACTACGTCATGGACGGCATGGTCAAGGAGAAGTGGCTGAGCGCCGCCGACCGGGCCACGATGAAGTTCCCCGTCCCCGACGAGGCCAAGGGGGCCGCGGGCCTGTCCGGCCAGCGCGGCTACCTCGTCCAGGCCGTGAAGGACGCCATCACCAGCGGCGGCATCCTCGACGAGGACACCCTCGCCACCGGCGGCTACCGCATCACCACGACCCTGCAGAAGAAGAAGCAGGACGCGTTCGTGGACGCCGTCGACGACCAGCTGATGGCGCACATCGACAAGAAGACCCGCAAGGCCGACCGCAACGTCCGCGCGGGCGGCGCCGCCATCGACCCGGCCACCGGCAAGGTCCTCGCCATGTACGGCGGCATCGACTACACGAAGCAGTACGTCAACAACGCCACGCGCCGCGACTACCAGGTCGGCTCCACCTTCAAGCCGTTCGTGTTCACCTCCGCCGTGGAGAACGGCTCGACGACACAGGACGGCCGCGCCATCACCCCGGACACCGTCTACGACGGCACGAACAAGCGGCCCGTACAAGGCTGGAACGGCGGCTACTACGCCCCGGCGAACGAGGACGACGTCTCGTACGGCCCCATCACCGTGGGCACCGCCACCGACAAGTCCGTGAACGCGGTGTACGCCCAGATGGCCGTCGACGTGGGACCCGCCGAGGTGAAGCGGACCGCGATCGATCTGGGCCTGCCGGAGAACACCCCCGACCTCAACGCCTACCCCTCGATCGCGCTCGGACCGGCCACCGCCAGCGTCCTGGACATGACCGAGGCGTACGCCACGCTCGCCAACCACGGCCGGCACGGCACGTACACGCTCATCGCCTCCATCAGCAAGGACGGCACCGAACTCGACCTGCCCGAGCAGCGGGTCCGGCAGGCCGTCAGCCGCGAGTCCGCCGACACCACCACCTCCGTCCTGCGCTCCGTCGTCGACGGCGGCACCGGCACCGCCGCCCAGGCCGCGGGCCGCCCCGCCGCCGGCAAGACCGGCACCGCGGAGGAGGACCAGGCCGCCTGGTTCGCGGGCTACACCCCGGACCTGGCGACCGTCGTCTCCGTCATGGGCCAGGACCCGGAAACCGGCGCCCACACCTCGCTGTACGGCGCAGCGGGCCTGCCACGGGTGAACGGCGGCGGGTTCCCGGCCCAGATCTGGGCCCAGTTCACCAGGACGGCCCTCGCCGGTACCGAGGTCACCGACTTCGACCTCGAAGGGGATGTCAGCGAGCAGGCGCCGGTCCCCTCGACGACCCGGCCCTCGGCCACCGGCTCCGCGCCCACCTCACCCGACGAACCCGGCACCGACAGCCCCAGCACCAGCACCGGAACCGGCACGACCGGCAGCGGCACCGACGAGGGCCAGGACCAGGGCACGACGGAAGGAGACACGCAGAGCCCGACCCAGGGTCAGAGCGACGGCGGAACGACCACCGACGGCGGCGC
Source organism: Streptomyces kunmingensis (assembly GCF_039533535.1). Taxonomy (NCBI): domain Bacteria; kingdom Bacillati; phylum Actinomycetota; class Actinomycetes; order Kitasatosporales; family Streptomycetaceae; genus Streptomyces; species Streptomyces kunmingensis. Next base: position 459,089 of record NZ_BAAATS010000030.1, read on the forward strand.
GACGGACGGCGGCACCGTCGACGGCGGGACGGACAACGGCGGCACCGACACCGGCGGCGTCACCGGCGACGAGGGCGCCATCGACCCGTTCAATGGCCTGACGTCGCCTTCAGGCCGACGATGGCCACAAGCAGCAGAGCGATGAAGAAGATCCGCGCGGCGGTCGCCGGCTCACCGAGAACCAGCATCCCGACGATCGCCGCGCCCGCGGCCCCGATCCCCACCCATACGCCGTACGCCGTACCGATGGGCAGGGACTTGGCCGCGTAGGACAGCAGCACCATGCTGGCGACGATCCCCGCGCCGGTGAAGACGCTCGGCCACAGCCGGGTGAAGCCTTCGGTGTATTTCATGCCGATCGACCAGGCGACCTCGAGAAGTCCGGCGATCACGATCAGGATCCAGGCCATGACTGGCACCTCCGTCAGTGGTTCTCAACAGGGGTGCGTCGTCTTTTCCAGGTCCCGGTACGGCGCGTCTCGTCGGGGTCCCTCCAAGGTAGCAAAGGACACGCAAAAGGGCTGGTGACAACGGTCACCAGCCCTCGCTACGGAGTGTCCGGGGCGCTACAGGTACAGACCCGTCGAATCCTCCGAGCCCTCGAAACGGTCGGCGGCCACCGCGTGCAGATCCCGCTCGCGCATCAGCACGTACGCGACACCGCGCACCTCGACCTCCGCCCGGTCCTCCGGGTCGTACAGAACCCGGTCACCGGGCTCCACCGCCCGCACGTTCTGCCCGACCGCGACCACCTCGGCCCAGGCCAGGCGTTTGCCGACCGCCGCCGTCGCGGGGATCAGGATGCCGCCGCCGCTGCGCCGCTCGCCCTCCGCGGTGTCCTGCCGGACGAGCACGCGGTCGTGCAGCATGCGGATGGGCAACTTGTCGTCATGATCGTCGTGACGGTTCTTCTGGCTCACGGCGACGAACCTACCTGCCCCGCCGCCGTCCGGGCGCCCCCGGGTCAGCTCTTGCGCCGCCTGGAGGCCACCGTGAGCAGCCCGACGACACCGACCACGACGAGCGCGGCCGGCACGATCCGTCCGAGGCGCGGCGCGCCGTCCTCGTCCACGAACTGCCCCTTCACATCGGAGACGAGCCGGTTGGCACCGACGTACGCCCGTCCGAGGGTGTGATCGACGTTCGACGCGAGCTTGGCCTTCGCGTCGCCGACGATCGTCTTCGGGTGCACACGCACCCCGATCTCGTCGAGCGTCTCGGCCAAGGTCTCCCGGCGGCGCTTGATGTCCGCCTCGATCTGCGCCGACGTCCGCGTATCCGGCGAATCCGACGTGCTGGACGTGTCCGACACCGCGCTGCCTCCGTGGTCGCTTCGTATCCGCTCGCTGTCCTGCGTTACGGCTGAGGGACAGTCTGTCAGCTCAGGGCCGTCACCACCCCACGGCACCCCTATTACGCTCGTCCGGAGTCACGTGGAACCACCCACCCGCGAGGAGAACACGAGCGACATGAGCGAGCGACTGCAGCCCGGCGACACCGCCCCCGCCTTCACCCTGCCCGACGCCGACGGCAACGAGGTCTCCCTCGCCGACCACAAGGGCCGCAAGACGATCGTCTACTTCTACCCCGCCGCCCTTACCCCCGGTTGCACCAAGCAGGCCTGCGACTTCACCGACAACCTCGACCTGCTCGCGGCCGCCGGCTACGACGTCATCGGCGTCTCCCCCGACAAGCCGGCGAAGCTCGCCAAGTTCCGCGAGCAGGAGAACCTCAAGGTCACGCTGGTCGGCGACCCGGAGAAGAAGGTCCTGGAGGCGTACGGGGCCTTCGGCGAGAAGAAGCTGTACGGGAAGGTCGTCACCGGGGTCATCCGCTCCACGGTGGTCGTCGACGCGGACGGCGAGGTCGAGCACGCCTTCTACAACGTGAAGGCGACGGGCCACGTCGCGAAGATCATCAAGGACCTCGGTATCTGACGCGGTATCCGACCCGGCCGGCCGATCCGATCCGCGCGGGCATCCGGACAGCCCGCCCGGGTACCCACTCCAGCCCGCCCGGGTACCCCGCTTCACTGTGACGAAAGTCCCCTCTCCCGGGGACTTTCGTTTGCGAGCGCCATCATCGAGCAAGTGATCCCCTTGGAAGCGATGTATGTCCAGAGAAGGGATCGCCATGTCCACCGACACCGAGGAAGGGCTCCAGTCGCCCGACCCGGAGGCGGTCAAGCGTCACCGGGCGCTGTTCCGCGCCGTCAGACGGCGCAAGAACCCGCCCCTGCGCCGCACCGACATCACCGTCACCGATGACGCGGCGGTGAAGAGGGCGGTCAAGGCGGCCTCGCTCGGCAACGCCATGGAGTGGTTCGACTTCGGCATCTACTCCTACCTCGCGGTGACGATCGGCCACGTCTTCTTCCCGTCCGGGAACGACACGGTCCAGCTGATCTCGTCGTTCGCGACCTTCGCCGTGTCCTTCCTCGTCCGGCCGATCGGCGGCATGGTCTTCGGCCCGATGGGTGACAAGATCGGCCGCAAGAAGGTCCTGGCGATGACCATGATCCTGATGGCGGTAGGCACGTTCGCCATCGGTCTCATCCCCTCCTACGCCACGATCGGCTTCTGGGCGCCGGTCCTGCTGATCCTCTTCCGCCTCGTCCAGGGCTTCTCCACGGGCGGCGAGTACGGCGGCGCGTCGACCTTCATCGCCGAGTACGCGCCCGACAAGCGGCGCGGCTACTTCGGCAGCTTCCTGGAGTTCGGCACGCTCGCCGGATACGTCGGCGCGGCGGGCCTCGTCACGATCCTGACCTCCGTCCTCGGCAGCGACGGCATGGAGTCCTGGGGCTGGCGCGTCCCGTTCCTCGTCGCCGGCCCGATCGGCCTCGTCGGCCTCTACCTGCGACTGAAGCTGGACGAGACCCCGGCCTTCCAGAAGCTGGCGGACGAGTCGGCCCACAAGGCGACGGAGGCGGCCTCCACGGTCGAGACGACGGCCAAGGGAGACCTCGCCAAGATCTTCCGCGACTACTGGCCGACGCTGGTCCTCTGCATCTGCCTGGTCGGCGCGTACAACATCACCGACTACATGCTTCTCTCCTACATGCCGACCTACCTGTCGGACGAGATGGGCTACTCCGAGGCGCACGGCCTCCTCATCCTCATCGCGACGATGATCGTCCTGATGTGCATCATCAGCCAGGTCGGCAAGCTCTCCGACCACTTCGGCCGCAAGCCGCTGCTGATGGCGGGCATGCTCGGCTTCTTCGTCACCTCGATCCCCTCGTTCCTCCTGGTGAAGAACGGCGCCCTGTGGGCGGTCTCGCTCGGCATGCTGATGCTGGGCCTGTCCCTGGTCTGCCTGCTCGGCACCATGTCGGCGGCGCTCCCCGCGCTCTTCCCGACCCAGGTCCGCTACGGGTCCCTCTCGGTCGGCTACAACCTCTCCGCGTCGATCTTCGGCGGCACGACCCCGCTGGTCGTCACGGCCCTCATCTCGTGGACGGGCACCGACATGATGCCCGCGTACTACGCCATGGCGGCGGCCCTCGTCGGCGTCATCGCGGTCGCCTGCATGAAGGAAACGGCCCAGAAGCCCCTGGCCGGCTCCCCTCCCTCGGTGGAGACGCAGGAAGAAGCAGCAGAAATGGTGGAGTCCCAGGCCCCGGCCCCGAGGTTCTGACCCCCCTTCTCCTCTCACTCCTTTCCTGCATCTCCCTCCCCTCCCCTCCGCTTCCCGGATCGGACCGTTCCGCATTTCATGCGTGACGGTCCGATTTTCGGTTCGTTAGCCCGTACGAGAACGGAACTGGCGGTCGATCAGGGGGTCCGATGGCGGAGCAGAGGTACACGCGGGAGTTGCTGGAGGAGGCGGCTCGGAACGCGCGGACGTGGGATGAGGCGGTTCGGTGGTGTGGGGGTGAGCCGACGGTGGGGAGTCGGCGCTATCTGCGCCGAAAGATGGACGAGGCGTGCATCGACACGTCTCACTTCGCGGAGCCGCGCGTACGGCACACCAGAGAACGGCTGATCGCCGCCGTCGCGGAATCACGCAGCATCAACGACGTCGTACGCCACCTGGGCATCCATAACGTGGGCGGCAACCAGGCACACATCAGCCGCCGGATTGCAGTGCTCGGAATCGACATCTCGCACTTCGCACAGCCGGAACGACGCCCCAAGGGCACCCTCGGAAACCCGCTGTCCCTTCGCTCCCCGGCCGATGGGCGCGTACCCGGATCACGCCTCCGCCAGGAACTCCTACGGCTGCGTACGCCAGAGCAGTGCGCCGCATGCAAGCGCTCGAACTGGCAAGGGGAGCCGATCCCGCTGGAAGTTGATCACGTCAATGGCGAGTGGTGGGACAACCGGCGGGAGAACCTGCGCCTGCTGTGCCCGAACTGCCATGCCACGACAGACACCTACCGCGGCCGGAAGCGGAGGAAGGCGTGAACAAATACCCGCGCACGCTCCTCGCCGAGACCGCGGCCACCTCCACCAGCCTGGTCGACCTCATGCGCCGGATCGGTGCCCCCATGGGCAGCAAACCCCGTCGCTACCTCCGGAACCGACTCGCCCATTGCGGCATCGATACATCTCACTTCCAGGACGAGCCGCTGCCCGAACGTCCCAAGCGGTCGTACTCCAAGGAGGTCCTGACCGAAGCGGCGGCCTGCTCCACCAGCATTCGCGACATGTTCCTGCACATGGGCATCCCTCCGGAGGACGGTCCGTACGAGCACGTGAAGCGGCGCCTGAAGCGGTTCGCCATCGACACCACCCACTTCGTTCCGCCACGAGCGCCCGCCGATCGCGGGTTCTTTCCAGAGGTGGAGTTCACGCGGGCCGTGGCCGCGTCACACGGCCTGGCGGATCTGATGCGACGCCTGGGCCTGCCGCCGTTCAACGAGGCGGCCCGCGCCAAGGCGCGGCGCAGTATCGACGAGTACGGCCTGTCGACCGAGCACTTCACCGGCCAGGGCCACTGCGTGGGGGTCCCATCGCCGAAACGCAAGACCGCTCAGGACGTCCTCGTACGCCTCCCGGCAGGCTCCTAGCCAACCCGCACCGCCCTGCTCCGGCGCGCCCTCGACGAGGTCGGAGTCCCGCACGTATGCGCCAGGTGCGGAGTGGGCGACCTCTGGGAAGGGAAGCGGCTGGTGCTGGAGGTCGACCACATCAACGCCGACCGTTTGGACAACCGGCCTGAGAACCTGCGCTATCTGTGCCCAAACTGCCATGCACTGACCAGAACTTGGTGCCGTGGCAGTACGCACGCTCCCCTGCGGGACGGCGCCCCGTAGACTGACGATGCGGGCCCGACCAAGAAGGGCGAATGTCCGCTTTGTTGCGGTTGTGGCGGAATTTGGCAGACGCCCGGGCTTTAGGTGCCCGTGGGAGAAATCCCGTGAGGGTTCGAGTCCCTCCAGCCGCACTTGGAAGGGCGCTCCCACCGGGAGCGCCCTTCGTCGTACGTGGCCGCACCTCAGCCCACCAGCTCCCGCACCACCGGCACCAGCGCCCGGAACGCCTTCCCCCGGTGGGAGATCGCGTTCTTCTCGGCCGATGACAGCTCGGCGCATGTGCGGGTGTCGCCCTCGACCTGGAGGATCGGGTCGTAGCCGAAGCCGCCCGTGCCCGCGGGCGCGTGCCGCAGGACGCCGCGGAGCTGGCCCTCGACCACGCGCTCCGTGCCGTCGGGCAGCGCCAGCGCCGCGGCGCACGCGAAGTGGGCCGTGCGGTGGCGGTCCTCGTCGATGTCGCCGAGCTGGGCCAGGAGAAGGTCCAGGTTCGCCTTGTCGTCGCCGTGGCGGCCGGCCCAGCGCGCGGAGAAGATGCCGGGCGCGCCGCCGAGGACGTCGACGCAGAGGCCGGAGTCGTCGGCGACGGCGGGCAGGCCGGTGGCCTTGGCGAGGGCGTGGGCCTTGAGGAGGGCGTTCTCGGCGAAGGTGACGCCGGTCTCCCGGACGTCGGGGATGTCGGGGTAGGCGTCCGCGCCGACGAGGTCGTGGGGCAGACCTGCGTCGGCGAGGATGGAGCGGAGTTCGACGATCTTGCCGTTGTTACGGGTGGCGAGGATGAGGCGGGTCATGCCTCCAGTATTCACGCCCTCGCCGGAGCCCCCGTTACGGCGTGCAGACCTTGGTCAGTTCGCCCGCCGCGTCGGTGACGGGGGTGACGTCGGGGGTCTCGTCGCCGTTCTTGATGGCCGTACGGACGTTGTCCACGGCCGTGTTGAGGTCGCCGACCGCCTTGGACACGTCGGCGTTGTCGGTCTTGTCGCCGATCTTGTCGAGGTTCTTGTCGATGGAGGCGAGGGCCTCGTCCGCCTGGCCCGGATCGTTCGCCGCGTTCTCGACGGCCTGCTGGAGGTCGGTGACGCTGTCGGCGATGGCGTCGGCGGTCTGGACGCAGTCGAGGGCCTTGTCGACGGCGGAGCAGCCGACGACGGCCGGGACGGCGGTCAGTGCGACGGCTGCCGCGAGTACGGCGATACGGCGGTGGCGGCGCGCGGCCATGGAACGGTCCTCCCCTGAAGTACGGACGGGCGGGCGGCGGTTGCTTGCGCGTGCCGTCCACCCATCCGTAGTGACGCAGGCGGTGGCCTGGTGGTTGCCACCGCACTTGGGGAGTTCTTTACCCGGCTCCCGCTTTTAAGAGCGCACCCTTTTAGGAGAGCGCGTCCTCAAGTGCCTTGCGCTGCGCGGCGGCCAGCTCGTCGCAGCCCGAAACGGCGAGGTCCAGGATGGAGTTGAGCTCGGCGCGGTCGAACGGCTCGGCCTCGGCGGTGCCCTGGATCTCGACGAAGCGGCTGTCGCCGGTGCAGACGACGTTCATGTCGGTGTCGGCCCGCACGTCCTCCTCGTAGCAGAGGTCGAGGAGCGGTACGCCGCCGACGATGCCGACGGAGACGGCGCTGACCGTGCCGGTGAGGGGCTTGCGGCCGGCTTTGATCAGCTTCTTGCCCTGGGCCCAGGCGATGGCGTCGGCGAGGGCCACGTACGCGCCGGTGATGGCGGCGGTGCGGGTGCCGCCGTCGGCCTGGAGGACGTCGCAGTCGAGGACGATGGTGTTCTCGCCGAGCGCCTTGTAGTCGATGACGGCGCGCAGCGAGCGGCCGATGAGGCGGCTGATCTCGTGGGTGCGGCCGCCGATCTTGCCGCGGACGGCTTCGCGGTCGCCGCGGGTGTTGGTGGAGCGGGGCAGCATCGAGTACTCGGCGGTGACCCAGCCCTCGCCGCTGCCCTTGCGCCAGCGGGGGACGCCCTCGGTGAAGGAGGCGGTGCAGAAGACTTTGGTGTCGCCGAAGGAGACGAGTACGGAGCCTTCGGCGTGCTTGCTCCAGCCGCGTTCGATGGTGATCGGGCGGAGCTGTTCGGGCGTGCGGCCGTCGATGCGAGACATGGGTCCGAGCCTATCCGGAGCGCGCGAGGGCGATGTACCCGTGCGGGGCGTAGCGCCTGCGGCGCGTAGAACCCGGAGCTGGCGAGCCTGGCGACGGGATGGCCCGAGAAGACCGGAGGCCGGGAAGAGCGGGGGCCGAGAAGACCGGAGCCCGAGAAGACCGGAGCCCGAGAAGACCGGAGGCCGGGAAGAGCGGGGGCCGAGAAGACCGGAGGCTGGGAAGGCCGGAGGCCGGGAAGAGCGGAGGCCGGGAAGGCCGACAGCCCAGAGAACGCAGAAGGCCGCCTGCCCCGGTTGCCAGGGCGGCGGCCTTCTCAGAGGCGTCGGCTCACATCAAGTCTTCGATGTCGGCGGCGATGGGGTCCGCGTCGGTGCCGATGACGACCTGGATGGCGGTGCCCATCTTCACGACGCCGTGGGCGCCGGCGGCCTTCAGGGCGGCCTCGTCGACCAGCGCCGGGTCCTTGACCTCGGTGCGCAGGCGGGTGATGCAGCCCTCGACCTCTTCGATGTTGTCGATGCCGCCGAGCCCGGCAACGATCTTCTCAGCCTTGGTGGCCATTTCGTTCTCCCTGTTGTTCCCTGGCCCGCCGTGTGGGCCGCTTTGTCACGGTAACCCACGGTTGGCCCATCTTCGCGAGCGGTGACACCACCCGTGACGAAAGATGACGAGCAATGACCGGCACGTGGACCGAACCGTCCCGCGACTGGTCTACACCAGTTTCCAACGACCGCCAAACGAGGCTTGTTCCGGAGGACGCCCATGAGCGCGAACGCTGCCGCGACACCTCGGCAGAGCCCCTGGGGGAACTTCTTCCAGGGGCTTCAGAAGATGGGGCGCAGCCTTCAGCTGCCCATCGCCGTGCTTCCCGCGGCGGGCATCGTCAACCGTCTCGGCCAGCCCGACGTCTTCGGCGACGACGGTCTCGGCTGGACGAACGTGGCGAAGGTCTTCGCGGGCGCGGGCGGCGCGTTGCTCGACGCCGACCTCGGTCTGCCGCTGCTGTTCTGTATCGGTGTCGCGATCGGTATGGCGAAGAAGGCCGACGGGTCGACGGCGCTCGCGGCGGTGGCCGGGTTCCTCGTCTACCGGGGTGTGCTGCACGCGTTCCCCATGGACTGTGCCGACGGGGCCAAGGCCGTGGTGGTGGGCTGTCAGGCGGCGGACAACACGGTCTCCGCCTTCGAGTTCCAGAACCCGGGTGTCTTCGGCGGCATCATCATGGGCTTCCTGGCGTCGTTCTTCTGGGTCCGCTACCACCGGACGAAGCTGGTGTCCTGGCTCGGCTTCTTCAACGGCCGCCGGCTCGTCCCGATCATCATGGCGTTCGTCGGCATCGTCTTCGCGGTGGTGTGCCTGTGGATCTGGCCGCCGATCGGTGACGGCCTGGAGCACTTCTCCAACTGGCTGCAGGATCTGGGTGCCATCGGGTCGGGCATCTTCGGTGTCGCCAACCGGGCGCTGCTGGTGATCGGGCTGCACCAGTTCCTGAACGTGCCGCTGTGGTTCCAGTTCGGCTCGTACACCAAGCCGGACGGTACGACCGTGCACGGTGACATCAACATGTTCCTGAGCGGGGACCCGAGCGCCGGTATCTACCAGACCGGCTTCTTCCCGATCATGATGTTCGCCCTGCCCGCGGCGTGCCTCGCGATGTACCACTGCGCGCGGCCGGAGCGGCGCAAGGCGGTCGGCGGCATGATGCTGTCGCTGGCGCTGACGTCGTTCGTCACGGGGATCACCGAGCCGATCGAGTACTCCTTCGTCTTCATCGCGCCGGCGCTGTACGCGGTCCACGCGGTGCTGACCGGTGTCTCGATGGCGGTGACGTGGGGGCTGGGCGTCAAGGACGGGTTCAGTTTCTCGGCCGGGCTCATCGACTACCTGATCAACTGGAGCCTGGCGACGAAGCCCTGGATGATCATTCCGATCGGGCTGTGTTTCGCCGTCGTCTATTACGCGGTCTTCCGGTTCGCGATCACGAAGTTCGATCTGAAGACGCCGGGGCGCGAGCCCGAGGACGAGATCGAGGACGTCACCAAGTAGGCCCAAGCACTCCGCCGCGCCCCTCGTATTCGAAGGTGCGTCGGCCCGAAGGGCCCCTGGACCACAGGTCCGGGGGCCCTTCGGCACGTATGAGCCGAAGCGGACGCATATGTTCCACACCACAGATTCCGCGGGTTCCTTATCTCGCCTTCACCGTGCTACAACAGGTCTACACCACTGGGTGGTGTAGACCACGCGTGCGTCTGAGCCGCGTTTCCGAGACGCCGCCGTCCCCCCCTTATCTCCAGGCGGCGCCTGCCTACTGGAGGAAGTTGTGTCCACGGCTAGTGCCGCGCCCGCGGCCGACAAGAAGAAGAAGGGCGCCGGCGCGATGGCTGTCATGCAGCGCATCGGCCGCAGCCTCATGCTGCCGGTCGCCGTGCTGCCCGCAGGCGCGCTGCTCGTCCGCCTCGGCAATGACGACATGCTCGGCCGCGACTCGTTCCCCGCGTTCGTGACGAAGATCGCGAGCTTCATGGCGGCCGGCGGCAACGCGATCCTCGACAACATGGCGCTGCTGTTCGCCGTGGGCATCGCGATCGGCTTCGCCAAGAAGTCGGACGGCTCCACCGCCCTCGCGGCCGTGACCGGCTACCTGGTCTTCAAGAACGTGCTGGCCACGTTCACCGACAAGAACCTGCCGAAGGTGGCCACGGCCGTCGACGGCAAGGTCGTCATGGTCGATGCCCCGGTGGACGCCAAGGTCCTCGGCGGTGTCGTGATGGGCATAGTCGTCGCCCTGCTGTACCAGAAGTTCTACCGGACCAAGCTGCCCGCCTGGGCGGGCTTCTTCGGCGGCCGCCGTCTCGTGCCGATCCTCTCCGCCTTCGCGGGCCTGATCCTCGGCATCGTCTTCGGCTACATCTGGCCGATCCTCGGCACGGGCCTGCACAACTTCGGTGAGTGGCTGGTCGGTTCGGGCGCCGTGGGCGCGGGCATCTTCGGTGTCGCCAACCGTGCGCTGATCCCGGTCGGCATGCACCACCTACTCAACTCCTTCCCGTGGTTCCAGGCGGGCTCGTACGAGGGCAAGAGCGGCGACATCAACCGCTTCCTGGCCGGTGACCCGACCGCCGGACAGTTCATGACCGGCTTCTTCCCGATCATGATGTTCGCGCTGCCCGCGGCCTGCCTCGCGATCGTGCACTGCGCCCGCCCCGAGCGCCGCAAGGTCGTCGGCGGCATGATGTTCTCCCTCGCGGCCACCGCGTTCGTCACGGGCGTGACCGAGCCGATCGAGTTCACGTTCATGTTCATCGCGCCGGTCCTGTACGCGATCCACGCGGTCCTCACCGGTGTCTCGATGGCCCTGACCTGGGCCCTCGGCATGAAGGACGGTTTCGGCTTCTCGGCCGGCGCGGTCGACTTCTTCCTCAACCTGGGCATCGCGTCCAAGCCGTGGATGCTGGTCCTGGTCGGCCTCTGCTTCGCCGTCCTCTACTACGTGATCTTCCGGTTCGCGATCACCAAGTTCAACCTGCCGACGCCGGGCCGCGAGTCCGACGAGGAGCTGGCCGAACTGCTGAAGGCCGAGGGCAAGTAGCCCCGTAGCGTTCGCACGTACGGCGAAGGCCCCGACGACCACACCGGTCGCCGGGGCCTTCGCCGTGTCACACCGGCAGGCTCAGAGTTCGTACGTCGCTCCGGCCACGGCCAGCTCGACCGGGCCGTCGTACACGTCCCGCGCGTCCGCCAGGTTCACCTGCGGATCCGTCCACGGCGGGATGTGCGTGAGGACCAGCTTGCGGGCGCCGGCGCGCTGCGCCGCGTCACCCGCCTCGCGCCCGTTCAGGTGCAGCGCCGGGATGTTCTCCTTGCCGTGCGTGAACGCCGCCTCGCACAGGAACAGATCGCTGTCCGCGGCCAGTTCGTCCAGCGCGGCGCACGGCCCGGTGTCACCGGAGTACGTCAGGGTGCGGCCGCCGTGCTCGATGCGGATCGCGTACGACTCGACGGGGTGGCAGACCTTCTCCATGCGGACGGAGAAGGGCCCGATGTCGTACGAGCCCGGCTTCACGGTGTGGAAGTCGAAGACCTCGCTGAAGGCGGAGGCCGAGGGGGTGTCGGCGTGCGCGGTGGTCAGCCGCTGTTCGGTGCCCTCGGGTCCGTAGACCGGGATGGGCTCGCAACGGCCGCCGTCGTGGCGGTAGTAGCGGACGACGAAGTACGCGCACATGTCGATGCAGTGATCCGCGTGCAGATGACTGAGGAAGATCGCGTCGAGGTCGTAGAGACCGCAGTGGCGCTGCAGCTCGCCGAGGGCGCCATTGCCCATGTCGAGAAGCAGCCGGAAGCCGTCGGCCTCGACGAGGTAGCTCGAACAGGCCGAATCCGCGGACGGGAACGACCCCGAGCAGCCGACGACGGTGAGCTTCATAAGAGCCGGAACCTCCGCGCTGGCGGTCGGGAAGCGGGTGGGGAGCGGGACTGAGGGGTCCGTCGAGCGTAAGGCGCAAAAGGGCCGGTCGCTCCTCCGTCGCGGGCCGTTGTGGGCGAACTCACCTGCGCTGTCACCGGTTCGGGGGTGCTCGCCCGGTGCGGCGGCCCGCGCGCCTCACCGGTACCGTCTCAGGCATGGACACGTCCTGGTGGCTCGCGCTCGCGGCCGTCGTGCTGCTCGCGCTGATCGCGACGCTCGTGGATGGGTGGGGGCGGGGTTCGCGGCGGCTCCGGCTGCGCTCCACGTCCTCGGGGGTGCCCGGGGGGCCTCGGCCGGGCGAGATCTGGTGGGCGCTCGTGCCCTACGAGGACGGGCCCGGCGGGAAGGACCGGCCCTGCCTGGTCCTGTCACTGCGCGGGCGGACGGCCCTGGTCGCGAAGATCACCAGTCGGCATCACGAGGAGCGACCCGGGGTGATCGCGTTGCCGCCCGGCACGGTCGGCGATGCGCGGGGGCGGGCCAGCTTCCTGGAGACGGACGAGCTGCGGGAGGTGCCGGTACGGGACTTTCGGCGGCGGGCGGGTGTGGTCGATCCGGCGCTGTGGGATCAGGTGCGGCACCTGGGGTAGCGCTGCCCCGTAGGGGCGAGGCCGCGGGGCTCTGCCCCGGACCCCGCTCCTCAATCGCCGGAGGGGCTGATCCCGCTGCTGGTCAGGCCCACAACTGGCCGTGCAGGACCTCGATCGCCTCTTCTGTTGTCGCGGCCGTGTAGACGCCCGTCGACAGGTACTTCCAGCCGCCGTCGGCGACGACGAAGACGATGTCGGCCGGCTCCCCGGCCTTGAGCGCCTTCTTGCCGACGCCGATCGCGGCGTGCAGTGCGGCGCCCGTGGAGACGCCCGCGAAGATGCCCTCCTGCTGGAGGAGTTCACGGGTGCGGGTCACCGCGTCGGCCGAGCCGACGGAGAAGCGGGTGGTGAGGACGGAGGCGTCGTACAGCTCGGGGACGAAGCCCTCGTCGAGGTTGCGCAGCCCGTACACGAGGTCGTCGTAGCGCGGCTCGGCCGCGACGATCTTGATGTCGGGCTTCTGCTCGCGCAGGAAGCGGCCGACGCCCATGAGGGTGCCGGTGGTGCCGAGGCCCGCCACGAAGTGGGTGACCGAGGGGAGGTCCGCCAGGATCTCCGGGCCGGTCGTGGCGTAGTGCGCGCCCGCGTTGTCCGGGTTGCCGTACTGGTAGAGCATCACCCAGTCCGGGTGCTGCTCGGCCAGTTCCTTGGCGATGCGCACGGCCGTGTTGGAGCCGCCCGCGGCGGGCGAGGGGATGATCTCCGCGCCCCACATCGCGAGCAGGTCGCGCCGCTCCTGCGAGGTGTTCTCCGGCATGACGCAGACGATGCGGTAGCCCTTGAGGCGGGCGGCCATCGCCAGCGAGATGCCGGTGTTGCCCGAGGTGGGTTCGAGAATGGTGCAGCCGGGGGTGAGCCGGCCGTCCTTCTCGGCCTGCTCGATCATGTGGAGCGCGGGGCGGTCCTTGACCGAGCCGGTCGGGTTGCGGTCTTCCAGCTTCGCCCAGATCCGGACATCGTCGGAGGGCGAGAGCCGCGGCAGGCGCACCAGAGGGGTGTTGCCCACCGCGGCCAGCGGACTGTCGTAACGCATACGTCGCTACGTCCGGCTCAGCGCATGCCGCCGGCGACGGCCGGCAGGATCGTGACGTTGTCGCCGTCGGTGAGCTTGGTGTCGATGCCGTCGAGGAAGCGGACGTCCTCGTCGTTCAGGTACACGTTCACGAAGCGGCGCAGCTGGCCCCCGTCCACGATGCGGGCGGCGATGCCCGTGTGCCGGGTGTCCAGGTCGGTGAACAGCTCGGCGAGGTTGTCCCCGCTGCCCTCGACGGCCTTGGCGCCGTCGGTGTAGGTGCGGAGGATGGTCGGGATGCGGACCTCGATGGCCATGCTGGTGCTCCTGTCAGGAGTCGGAAGTCGTGTGGGTGGGCGCACGGCGGCGCCCTGTACCGGCGGTCGGCCGTACGCAGGAGTGCGGTTCAGCGCGGACAGATGGCGCTGGCGAGGCGGCACAGGTCGACGTGCAGCCGCGCCACGAGCAGCGTGCCCGGCGTCTTTTCGCTCACGTCGTGGGAAACCATGGGCTCATCGTAACGATTCCCGGTCGGGATCCCCGAGTGTGATCTCAGCATGCGGTCGAAATCCGTCCGGTGGGCGAGACCACGGCGGGATCAGGCCGTGACCTCGACGTCCTCCTCGGTCACCTGGCCCTCGACGATGCGGTAGGAGCGGAACTGGAAGGGGCCCGCGTCGTCGGTGTCGGCGGTGGAGACCAGGACGTAGTGGGCGCCCGGTTCGTTGGCGTAGGTGATGTCGGTGCGGGACGGGTAGGCCTCGGTGGCCGTGTGGGAGTGGTAGATGATCACCGGCTCCTCGTCGCGGTCGTCCAGGTCGCGGTAGAGCTTGAGCAGGTCGCCGGAGTCGAACTCGTAGAACGTGGGCGAGCGGGCGGCGTTCAGCATGGGGATGAAGCGCTCGGGGCGGCCCTCGCCCGCCGGGCCGGCGACGACGCCGCACGCCTCGTCGGGGTGGTCGGCGCGGGCGTGGGCCACGATCTGGTCGTACAGGGCCTGGGAAATCGTCAGCATGCGGCCAGGATAAGCAGGCGGGCCGCCCCGTACCGGAGTGCGGTACGAGGCGGCCCGGCTGGTGAGACGGTGCCTGGTGGGCGACGGTTACGAACGCTTGGCGAACGCGGCGCTCTGCGGGTTGCGCTTGCGCAGGAAGAAGTACGAGACACCGAGGACGGCGCCCCACACCGGGGCCGCGTACAGGGACACCCGGGCGTCCTTGTCGATGCCCATGAGCACGATCACCATGGCGATGAACGCGAGGGAGAAGCCGCTGGCCCAGATGCCGCCCGGGGCGCGGAACTCGGACTTGGGGAGCAGGCCGCGGTCGGACTTCAGGCGGTAGCGGATCTGGCAGATCAGGATGACGATCCAGGCCCACATGCCGGAGATGGTGGCGAAGGAAACGACGTAGTTGAACGCCTCACCGGGCCACTGGTAGTTGATCCAGACGCCGACGAGCATCATCGCGGCGGAGACCGTCGTGCCGATGAGCGGGAGGCCGTTCTTCGTCAGCTTGGTGAAGAAGGACGGGCCCTGGCCGTTGAGGGCGAGGTCGCGCAGCATGCGGCCGGTGGAGTACATGCCCGAGTTGCAGGACGACAGGGCGGCGGTGAGGACGACGAAGTTGACGATGCCGGCGCCCGCGGCGAGGCCCATCTTCTCGAAGGCGGCGACGAAGGGGCTGACGCCGGGCTGGAAGTTGGTCCACGGCACGACCGAGAGGATCATGATGAGGGCGCCGACGTAGAAGACGGCGATGCGCCACGGCACGGTGTTGATGGCCTTGGGCAGGACCTTCTTCGGGTCCTTGGACTCGCCGGCGGTGACGCCGACCAGCTCGACGGCGAGGAAGGCGAACATGACCATCTGGAGGGTCATGAGGGTGTTGCCGATGCCGTGCGGGAAGAAGCCGCCCTGGTCCCACAGGTGGGTCACGGAGGCGGTGTCTCCGGCGTCGGAGAAGCCGAGGGTGAGGATGCCGGCGCAGATCAGGATCATGCCGATGATGGCGGTGACCTTGACCATGGAGAACCAGAACTCCAGCTCACCGAAGAGCTTCACGGAGATCAGGTTGGCGCCGTAGAGGATGACGGTGAAGACGAGGGCCGACACCCATTGGGGGATGTCCCACCAGTACGTCATGTAGGTGGCGGCCGCGGTCACCTCGGTCATGCCGGTGATGACCCAGAAGAGCCAGTAGGTCCAGCCGGTCACGAAGCCCGCGAAGGGGCCGATGAACTCGCGCGCGTACTCCGAGAAGGAGCCGGAGACGGGCCGGTACATGAGGAGCTCGCCGAGCGCCCGCATGATGAAGAAGATGACGAGGCCCGCGATGGCGTAGGCGAGGATCAGGCTGGGGCCCGCCTTGGAGATGCCCTTGCCCGCGCCGAGGAAGAGGCCGGTCCCGATGGCGCCGCCGATGGCGATCATCTGGATCTGGCGGGAGCCGAGGCCCCGCTTGTAGCCCTCGCCGCCCTCGGCCGGGTCGCTCACGGCCTCATTGCCGGCGTTGTGCTTGTCGACCTGCACTGAGGTCATGATGCTGCGCCTTTCTCCATGCCGATCCGTGCCGTTGGTGGCTCGGATCGACTGTGACGATCCTTGGGGGCTGGGCCCCTGGATGGATGGAGCTGTGCCTGCCGGCGGTCGGCCGACAAGGGCGCCCCCGGCGGACAGGGGTGGCGTCCGTCAGGTGGTCGTGAAGATTTATCACGGCGTTCACGATGCTCGGGCCCGGCACGTGTGACGCGTGCCACTGGAAAAGGTGGACAAAAGTTGTTCGCAACCGCAATGAGGGTCGCGCCGGTGACGCGATCGTTATGCGGATTTGAGGACCCGCTGAGCGAACGCGCTTTCCTGCGCCCACCCGGCAGGCCGTCCACTTCATCCGCACATGTCAGGGCATAAGGGTTTCGACGAGGGTCTCCTGCAGCCCGCCCAGCCACAGGTACGCCATCACCATCGGTTTGCGCGGGTCCTCGTCCGGGAGCCGGTAGAGGAGGTCGGTGTCCTCCTCGTCGGTGATGTCGAGGCGGGTGCCGATGGCCAGACGCAGGTCGTTGAGGGCCCGCATCCACCGGACCGACTCGTCCGGGGCGAGCTTGAGGACCGCGCCGCCGCCCCCGCCCGGGCTGAGGGAGTCCAGCGAGCGGACCACGGCGAGGGCGTCCTCGCGCTTGCCGGCCCGCAGGTCGTTCTCGGTGAAGCGGCGGAACTCGGAGGAGTACGCGCGCAGCTCGTCGGCGTCCGCGCCGCTGTCGGCCGCCGGGCCGCCGTACGCGTCCGGGAGCAGCCGGCGCAGCACGGCGTCGGTGGGCGGTTCGCTGGGGCCCTCGGCGAAGAGTTCGGCGAGCGGGTCGTCCGAGATCTCGCCGCCGGGGCCGGGCCCGATCAGCTCCAGGAGCTGCACGGCGAGCGAGCGGATGATGGAGATCTCGACGTCGTCGAGGGCGACGGCCGCGCCGCCGCCGGGGATCGGCTCGAAGTGCCCGGGCATCAGAACGCCGTACCCCTCACGTACTTCGTCAGCACTTCTCTACTTCCGATCCTGTTGCAGCGTGGCCCACAGGCCGTATCCGTGCATGGCCTGGACGTCCCGCTCCATCTCCTCGCGACTGCCGGAGGAGACCACCGCGCGGCCCTTGTGATGGACGTCCATCATGAGCTTCGTGGCCTTCTCCTTGGAGTACCCGAAGTAGCTCTGGAAGACGTACGTCACGTAACTCATCAGGTTGACCGGGTCGTTGTGGACGAGCGTGATCCAGGGGACGTCCGGCTCGGGGACCACGGAGAGATCCTCCGTCGTCTCGGGGCTTTCGATCTCAAGGGGTGCTGGAGCCGTCACACGGCCCATGCTGCCACCACCGGGCGTCAACCGCACAAACGGGCCGCTCGCGCCGTTCGCACAAACGGACCCCAGAAATCGTCACCTTGACGCTAATAGGGGGTAGCATCCAGCCTATGAACACAGCGGACCTTGGCCTGCCGGTGGACGTTCCGTCGACAGCGCTCTTCACCGATCACTACGAGCTGACGATGCTGCAGGCCGCCCTGCACGGGGGCGCGGCCGACCGCCACTCGGTCTTCGAGGTCTTCACCCGCCGGCTGCCCGAGGGCCGCCGCTACGGCGTCGTCGCGGGCACCGGGCGCGTCCTGGACGCCGTGGAGAACTTCCGCTTCGACGCGGACGTCCTCAACTTCCTGCGCGCGCGGAACGTCGTCGACGAGCCGACGCTCCAGTGGCTGGCGCAGTATCGGTTCTCCGGGGACATCTGGGGCTACCCCGAGGGCGAGGTGTACTTCGCCGGCTCGCCGGTCCTGCGCGTCGAGGGCTCGTTCGCCGAGTGCGTGCTCCTGGAGACCGTGATCCTCTCCATCCTCAACCACGATTCGGCCATCGCCGCCGCCGCCTCCCGGATGGCGTCCGCCGCCGGGGACCGGCCGCTGATCGAGATGGGCGCGCGGCGCACGCACGAGCTGGCCGCCGTCGCCGCCTCGCGCGCCGCGTACGTGGGCGGCTTCGCCACGACGTCGGACCTGGCCGCCGGGTTCCGCTACGACATCCCGACCGTCGGCACCAGCGCCCACGCCTTCACGCTGCTGCACGACTCCGAGCGCGACGCATTCCGCGCCCAGGTCGACTCCCTCGGTGAGGGGACGACGCTGCTCGTGGACACGTACGACGTGCAGGAAGCGGTCCGCACGGCCGTCGAGATCGCGGGGCCGGAACTCGGCGCGGTCCGGATCGACTCCGGCGACCTGCTGCTCGTCGCTCACCGGGTGCGCAAGGAGCTCGACGAGCTCGGCGCGAAGGACACCAAGATCGTGGTCACCTCCGACCTCGACGAGTACGCCATCGCCTCGCTGGCCGCCGCGCCCGTGGACGCGTACGGCGTCGGTACGCAGCTGGTGACCGGCTCCGGGCACCCGACCTGCTCGATGGTCTACAAGCTCGTCGCGCGCGCCGATTCCGCCGACCCGAAGGCGCCGCTGGTGCCCGTCGCTAAGAAATCCGCGGGCGGCAAGACGTCCATCGGCGGGCGCAAGTGGGCCGCGCGCCGGCTCGACCGGGACGGCGCCGCCGAGGCCGAGGTCGTGGGCGTCGGCCCGGTGCCGGACGAGCTGGCCGACCGGCAGCTCCTCGTCCAGCTGGTCAAGGGCGGCGAGGTGCTGTCCCGCGAACCGCTGGACGCGGTGCGCGAGCGGCACATCGCGGCGCGCGACGCGCTGCCGCTGTCGGCGACCCAGCTGTCCCGGGGCGAGGCGGTCATCCCCACCGAGTACGTGTGACCCCGCTCTGTGCGATCGGGCGCCCCCGGGTGCCCTCTCCCGCTCAGCACTTGAAGCTTCTACGCTCGTAGTCTCGAGCCGAATCCGGCCATTCAGTGAGGACCCAGCCATGCGCCGCGCCCTGATCGTCGTAGACGTGCAGAACGATTTCTGCGAGGGCGGCAGCCTCGCGGTGGCAGGGGGTGCCGATGTCGCTGCCGCGGTCACCGACCTCGTCGGACAGACCGCCGGCACCGGGTACCAGCACATCGTCGCCACCCGCGACCACCACATCGAGCCCGGGGAGCACTTCGCCGTGCCGCCCCAGTCCCCCGACTACGAGCACAGCTGGCCCGTGCACTGCGTCGCCGGGACGGAGGGCGTGGGGTTCCACCCGAACTTCGCGCCCGTGGTCGCCTCCGGGGCGGTCGACGCCGTCTTCGACAAGGGGGCGTACTCGGCCGCCTACAGCGGGTTCGAGGGGGCCGACGAGAACGGGGTGTCGTTGGCGGAGTGGTTGCGGGCCCGGGACATCTCCGAGGTGGATGTGGTCGGGATCGCTACGGATCACTGTGTGCGGGCCACCGCGGTGGACTCCGTCCGGGCCGGGTTTCGTACGCAGGTGCTGCTCGATCTGACCGCGGGGGTCGCTGTCGCTACGACTGAGGCTGCGGTGGAGGCCATGCGGGCTGCGGGGGTTGAGCTCAGCGGGAAGCCGGTTGTGGCCTAGGTTGCGGGGCTCTGCCCCGGACCCCGCTCCTCAAACGCCGGAGGGGCTGGATTGGATGCCGGAGGGGCTGGATTGGATGCCGGAGGGGCTGGATCAGACGCCGGAGGGGCTGATCCGGCCAGGTCGTAGCAGCGCTCTTATCGGGTGCCAGAGCTCGCCCGTCGACGCGTCCGGGGCCTCGCGCCACAGGAGGCCGTCGGGGTGATGCAGGACCGCTGTGATCTCGTCGGGGGTCGGCGGGTGGGCGTTGCCGCGGAGGTAGACCGCGCGCAGGCCCAGATTGCGCAGGCGGGTCAGGGCCCTGGCCCGGTTCACGGCGTGCACGAGGACGCGGACCGGGCGCTCGCCGGAGCCCGGCGCGGGCAGCGTCAGCGCGACCACGACACTGCCGCCGGGCAGCTTGCAGAACCCTCCTGCGGACACGACGGTCACACCCCTCTGAGACATGGTGTCAATAAGGAACTCACAGGACGCACTCAAAC